>JAIOZL010000050.1 GCA_021740645.1 Bacteroidales bacterium
ATTCAAGCGATTAATAAGCAGATAGGTAAAATTAAAAAAGTATCTTCAATATACCAGACTGCACCCTGGGGTTTCAATTCAGGTAGTTATTTTTTAAATACGGTGATCAAAATAGAAACCGGTTTCGATCCTTATATAGTTTTGAAAAAAGTATTACAAATTGAAAAGGAACTTGGACGTACGCGCAGTGAAAAGGGCTATCAATCAAGGGTTATTGACATAGATATTTTACTAATGGGTGACCTTAAGTTGAATGAAAATGGTCTTGAAATTCCACATCCCAGGTTACATAAAAGAAGATTTACGTTGGTTCCATTAGCAGAAATAGCCGGACACGAAATTCATCCGACTTTTAATCTTAGCATTGACGATTTAGCTGAAGCTTGCACTGATATGTTAGATGTTAGCTTATTTAAAAGTTATGGATTAAACGAATTTGCAGAGAATGAACTATAATTATGTAGCTATAGAAGGAAATATTGGATCGGGTAAAACTACCCTCGCAAAAATGATATCCAATGATTTTAATGCCCGTTTAATTCTCGAAAGGTTTAAGGACAATTCCTTTTTGCCCAAGTTTTATAAAGATCCTGAAAAGTATGCATTCCCTCTTGAAATGTCATTTTTAGCAGATCGTTTTCAACAGATAAAATCGGAGGGCAGTGCCCCGGAATTATTTTCATCTTTCACAATATCCGATTATTTTATTGATAAGTCGTTAATATTTGCAAAGAATAATCTTCAAAAAGACGAGTATATTTTGTATTCGCGACTTTTTGAAATTATTAACCTTTCACTTCCAAAACCAGAATTGATCGTTTATTTGTATAATTCTGTAGAAAATGTTCTCAACAACATTAAACATCGTGGAAGGTCGTATGAGCAGGATATCAAATTTGATTATCTGGATAATATCCAAAAAGGCTACCTGGATTATTTTAAGCACCTTACCAACTCACGCATACTAATTATTGACACAAGAAACATTGACTTTGTTGAAAACAGATCGGATTATAAAAAGCTAATCACCGCGATAAATAAGGACTTTGCAAAAGGTATTCATCGAATTACCTTTCTGTAAATAGATTTTTTTGTAACATTGCAAAGTTTTGAGAAACGGATATAAATTGCCCTAAAAAAATGCACACAATAATTAATAAAGGATAATTTTGAAGTTCCGAAAAATGCACTATAAAGGAATTATAGAACATTTTATAAAATAATTTGTTAATATTTTTTTGTTAATAAATTGCATAAGGAGGATTGTAATAAATTGATAAATAGACTACTTTCGACATTGGTATTAAAAATTGTCTATCTTTGAGTAAATTAAATAAAATTTTAGAACATTTTAGTAATAAAATTTTGTACTTTTGGGAAAATTTAAGCTGATTAAACCATCAATGCTATAACCGCTGAAATAAATAAGAAAATTCATACACTATGAAAAAAAATTATCAGATTGTATCAAAGTTTTTAGCGCTTACACTCATTTTCATCATCCCGGGTGTAATGTTAGCTCAAAATGCAAACAGGGAAGACGGTAGTGATAAACTTTACTATCAATGGTACTTAAACCTAAATGGAGGTATTACACAAAGTTATGGAGATATCCTTTCGGGATCATGGCATGGGAATATGCTTGGAAAAGATGATATCCAATTTGGTTATGGAGCCAGGTTAGGGAAACATATTAGCCCGGTATTTGGCGCCTATCTTTCTTTTATAAAAGCACCGCTCAAGGGAATTAGTGGTAAGGATACTAAAAACCTGTATTTCGAAACTGATCTTACGGATATGATTTTAGGTACAACGTTTAGTTTTTCGAACCTGTTTTTTGGATACAAACCAAGACTGATCAATGTTTACGGTACTACAGGTATTGGATTTGTTGACTTTGATGCCAATGCTTACCATTTGGATACAGACCTACCTGCTGATGACGGAATCAATAACGGACAGGGTTATCCAAATACTACAGAAACCATGATCCCTACAGGAGCTGGTATTGATATCCGGCTTAACAACCGCTGGGATATTAATCTTGAATCGACTATTCGCTGGTTCGACTCTGACAAATTAGACGGTTTTCAAAGTGGAGAGAAAAGGGATGCATATTTCTTTACTTCTTTAGGACTTGGATATAGCTTCTGGAGGCCAACTGGTGGTGCCAAAATGCAAATTGAAACCGAGCCCTCAATGTTAGCCTTGCATGGAGATTCTATTCCGATAGAGATTAAAGGAACTTTCCCTGAATCATACAACAAAAGAGCAGTGGTGGACTTCACCCCGGTATTAAAATATGGTGACCAGTCAAAACAATTAGAAACACTTTATTTCCAGGGTGCTGAGGTTGCAGAAGAATTTAAAAAACCAGGTGCAGTTGTTATTCCTGAAACCGGAGGTTCTTTTACTTATAAAACATATGTTAAGTATGAACCTGGCATGGATGTCTGTGAGTTATATGTAGAGCCGATGTCATCTGTTAAAGGACGTACCCCTTCAACGATGGGCGACCGTAAAATTGCTGATGGACTGATCATGACTTCTAAACGAATCAGTAACACTGAAAAGTTGATGTTGGCTGATCATGGATTTGTTCGTGATATTGTTAAAACCGAAGAGGGAACTATTTATTATGTAGTTAACCGGCACGATTTAAACTTTAATTATAAACTCAACAAAACTGAGGATGCAAAACAAAGTTTAGTGGATATAAGCGACTTCGTTGGAAAAGGATGGGAAATGAAGAGTATTGATATCGCTGCATGGGCTTCTCCTGAAGGTGAAGAATCATTTAACCAGGGACTGTCTCAAAGACGTTCAGAAACTGCTGAAAAATACACACAAAAGATGTATGATAAGTATGTAAAAGCAGCCGCTAAAAAAATGGGAATTACTGAGGATGAAGTCAGGCAAGAGATTAAGTTTAACTTATCAGCAAATGGAGAAGATTGGGATGGTTTTATGAAAGCGTTGCAAGCTTCTGACATTAAAGATAAGAACATTATTGCCAATGTAGTTAACTCTCAATCTGATCCAGCTAAAAGAGAGCAGGAAATCAGAAACATGACCGTTATCTACAAAGATATTGAGGATAAACTGTTACCACCACTTCGTCGGGCTGTTATTAGTGTAAACTGCTATGAGCCTTCACTTACTGATGAAGAAATTGCAGAATACGCTACATCTGCTCCGGATTCTCTGAATATTCAGGAACTGCTTTATGCAGCAACTTTAACAGAGGATGCTCAGGCTAAACTCAACATCTACAAAACTGTTATTGAAATGTTCCCCAACGACTGGAGAGGATATAATAATGCAGGAGACGCTTGTATTGCTCTCGAAGATTATGATGCTGCCAAACAATACTTTACTAAGGCCTATTCAATGGCAGGTGATAACGGTATCGTTCTTAATAATAGTGGTGTAATGGCTTCTAAAGAAAAAGATTTTGCCAAAGCAAAAGAAAACTATATGGCTGCTCAAAAGCAAGGTGTTGATGTGAATTACAATATGGGTATTGTTAAGATTGCACAAGGCAACTACAATGGAGCAATAAATTCATTAGGTAGTTCCAAATGTGATTATAACTTAGCCCTTGCTCACACCATGAGCGGGAATTATAATGCTGCAACATCCACATTGAATTGTGCTGAAAAAACTCCGGATACTTATTATTTATTAGCTGTTATTGGGGCAAGAACCGACAACGAGAAAATGGTATTCGACAACTTGAAGAATACTGTTGCTGCTGACCCATCTTATGTTAAAATGATTAAAGATGATAAAGAGTTTTCAAAGTATTATACAAATCCACAATTTATTGAGATTTTAAAATAATATCTGATATTTTCTAGTGTACAAAGAGGCTGCAAATTGCAGCCTCTTTGCTTTTACAAGCTTTTTATAAATAGATGCCATAAAACAATTCCTGCGCTTACTGAGATATTAAAGGAGTGCTTAGTGCCGAATTGAGGTATTTCAATACATTGGTCCACATAACTTAGAATATCCTGAGAAATGCCATTGATCTCATTTCCAAAAATAAGCCCATACTTTTTGCCCTGGTCAGGTTTAAAATTCGCAAGATCCGTACTTGTGTCAATCTGCTCAATAGCAAGGACGGTATACCCCATTTCTTTCAATTGAAATATTGATTCCTTTGTTTCGGAATAATAACTCCAGTCAACTGATTCTGTTGCACCCAGTGCCGTTTTCCGAATCTCGCGATGAGGAGGTTGCGCAGTTATTCCGCATAAATGAATTTCCTTAATACGAAAAGCGTCACCAGTCCTGAAAATCGAGCCAATATTATTTAAACTCCTGATGTTATCCAAAACTACAATCAGATTGTTTTTTGTTGATGTTTTATATTCATCTACAGATAAACGGTTCAATTCCTCATTTTTTAACTTACGCATAACTAATATTTAGGCTGCAAAATTAACAGTTCATTAAAAACTGTGAATTAAAATTCGTTATTTGTACACATTATAATTATATTTTTGCTTTAAACTTAAATTAATGGCAAAGGCAAAAGTTGCAGAAACCCCTTTAATGAAACAATACAATGCAATCAAGCAAAAGTATCCGGATGCTTTATTGTTGTTTCGGGTTGGCGATTTTTATGAAACCTTTGGTGAAGATGCCATTAAAACCTCCAAAATACTGGGTATTGTGCTTACACGCAGAGCCAATGGGGCGGCCGCCTATATAGAACTCGCTGGATTTCCACACCATTCTATTGACACCTATCTTCCAAAACTTGTGAGAGCTGGCTTGCGGGTAGCCATCTGCGACCAATTGGAAGATCCTAAACTGACTAAAAAAATCGTAAAGAGGGGAGTAACTGAACTTGTGACACCAGGTGTTACATTTAACGACAATGTACTTGAAAATACCACTAACAATTTTCTTGCGGCAATCCACTACCAGCCCGACAAATCAGGAATTGCTTTCCTGGATGTTACTACAGGAGAATTTCTTCTCGCTCAGGGAAACGATAATTACATTGATAAACTCCTGCAAAGTTTTAAACCAAGTGAAATTATTTTACAAAGGAATAAACTTGCAGATTTTTCCAAAAAATTCGGGGATTTTATTACCCAGACTTTCGAAGAATGGATATTTAACAAAGAATTTTCTGAAGAGTTGTTATTAAAGAAATTTGGAACAAAATCCCTCAAAGGTTTTGGCATTGAAATGTTACCCTATGGTATCATTGCAGCAGGTGTAATTTTACATTATCTCAAGGAAACACATCACGACAATCTGGATCATATTTCGTCCCTGTCGCGCATAGAAGAAGATAACTTTGTGTGGCTCGATCGGTTTACCATCAAAAACCTTGAGTTGTTATCCTCTTCTAATGATAAATCCCCAACCCTGATCGAGACACTCGACCACACAATTTCACCAATGGGCTCCCGCTTGTTAAAGAGGTGGATGGTTTTACCTTTAAAAAACAGGGCGGCAATATTACAACGAACTGATACGGTCAGATTTTTACTTAATCAATCTGAATTAAGTGAAAGCCTTAGGAAACAAATTAAATTAATAGGTGACCTGGAACGGCTGATTTCCAAAGTATCAATTGGCAGGGTAAATCCCAGGGAAGTGCTTAAAATCCTGGATTCGCTGCAATCTATCCAGCAAATTATTGAAACTTCAAGAGACCATAAATCAGCTCCTTTTCGTCTGCTTATCGACCAATTAAACAGTTTGCCCACACTACAATCTCAGATCGAAAAAACTATAAAACCCGAACCCTCTGTTGTTATCTCAAAAGGAAATGTGATAAAGCAAGGGATATCAGAAGAGCTTGATGAGTTGCGACGAATCATGTTTTCAGGAAAAGATTATCTTGTTGAAATCCAACAAAGAGAAACAGAACGCACGGGCATAAGTTCACTTAAAATAAGCTATAACAATGTGTTTGGTTATTATCTCGAAGTTACCAATACACATAAAGACAAAGTTCCTCCTGAATGGCACAGGAAACAAACCCTTACCAATTCGGAAAGGTATATTACCGAAGAACTTAAGGAATACGAAAGTAAAATATTAGGTGCTGAAGAAAAAATCATTGCTCTTGAAACTAAACTTTTTAATGAGCTCATCGTGTCACTTGCGCAATATATTGAACCCATACAGGTGAATGCACGCAAAATTGCCGCACTGGATGTGTTACTGTCATTTGCTTTTGTGGCTGAAATGAAAAACTATTGTGAGCCGGATATTAATGATTCCTTTAAAATTGATATCAGGCAGGGTAGACATCCGGTAATTGAAGAACACATGCCCGACGGTGAAGAATATATTCCTAACGACATTTACCTTGACAATGAAACCCAGCAGATATTAATCATCACAGGCCCGAATATGTCAGGTAAATCTGCGCTGTTGAGGCAAACGGCTTTAATTGTATTACTTGCTCAAATGGGAAGCTTTGTGCCTGCTTCCAGCGCAAAAATCGGGATCGTTGACAAGATTTTTACACGGATTGGGGCTTCAGACAATATTTCCCTGGGGGAGTCGACCTTTATGGTGGAAATGATTGAAACATCCAGCATTTTAAATAATTTATCTAACAGAAGTCTGATATTACTAGATGAAATTGGGCGCGGAACAAGTACCTATGATGGGATATCTATAGCATGGGCAATAAGCGAGTTTTTGCACCAGCACCCATTATTTAAGGCGAAAGTTTTATTTGCCACCCATTATCATGAATTAAATGAAATGGCAGCGGACTTCACTGGAATAAAAAATTTCCATGTTTCTATTAAAGAAGTCAATAACCGTATCATATTCCTCCGAAAAATTGTGGCCGGGGGTAGCGAACATAGTTTTGGGATCCATGTAGCAAAAATGGCAGGAATGCCCCAAACCATAATAAACAGGGCTACGGAACTACTTGGTATTCTGGAGAAAACACATAGCAACAGTGAATTAAAAAAACAGGGCAAAAGTTCGGGGCGAAAATCAAATGATGATTTCCAGTTAAGTTTTATTCAACTGGATGACCCACTTTTACTTCAAATTAAAGAAGATATTTTAAATACAGATATTAATACATTAACCCCTGTAGAAGCGCTGATGAAGCTCAATGAAATTAAAAAATTATTAGGGAAAAAGTAAAAAATAAAATCATTTTTTATTTGATTATTTAAACTAAAAAAACATATATTTGCACCCTCAAATTTCGATAAGCGAAAGTAGCTCAGCTGGTAGAGCACGACCTTGCCAAGGTCGGGGTCGCGGGTTCGAATCCCGTCTTTCGCTCTTAAAAAACTCAGTCTCTCAAGCGTGAGAGACATTTTTTTGAAATGTTGCCCGGGTGGTGGAATTGGTAGACACGTTGGACTTAAAATCCAATGAGCATTGCGCTCGTGCGGGTTCAAGTCCCGCCCCGGGTACAAAAAGGGTATCAGATGATACCCTTTTTCTCATTTAGCTAACTATGTTTTACGTTTACGCGATATCAAGTATTGCCAAAAATTACATTTATGTTGGGTTAACCGCTGATTATGAAGAAAGGATTAACAGACATAATAAAGGATACGAAAGAACTACCAGACCTTATAAGCCATTCACAACTATTTTAATTGAAGAATTTGCGAACAGAAGTGAAGCTCGTAAAAGGGAAAAGTATTTAAAATCTGGTATTGGTAAAGAGTTTCTTAAAAGACTTTTATAATGTGCGGGCCTGCCTGCCGGCAGGCAGGTTCAAGTCCCGCCCCGGGTACTCAAAAGGCGCTTCTCAGCGCCTTTTGTTTTTATTGAATCCAAATTTTTATTTCCCTTATTTTTTCAATTATTCTTATCTTCGAACATTCTTTAAAATCAGGTCTTCTATGAAACAAAAACCACGTTTAACTTTCTGGCAAATCTGGAACATGAGTTTTGGATTTTTAGGGATTCAATTTGGATTTGCTTTGCAAAATGCTAATGCTTCCAGAGTATTACAAACCTTCGGCGCAGATGTCCATCATTTGAGTTGGTTTTGGCTGGTAGCTCCTATTACAGGAATGATTGTTCAGCCTATTATTGGTTATTTTAGCGACAAAACGTGGAATCGACTGGGTAGAAGACGGCCTTATTTTTTAACCGGAGCCATCCTCACAAGTATTGCCTTGATTTTAATGCCTAACGCTCCTCATTTGGCTACCTTTATTGCACCTATGTTTATTGGTGGTGGTTTGCTGATGATCATGGATGCTTCCATCAATATTTCTATGGAACCCTTTCGTGCCCTTGTGGCTGATAAATTACCGGAAGAACAACATACACTTGGCTTCTCAATGCAAACCTTACTTATCGGCATAGGGGCTGTGGTCGGCTCGTGGCTTCCATACATTCTTGGTAATTTTTTTGGAATTTCAAAAGAAGCTGCACACGAAGGTTTGGTCCCACCAAACGTAACCGTATCTTTTTATTTCGGAGCAGCAGTACTTTTAACCACAATTATATGGACCATTTCAACTACTAAGGAATATCCCCCTGATTACTATGAAGAAGTATCTGTTAAGGACGAAAAATCTCAGGGAAATAAAAAGATAAAAATCCCCAGGACCATGTGGCAGCTATTGCTGGTTCAGTTCTTTTCATGGTTCGCCCTGTTCTCCATGTGGGTTTTCACAACTCCTGCTATTGCACTTCACTTTTATCACTCTCCTGATCCAAATTCAGCGGGATACCAGGAAGCAGGCGATTGGGTAGGAATCTTATTTGGAATTTACAATGGAGTATCAGCCATCATTGCATTATCACTCCCTAAGGTGGCTAACAGAATAGGAAGGCGGGCCACACACGCTGCCGCATTAAGTATTGGGGGATTATCATTTCTTTCATTTATTATCATTCCAAACGCTACTTTGCTTATCATTCCCATGATCGGAATTGGTATTGCGTGGGGGAGTATATTGGCCATGCCGTATGCTATGCTGGCCAATTCAATTCCACCAAAACAGATGGGTATTTATATGGGATTGTTTAATATGTCGATAACAATTCCACAAATCATAAATGGTATTTTCGGAGGATTGATTCTGCAATATTTATTTAATGATAACCCCATGAATTCCATTTTGATGGCCGGCGTATTTATGATCCTCGGGGCCGGGGCAACTTTCCTAGTACAGGACAAGCTGGATTTGAAGAGAAAAAATCGCTAAGAGATGTGTTCAGTAAAAAAGCCCTCGAAAATAAACCGATACCTTATGAACAAAAATAAATATGTATTGACCATACTAATTTTGCTGGTAGCCATTACTCCTTTGCAATCCCAGATCGACTCTGCACTAAATACCACTATTCTTAGAGACTCCCTAAAAAGCATTGACAGCACCCTTACTATTGATGAGGTCATGTTCAGCGACTCTATTGCCAGGCTTAACGAAGAAACGAAGACTTTAAAAAAAGCTCAAGAGGCGTATAACAGCGGGATTTCGGACTATTCACAGAAGAATTACAAAGATGCTATTAAACACTTCAGCACCTCTATTGCTTTAAAACCTGATTTTACAGAAGCTTATTTTAACAGGGGGATTGTTGCTTTAAAATTAAATTTGCCAGATTCAGCGATTAAAGATTTTAATACTGTCCTCGAAACCGAGCCCTATCATAAAGATGCTTTATACAACAGAGGAGAAGCCTATACCCTTGTGGGATCCTACGAAAATGCAATTGCCGATTACAACAAGCTCATAAAAATGGAACCACTCAGTAACAAACCCTCCTACCTCCTCGGTGAAGTTTTTTTCTTGAAAGGAGATTATAACCAGGCTATTGAATATTTTAATAAATCCCTCGAAATTCAACAAGGCTATGCCAACGCCTATAATGATATAGCAAGCAGTTATCGCAAGCTCGAAAACTATGAAACCGCACTCAAGGCACAGCAAAAAGGCATTACATTAGATCCAGGCAGTGCGTTTATGGTAAATAACCTGGGTAGTATTTATAAAAAAATGGGCGAAACAGATAAGGCTTTTGATGCTTACACTAAAGCCATAAATATGAACCCGGAATATTTTTTGGCTTACAACAATCGTGGAAGTATCTATCTTGAAGAAGAGAAATTTAAAAATGCAATAGATGATTTTTCAAAAGCAATTGAGATCAATCCTTCTTATCCTATTGCCTATAACAACAGGGCAATAGCTTTTTATAAACTGGAGAAATTCGAAAAATCACTGGATGATTTTGACAGAGCCATTACCCTCGACCCGGAATATGCAACAGCCTATCTTAACAGGGGCATACTTAAAGAAAGCCAGCGTGACAGAGATGGATGTTGCAGCGATTGGCTAAAGGCTAGCCAACTTGGTATTACAACCGCTAAAAAATTCCTCGATGTAGAATGTTCCCAATAATTTAATCCCAGATTAATATGTTGCACAAAATCAGATCACAAATAGTAATAAGGGTTTTGGGAGTATTTGCCATATGGCTTCTCTTTCCATTTTTTTCAACAGGCCAAAACGTTGATTTTAAAGCATCCAACTTTAAGGATAAAAAAGATCAACTGAAAGATATTCTAACTAAAATGGATAAGGCAGATGCACTTGTGGAGGCTGGATTCCTAAGGTTATCACAAGACGAAGAACACACCTACTCCTTCGAACAAGCACTAACACTTTATAATGATGCCTATCAATTCAACCCTGATAATGCCGAATTGAATTTTAAGATTGGGAGGTGTATGATCCATTCTGATAGGCAAATTGAATCTTTACCCTTTCTCGAAAGGTCCATAAAACTCGATCCTGAATTAAATGCTTCAGTATATTTCTATTTGGGAAAGGCCAATAAATACAGTAGCAATATAGAGAATGCGGAGAAAAATTTCAAACTAAGTATGGGCAAACTCAAAGGAAAAGAAGAAGATCTATACGCCCCTCAAATTAAAAAGGAACTGAATGAATGTAAATCGGCAAGGGAGAAGATGAGCAACCCGGTACGGGTATGGGTAGAGAATATGTCAGCGCTGAATACTCCTTTTGATGATTACTCAGCATCCGTTTCAGCCGATGAATCGGTAATTATTTTAAATTCGAGAAATCCGCATTCCACCGGAGGAACAAAAAACTTAAACGACGACTATACCGCTGATATCTTCATCTCAAATTTCGAAAATGGCAAATGGAGTCCCCCAAAATCGATGGGAGGCAATATTAATACCAGTGAAGATGATGAATGTGTAGCTCTTTCCAGCGATGCACAACGCTTATTCCTTGTCCGAAACAATGGAGATAATAAGGATATCTATTTGAGTGAATTGCATGGCAGCGAATGGGGCAAACTAGTAGAACTTGCCAGAAACAGGATCAACACGGAATACAATGAATCCTTTGCCAGTTTTTCGCATGATGATATTAAAATATATTTTGTAACCGATAACCCATATGCCAATAAAGGCGGGACTGATATGTTTTTCAGCGGCAGGATAAATACGAGGCTTAAAGAAGAATGGGGCAAAGCCTTTACTGCTGGGTCAGAATTAAATACACCAAATAACGAAGCCTGCATCTTTTTCCATCCGGATGGAAAAACAATCTATTTTACCTCGCAGGGACATAATTCTATGGGAGGATATGATATATTCAAAAGCACCCGGGAATCAGGGCGGTGGTCAAGCCCTGAAAACCTGGGTTACCCAGTAAACACAGTGTATGATGAAAAGTACATATCCGTTTCGGCAAGTGGCAAACATGCATATATTACCTCCAACCGGAAAGAGGATAATAAAGGAGGTTATGACATTTATAAGGTCACTTTTCTCGGACAAAAAAAACCGATGTCTGTGGATAATGAGGATCAATTATTGGCCAGCCGGACAAGCACCATACATGAATCAACACTTGAAGCGCCTGTGAGTATTGATGCTAAAAACTTAACCGTTTTAAAAGGACGGATACTTGATGAATTTACGAAAGAGCCGGTAAGTGCAGATATCGAAATCGTTGACAATAACAAAAATGAGATTATCTCTACATTTCACTCAAACAGCGAAACGGGGAAATTCCTTCTTTCCTTGCCCTCCGGGTTAAATTATGGCATTGCAGTAATGGCTAAAGATTATTTGTTTTATTCGGAGAATTTCGACTTACCGGAAATAAGTGATTACCAACTTGTGAAAAAAGACATTTATTTGCAGAATGTGTGTATTGGTTGTAAAATCGTCCTGCGAAATGTTTTTTTCGATGTGGGCAAATTTACAATCAGGCCGGCATCTGCACCTGAACTTGAAAGGTTGTTTAAATTATTAAATGAATTGCCACGATTAAAAGTTGAACTTTCCGGCCATACCGACAATACAGGCTCCGAGGCCATTAATCAGAAACTATCTGAAAACAGGGCAAAAGCAGTTGTAGAATACCTGGTAAAGAAGGGAATTTCAACGGATAGGGTTGTTTATAAGGGTTATGGTTCAACAGAGCCGGTTGCGGATAATAATACACTTGAAGGCAGGCAATTGAATAGGCGAACAGAGTTTAAAATTATTGAAAACTAATTTCAAATTGATCTGCGATTGCCGATGTTCAGAAATTAGAACTGAGTTTGATACTTGTGGATTCTTTCAATAGCACAAGATAAGTATATGCATTGAGTGAAAACCCGCCATGACAACTATATTCCAGATCATCCTTTTTCAATGCATTATAAAAAGTTCCTGGCAAGTGTTCAAATTTCAAATTAAAATTCACATCCTTTGCTGAAAGATTTAATAATAACAAACAATGCATGCCTTCTTTAGCAAGAGATATAGCTAAGATTTTGCCTGGTGCATCTGTTTTGATTACTTTCAGGCCAGGATTTTCTGGCGAATTATCTATTTCGGGTTCTAGTCTCGCTAATTTCTGAAAGAGACTAAACATCTTATCCTCTTTCCAATCAATCTCATCTTTATCAAAAAATTTCAATCGTTGATAGTTTCCCGCCTCCTGACCGCTATAAATTAATGGCATGCCAGGTAGTAAAAAGGTAAGGACCGTTAATGGCTCCAAAAAATAATGAAGCCTTTCGATGGCCGAACCCTGCCAGGAGTTCTCATCGTGATTACTGGTAAAATTGAGAAATGATGCCCCTTTAGGAAGGTACTTAAATTCATTGGATATAAGTTCTGCAAGGCCTTGAGCAGATAACTTCCCACTAGCTACATCATTCATAGCGTGCAACAACTTCCAATTGTAAATAGTATCGAAGGCATATTCCAGCAGATCGAAGTTTTCGGATTCGGCCAGCATATAAACCGGTTTGATCTTATCTAAATCACGGCGGGCGCGGTTCCAAAAAAGTGTTGGGACCAGGTGGGCCATATCGCAGCGAAAACCATCAATATCCGTTTCTTTAAGCCAGAACGACATCTGCTTAATCATTTCATCCCAAAGATCAGCATTGCCATAATCCAGATGGATGACATCTTCCCAATCTTCCACTGGGGCTTTAAAATTACCTTCCTTATCTTTTGAATAAAACTCCGGATGGTCTATTGTCCAGTGATGATCCCAGGCAGTGTGGTTGGCCACCCAGTCGATAATGACTTTCATTCCCAGTTCATGAATCTTTTTAACTAAGGACTTAAACTCGACTAATGTTCCAAATTCAGGATTAACCAGTGTATAATTGCTTATTGAATAGTAGCTTCCCAATGTTCCCTTGCGGTTTTTCTCCCCTATCGGCTGTATAGGCATAAACCACAGTATACCTACTCCTAACTCTTTTAGCCGTGGTAAATGACCCTCAAATGCCTTAATCGTTCCCTCTTTTGTATATTGCCTAAGGTTAACTTCGTAAACAGTTATTCCATTTACCCAATCCGGTGTTCTAATTTTTCGTTTCATAGGCAGCTTCTCAGTCATCCGATGACTGTGAGTCATCGGATGAGTATAAATAAATATCTATTAGCAAAATAGGAACTTATTTCTTTGCATCAATCACTTTAAAATCTTTTGTAATAAGCAAATCAGCCAATGGCTTTAATGCTTGAACCATCTTGTGTTCCTGGCCCAGGATAGCCCAGCGAACTTCGTCCATCACCTCTTTGCCTCGTGAATCTTTGGTGTGTTTTTCTTTGGTTTCGAGGTAAGTAAGCTCAATAAAAACCCGAAGATCGACATGATCTGTTTTAATGGCATACAATCCATCTACGATAAGCATGTCCACAGTACTAAAATCAGTAATCAGCCTGTCGACCTGTTCGGTAACCAGATCAACACAAGGCATTTCAGATATATGGTTGTTTTTAAAATCATCAATATTCTGGTGAATTTCATCCCAGAGATATTCATTATAACCTACCACATTTTCAATTCCATTATCAACCCGCCACGCCTTCCGCTTAAGTGGATCAGTATTGTAATAATTATCGACATGGAGTGGTTTGGCAAAAATTCCATGTTTACGCAGCCCTTTTGCAATTACATGCGTAAGTTCTGATTTCCCGGAACCAGATTCACCAGAAATAGCTACAATAAACTTATGTTTTTTATTTTCAAGAATCTTTTTGATAATGGCCTCACCAGCCAATTTGTGTTTATCCTGAATAAGTAATACATCACCAAGCATACTATCAAAGTTTTTACAAAGGTTAATTATTCAATTTAATTATAGAACTATCTCCGGGTCTCAAATTATATATCGTACCTTTTATGTCAATATTGACTGTATCACCCCTATCATTATTTTGACTTATCACAATATCCTCCTTTGATACGGTGCAGGTATACTCTACTTTTTTATACGAAAATTTAAAAGTTATGGATCTCCAATGTAATGGCAAATGAGGGTCAAATTTCACATTCCCGGATTTCAGGTCCAGTCCGGCAAAGGATTGAAGTGCAATAAGAACCGTCCCTGCCATCACCCCGGCATGTATCCCTTCGCCGGTTGTCCCGCCTTGTACATCTGCAAAATCGCTGGTAAGGGCATCGCTGTATAATTCCCAGCTAAGTTCAGGGTTGTTGATCATATTAGCCAATTGAGCATGAACAACCCGGCTCAGTGTTGAACCATGCGAAGTCCGGGCAAGATAATACTCAAGATTTTTAGCAAGATAATTATCTGATAAATTATATCCGAGTTTTTGAAGAATACCTGTCACGGTTTCCTCATCAAGGTTATAAAAGGTTTGCAGGGTGTCGGCCTGTTTAGCCACTTTATAATCATCTGCTGATTTGCCTTCTGCTTTAAGCAATCGGTCCATCCGGTAAATATTCCCATATTTCTCCTTATAATAGTCCCAATCAAGTTCTTTTAATTTAAAGTATCCATCGTATTGAGAAAGAATGTCATTTTCGATAATAATTGTTAATCTACCTGAAACATGTTTCCACTGCTCCATTTCGTCGTTTGATAGATCTAATTTTTCAGTAACTGCAGCTTTCTGCTCTGTACTTAGTTTATCCAACAATTCTAAACTTTTCTCAATAGTCCAGGCCACCATAATATTGGTATAGGTATTATCTTTAAGCCCACCTTCTTCAGAGTCGGGGTATTTTTCATGGAACTCATCAGGCCCCATTACATTTTTAATGGAATATCGTTGTGACTCCTTGTTAAGTATGGCTTTACTAATCCAGAACCGGCAAATATCCATCATTATTTCTGCCCCAAAATCTGCCAAAAACTGGTAATCTTCAGAAGACTGAATATATTGAAAGATATTATAAGCTACTGCCAGGGAAACATGCCGCTGGAATGAACTGAAGTCGGCACCCCATTTTCCGGTAAGGGGATTTAGGTGTACCACCTGGGTTTCCTCCCGCCCGTCACTACCACTTTGCCACGGAAACATGGCACCTCTGTAACCGTTCTCCTTTGAATACTTCCGCGCTTCTTCCAACCTACGATAACGATACATTAGTGCAGATTTGCTTACCTCCGGAAAATGGAGATTATATAAAGGAAGGATAAAAAGCTCATCCCAGAAAATATGGCCCCTATAAGCTTCCCCATGTAAACCCCTGGCTGTGATACTGGCATCAAAACCTACATTATGGGGTGAGAAGGAAACCATTAAATGGTACAAATGCATCCTGATTAATTTCTGGGCCAAACGGTCACCTTCAATTTTAATATCTATCTTTTCCCAGATTTTATCCCAGGCTTTTTCACTTCGTAAAAATAATTCATCAATTCCCGGAAGGGATTTTAAAGCATGAAGTGAATCTGATTCAGGGATGGATGAATCCCAGGCTTGAGAAGTGAACATCGAAACTTTTTTTACCAATCCTATCGACTCTCCTTGATTTACATTAAATTTCATGGAGGTGAATACTGATGCTTCGTTCGTTTCGTAAGCCTGACCCAATTGGACTGGCAATCCTGCCTTATAAAAACCGATGTCAGCTGCTGTCGCTATTTCAATATTTGATTGGGTAGTTTTCACAACTAATTGCAAAACTTCCTTAGCATGAGTGGATTTTACAGGTTTTAAGTGTTGCTGATTTAATTGCCGGTACCTCGCCACTCCATCGTTAATAATATCTCCGTCAATCCCTGATTTTAATTCAATTTCACCACTAAAATTCAAGGGTTTGAGAGAATATCGCATCGCTGCAATGTGAGGGTTATCCATAGAAGCAAATCGGTCTGATTCAAATTCACAGACCTTAGAGTCACCCAAATCTACTATTATATTTTTATGCAGCTTACCTGTCCTAAAATCCAGTTTTCTGTGATAAGATAAAATTTCGGATTTATTTAAATCAAGCCATTCTCCATTTTCAATTTTTATTTGAACTGGTAACCAATTAGGGGCATTTACAAAATCTTCGTTTTCGACATCCCTATCCCCTACCTTACTAATTAACCGATTGTATAGTCCGGCAATATATGTTCCCGGGTAGTTATATTCACCTGCTGCAATCTCTTCCAGTGCCCCGCGGGTACCAAAATATCCATTCCCAACTGTAAATAGCGTTTCCCGGGTTTTTTCTTTTTCCACGAAATAATTATCGTATGAAATGCTCCAGTTGTCCTCTTCAATACCGTTGTCGAACCACTTACAAATTCCTTCAAATCCTATTTCAGCAATATCAGAAACAACAAGGTCAGCACCATTTATCTTCAGCTCATGCTTATTGTTTTCTCTTGCAATTCCGAGGACTAACCCAAAGTTTCCCTTTTTACCTGCCTGTACTCCCGAAACAGCATCTTCAACCACTACTGACCTGTCATAACTAACACCCAGGTTATCAGCTGCAGTTGTAAAAATATCGGGCTCCGGCTTTCCTTTTAATCCTAGTTCAGCTGATACAACTCCATCTACACGCGTTTCCACCATATTAAGTAAACCAGCTTTTTCTAAAACTGCAAAGCAATTTTTACTTGATGAGGCCACACCTACCCTTATTCCCTTTTCTATTAACTCCTCCATTAGCTGAACTGTTGATGGATAAACCTCCACACCGTCGCGATCCAAAACATCATTGAATGCCTCGTTTTTCTGGTTACCTAGACCACAAATTGTTTCCTTGCCAGCTTCATCTTCCGGATCCCCAAAAGGAATCTTAATCCCTCTCGACTCAAGAAATGAAGCTACACCTTTATATCTTGGTTTACCATCTACAAAAGGGAGATAATCGTTTTCATGGCTAAACTCAACAAACATTTCCCCATGGAACTTTTCTCTGTCAAGCAAATACTCATCAAACATTTTCTTCCAGGCAGCACTATGCACCAGTGCTGTTTTTGTTATTACACCATCGAGGTCAAATATAACGGCATCGAATTTATACTTTGTCATAATATTTTATTTCTTTAAAACATTAAGCACCTACGGCGCTATTATTATTTTTTAATTTTATCTACCAATATTTGGCCCTTACGGGGCACCATTTACCTTGCTCTGCAAAGATCTGTTGGGGCAGGAAATTATTTCTACAGACATTTTGCCCTTTTGAGGCTCCATTATATTTTTCTCGTGGGGCTCCATAGGAGCCGGATGTTGGTAATATTCCCGACAAAATATATGGCTGCGCCGTAGGTGCAGAATAATATAACTACCAAATTCGAGTTCCTATTCATTTTTGCCCGTAAAATTATTTAAATTTATATCTACCAACATTTAACACCAGCGAGAACCTATTCTCCTTTCTATGTCCGGCCCTGAAGGAGCAGAATATTGGTAGAATTCTTTCCAAACATCTTCTCTTCTTTTAAACATTAAGCACCTACGGCGCTATTGCAATTAATATTTTGATCTACCAATATTTGGCCCCTACGGGGCTACATTAAATTTTTCTCGTGGGGCTCCATAGGAGCCGCATGTTGGTAATATTCCCATCAAAATATATGGCTGCGCCGTAGGTGCAGAATATTATAACTACCAAATTCGAATTCCAATTCATTTTTGCCTTTCAAAATGTTCAATCTAGATAAACCAACTATTAGCCTTTACGAAACTCCATCCATCTTTCTATGTCCGGCCCTGAAGGAGCAGAATATTTGTAGAATTCTTTCCAAACATCTTCTCTTCTTTTAACATTAAGCACCTACGGCGCTATTGCAATTTATATTTTGATCTACCAATATTTGGCCCCTACGGGGCTACATTAAATTTTTCGAGTGGGGCTCCATACGAGCCGGATGTTGGTAATATTCCCACCAAAATATATGGCTGCGCCGTAGGTGCAGAATATTATAACTACCATATTCGAATTCCAGTTCATTTTTGCCTTTCAAAATGTTCAATCTAGATAAACCAACTATTAGCCTTTACGAAACTCCATCCATCTTTCTATGTCCGGCCCTGAAGGAGCAGAATATTTGTAGAATTCTTTCCAAACATCTTCTCTTCTTTAAAACATTAAGCACCTACGGTGCTATTGCAATTTATATTTTGATCTACCAATATTTGACCCCTACGGGGCTACATTAAATTTTTCTCGTGGGGCTCCATAGGAGCCGGATGTTGGTAATATTTCCACCAAAATATATGGCTGCGCCGTAGGTGCAGAATATTATAGCACTAAATTTTTAATTCTCATCCAAAAAATCAAATAAATATTTTTCATCATGATCAACTTCAAATTTTTTCAAAAATGTTACATATTCATCCCGGAAGCTTGATTTGTGATGATGCTCCTTTTGATTCATTACATAATTAATGACATTTTGTTTTTGCGATGCCCCGTAAGAAAATGCCCCATATCCTTCCTGCCAGTTAAACTTAAACTTACTCAGCTTTTTTTCATTTATCATCTTTGATGAATCCGACTTAATTTCCCTAACCAAATCCGATATCCGGCAGGTAGGTTCCAACCCAACAAAAATATGAATATGGTCTTTTGTACTATTTATAGCCAATAATTTTTGTTTCTGATTTCTAATAATACCAGCAATATATTTATACAATTCTTCTTCAAAATCAGGCAGTATCAATGCATCGCGGTTACGAACTGCAAATATCAATTGAATATAAATTTTAGAATATGTATTAGGCATTTCTAAAAATAGTTTTACCGGTTTTTTAATTCTAAATAATTGATCTTAAATCTTTATCCAGTGATAATGAAACGGTTTTAGTAACAGATATCCGGCCTCATTACCCTGGATAAGATTTTTTCCAAGCAGGTCATTAAATCCAAATCCTGTTAAAATGGTTGACTTAATCCAAAACTCATTGTCTGATAGATTTTGAATAACCAACACCTTATCATTTCTATATTCACGAACATAAGTTAAAACCGTGTTTAACTCCTTGTCATTTTCGTCAAATACTTTAATCCATTTTATGGTACCCCGTCCAAAACATGGATGGTCTTTCCGAACATTTAATAATATTTTTGTTTCCTTATAAACCATTGAAGAAAAACTGTTTTCATCTTCCAAATCCTTTTCAAGTTGATCCCAATTAATCTTCCCTCTCACCAAAAAACGGGTATCATCTTTCCCTGATAGTTTGATCATTTCGCGGTAGTAGGCCTGATCATTTAATTTACCAAACTCATCTCCATAATATACGATGGGTGTTCCGGGCAGGGATAACATAATTGAATAAGCCAATCCTATTTTCTCTGGGCTTCGTTGAAGTAATTCTGCCAGTCGGGCTGAGACTCCCTGCCCGAGGCGAAAGTTCCATTCCGGCTTTAAACAATAATTATCATGTATATATTTCCTGTCTTCTTCCGACACATAAACCAGTTCAAGGCTTAATTCATCATGACATCGCATGAAAGTAAACCATTGGGCAGCATCGGGTATTTGAGGAGTAACAGCAGGACTTAATATATTTTCAATAGGTTGACCTGATCCAGAAGCAAGCGACTTAAATATCTGAGGCATCAACGGAAAATGATACCCTGCATTACACTCATCCCCCTCCCCAAAATATTTCACTACTTCTTGTGGCTTCTGACAAGCCTCAGCTAGTAACAAGGTATTTGGTCGCACATAATCGATTACTGCCCTAAAAAACTTGACCACATTATGAAGCATTGGATGATTTTCACAGGTTGTGCCATCCTCCTTCCAAAGATAAGGTATAGCATCCGCTCTGAAGCCATCCACGCCCTGTGAAAGCCAGAACAGAAAATTCCTTGTCATATCTATTAAAACATCAGGATTTCGGAAATTGAGATCGGGCTGAAACTCAAAAAACCGGTGAAAATAAAACCAATCCCCTTCCTTTTCCCAATTACTCTCACAAAGCCCTTCAAAGATAATCCGGGCATCTTTATACAGATTTTTATCTTTCGACCAGATATAATAATCGCGGTAAGGATTATCTTCCGATTTTTTTGCTTCAACAAACCAGGGATGCTCATCGGAGGTATGATTAATTGCGATATCAAAAATCACCTTTATTCCTCTCTGGTGAGCCTGATGTAAAAAGTCTCTGAACAATTTCTTGCGCTCTTCAATGGTAGAACTTTCAGGCAAACCCAATAGATCCAACCTAATCTGGTCGTAATTCCGGATATCAAAACCTGCGTCCTTCATAGGGGAATCCAAAATAGGAAGTAACCACAAACAATTTACACCTAAGTCCTGCAGATAATCAAGCTTATTTACCAATCCCAGGAAGTTTTCATTAAATAAATCTACATAAAGGGAGTAAATAATCGCATCCTTATACCATTCCCGGATATGTGGGGTAAAGTTTATTGTTTTTTTTAAGTCCTCGATTTCCTGAATGAAGGTTGACAGCTTTGTTTGGTCCATTTCGGGATAGAGTTTACTCCAATATAACGACAGTGATTGCTGTAATTCCATAGGTGCAAATTTTGATGCAAAGATAGCTATTATGGCCTGCTCAAATATGAATTTATCATTAATAAAAAAGGGTTGACCTTTGGAGGTCAACCCTTTTGCTAAAGTCTGAACAAAGCAGAATTAATTGACTTTGAGCATTCCTTATAGTCTATTACATCACCGTTTGTTATTTTAAGAAACAGTACACTTATTTTGTAATCCTGGTTTGTATACCGTCTTTCCCTTTCAAAAAAACTTCAGATAATATTTTTTGTAAATTTTAGAATTTACTTTTGAGCAACAATTATTTATACTGTTTTGAATACCTGATGTTTCATTTAAAGAAGTTGGAATTATTAGGCTTATAAATTAGCATTCGTCAAATTGAGCCCGAATTGTATCAAAGAAATTCCTACTTTTGAAAATCAATTTTTACTCAATGAGGTCTATTAAAGTCAATAGAAATTACTTTTTATCTTTTTTGCTTACATTAATTTTAATATCAAACTCCTTTTCACAGGATACGATTCCTCCAGACTTTTGCATTTCATCAGAAGAATACAGGTTATTTAACCTTATTAGTGATTACCGAAAAGCTATGAACCTGAATGAAGCCCAGCTATCCAAATCACTCAGCTTTGTGGCCAAACAACACGCAATTGATCTTTTCACAAATAAACCAGATACAAATACATGTAATTTCCACAGTTGGTCCGACAAAGGCAAATGGATCCCATGCTGTTTTGAAAAAGAGGTTATCGATAAATCATGCATGATTAATAAACCCCTGGAAATCACAAAATATCCTGGTGTGGGATATGAGATGATCTATTGGGAAAATAAATCAGCCAATGCAGATAAAGCTTTTGAACAGTGGCGGGAAACCTCTGCCTCCCGTTCATTGATCACTAATTTTAAGGAATGGGAAAAGTTTAAGTGGACTGCAGTGGGGGTTGGCATATATGAAGGTTTTGCCATCGTATGGTTTGGAGAGGAAAAGGATAGTGAAACTGAAACCCTGATTTGCGGAACAAATGAACGAGTTCAATATAAAGTTCCGGAGAACAAAGAAGAAGAGCTTATTGTTAGCAAGGAGAGTGGCAGATTCTATATTATCATCGGCAGTTTCGCATCGATTGATGACGCGAAACTACAACTTGTAAAATACAACAATGAGGGCTTTAAAAAAGCAAAGGTGGTCACAAAGGATAATAAGTTCAGAATATCACTGGCTGATTATGCTACCCAGGAATTAGCCGCTGAAGCAAAAAAAGAACTTCCTGCAAAATATAAGGATGCCTGGATCTTACCTTTTTAAATCAGACTTACTATTGGACATTTAGGAGTGTAAGGGATGGGTATTTCACAGGATTAAGCCTTGCCTAATACTTTGGCCATGGTTCTACCAATATCAGCTGGTGAATCCACCACATGAACACCACATTCTCTAAGTATTTCTTTCTTAGCTTCTGCTGTATCCGCTTTCCCGCCAATAATTGCACCTGCGTGGCCCATGGTCCTTCCCTTAGGAGCAGTGGCACCGGCAATAAAACTCACTACGGGTTTGGTCCCAAATTCCTTGATGTAATATGCTGCCTCGGCTTCCATACCCCCTCCAATTTCACCAATCATAACGATTCCTTTGGTATCGGGATCATTCATAAATAGCTCAACAGCTTGCTTTGTGGTAGTACCAATAATTGGGTCACCTCCAATTCCGATTGCTGTGGATTGTCCAAGTCCAAGTTTTGTTAACTGATCTACGGCTTCATAGGTTAAGGTTCCTGAGCGACTAACAATTCCAATATCACCAGGTTGATGTATGAACCCTGGCATAATTCCTACCTTAGCTTCACCCGGAGTGATCACTCCAGGGCAGTTGGGACCCACTAAGCGGCAATCTTTGTTTTTCAAATACTCTTTTACCTTCACCATATCCTGAACAGGAATGCCTTCAGTAATGCAGATAACCACTCTTATATTTGCATTGGCTGCTTCCATAATTGCATCAGCAGAAAATGAAGGAGGTACAAAAATTATGGATACATCTGCTCCCGTATTAATTACAGCATCTTCTACAGTATTAAAAACTGGTTTATTAAGATGTTTTGTCCCGCCCTTTCCGGGGGTAACCCCACCTACTACATTTGTACCATATGCTATCATTTGGCTTGCATGAAAAGTACCTTCTTTACCGGTAAAGCCCTGAATTATTATTTTCGAGTTTTTATTAACTAAGACGCTCATATTATAGGATTAGGAATTTTATTTATTCGCCCCAAAGATAAGGGAATTATAAAAAACGATGGAATTATTCTTAATTTTGTTTTACATCAAAGAATTAATAAAATGAACCAGGTAAGCCATATTGCCAACCTCACAGACACCATTTGTGCCCTTGCGACACCTTCGGGGACAAGTGCCATTGCAGTTATACGTATATCCGGAGACCAGTCCGTTAAAGTCTGTCACTCGATCTTTTTCCCTGCTAAAAGAGGATTTGATCTTCAAAATGCAAAAACCCATACACTGCATTATGGGAAAATAGTGAAACATAATGAAGTTATTGATGATGTGTTATTAAGTGTATTTAACAAGCCTAATTCATATACCGGAGAAGATTCAATTGAGATATCCTGTCATGGCTCACCCTACATCCAGCAAAAAATAATAGAGCTCTTGATTGAGAATGGAATCCGGCTGGCCAAACCAGGAGAGTTTACCCTTAGGGCATTTCTTAATGGAAAGTTTGATCTTACACAAGCTGAGGCTGTTGCAGATTTAATTGCCTCCCACTCAAAAAGTTCACATGACCTTGCCCTTGACCAGATGCGGGGAGGCTTCTCATCTAAAATAAAGGAACTTCGTCAGCAATTACTTGACTTTGCCTCACTTATTGAACTTGAACTGGATTTCAGTGAAGAGGATGTAGAATTTGCCGATCGTAAAGGATTAAATGACCTTCTCGAAAAATTGCAATCCGAAATTGCAAAATTACTGGAGTCATTTACTTTCGGACAGGTTTTAAAACAAGGTATCCCGGTTGCTATAGTGGGTGAGCCTAACGTAGGGAAATCCACCCTGCTAAATGCCATATTAAACGAAGAAAAAGCCATCGTATCAGAAATACCAGGTACAACCCGCGATTCGATAGAGGATACAATTGTGCTAAAAGGAGTTTCGTTCCGATTCATCGACACAGCAGGTTTAAGAAACGCTGAAGATGAAATAGAAAGCATTGGTATAGAACGGACATATAAAAAAATTGACCAGGCAAAAATCATTCTTTTTGTGTTTGATGTTAGCAAATCATCCTGTGCAGATATCCGTCTGACCTTGAAAGAATTTAAACAACATATCCGGAAATTGCCTTCAGGGAGCGACAAGGACAAAAAGTTTATCCTCATTGCCAATAAGACTGATCAACTGGTTGAATCGCCAGAGGGGTTTAAAAAAATGGTTGAGATGGAATGTTTGTTTGTTTCAGCAAAACGAAAAGAGAATATCAACCTGATCCTCGATCACCTTTCCGAATATGTGGAGAAAGAATCCATTTCCGATAGCACCATCGTTTCCAATACACGTCATTACGAAGCGTTGAGCCGGGCAGCGGAGTCAATAATAAGTATTCAGAAAGGATTTCGTGAAGATGTTCCATCCGACCTTATTGCTATTGATATCCGGCAGGCATTACATTATCTCGGAGAAATAACTGGCGTAATAACAACTGACGAAATCCTGGGGAATATTTTTTCACGGTTTTGTATCGGAAAGTAAAAAAGCATGTTCTAAGGGAAATTTTTCTCATTTCTCAGGTATTCTTAAAATAAATGGTTTATTTTGTGGCTGCATTAGAGGTGATGCTATATTTAATCTTTTATTAAAACTTTTATCTTTCAAATACAATCAACCAACCTGAACTATTGTCTTAAATATATGTTTGACTAGTTTAAACAAAACTTTTTTTTCAAAATACAGTTTAAAGTCAATATATCATTTGAAACTAAATCAATATTAAATAATAGATAACATATGAAAATTCTTGTTACTGGTGGAGCGGGATACAAAGGCTCCATTTTAGTCCCTAACTTATTAGCCCTTGGACATGAGGTAATTCTGTTTGATAACTTTACCTTCGGAGCTAAACCTATCCTGCATTTTGCCAATGATAAAAAACTTGAAATCGTTAAAGGTGATGTACGCGATGAAAAACACATGAAAGAGGTTATCAGTAAAGTAGATGTGGTGATGCACCTTGCTGCTATAGTCGGTTATCCTGCATGCGCTGCAGATCCGGGAAGAGCTCATTCAATTAATGTGGATGGTTCCAGAAATGTCGTGAATAACTTGTCGAAAAACCAGCGTGCAATTTTTGCATCAACCGGTTCCACCTACGGTAAAGTGGATGGTATTTGTGATGAAAATACACCCATCGCTCCTTTGACGCTGTATGGATCAACAAAAGCTGAAGCCGAGAAAATGTTCTTGGACATAGGATCGGTAGCACTTCGTTTCGCTACAGTCTTTGGGATTTCACCGCGGCTTAGGCTTGACCTTTTAATTAATGATTTTGTTTATCAGGCTATCCATGCCAAACAAATTGTTTTATTTGAGGGATCGTTCCGCAGAACCTTCTTGCATGTAATTGATGCCGTAAACTCTTATCTCTTCGCCCTTGAAAATTATGAAGCGATGAGTGGAGAATCCTTTAATGTAGGCGACGATAGTATGAACTACACTAAAAAAGATGTGGCCATTAAAATAAAAGAAAAACTTCCATTCTATCTCCATGAGGCAGAAATCGGACAGGATTTCGACCAGCGCGATTATGAAGTGTCATATAACAAGATTAAAAAACTTGGTTTCAGTGCTGATATTACACTTGATGGTGGTATAGACGAGCTGATCAAGGTTCTGAAAAACATCACTGTGATCAATGAATGGAGGAACGCTTAATGAAAAATGTTTTAATTACTGGAGGTTCTGGTTTTGTTGGTCGCGTAATAGTTGAGATTGCAGAAAAAGAGGGATACACTGTATTTGCGCCAAGAAGCAAGGAATTCAATCTGGAAACAGGTGAAGGCATGGATGCATATTTTGAAGCCGCCATTGCCAAAGCAGGTTCAGTTGACGTGATTATCCACTCTGCGGCTTACTACGGTGGTATTGGTATTAACCAAACCGACCCGGTGGGCCTTATAGACAGGAACTCACGAATGGCACTAAACATTTACCAGAGAGCTGCAAAATATGGAGTAAAGAAATTTGTTTCGGTAGGTAGCGCTTGCAGTTACCCCGGCCATATTCATGATGAGCTGTATGAAAAGGATCTTTTTAATGGTAAGCTTCATGATTCAGTTCAATCGTATGGGTTTACTAAAAGATTGCACCTGGTGCTGATGAACGCATACAAAAAGCAATATAACATTGACGCTGTTCAACTGGTGCTCACCAATTTATATGGTGAACACGATGTATTTAACGAGCACCGCAGTCATGTGATATCCGCATTGATCAAGAAGATAGTTGAAGCCAAACAAAACGGAACCTATGTAAATGCATGGGGAACGGGCAAACCAATCCGTGAGTTTGTATATGTGAGGGATGCTGCAAATGTGATTGTAAAAGCAATCAAATTCCCCCATGACCTTGAACCGATAAATGTGGACGGTACAGATACTACTATTTTTGATTTATCGAACCTTATCGCTGAAATTGCCGGGTTAGATAAAAGTATGATCAAATGGGATCCAACAAAACCAGACGGAGTGTACCGGAAGGTTTTAAATGGAGACAAAATAAGAACAGTTTACCCTGAGTATAATCCATTGTCGTTAAAGGACGGATTAAAGCTAACCATTGATTGGTATATAGCCAACAAAGAAGAAGCTGATGACAGGGAGTAAAAATAAAAATTAACGATAAAAGGCAATCTGTTCAAACAGATTGCCTTTTTTATTTTTTTCAATTAAATGGAATTATACCAAAACTTTTTCTTTCCGCTTAATTCCAAATAAACCCAGGATTTTCCATTTAAAAAAACCTCCGATATATTTAGCAAATCTTTTATAAACCACCCATTTTGCTGTACTTGATTGGGCATGTTTGCTGTAAAACTTTAATTCCTGTTTGATGTTAAAGTTCGACTTAATGGTTTTCATCGACTGGAAGAGTTTTTTAAAGCTTTCTCCATGACTTAATCCTGTATTCCGTGTATCGTTATATATTATCAATTCAGGATTACACAGCACCTTAAAACCGGCTTTTTTTGCCCGAAAGGTGAAATCACTATCACCATGGTATTGAGGGAAACTTTCATTATCAACAAATCCAACTTTTTCAAAAACCGATTTATGAATAATAGTGCCCATTCCCGGTAACCAATCACATTCCAAAGGCTTATTAAATTCCGGACCATCGGGACTATACATCCCCTTCATTCCATACTTTCCTGTTTTAGGGTTGAACTCCCCTCCCATCGACCAGACCAATTCGGGATTGGTAAAAAAATAGATTTTTGATCCGATTATTTGATTAACATTTGCATCAGCAAGGATTTCAGGAATTTTAGTAAAATAATCTTCTTTAGCAACGATATCGTTATTCCACCATAATATATAGTCAGCTTTTAACTCGTCAAGAGCATAACGGACCGCTTTATTAATACCTCCACCCCACCAAAGGTCACCGGTACCTTTTAGTAAGTTTACCTGGGGGTAATGCTTTTGAATCCAGTCCCATGATCCATCGGTTGAATTATCATCAACAATAACCAGAGAATATTCCGCATCTAGTTTCTCGATTTTGTGTTCTTCGAATAAATTCTTCAAACACTGCTGGGTATAATTGAGCCCATTAAAAATGGGAAATGCAATTGAGATCTTTAACATTTTATCCAAAATTTATCCTTTCCTGAGATTGAGTTTTTGAAATAAGATAAATTCCTTATTTCTAAATCGTTCTGTAAAACTTTCCCAGAATAGTTTCCTGAGAATTTTCACTTGTGGCCCGGTCAGATAGTCAGATTTGGTGGCAAACATTCCTTTAAAATATCCATAAAGATAATACAGGGAACCAACGATGTAAGGGGGTTTAAACAAATCGTGGAAAAGTTTAAATGCCATATAAAACAAGCTATAATTCAGATTATATGCTCCCATTCCATGTTTTATCCGCCCTCTTAGCAAAGAAGATTTTCCCCCAACCATTCTAAACATTTTATAGTGAATATCTCTGAAGGCTTCTGTCTTATATCCTTTTTCAATTGCCTGAATATTATCTGCACAATCCCACCCCAGCATTTTTTTTATTCCACCTATATCCTCAAGGCACCATTTATTATATACTTTAAATTGCCCCTGGCTATGCCATGTCGGACTGATCTCAAAAAATTCTCTTCCATCCTGGATATAATAAGGCGTACCAGAAACTATCCCCCACTTTTCTTTAGCAGTAAGTTTCATGGCAATTTTCTCCATGAAATCGCTTTCGAATTCGAGGTCAGCATCCATTTTCACCACATAATCAAAATCAACACCTCTTTCTTCAAGCACTTCTTTGCCGATAGTAAAAACCTGTACAACATGCCCTCCTACTATATATTTCTGTTTATTTTCATTTCGATAATAATCAAAGAAATCGTACTTATTCATGTATTGTTTTACAATATCAGCGGTTTTGTCCTCAGAGCCATCATCTACCACAAGACACTTCTGACAAGGTAAACTTTGAGCTGCCACTGAGGACAAAACCCTGCTTAGGGTTTCCTCTTCATCTTTGGCTGGAATTACTATTGCATATTTCATGAACGGAGGCATCTATGTTTATTTTTCAACTCTTTTAAAAACATAAGATAAGGAAGGAGAGATATAATGAGAAAACATACCAAACCTCGAAGCAATTTCATAATATAAACCTTTCACTTTACCCAGTTCTTTTACATGTCTTCCACTACCATAGGGTAAATAAAAAGGAAATGTTTCTTTAAACCTGTCGAGTGATTTATAATGTAACCATTTTGATATCGGCTTAAAACCTTTCATTTGACGAAGCACAGCAATAGGCGACCAGAACAAATTATCATTTTCTACTTCTGTGCGGTTAAATAAACGGGCATAAGGTATTCTCATTGGCCTTGGCAACCAATGACAGAATGGGAGCTGTGTATCATGGGCAATTGCCGGAAACCATAAATTTGGTGTGGTTAATATGACAAGATCTTTGGATGTTCTTTTTAAATCAGGAATGGCTTTTTTATCCCGATAAACATGCTCCAGTACCTCGACACAATAAACCACGTCAGCTACTTTATCTTCTAAGGGCAAATTGCCAATGCTTCCATGCTTCCAGGTAATTTTATGATCCAGGCCCATTAATTTCGCCATCTCCTGACCAGCTATTACCCTGTTTTCATCAGCATCTATCGAAATAATACTTGCATCAGTTGTAAAAGCCAAAGCCATGGATAACCAGCCAAAACCAGCACCGGCATCAACAATAACGGTATCTTTTGTAACCTGGGTAAAATCATAAAGCTGCCTTACGTATCTTTTCGTAAAAAAATCGAGGGTAGCAGAAATTGCCAGTTCAGAGTACATGGAATCCTGAAAATACTCTACCTCCCGAATTTTAGCAACTAATTCTTTCGAAATTAGTTTTTTATAGTCAGGCATAATAAATGAACCGTATGTAGTTTTTTCCTGAGGTTTAGAAGTCATAAGAGATTCTGATTATATCTGTATTACTATTTTTCAATCGAATATTAAACTGCAAAATTCCTAATAAAAAGCATTAAAAGCAAAACGGAAAGTTACAGGGTTAGTTTTAACTCTACTAAACAGCCTGCAAGGTGAATTGTTTTAATATTGCTTATCTTTAATAAGCCGAAAAACAAATATCAGGTATTATACCCCTGTCAATCCATCTGCAAAATAACTTTAAATTTAAGTGGAATGTTTTATAATATCATCCCCATACTTGTATTTGTTTTATATGAGAAAAGCCACATTAGGTTACATCTTTTTTTTGACAGAAAAACATTAAGAAAGTTAAGGGCAAAAAAAAACCCGTCCGAAGACGGGGTTCTTTCAAAGTTTGACTAACTTTTTTATATGTGACATCTTACCTAATTGGAAATTTACCATGTATATTCCCTTACTTAACATCGAAATATCAATGTCAGAAGATAGTCCCCCGCTAACCTCTCCAAACTCTTTTCTTAAAACTTCCTCACCACTCAAATTAAATATCCCTAAAATAAATTTTCCACTCCCTATACCCTCCATTTCGATCTTCATATTATCGCTGGCTGGATTAGGATACAATTTATACACTTCTTCTGTCATGGCAGAAGGTTGCAAACTTGTATAATTCTGTACATTTTCAACATAGGCATTTACATCCTGAATATTGACTTCAATAACAATTTCATCTATACTATTTAAGGATTGTGAAGCATTATCGGATACTTTAATATATAAAGGATAATTATGTAGCTCTATCGGGTTAAAATAGTAGGGATTTGTAATGGACAATTCTCCTGTTTCCCATTCAATATCCCAAATCTCAGGATGATTTCCTGATGTAATTTCATAGGATAAAGTTTGTCCGGCATCAGGATCGAAAGCATCAATAAAACCAACCAGTATCCTGTTTCCATTTATTTCATGAGAAATAAGATTCCCGTCTACTGTCACAAACAAAGACTCGGTAAGTATTACGGGGGCCTCATTTATATCAATTAATGCAATTGTTACTACAGCCTGGTCGGAAAGGTTTCCTACCCCATTATCAGTAACTTTTACAGTCAGCATGAAAACGGGATTAGATTCATAATTAATCGCACTTTCATTGTTAATCATTACTATTCCTGTAGAGGCATTTATTACAAATGCATTGTCTGTATTTCCTGATAAAATCTGGTACAACAGGTTTTGACCTGCATCAGGATCCACAGCTAAAACCGTTCCCACACTGCTACCTTGTGCTGTATTTTCTGCTAAAGCAAAACTCTGGTCTTCAATATTTGGAGTTTCATTCAGGTCATTTAATATTACCTGCACACCAGCCTGACTTGATAACACCGTTGTACCATCATCTGTTACCTCGATTATCAGGTTAAAAACAGGATTCAGTTCAAAGTCAATTTCAGCGGAATTGGTAACACTTAATAAACCCGTAGATGAGTTGATTGTAAAAGCACCATTAGGATTTCCAGACATAATTGAGAAACTAATACTTTGACCGATATCAGGATCTGTTGCAGCTACTGAACCAACATTTGTCCCATTGGCACTGTTTTCATCCAGGCTAAAACTCTGGTTCGATATTGAAGGAGGCTCATTGATGTCATTCAGATTCACCACAACACTTGCCTGGCTGGATAAAGAGCCGCTTCCATTATCTGCTACACATATGGTTAAAGTAAAGGAGGATGTTTGCTCAAAGTTGAGAACTGCAGCATTGTTTACCGTCAATATACCAGAGGTGGCATTGATGGCAAAAGCATTATCGGTATTTCCTGCATCAATCGAATAGCTTAAAGTTTGTCCATTATCAGGATCAGTAGCCAAAACAGTCCCGACAGTGGAGCCATTGGCACTGTTTTCATCCAGGCTAAAACTCTGGTTCGATATTGAAGGAGGCTCATTGATGTCATTCAGATTCACCACAACACTTGCCTGGCTG
>JAIOZL010000051.1 GCA_021740645.1 Bacteroidales bacterium
CTAATATTGTTCTCTCTCGTTCGGAAAACTTGAAGATTTTACATCATCTATATATGCACTCACTGATCCCTTGATTTCTTCACTTAAATTATGATACCGACGCAAAAACCGGGGAGAAAACTTGGTGGTAATCCCCAACATATCATGTAATACTAGAACCTGCCCATCCACTTTGCTGCCGGCCCCAATACCTATACATGGTATTTTTACTTCTGCAGTTACTCTTCCGGCAAGATCCGCTGGGATTTTTTCCAGCACGATCCCAAAACATCCTGCCTCTTCAAGCAAATGGGCATCTTTAACCAGTTTTTCAGCTTCGTCATGCTCAGTGGCCCGCACCACATAGGTCCCAAATTTATGAATGGATTGCGGGGTCAAACCCAGATGGCCCATCACCGGAATGCCAGCAGACAGGATGCGCTTAACAGAGCCGACAACCTCCTCCCCGCCCTCAATTTTAATGGCATTAGCCCCCGATTCTTTCATAATGCGTATAGCGGAATGCAGAGCCTCTATCGAATTTCCCTGATATGTGCCAAATGGAAGGTCCACAACAATTAATGCCCTACTTACTGCACGAGTGACCGATGAGGCATGGTAGATCATTTCATCCAACGTAATCGGTAAAGTGGTTTTATGTCCTGCCATCACATTGGATGCCGAATCCCCAACCAATACCATATCAATGCCCGATTCGTCTAATATTTTAGCCATTGAATAATCGTAAGCTGTGAGCATAGCGATCTTCTCACCCTTCAACTTCATCTCCTGAAGCACATGGGTGGTTATCTTGGTGTAATACTGCCTTGAATCTTTTGCTTGTTGCATGGGATTATTTTTTTGCAAATGTAATAAGTTTTCAACGTTTTGCATTCATCACAAATCACGATCTTACATTATATATAATACCTACTCTTTTATATTATGGAGTAAACAAATAATAAAATGCAACAGTATTAAGTTTATTAGGGATATTTATAATTACATTTGCACCAATAAATTATGTATTAAAATGAAAACAAACCACTTACCATTTATTCTTTTTACCTCACTTCTTCTTTTATTTTATTCCTGCGAAACCGATTTCAAAACAATAGCTGATTACGAAGATATTACCGTTGTATATGGCTTGCTCGACCAAAAAAACCAGGATCAATTTATCAAAATTAACAAGGCTTATCTGAGTGAAGGGGATATTTTAACCTATGCCCAGAAAGCTGATTGTACAAATTATTTAATCGGTGTTTTGGATGTTTCAATAGAAGAGTATACACCTTCAGGTAATCTTGTGAGATCTTATCCCTGCGATACCACTACAATATTCAACAAAGAACCGGGGGTATTTTATTATCCGGAACAAGTTCTTTTTAATTGGCAGCGCCCCGAATCCCCTTATGGGTATGAATATGTTATCATTGGATTTAACGACACAGTAGGTGTAATCCCTGTTTGGCTTAATGAAGATAATATTTATAAATTAAAAATACAAAATACAAAAACCGGCAAGACCATTACATCTGAAACCAACCTTGTTAATGAATTTGAGTTTACCAGTCCGCCACCGAGCCGGTTTATCAATTTTATTAATGACCCGATAGGACAAAAAACCTTTTCATGGAATGAAGCAGAAAATGCAGGTAAGTATGAATTGGAAATGAGGTTCTATTTCCAGGAAATATTATTTAATTCAGCTGACACGGTTGAGCGTTATATTACCCTTGCTAAAACCTCAGCAAGTGCTGCTTCCGGAAGTAGTGGTTTATCCTTTTATTATAAAGACGAGAATTTTTATACCAGTTGTTTAAATTTGATCCCGTACAGCGATACTGAAAAGGAGGATAATGTAAGGCGCAGGCTATCGGGAAACATTGAATTTACTGTTGCTGTAGCAGAAGAAGACTATGCCCTTTTTATGCAGGTGAACGAACCCTCCACCAGTATAGTGCAGGAAAAGCCTCAATATTCAAATATTGAAAATGGAATAGGCATTTTTTCCAGTCGATATAATAAGAAACTCATAAAAGACCTGCATACCCAATCAGTTAGTCTTTTAATACAATTTGAAAATCTAAAATTTATTCTGTAAAGTTTATCTCCATCTACCGGGATAAAATAACTTACTGTTTTTTACCTTTCTGCCTTTTTGTCACAAATTAAACTGTTCCATTTAGTTTCGTGCAAGTGATTAATAATATACCCATATATCTCTGACAATCAATACTCATAATACTTCACATCAGGACGTTTTTTTCGATTTGTATAATTCCTGTATGGGTCAATTTCCTTTGGCATAATGATTGAACGTTGCGTTTGTCATAAAAAACGAGAAATAATATTTAAAAGAAATACAAAATGGGAAAAATTATTGGAATCGATCTTGGAACAACAAACTCATGTGTTTCTGTAATGGAAGGAAACGAGCCAGTTGTAATTCCTAACAGCGAAGGAAGAAGAACTACTCCTTCAATTGTAGCATTTACCGAAAATGGGGAACGTAAAGTTGGCGATCCTGCCAAAAGGCAAGCCATTACCAATCCTACAAAAACGATATACAGTATCAAACGGTTTATGGGTGAAACCTTCGACAGGGTTACCAAAGAAGTTTCAAGGGTTCCTTATAAGGTAGTTAAAGGTGATAATAATACACCACGTGTACAAATAGATAACAGGAAATATACACCTCAGGAAATTTCCGCTATGGTTCTGCAGAAAATGAAAAAAACTGCAGAAGATTACCTTGGTCAGGAAGTAACTGAAGCGGTAATTACGGTACCGGCATATTTTAGTGATTCACAGCGTCAGGCAACTAAAGAAGCCGGCGAAATTGCCGGCCTTACCGTAAAAAGAATTATTAATGAGCCTACTGCTGCCTCTTTGGCGTATGGGCTGGATAAAAAAGACAGGGATATCAAAGTGGCCGTATTTGACCTTGGTGGGGGAACATTTGACATTTCCATCCTTGAATTAGGTGATGGCGTTTTTGAAGTAAAATCAACTAACGGAAATACGCATCTGGGTGGTGATGATTTTGATCAGAAAATTATTGATTGGCTGGCCGATGAATTCCAAAAGGATGAATCCATTGACCTACGCAAAGACCCTATGGCTTTACAACGTTTAAAGGAAGCTGCTGAAAAAGCTAAGATCGAACTATCAAGCTCTTCAGAAACAGAAATTAATCTTCCTTATATAATGCCGGTAAATGGTATTCCAAAACACCTGGTAAGAAAACTGAACAGATCGAAATTTGATCAACTAACTGATGACCTTGTAAAAGCTACCATCGAACCATGCAAACTTGCATTAAAAGATGCGGGCATGAAAGCTGCTGATGTGGATGAAGTTATCCTGGTAGGAGGCTCTACCCGTATTCCTTCAATCCAGAAAACGGTAGAGGATTTTTTTGGAAAAACTCCTTCAAAAGGGGTTAATCCCGACGAAGTAGTGGCTGTTGGAGCTGCTATACAGGGTGGGGTGTTGACCGGAGAAGTCAAAGATGTGCTTCTGTTGGATGTTACTCCCTTATCTATGGGAATTGAAACCATGGGAAGTGTCATGACCAAACTGATAGAATCCAACACAACAATTCCTACTAAAAAATCTGAAACATTCAGTACAGCTGCTGATAACCAGACTTCGGTTGAAATACATATTTTGCAGGGCGAACGTCCGATGGCAAGTCAGAATAAAAGCCTTGGCCGATTCCATTTGGATGGCATTCCACCTGCACCAAGAGGAATTCCTCAGATTGAAGTAACCTTTGATATTGATGCCAATGGAATTTTACATGTAACAGCAAAAGATAAAGCAACCGGCAAATCACAGGACATTCGTATCGAAGCGTCTTCAGGATTGTCTGATGATGAAATCAAGAAAATGAAAGATGAAGCAGCTGCCAATGCGGATGCGGATAAAAAAGCGAAAGAAGAAATCGACAAACTGAATAGTGCTGACGCCCTTATTTTCCAAACTGAAAAGCAGTTGAAAGAATACGGCGATAAAGTTCCAGCAGAGAAAAAAGGCCCGATTGAGGCTGCTTTAGGTAAATTGAAAGAAGCTTATAAAAACAAGGATTTCGCTGGAATAGATACCTCAATGAATGAACTTAATACAGCATGGCAGGCAGCCAGCCAGGAAATGTATGCTGCTTCACAACAAGCTGGGGCACAAGGCGCACCCGGAAGCCAGCAACAAGAGGGTGGACAGGAAGGACAGGCTCCAAAAGATGATGAAGTTACAGACGTTGACTTTGAAGAAGTGAAAGACGACAAATAAAAAGTTGGCAGTTTTCTATATAATAAAACAGCAGCCCGATACAACTAGGCTGCTGTTTTTTCTTTAATAAATCTGATGTTATATGATTAAAACGGAAAAACGTCTAAGCATCTTCCATCAGTTTTTCCTTAATCCGTGATTTTAAAACGTCAATGGCAATCTGATTTTTCCCTCCCTGGGGTATAATAATATCTGCATATCTTTTATTGGGTTCAATAAAAAGCAGGTGCATGGGCTTTACAAAAGTTTCATAGTGATCAAGAACTTGCTTAAAATTTCTTCCCCGCTCTTCAATATCCCGCCAGATAATCCGCATCAGGCGGTCATCGGCATCGGCATCAACATAAATTTTAATGTCCAGTTTTTTACGTAAGCGCGGATTGGTAAGGATCAAAATACCATCCACTATCATCACTTTGGTTGGATGAACGGGGATCGTTTCTTTAGCACGGGCGCAGGTTACATAAGAATAAATAGGCATTCCAACTGTTTCACCGTTTTTCAGCCGTTCGATATGGTCAATTAACAAATTAAACTCAATGGAGGAGGGATGATCAAAATTGATCTTTCGTTTTTCTTCCTGAGATAAATGACCATTGTCGCGGTAATAAGCATCCTGTGCAAGCACTGAAACAGATCCCGATGGTAAACTTTTAATGATCTTTTTAATAACCGTTGTTTTCCCTGAACCAGATCCTCCGGATATTCCAATAATAAGCATGGGTTAAAATTTAGCTGAATTACAATAAAAATTGAACTATACCTTCATCACTTCCAAATCACGTGTTGTTTTCCACATCCCTCTGGTAAAATCCGGGAATTGGATCGGCCAGCTACCTCTTGCAATTGATTTTTCACTTAACTCGGTTACTGCACTTAAAACAGCGGCATCGTATACATCCATATCTGGCTCAAGGCCATTTTTTAAAGCATTCACCAGCCGGAAATCTTCAAGGTAATCCATCCCACCGTGACCAGCACCTTGAGCTTCTTCTTCCATCTGTGCCCACAAAGGATGATAAAATTCTTTCTTATATTCCGAAAAATCTTCCCAGCCATGTCCTTCACTACGTCCCTCGATATGGATCCTGGGAACCGGATATTTCCGGGCAATTCCCTTCGTGCCCTGAACCAAAATGTCTCTGCTGTATGGCCGGGGACTGCTGGTATCATGTGTCACTAAAATGGTTTCTCCCCGTTTTGTTTTAATTAATGTACTCACCACATCACCTAAAACAAATTTCTCGTTTGCCTGTGGACTTTCGTGGCCGAATTCTTCGATGGCAAAAAGGCTTAAGCCCCTTGACTTTGTACTGAAGGATACCAGGTAATCAAAATAATTACCACGGTTAATATCCAGGCACTGTGCTACTGGCCCCAGGCCATGAGTCGGGTAAAGATCTCCATTTCGTTTCATCGACCAATCCCGTCGCCAGAGACCCTCCCCATTCATGTCATGCTTCACTGCCCTCAGGTCATGCAGGTAACCACACCTTGCATGCAAGGGTTCTCCAAGCAATCCTTTCTTAACCATGTTCAGGATCATCATTTCTTCCCGGTCATAATTGCAATTTTCCATCATGATGCAATGTTTGCCAGTTCGCTCTGATATTTCAATTAACTGCCAGCATTGTTCAATAGTAAGTGCAGCCGGTACTTCAGTGGCTGCATGTTTTCCATTATTCATGGCTTCAATACAGACTGGAACATGCCATTTCCAGGGAGTGGCCGTAAAAATCAGGTCAAGGTCGTCACGCGCACACAGGCGTTTAAAGTCATATTCTCCGTTTGAATATCCTTCAGGCTTTTTAAATCCCGCTTCAACTGCTAACATTTGAGCTCGTTCTACTCTGCTTTCCAAAATATCACACACTGCTACTACTTCACATCCTTTGATCTTCAGGAAGTTTCTGAAATGGGAAGTACCCATACCTCCAACCCCGACCATACCTATTCGAACGACATCCAGTTTTTTACCCTTAAAGGGATAATAAGGGATGGCGGGCAAGGGGCTATCAGCAAAGGATGTTATGGCAGCACCACCCAGAGCAATGCCCAGTCCGGCCTGAGTTGACTTTTTTATAAATTTTCTTCGATCAAATTTATTATTCATGACAAGGAGGATGTTAATTTTTTTGTTGTCACAAAAATAGGATTTGTTTTTCAATTGGCCACAAGTCTCTGACTGTTTGATGCAGTTGAAAGATGAAGGAAGCCAACAGGACTCAAACTCGTTTGACCGTTCGGGGGGGGCTGACGAATTAGAGACAAGTGAAGGGATTAGGAAGACAGATTCACCTTACAATAAAAAACTCAACAAAATCCCTGCAGCCACCGCCGAGCCGATAACCCCAGCTACATTGGGTGCCATGGCATGCATAAGCAAATGATTAGAAGGATCAGCTTTCAGGCCTTCACTCTGAACTACCCTGGCACTATCAGGAACTGCAGAAACACCCGCAGCTCCAACCAATGGGTTTATTTTGTTTTCTTTGGATAAAAACAGGTTCATAACCTTGGCAAACATAACACCGCCTGCTGTGGCTATCATAAATGAGAGTGCCCCCAAAATAAAAATTAATATGGATTGGCTTGTCAGGAAGACATCAGCCTGGGTGGATGCCCCTACCGTTAAACCCAGCAGAATGGTAACGATATCGATAAGTGCATTTCTTGAAGTTTCAGCCAGACGGCGGGTTACACCACTCTCTTTAAGAATATTTCCAAAGAAAAGCATCCCCAACAAAGGGAGTGCACTGGGTGCAATAAAAGCGGTAAGCAGCAACCCGATTATAGGAAACAGTATTTTTTCAAGCTTCGTTACTGAGCGGGTAGGCTTCATCCTGATTAAGCGCTCTTTTTTGCTTGTCAAAAGTTTCATGATGGGAGGCTGGATAACCGGTACCAGTGCCATATATGAATAGGCTGCAATGGCAATGGGGCCGATCAGGTTTTTCACAAAGATGGGATTCCCCGTTGCAGAATGTCCGATAATGTTTAAACCGTTTGCTAACTTTGAAGAGAGGAAAATGGCTGTGGGCCCATCAGCTCCGCCAATAATACCAATAGCTCCTGCTTCAGCGGGATGAAACCCTAATACCAGGGCACCCAGAAAGGTAATAAATATCCCTACCTGAGCAGCGGCACCAAGTAACATTAAGCGGGGATTTGAAATCAATGAAGAGAAATCAGTCATAGCTCCGATTCCTAAAAAAATTAGAGGTGGGTAAATACCAGCCTTCACACCAAAATAGAGGTAATTTAAAACGCTTCCCTCTTCATAAACCCCAATCTTTAAACCAGCATTAAGCATAAAGGGGATATTCCCTATTAATACGCCAACGCCAATAGGTATTAGTAACAATGGCTCATAATCATATTTAATGGCAAGGAAAATAAAGAATAATCCTACCACAATCATAATAATATGGCTCCATGTAGCATTAGCAAAACCGGTAAACCTAAAAAACCTGATGATCCCTTCCCTTGCATCCATTTTATATTCCGGTATGGCTGCCAATTGGTCTGTTGACGTTTTACTTTGCGCTATTTCTGTTTTTGTTGATACAACTTCACTATTCTTATTTGAATGCATAAAACCAGACAACATGGCAAGCACAGCCACAATACTAAAGACTGTAACTACTTTTCGAATTGCTTTGCTCATGATATTTCAATTAAAACATCCCCTTCTAAAACACTCTCCCCTTTCTGAACTTTCACCTGAGAGACCATTCCGTCTTTCTCCGCCAGAACCGCATTTTCCATCTTCATGGCTTCATAAATTAAAAGCCTGTCCCCTTTTTTCACTTCATCACCTACCTTTACAAAAACCTGTAAAATATTTCCAGGTAAGGGTGATTTGATTTGTGTGGCTCCTATTGTTTTTTTAATCTTGGTTTCACTTCTTGTGGGAGAAGGTACCTCCTGCCTTAAAAAGATTGGTGTTTTAGACTGTTTAACCTCTTTATGGACTTCCACAGAATAGCTTGTGCCATTTACTTCTATCCTGGCGATGTTATCTTCGAACTTTTGAATTTCCACATCATACTCATTCCCGCTTATGGTAAATTTAAATTTCTTCATGGGTTCTATTTCATTTTAAAATAGTCGTTTACACTGTAGATTCTTGAACTCCAGGGGGTATAAGATCGCTGGATATTTTTTATGGTGAGCTTGTGGCTTTCTTCATCATGCTCATTGAAATAAAGGTATAGCGCCATGCTTATGGCAGCATTTGCCTCTCCTACAATATTAAGATCATTTAGGGCTTCCAGCTCTTTCCCCTGTTTCAAAAGTTTTTGCCTGGTCTGTAAATTGATCAGTTTTGGAATAAGCCTGTAAGCGTAATATAAAATAACAAGCGAAATAAACACGGTAAGATAACCTACCACAGCCACTGTAACTCCAAACCCTGAAATTGCTGAAAAATCGAAGCTTATTTTTGCAAGTTCCATATCAATAAAATTATAAAGGAATGTTACTATGTTTTTTAGGTGGGTTCTTATCCTTTTTAGTGGAAAGTGTTTTTAATGCCCTGATGATCCTAAAGCGTGTATTTCGTGGTTCTATTACATCATCAATATAGCCGTAGCGGGCAGCCTCATAGGGTGTCGCAGTTTTATCGCGATATTCCTTTTCTTTCTCTGCAATATATTTTGCCTTTTGTTCGCGATCTTCAATTTTAGCAATGTTTTTTCCTTCCAGCACTTCAATAGCCCCTTTGGGGCCCATCACAGCAATTTCAGCAGTGGGCCATGCATAGTTAATATCACCCCGTAATTGCTTCGAGCCCATAACATCATGAGCACCACCATATGATTTACGTAAAGTAATGGTTACTTTGGGAACAGTAGCTTCACCATAAGCAAACATCAGCTTGGCCCCATGCGTAATAATCCCTCCATATTCCTGGGCACTTCCCGGTAAAAAACCGGGAACATCCACAAGGGTAACAATGGGTAAGTTGAAGGCATCGCAAAAGCGGACAAACCTTGCTGCTTTTCGTGAAGAATTAATATCTAAAACACCGGCAAGGAAATTAGGCTGATTGGCAACTAGTCCGCAAGGAATACCATTAAATCGGGCAAAGCCTACAACAATATTTTTAGCAAAATGACGGTGGAATTCCAGAAATTCGCTGTCATCCACAATCGAATAAATAATATCCTTTACATCATAGGGATGATGCGGATCTTCAGGGATAATATCATTCAACCCATCAACCACCCGATCGATAGGATCAGTGCATTCCATTACTGGTGGGTCCTCCAGGTTATTTTGAGGAAGGAACTGGAGCGTTTTCCTGATCAGTAAAAACCCTTCTTCTTCATCATCAGCCCTAAAATGTGCAACACCAGATTTCACAGCATGAACGCTTGCGCCACCCAGGTCTTCCGTAGTAATTTCTTCACCGGTCACAGTTTTAGTTACACGGGGGCCGGTTACAAACATATAACTTGTTTTATCACTCATGATCACCACATCAGTTAATGCAGGCGAATACACGGCTCCTCCGGCACAGGGTCCGAAAATTGCAGAAATTTGAGGGATGACACCTGAAGCCATGATATTTCGTTGAAATATTTCGGCATACCCGGCCAGGCTCTTAACGCCCTCTTGTATTCTTGCTCCTCCACTGTCATTGATCCCAATAATGGGTGCACCCACTTTCATTGCCTGATCCATCACTTTGCAAACCTTTTGCGCAAAAGTTTCGGAAAGTGATCCACCAAAAACAGTAAAATCCTGTGAGAAGATGTAGACCACCCTGCCATCGATGGTCCCATGTCCTGTGATCACTCCATCTGATAGGTAGTGTTGGTTTTCCAGGCCAAAATCATGACTTCGGTGGGTAACGAACATATCAAACTCTTCGAAACTTCCTTCGTCCAATATCCGTTCGATTCGTTCACGTGCAGTATACTTTCCCTTCTGATGCTGGGTCTCAATTCGCTCTTCTCCACCTCCCAGGCGTGCCTGTTCTCTTAGTCTAACCAAATGCCTTACTTTCTCCTGATTGCTCATCTTTGTATTGTTAATAGGTTAATTCGTTAAAATGTTAATTCGATAAAGAACAATTAACTTATAACTGGTAAAGTTTTACTCTTTTCCGCAAAATTCCATTAATACACCAAAAGTTGATTTCGGATGAAGAAAACCAATACTTAATCCTTCAGCACCCTTACGTGGTTTTTGATCGATCAATTTTACTTCGTTTTCTTCTGCTTCTGTTAATGCTTTTGCCACATCCGGTTGAGCAAAAGCGATGTGATGGATACCTTCACCTTTTTTTTCAATGAATTTGCCAACCGGACCTTCCGGGTCAGTTGATTCAAGTAATTCGATTTTTGTTTGGCCCACCATAAAAAAAGCGGTCTTAACTTTTTGATCCGCGACTTCTTCGATGGCATAACATTCCAGGCCAAGTACTTTTTCATAAAAGGGAATAGCTTCATCCAGGCTATTGACGGCAATCCCAATATGTTCAATATGAGTAGGTTTCATGCTAAATGTTTAGTTGTTAATTGATTCACAAAGGTAGAGGGATTTTTATTAATACCAAGAGATAATCTGCTTTTTTTATAGCAATTGGTAAAGAATTTATCGGGGTTTTATGAAAGACCTGTTAGGTTTAAAAAACTAACAGGTCTTTTTACAAATTACAATTTAAATTTCACAGGAATTGTCATAGAAACTTTCACAAGTTTACCTCTTTGACTTCCCGGGATCCACTTTCCATTCGTTAATTTAATCACCCTTAAGGCCTCTTCATCCAGTAATTTTGAAACACTTCTTACTATCGTTATTTTATCAATGCTTCCATCTTCATTCACAATAAATTCAACATATACGGTTCCTTCAATTCCCTTTGTTTTCGCTTCCTCCGGATAGTTCAGGTTTGATCTAAGAAATTCCCGGAATGCCTCTTCACCATTTTTAAATTTTGGAGATGTTTCCATTACTGAAAAAATACTTTCATCATTGATTTCCATATCAAATTCTATTGATTCATTTACAGCTATCAAATTTGCCATTGATTTATTCATGACATTTGGACTCCTTCCATTCCTTGACATAATCCCGGCTGAAGCACTACCATAACCTAAAGCGTTATTACTTACGCCCTCAGGCAGCGGTAAAAGTTGATTTACAGTTGTAGAATTACCGCTTTCATTTCTAATTTCAGAATCGATTGCAATAAAAGAAGTATAAGCTGTTAAGAGATCATATTTCAATCCCAAGGCGGTAATCTCACTCTTGTGATTGTCATTCATGGCCAAATTTGAATAATCGTCAAGTATCCTAATTCGTTCCCTAGCCCATAAATATTGTAATCCACTATTGGACCGGTCACGGGTATATTTTTTAATATCCAAATTCCACAAGAAATCTTTATCCCCGGTTTTTCCCGTTAATTCAATTGAGCCGAAAACACCTCCCTGGTATTTGCCATATATCAGTACAGGCCTTTCGGAGAATACATCAGGCACAACGACGGACTCTAAATCATACACATCAAAACCTTTGAATTCAACCTTAATATTCGTTAAAACCGGATTGGAAATATATTTCCTGAATTTAATGGATTTTTGCAACGCATCAGCCTGGTTGGTAGCTACAAAAGGGAAGCCTTTCCCAACATGCGTCATTCCCTCAATCAGAAACCGGTTTACGGAACTTCCGATACCAAAAGTGAAGAAGTTAGCCGTTCCCAGATTACTTCTGATGAGGTCGTATGCTTCTTTTTCAACATTAACATATCCATCTGTAGCTATAATAAAGGTACGGGCATAATCTTCTGTTCCCTGAAGAGCCAACGCTCTTTTTAATGCCGGTAACAATTCTGTTCCCCCTCCTCCGCTTTGTTTATTCAGGAACCCAATAGCCGACTTAATATTTGTTTCATTTGCGTTTAAGGATGACTCTGAAAACAAACTTGAACCTCCGGCAAATAAAAGGATGTTAAATCTATCGGTGGGACGCAGATTACCAATCAAATCTTTCAATAAGGATTTGGAGACATCAAGAGGAAATCCCATCATGGAACCAGAAACATCAACTATAAAAATATACTCCCGGGGCGGAATGTGTTCAGGCTTCACTTGCTTTGGTGGTTGAACCATCAGCAAAAAAAAGTTCTCCTTTTCCCCTTCATATAATAACAGCCCTGATTCAATTTGTTCTCCTCTTAATCTGTATTTTAAAATAAAATCACGATTACCACCATATTTTTCAGCATCCTTTAATTCAATCTTTACCTCATCAGGATTTAAAAATTGAATGTTCGTTTCGTGGGATGAACAGATCACATCTTTAACCGGCATTCCAGCTTTTAAATGAACATCAATATCAAATGAATAAAAAGGGAGTTCTCCTTCTTTTGTATAGGGATTTGCTACCCATTTTTCATTAGAATCAGCCAAATCGGTAAGTTTATTTGAGTATCTGGGCCCAACCACTGTTGGATAAACAAATTCGTAAACACCTTCATCCGGCATAAGAAGTTCTGTGTATTTCATCTCCACTTTAATTTCATCACCTGGCATTATGTTAGCCACATTCATCTGAAATACATTGGGGCGCTGCTGTTCAAGCAGGGAAGCAGATTGTCCATTTTGTCTGGCCTGTTCATAATCCTGCCTGGCTTTTTCCCGTTCTTCGATCTTCGCCAGAATTGTCCGTTCACCTATGGTCATCTTCATGGCATACACTGCTGCCCTTGTTGAACCAGGAAATACATAAATGGCTTCAATAGGCCTCGTACCTTCATTTTTATAAACTTGTGTAACAGTAATATCGGCGATAACTCCACTAATAACCACCCAGGCATTGGTTGACTTCAGGGGAAGTTTATCCAAAGCAGGGTCATCTGATTGAACAAAAAAGTAAGGAGATAAGGATTGGTCCTCTTCAGTTTGACTATAACTGCTGAACAAAACACCTAATAGAAGCGTTAGCGTGAGGATTGTTATTTTAACTGCGAATGTTTTCATGATTGTGATTTAATTTGTCAGTTTAAAATTTACAGGGATACTTAGCTTTACATTTACAGGAATTGATCGTTGAAGTCCCGGACTCCAGGCAGGCATCTGGCTGATTACACGAAAAGCTTCTTCGTCACAGCCTCCTCCGATCCCTCTGGCCACATTTGTCATTCTGATACTTCCATCCTTCCATACTACAAATTCCATGTAAACCGGCCCTTGTATTCCTGCTTCGGCAGCAGCTTTTGGATATTTGATATTAACTGCAAGGTATTTATATAAAGCTTGCATGCCCCCAGGGAATGACGGCATTTTTTCAACCACTGTAAAAATTCCCGGAACTTCCGGTTCCTCATCCTTTTTTTCGAAAATATTATCGAGGCTGTTTTTTGTATCCCCGGTTACTTCAGAAGAAAACTCCAGCTCTTCATCAATGGGTTCATCATCTTCAACTTCTGTAAAAATTGGAGTAACAACTGGGATTGGTTTCGGACGCTCTTTCTTTTTATGGACAGTAATATCCACAATGGTTTCGATTACATCAGCCCTTTTAAACTTTAAATAATCCGTATTGGAATTATCTTCCGATTTCCACTCGAAGGCAGTAAAAATTAAAGTGAGACTTAGAATTAATCCAATCTGGAAAAAGATAAAACGTTTGTTTTCCAGGTTTGTTTTTTTTGATTTTCTGATTTTCATCGCTTTTCTTTTTTAGTTAGAACTATGATTTGACTTTTAAAGAGGATGTACAATCATCTGAAAATCCATAAAATTTGGGAAGTGATGGTATTATATCCCGAACCACCCGATAAATTTTCTGCCTTGATACTTGGTATAAAGTTTGCAACGAAACAAAAAAATCAGATCAAGATGTTCCTCAGAATTATATCAAAAAAAAATGGGCGTGGTGAGCTTAAGGCCATTCCTGATGAGGAACTGATTAAAAACTACAAAAAATCGAAAAACCCCGAAATTATTGGAGAATTATTTGAAAGGTACACTCATCTGATAATGGGGATTTGCCTCAAGTACTTCAAAGATATAAATGAAAGCAAAGATGCAGTAATGGAAATTTTTGAGGATTTGCATCAAAAATTATTAAATCATGATGTAGCCAATTTTAAAAGCTGGATTTATTCAGTATCAAAGAACCATTGTCTTATGGCACTTAGAAGAAAGAAATCACTAAGTGAGGTAAAAAACAGGATATATGAAATACTGAACAGTGAAATTATGGAATCGGAGGTGAATTTTAATCTACCTGGGGAGGACGAACCGGATATCGAGCAGGTTCTGCAAAAGGGGATAGAAAGATTGAAAGCTGAACAACGCAAGTGCATAGAATTGTTATATTTACAAAATAAATCATACAATGAAGTGGCCTTAATTACAGGCTACGACTTAAAAAAAGTGAAAAGCTATATTCAAAACGGGAAACGCAATTTGAAGATATTTATGGAAGCCAATGCAGCACAATAATAACACATACCAGATTTTTACTCCTTCGGGATGCCTTACATGGGAAGCAATGAAAGCATACCATCAAAAGGCTTTGAATGCGGAAGTGAAGATAAAGGCAGACAATCATCTGCATGAATGTGAATTGTGCCGTGATGCCTTGGAGGGATATAGTTTAATGAATGAACCTGAAAAGTTATCTGCTGTCATTAATGAAATAAATTCCAATCTTAAAAACAATTTGCCAAAAACTGAAAACCCTGGATTTATAAGAAGAAATTATGCGTACATCGCAGCAGCAACCACGATTATTATCCTTTTAGGCCTGGTCTATTCCTTGAATTTGCTGATTAGCAATAAGACTTCATACAAACACATTTCCCAGCAAATTGAAATTCATGAAAAAAGAATTCCGCCCAAACCAGGTAGCCAGGTGGGGCAAAATAAAATTTCTAAAAAGGAATATTCAGTTCAGCCTATATACTCTGAATCTAAAGCTTCTGTAGAAGAAGCTGATCAAATAATCCAACCTTCTTTTGATTCGAGTAAGCTAAAAGGTCTTGAACCCAACATTAAAAATATGGCTGAGAAAATAAAACCCAAAAAGGAGAAACCGAAGTTATTCGCCAAGAAGCAAGAGCAAGGGATTGAAAAAATAACATCCACTGACAAACCAATTGATATTGCGAGTAATCAACCGATTGATTATTTTTTAGCAGAAATCGTGGTATCTGCTTCAGTACAAAATATGAATGAAGAGGTTTCAGGAATGGCTTTCTCAAGAGCGGCCAATGCAAAATCTGCAAGAATGGAATCAACCGGCCTGGTACCCCTCATCGTTTTTAAAGAAAAAAACACAGATGGAGATATGACAAAAGCTACGCCTGAAGAAGAAAACGATATACATTCGCAACAAACTAAAGAAGAAACAGATCAGGTTCATTTCTTTAAACTTGTTGATTCAATGCCAGAATTTCCGGGTGGACAGACTCAGATGAAAAACTATTTTACAACACAATTAGCGTATCCAAAGGAAGCCAGGGACCAAAATATCCAGGGACGGGTAATTCTTACTTTTATTGTTGATAAAAGTGGCCGGACATCTGATATTCAATTGCTGCAGCGAATTGGCGGAGGATGTGATGAGGAGGCAGCAAGGCTAATTCAGTCGATGCCCAGATGGAAACCAGCTACAAAAGATGGCAAGCCTGTCAATATCAGGTTCACCATACCCATTACATTTAAGCTGATTTAGCGCGCGTTTTCACCAATTGTTTCGTGCTAAGCAGCCCACATGCAGCCTCAATATCCTGGCCCCGGGAAGCCCTCAAAGTAGTAACAATCCCTTTATTTTTTAATGCATTCATAAATTCTGTAATCGTTTCCTCATCTGGAGAAAAATATGGCGAGCCGGGTATAGGATGAAAGCGGATAAGGTTGATGCGGCAACGAATCCCATTTAAAATTCGTGCCAATTGGTTGACATGTCTTTTCGAGTCATTCAAATCTTTGAAAAGGATATATTCAAATGAAACTCTTCTTTGACGGCCCAGATCAAATGAACGAATCACTTTCAGGACTTCGTCGATTGGGTGATTATTCTGCACTGGCATTAGCATTCTTCTTTCTTCATCAAATGGAGAATGTAAACTAACGGCAAGGTGACACTGGCTTTGCTCAAGGAATTTAGTCATGTTCCCGATAATGCCAATCGTTGAAACAGTTATTCTTCTTAGGCTCATCGAAAAGCCCCAATCTGAAGTAAGGATTTCAAGGCTTTGCATCACATTCTGAAAGTTATCCAGTGGTTCTCCCATACCCATATAAACAATGTTGGTAAGTTTCTCCCGTTCTGGCAAACTTCGCACCTGATTAATGATTTCTCCGGCAGTTAGGTTAGCCTGGAAACCCTGCATTGCTGTAGCGCAAAACCGGCAACCCATGCGGCAACCTACCTGCGATGAAACACATAAAGTGCCTCTCTCCCTTTCTGAGATATCCGGGATAAAAGCCGCTTCAATGTATTTTGATTCACCAACTTTAAACAAATACTTTTTAGTCCCATCTTTTGAAACACTCACCTTGTGATGAGGCCATATTCCTAAATCATATTTTTCTGAAAGTACTTCCCTGGTATTTTTCGACAGATTAGACATATCTGCAAAAGTTGTTACATCTTTTTTATACATCCATTCAGCTAACTGACGGGCTGTAAATTTAGGCAGGTCCAATTTGGTGCATATCAATTGCAACTGCGACAAGGACTTTCCAAGAAGAACTTCTTTCATTTCGTGTTAGTTATAGGTATTGATTCCTGTGATATCATTACCAGTGATTAGCTCATGAATTTTAAAGGCCACCTTTTCGAAAATCATAGACATGGGATTTATCATTTACTAAATTCTTCAGTAATATTTATGGGATACATTTCTATAGTTGTAGAATCCGATGCAATATTAAATAATTGAAACGAGAATCTTTTTATTTGAAATCAGCTTTCTCTAAAACAAAGGTCTTTGGTTTCTTCAGGAGATACCCTAATAAAACCTCATGATTAAAACCCAGAACATAGCCGGAAGTTTTCAGGTTGAGATCTATTTTCTTTTGAATATGATATTTAACGCTCTCATCAGCATCAGGATTTTTGTAAGGTCCTTGATACATCACCCTTTTCTTTTCCCAATCAAAATGCAGGTAACAAACAACTTTGTATTCACAAGCTTCGAAGGCTTCTTTTACATTTTTATAAACAAGCTCCAGATATAATCCCGCTGAATCCCTAACGAATGATATTTCATCGGGGTAATAGTGCTTAATAATATTCCTTTTGTTACCATTAAGGAATTTGTATCGCTGGCTCAAAGTTTTTAAGTTACAATCAAAGCTGTATTTTAGTAATTGAATATTTTCGTTCGAAACAATGGAATCGACATGAACCATAAATTCGCCCAAATATTTTCCATTATGCCGTTCACGAAGTAAAAATGTTTTCCCGCTTTTATTTTCAATGATCAAACTATCCATGAAAAAGGGCCTGAAGCTTATTTCCTTTGATTCTTCAAAGTCGGTTACCTTATAACCGGGGTTTACTAAATCAAACTCAAATAATTTATAGTTAAACTTGTTGATCAACCCACTCTCCCATGTACTCATATACATGATCGACATGGTATCGTTTGCAGACTCGAATTGGTACCACGTGGAATTATCGATAAACTGCTTATCTTCCTCCTTAAGCGGTATAAAAGTTTTTTTCATTTCTGAATTACCCAAATGATCCGTATAAACCAGGCCACGCTCTTTTTTCGACACGGTGATCATTTTATTTCCGGAAATATTGGAACCGGTATAGACTATCTCTTCTTTAAACGAATCTGTAATTTTATAATCTTTAATAATCTTAAGGGTTTTTGCTTTTAAATCTAAATCCAAAACCATAAGGACATTGGATTTAAACTGTCTGAAGAAAAGTTCAATGTGATCATTCGTAGAAATGCTTCCGACAAGTTTGGGATCAGATGAAGAATAAAATCTATCCCTGAACTCTTTTAAAATGCGATAATTTGAATCAAGTAAAAAAATATGATAACTATCCCTGTAGTCAATGAATAGCAGTGCTTCTTTGTTTTCATTTTTTATAAATTCAAAATTGGTTGCAAAATTCATTTTTAGTGGATATGTCCAGGATGTTTCCTGAGCTAACAAAAAACGAATCGTCAGTGAAAGAAAAATAAAAATCAGAAATGACTTCATCCGAATATGTTTATTTATCAAAAATAAGATAATTCTTGAATTTTGTGCAAGGATGCAATACGATGTAGTTTCGTTCGAAATACTTTGATAAGAATCATTGCAACCAAACCTCATTTAAAAATATATTTTACATTTGAACTGATATTTGCTGTGGCAGATTATTTTTGAAAAGGAAACCACGATGTTTCATATTTCATCTTTACTCACCATAAGTTGCGAAAGAATCAATCAGTAGTATCAAAAATGAAAAAACTTTTACCAGGAAAATAGGATTTATCGGAATTATAAAATAGAATTAAGGATGGCAGCGAAATCCAACAATAACAAAATTTTTACCAAACAAACTGATGTTCTTTTCCCTTTTCAATTTGTATTTATAGGCTACCTGATGATTCCATTTGGATTTTACCTGCTCTATGGTTTTAATTATTGGGGGATACTTTCAATAGTCATTGGAATTTTCATTAGTTTTTCAAAAACAGGGGTCCAGGTAGACTTTACGAAAAACATTTTCAGGGAATATCTTTCTGTTTTTAACTTAAGGTATGGAAAGTGGATAAAACTCCCTGGGGTAAAATATGTGACTGTTTTTGTGGATCGTTCAATTCAGGAAATGCACATGAAAAGTATTTCTTCAGTGCAGCAAAATGCCGACCTAAAGATCAACCTGATATTTAGCAAGACGAGTAAACTGGGAATGGGAACTTTCAAAAATAAAGATGAAGCTCTAGAAGTTGGAAAACTTCTTGCTAGCTCACTTCAAACCCGTTTGCTGGATTATACCTCTGGTAAAGCTAACTGGGTGGATCAAAGCTCTGAAGAATAGGAAAATATTTATAATTATAGGGATACAATAGTTTTCAGAAATAAAAAAAGCCTCCCGGTTGGAAGGCTTTATATTCGTTAAATACATTTCTATTTTAAGAAGACTTTTTCCGTAATTATTATGTCTGATGTTCTTGCGATAACCACATAAAATCCCATTTTGAAATTTACAGGAACCTTAAGAACACTTTCATTGGTTCCATTCTCCCTAAGCACTTCCTGCCCCATGATGTTATAGATGATAACCTCTTTGATTTGGTTATCAGGTGCTAAAACATATATGTTATTTTCAAAAGAATAGATATGAACAGGATGAAGCACCTCTTCCTGTAAATTAAAATATAAATCTTTGAAATGAAGATTGAAGCGGTGTTTTTCATCTTGTGTATAACTTGAAAATTCATATTTCGTATTTTTCTCAAGCTCTGTAAAAACTCCTTCTCTGATATCTTCCAGAATTACCTGGTATTCTCCTGTAAATCCATCAAACTGGGTTACATCTATCTCAAAATTACCGGATAAGCCTGCTTCAAACCCAATGGGTATAACCAATTCAGATTCGATATGCTGCCTTACATCCACAGAATACAAGGTTTCTTCATTATGGATAGTATAGAGGTTAGGCGATTCTACATTATCCCCCCAGCGTTTCTCGAGGTCAAAACTCTTATCATAACCAGCCGTTGCCCCTTCAGTAAATTGAATCAGCACCGCATCAAAGTCGTTGTTTCCATCAACCCTTATTCTTAGTGATTGTTTTATATTCACCGACGACTCCTTATAGATGGGTTGATTATTATGCATTCTCTCCGAATTTTGGAATGTCATATTTGCCAGATCGGAAGTAGCTCTTACCCAGAATCCCTGTGTTGGCCCGATGGTTCCATTAGGCATAGCTCCAATGTTTGGCCACTCTGCTCCGGTAACTGCATTATAGCATCCGTCATTAAAATCATTATGAATACATGCCCAATCACTAAGATCTGTTTTCGGCCAGGAAGAGTTCCATTGAATGCTTGAGGGATACGGATTTCCTATCAGATTCCAACCTGTATTAGGACTCGTTAATGTGTAACTGAACGAAGGAATATAATAATCCCCGGTGTTTAGTACCCCGTTATAATTTACAGTAGTTGTTCCTGTTACACCTTCATCTGCCCAGGCAGCATATCCCTGCATTGTATTCATTGGCATAGTTGTAGGTTCAACCAGGAAAGTCCAGCTATTATCAGGTTCGTTGAACTCTGTTAAATAAACATCCAAATAAGTAGCAATTGTTGCACCTGTAACAGGAGGTGTTACCAAATGCCATCTATCAGATGAAAGATACTGTTGTACATTACCAGTTCCTGCCACAGACATTTTGCCATTATCAATTAATGATGCTGAGTTGCTAAGATCCGCCTCCAAATAAGCATCACCGAGTACATTAAATGATTCCGATACATTTGCAGTAACTTTTCCAAGTGGGCCAATTATTAAATTCCCACCAATAGTCACATAATCGTTCATATACCCACTCTTACTCTTACTCGAAGAACCAATTTCTGTTACTAACAAACATGAATCAACCCTTATATCATCTAAAACCCATACACCTGTCACATCGCCTTCAGCACAGAAACTATATACCACCTGTTCCGGAGCCTTAACATTTAGTTGTGGTGTCGCGACAAAATTTCCTGGGCCTAATGTAGAAGCCAGGATATAAAATGGTTCTGCTTCATCTTTTCCGCCTGGGTCAGCTGTCCCCAACATATTAAAAGTACCATCGGTAATTGTCCAGTCATCAAGGCTGTTTCTGAATGACCCACCAATGTTTACTGTAACCGGACCATCGATAAAACCTGTTACGTCATTGTCTGACCAAAGTACAGATCCTGCACAATTTATGATACCTCCACTCAAGTGAATATTTCCTTTTCCCCAAACCGAAGAAGCGCCACCATTCCAATTGTCGAACGACCAGGCACCTCCGTTAATATCTGTAGTAGAACCAATATCAGAATAGTAATTTCCACTAACAGTGCAAGCACCATCATCCATCCTGAATAGCCCACTGCTTCCTGAACCGTTGGTAAGATCTCCATTTACAGTTAAATCACCCCCTGCTATGCAGGTAAGCTCTCCTCCATTATAAATTTGAAGATTGTTACAGTCAGTAACTTTATCAATCACGGGATAATTAGGCATATTTCCAGGTATGGTAACATCCGTAAGAATTTGTGGAACAATTCCATTTCCCCAGTTCCCTGGATTGGTCCAGTCGCCATTTATAGCACCTGTCCATAACTCCGAAGTATACACTGATATGGTCAAATCTCCTATTCCTGTTTCGGCATAATGCCCTCCTACCTGAACATAGTATGTCATCCCGGCATATACCGGAAGCTCAATGCTGGAAGCATCTCCAGGGCAAGCGGGTCCGTCATTATCATTGCAATCAATCAATGATCCCCCACAGGCATCCCAAATAGCCAATCGTGTGTCAAATCCACTTCCACACAGGTTAAATGTTCCCATTCCAGTAAAATTTGCCGTGTAAGCATACCAGATATCTACTGGGTCATCGCCGCCACCGCAGCCTGGATTAACACCACTGGCAGTGGCTTCCAGGGTTGAAAATTTACGATCGGCAACTTCATTTATTGCTATTGCACTTGCACAATCATCATTGCCTTCAAACTCGATAACTTGGATAGTGAGATCGCCAATACCCACTTCTTCATAATGCCCCCCAATTTGAACATAATATTGTGAACCAGCAGTTACCAGTATTACAAGACTGGCATCTGTGCCCGGGCAAACAGGTCCATCATCGTCATTACAATCCAGGACCGCCCCTCCACATGCATCCCAAACAGCTAAACGGGTGTCGAATTCACTTCCACAGAGGTCAAAGCTTGCACTCCCCGAAACTGAAGCTGTGTATTCAAACCAAACATCATAAGGATCATCACCCCCACCACAGCCGGGATGGGCCCCGCTTGTACTTGCTGCAATTGTCGCGAATGGCATGTCGGTAACTTCACCCACAGGGGTTGCATTGGCACAATCATCATTGGTTGGATTGGCATAAAGAGCTATGCTAAGATCACCTATACCTATTTGAGAATCTTTGCCTCCAATTTGCACATAATAGGTTTGTCCGGATACTACCGGCAACCAAATGCTTGACTGATCCCCATCACATACCGGTCCGTCCTTGTCGTTGCAAGCCAGCACTGCACCACCGCATGCATCCCAAACAGCGAGACGGGTTTGAAAGGAACTGCCACATAAATCAATGGCTGCCACTCCAGTTGCAGTGGCTGTGTATGAATACCAAATATCAACAGGATCATCACCCCCTCCACAGCCGGGATGTGCCCCGCTTGCACTTGCAGCAATTGTCGCGAATGGCATGTCGGTAACTTCTCCTACTGGGATTGCATTGGCACAATCATCATTGGTTGGATTGGCATAAAGAGCTATCGTAAGATCACCTATACCTATTTCAGAATCTTTGCCTCCAATTTGCACATAATAGGTTTGTCCGGATACTACCGGCAACCAAATGCTCGACTGATCCCCATCACATACCGGCCCGTTCTTGTCGTTACAAGCCAGTACTGCCCCTCCACATGCATCCCAAACAGCGAGACGGGTTTGAAAGGAACTGCCACATAAATCAATGGCAGCCACTCCGGTTGCAGTGGCTGTGTATGAATACCAAATATCTATTGGATCATCTCCCCCACCGCAGCCGGGATGGGCCCCGCTTGCACTTGCTGCAATTGTCGCGAATGGCATGTCGGTAACTTCACCCACAGGGGTTACATTGGCACAATCATCATTGGTTGGATTGGCATAAAGAGCTATCGTAAGATCACCTATACCTATTTGAGAATCTTTGCCTCCAATTTGCACATAATAGGTTTGTCCGGATACTACCGGCAACCAAATGCTTGACTGATCCCCATCACATACCGGTCCGTCCTTGTCGTTGCAAGCCAGTACTGCACCACCGCATGCATCCCAAACAGCAAGACGGGTTTGAAAGGAACTGCCACATAAATCAATGGCTGCCACTCCGGTAGCTGCGGCCGTATAGGTATACCAGATATCTACTGGATTATTACTACCACCACAACCAGGATTAGCTCCACTGGCACTTGCTGCAATTGTTGCGAATGGCATGTCGGTAACTTCACCCACAGGGGTTGCATTGGCACAATCATCATTGGTTGGATTGGCATAAAGGGCTATCGTAAGATCACCTATACCTATTTGAGAATCTTTGCCTCCAATTTGCACATTATAGGTTTGTCCGGATACTACCGGCAACCAAATGCTTGACTGATCGCCGTCACATACCGGTCCGTCCTTGTCGTTGCAAGCCAGTACTGCACCACCGCATGCATCCCAAACAGCGAGACGGGTTTGAAAGGAACTGCCACATAAATCAATGGCTGCCACTCCGGTTGCAGTGGCTGTGTATGAATACCAAATATCAACAGGATCATCACCCCCTCCACAGCCGGGATGGGCCCCGCTTGGTGTAGCAAATACCGTTAGAAATGGTAAATCAGTTACTTCACTGACAGGGATTGCATCACCACAATCATCACCATTCATTGGCTCATAAACAAAAAGCTTATCAACAATATAAGCTTCTCCGTCCTCATCGTTGTCCATCCTTATAACAATTGATAGTGAATTTCCGTTTAAGCCGGTTTGTGAAACAAAAACGTTCCCAAAATCATTGATTAATTGACCATTTGTTTCAAACAAGGTTTCACTACCGCCATCCAGTACATAATATACCCTGAAGTAGTCATCGTTATCCAGACTTCCTATTTCTGAAAGGTAAAAGGATATTGATACATCAGTATAAGCTGATATATCAATTGTTTCAAAATTGATAACCGCCTCTCCATCAGTGTCCATAGCATGCAATGCCTGTGAACGCACTTCTACGTAATCCCCAATGTTTTGTAAATTACAACTTGAGATATTCCTGGTCCATTTTGGGGGGATACCACTTCCTTCAATTGTTCCGTCAGCATAAGGAAAATTTTCTGACCAGATATAGGATTGTCCATTTAACATTAAGTTAAAGACTACCACCAAAATAGTAATCAAAACATAGTTGTACTGTTTCATATGGGAAAGTTTTTATAGACCTGTATGTTGGTTTACATTGAATCTCTTAAAATATTAACATTCATACGCGAACCATTTAACTAGGTTTCAGTGTTTTAATAAAAAGATAAACATGTATTTGTAAAAAAATTGAAAACATACAATCCAGGTAATTATTCTTGGGGATGTTGGCAGACAAAGAATCAGGTGATGAATTTTAGTACTTATGGAAATTCCCTGAGGATATTTTATGAAATTAGTAAATAAAAAGGCAGTTACATCAATATTAAACGTAACTGCCTGCTTTTTTTGTGGAGCATATCGGAGTCGAACCGATGACCTCTTGACTGCCAGTCATAAATACATATGACTTATTATAGCGTCAATAATACTTAGTATCAGCCTATAACACTGTAATATCAAAATATTAGTAATCATTATTAATCATTAATATTTTGTTTTAAATGATAATTGTTAGTAATTTTGTTAGTTAATTTTAAATATATAACTAACAAATGAGCTTCCCTGCAATTACTCATCCTGAACAAGATAATGACAAACTTAAAGAAAAAGGAGTTTCAATCGTCGCATTTCTTGATACGGTTCGTCCACGAAAAGATAAAACCTTCACAGTCCGATTGAGAATAATTTATAATAGATTTCCTAAGTATTACACCACAAAAATAAATATTAGTACTAAGGAATGGTTAAAACTTGTGGAGAGTAAACGATTGGGGGAAGACTTAAAAGAAAAAAGAACCATCATTTACAAATTAATTAGGAAAGCATATACAATAATCTATGAATTACCAGTTTTTACATTTGAATCGTTTGACAAAAAATTCTTGCGCAAAACAGGGGATGCGACAAACATATACTTTGCTTTCGATGAATACATAAAAGAGTGTAAGTCAGAAGATAGATTAGGTACCGCATCCTCCTATGAATATGCCAGAAATGCAATAAAGGAATTTTCAAGAAAAGAAAAATTGAAATATGAAGTTATTACACCGAAATTTCTAAAAGACTTTGAAAAGTGGTGGGAGCGACAAGATAAATCTCTAACCAGTGTTGGTATTTATTTACGGTGTGTAAGACATTTGTATAACAGAGCTATTAAAGCTGGAGATGTTGGAATTGAAAACTATCCTTTTGGTAATCAAAAAGATGGCAAATACGCTATCCCACAACCACAAAACTTAAAACTCGCATTACCGCTATCAGATATTAAAAAGATATTTGAATACAAACCAAAAGAGAATAGCCCTGAACATTTTCACAGAGATATGTGGATTTTCTCATACCTATGTAATGGAATTAATGTTAAAGATTTATGCTTGCTAAAATATAAGGATATAACCAGGGAGCAAATACAATTCAGAAGAGCCAAAACGATTAATACGAACAAAAGTGCAAAACCCATTGATGCTATAATAACAGAAGAGGTAAAACAAATTGTATCTATTTGGGGAACCAAGCCAGCTGACCCGAACAAATATGTGTTTCCTTTCCTTGAAAATGGGTTAACGGCTATACAAATTCAGGGGAAAGTCAAACAGGCCACAAAGCAAATAAATAAATATATCAAAAGGGTTGCAAAGAATATTGGTATTGACGCAAATATTAGTACTTATACTGCGCGTCATAGTTTTGCCACAGTATTAAAACGATCCGGCGCTCCTGTATCTTTTATAAGTGAATCACTTGGTCATACAGACATTAAAACTACCCAGAGTTATCTTGCCAGTTTTGAGAATGATGCTAAAAGGGAGATGACGAAAAAACTAACGGACTGGGATTAATGGTTACATAGTAGTATTATTATCATAATGCTATTGATTAAAGTTGCCCCCACCCTGAACATTCTAGACCCTTATTTGTGTCTTATTACTAGCTTTCGGTACATGCCTATAACCAATCTGTCACATCATTTTTAACTGTTACCAGAGATTTGCAGAAAATTTCAAACAGTTAAAATATGCAAAATCCCTTTGAAATAATTGATGAAAGATTAAGCAATATTGAAATTCTGCTTAATGCAATTAAGAATTCTCCGGAGAAAGAAACTCCAAGTACAAAAAACAGAAATTTGAAACAAGCCGCAGAATATTGCGGGAATATGCCAATTCCAACTTTCAGAAAACATTTAAATGCTGGTCATATTGCAGGAAGCAAACCAGGAAAATCCTGGATATTCTCCCAAAAAGACCTTGATGACTTTTTGGAAAAGTTTCGTCGGAAAACCAGACAAGAAATCGAAGCTGAAGCTGAGGATTACATTTATAAAAGAAAATAATCATGGCTAAAAGATTTATCGATACCGGATTCTTCTCAGACAGTTGGGTCCTTGACCTATCAATGGAAGAAAAACTTTTTGTTGTATACCTTTATACAAATTGCGATCATGCCGGAATAATAGACTTAAATCTAAGGCTTGCAGAATTTCAAACTGGTATTGAAGAGTTAGTTAAGAATTACCCAACTCTTAGTAAACAGTTAAAAGGCCGCCTGGTACATCTTTATGATAATTACCATTTTTTACCAAAATTTATCAAATATCAATATCCTAAAGGGCTCAGTTATAATGTCAAAGCCCAAAAATCAGTAATTGAAAGACTTCAAGCATTTAAACTTTATGATGAAAAAAATCAAACAGTTAAAAAAGACTTCGGTAACAGTTACCAAACTGTACAGGATAAGGATATGGATAAGGATATAGATAAAGAAAAGGATAAGGATAAGGATAAAGACAAGGATAAAACTAAGTCAGAAATCGAAACTGAAAACCCTGAAATAATTCTTCCGTTCGATTCTGAAGTTTTCAAAAACAAATGGGAATTATGGAAGGATTATCGAAAAGAAATTAAAAAGCCGATCAAGGGTGTCATCTCGGAACAAGCAGCATTAAAGGACTTATCCGAAATGGCCAATCTAAATGAGAATACTGCTATTCAAATAATAAATCAATCTATGTCGAAAAACTGGCAAGGATTATTTGAACTAAAATCCATTAACAATGAAAACCCAAACGAACTTGCAGACTACGCACAAGAAATCAAACAACGGGTCATTAATCGCCATTCAGCCGAATCAACTGCTGATTGAGCTAAAGCAGTCTGAGCAAGTTACAACTATTGCTGAAATGTTCACCGAGAAGTATTCTTCATTTTCCTTAATGAAGAAATATAAATTGTATGAAGAATCAATTGATGTGGTTGAATTATTGTTACTTAAATTAAGTAGTTTTTTTGCTTCAAATCAGCAAATGCCCAAAAGCCAATTTAGAATAACAGCAGAAGCAATTATAGAAGAATTCTACTATTTCAGTGTTTGTGATCTTCAATTAGCTTTTAAAAAGATAAGAAAAGAAAAGCTTTATGGTCAGCTATCACCCAATTTCATTATAAATAAACTTGAAGAGTACCAAGAAGAAAGGTATACAGTTGCAGAAAACCTAAGTATTAGTAAGCACCAAACACAATTGGGTGAATGTGGGGATAATGATTTTATCAAAAAGTTTTACGAATTCAGAAAAACGAACCCCACAAATAAAGACACAAAAGATATGGCCAGGGATGATATAGAAGCTTTTCAGAAATTCAGATCAGAATATGAGCGAACAAAAATTAATTTGATCCAAATAGATAACAATCCAAAAGAATCAAAAATTAAAAACAAGACTATATGAATCAAGAATCAAAAATTATCAATCCTTTTTTGCATAACAACTACACCCAATTAGCCAAAGTATACAAAATGAAGAGAGAAAAATTCTCATTACTCATTGAACCCATCAGAGATGAAATCAAACAAAAAGACCCATATAGAAATACCTTAACTTTAAAAGAAATTTGGATAATTGTAAATTTCCTGGGCGCTCCTGATCCTATAGAAGGTATCGATCCTTTAAAATTCAATTGCATATCAAAACTTGCAGACTTATATCGGATTGAAAGGAGAACATTTTCAAGGTGGTTAAAGCCTATTAGAGATAAATTTGACCAAAAAAACCCGAAAAGATACTTTTTTATACCGGCAGAAGTAAAATTGATCATCGAATACCTTGGATTGCCTGGTTAAAAATTAATATGCTAAATAATAATACCTAAATGTAAGCTATCAGATACAAATATCCAATAAGAAAAAAAAAGTTATCCCCTTTTCGTACAGAGTTTTCCCTATTTAGGTATTGTGTTGTCCCTATAACGATCCGTGTTTACCCTGTTGTGGAGAAAGTAGTACCTATTTTGAATGAGATTGTCAATATTCCGAAGCATATATAATATTACAAAGTGAAAAAGCACTATAATTTGCAAATACCGAATAAGCTGAACAATGAAGTATAAAATATTTAAAGTTAAGGTATCGTATAGAGGTTGGCTATTATTTTTTCGCAATATAAATTCATAAATGGCAATTAGGATTATACTCCCTTTTTGTTGCTTTTTACTACCAGCAATTTTTCATCACCAAGATGACAATATCCATAATCATAGCAGTAATAATAGGTCTTTTGATTTGAGGAGTAAAATACTGATGTATGATAGTCAAAATTATATTCCAGGGTAACCAATTCTGTTTTACTCATTGTTTTAATTCCCTGGTCGTTTATCTTTTTGAGGATCTTCCTGTTTCGGTTAAGAATTAAATGGATACTGCGTTTAAGTGTAGAATAATCAGCTGATATTTTATTATGGTAATGAACACGGCAGGCATCTGAACAGAATTTTTTATCTGAACGGCCTTTTATGGGCGTTTGACATTCGAGGCATTGCATTGGATTACAGTTGGTTAAACTTCCGTTTGGAAATAATTAAACGTAAAGTTACGAATAATTTATTTTATACGTTTAATCTACCTTATTTTTTTGCTTTCGTCTAATCCAGGGATTAATTTTACAAATATTATGAAAACAATAATCCTTGAAACCGCATCTCATCGTAATGAGCCGCGATTATTGCTGAAGTTTGACTATGATTCAATCCTGATTGAGAAAGTAAAAAAGCTAAAAGGAGTACGGTGGAGTCAAAGTAGAAAATGCTGGCATATTCCTGTTGAAAATTTCGCCCTAAATGAATTTAAAGAATATTTTAAAGATGTTCTATTTGAGTATAACAACATTAGTAAATCTGGTTCATCACAAACTGCATGTTTGAATAATGCTGGTAACATTGAAGAAAAAATCACAAATATTTCAAGGATAATTATGACCTCGATTTCGCAATAGTCGCTATAATAGACAAGAAATATGGAACAGTTCACAACTTGGATCGTTTGGACTTATCATCTGTTTTAAGATCAGTTGAATTATGCCATAAATTCATTACTGATTCTACAGATTTAAAGCTTGGCGAATTGATTGCACATAGCCAAATAGATATATGGTGTGAACTTACACCTTCTAATTTATCTAATGGGCTGCCTGCTATGAATAATATAAAGCTGGCACTAAAGAATGGTAAACATGTTGTCACAACTAATAAAGGACCAGTGTCATTGTTTTACGACGAATTGAATGATTTGGCAAAAGAGAACAACGTTACTTTACAGGTAGAAGGGACTGTAATGGCCGGGACTCCTGTGATAAATCTTTTACAAGGTCCCCTTGCAGGATGTAAAATATCTAAAATTACAGGTATAGAGGTCATCATTTAATTTCATATCTTAGCATCCTGAAAATCAACAGAAATATGGAAATATTCAGAGGTCAAAATCTCATACAGTTTGCTGAACGCTTTAAAACGGACGAAGATTGCAAAATATACTTATCCGAAA
>JAIOZL010000052.1 GCA_021740645.1 Bacteroidales bacterium
GATATTTTAATGAATTTTGTTATCGGATTAACCGCTCACAAAACAAAGAAACTATCTTTAATAATTTGATCAGAAGAATGGTTGCTGCCGACAATATTACGCATCAGCAATTAATAAGCAGCTAAATGATGACCTCTATTAATGGAATTTTCGATCCTACCTTGGCAGGTGTCGGTTTGCACCAAATAATCTATTTAATACCCGGTCCTTGCGGAGATGCCGATACGCTGGAAATCATTGTGCATGAAATTCCTGATGTTGAACTTGGCGTTGATACAATTATTTGTGTTGGCGATACGCTGGTATTAAATCCGGGTTCATTTTTTGAAAATTACCTTTGGCAGGATGGTTCCCAGGAAATTACTTTTTATGTATTCCAGCCCGGCGAATACTGGGTACAGGTAATGAATGAATATGGCTGTTTTGGCAGTGATACGATTCTGGTTGATTTTTCCCCTTTACCTGAAGTTGACCTTGGAAATGATACCCTTTTATGTGCAGGCGATACCTTGGTTTTGAATGCAGGGTCATCTTACTCTGAATATTTATGGCAGGACGGATCACAGAATCCATATTATTTTGTCACAATCCCAGGTACTTATTGGGTCATGGTTACCAATGAAAACGGATGCTCAGGGGGCGATACTATCCAGGTTGATTTTGCCATTTTGCCAGAAATTGACCTTGGTCCAGACACAGTTCTTTGCGAAGGAGAATCGTTAGTATTAGATGTTGACCCTTCTTTTGCTGCATATTTGTGGCAGGATGGTTCCGAAGAATCAACATATGAAGTAACCCAGCCCGGGGAATATTGGGTAATGGTCACCAACGAAATTGGGTGTACCGGAGGAGATACCATTCAGGTTGATTTTGCAATATTACCTGATGTAAATCTTGGTAATGACACAACAATTTGTGAAGGGGATAGCCTGATTATTTTTGCTGGCGATAGTTATGAATATTATGAGTGGCAGGATGGTAGTTCAGGTCAATCCTACATTGCAAAAGAAGAAGGGTTGTATTGGGTAATTGTAACACTTGAAGGTTGCACAAAAAAAGACTCGTTATATCTTTCCGTTGAAGAAGCTACATTGCCCATATATCTTGGAAGCGATACAACGATTTGTAAAGATGAATATATTACCATTGGGATAAATCCTGGTGTTAATTTGAATTATTTATGGTCAACTGGCGATACTACAGCTGCCATTTCTATCGGCCAACCCGGCACATATTCATTGGAAGTCTTTGGTGCTTGTGGTTCCTCGTCCGATGCCATAACCATAAGCAACTGGCCTTATCCAAACCCGGCTCTTGGAGATGATCGGTTTTTATGCTTTGGTCAATTCGATTACCTGATCGCCGCACCCGGATTTTATTCGTATTCCTGGAACAACCAATCACCAACATCCGACAACGAGATATTGGTTTCCGAAACCAATTATTATTATGTAGAAGTGGAAGATTATCACGGATGTATCGGATACGATACAGTGTTTGTTGAAGTAGGCAGCATTGTTGAATTAGGCGAACCCACAATTGACTTATGTGAGGGAGATTCAGTTGTTTTGGATGCGGGAGGTGAATTCGATTATTACAACTGGAACGGAGTCGCCGGATCGCAAACTAAGACCATTTTCGAAGGGGGTATTTATAAAGTAGAGGTGGGTTATTCAGCAAATGCCGAATGCACTTCTGAAGACCAGGTGACTGTCAATTATTTCAATTTACCTGTTGCTGTAATTATTTCCGGCGATTTTTTATGCGAAGGTGATACGTTGCACTTAAAAGCACCAATCGGTTCTTATACCTATTACTGGAATAATGAACAATCGAATAATGCCTTATTCATTGTTAATTCTGGAGGGAATTATACGCTTAAACTGGAAAATGTATGTGGATTTGATTCAACAGAAAAAATAATTGAACAACGCTCTTTGCCTAATGTAAACTTAGGAGAAGACCGGTTGCTATTCCCAGACGAAAGCATCACACTTGATGCGGGGGTTTTCGAATCTTACGAATGGAATAATGATTCAAACCTGAATAGCCAGTTTTACACTGTTACATCTGAAAATGCTGTCGATACTAGTACCATTTTTGTAGAAGTATTTGACGGGCTTTGTTATAACAAAGATGATGTTTTTATTGAAGTATTTTATGTTAAAATTCCTGCTGTAATCACACCAAACGGAGACGGCGATAATGATACGTTTGAACCTTTTGAGGAAGGCTGGGCCGGCATACATGAACACACCATTTCTGTTTTCAATCGCTGGGGTGAAAAAGTTTGGGAGTCGAACGATTTTCCTTCGGGATGGGATGGAAAGCAAAATGGTCGGTATGTAGCTGAAGGGACCTACTACTGGATACTAGAAGTGAAATATGGCCCTGAAAACCTATCTAAATCATACAAAGGAAGCTTAACAGTTATTGGAACAGGGAGGTAGGATTTTTACAATGATGGAATTTGCCATCTGTTTAAGTTAATTTAATAACTCCTATTATCTTCAATAAATGAACGTGTTCCTAAGTGCCAGCTTTAGTTCAATGAATTTGTTGTTAAGTTTGATAAGATAGATTTACTCACAAAAGGAAATAAAAAGTTTTAACGATCTTTGAAAAATTATTTCCGGTACTTATCCTTATACAATCCAATCTTTTCTACAGGTATTCTTTTAAATCCGAGTTCATAGGCAATCGATCCGGCTTTGGGATTAAATTCCTTGTCCTCAATATTTTCAATTGGATTTTCGTTGATAATAACATTGCTGTCTTTTCCCAGGAATTGTTTGATTTCATTATTGGCATTTTCGTAAAATGTGAATTTCCTTTCCACTCCGCGGATTCTCATTTCATGATCGACCAGTACTTTCTGCCATTTCAGGATCATGGTATCAGCAATCAGGTTGTTTTTAATGATTGCAATAGCGAAGTCGATTCCATCATACAAGTCCAGAAATCGGCCCCCATAGGAAACATTCCTAATAATCTTATTATATTTTGGCAAATCAGGCTTATCGTCATAAAGGGTCAATAATTCAGGGTATCTTTCACTGTATGGCGGATTTCTGTAATTGAATGTGTCCAGCTCATTTTGAAGCCCGGTTCTTCCCTCGAATGAGCGATAAGCCCATGATCTTCCCTGACCGTTAATAAATATCCCAGGACTGCCATAGATAAATATATTGTTCTCAATCGTGTTATCTCTCCCGCCACCCAGGTATACATTATGACCAGCGTTCACAAAGACATTACCGTAAATAAATTCGCCGCTGATATAATCATCGCAGTACATGGCATTTACACCCTGGTCACCCGGGCCAAGCAAATCGTGAAAATAGTTATACCGGTAAGTGTTGCTTCTCTGACACAAGCCTGAATGCGCATAAAACGCCCCAACATCACCTGTTTCCATAGCCACATTATCTATTTCATTATATTCAAGGATGTTGTCATTGCCTTTTATCTGAACACCCTGATGCGGGCCATGGTGAATATGGTTATTTGAAAGCAGATTCCCGACACCCAGTATTTCGACAGCCGGTGTATAGGTTTTAACAATTCTCCCGAAATGATGAATGTCGCAGTTTTTGATAAAATTTCCCGAGCCTTCAAGCGTCTTTCTATTACCGCCAATGATCCTAACCCCCCATTTTACATCGTAAATATTACAACTCTGCAAACCGTTTTTTGTGTCCTTTTTGGTGCCGTTATCAATCAGTACTCCGATTCCTGCAATATTTCTGACAGTGCATCCCGCCAACAGGCAATTTTTGCAATTTTTCATCCATATGCCGTCTCCGATAAGACCCTCCAGGTAAATATTTTCGATAGTAATGTTGGAAGCATTTTCCAGTATAATGGCGGGCTCTTCCAGGTCGGAGACATAAGCAACACCGTCCTCAAGCAGCGCTGGCGGATAAAAGTAGAGTAAGCCACTTTGCCTTTCGAGATAATACTCGCCAGCGCTGTCAAGTTCTTCTATGATATTGAAATAATAATACCGCTGGTTCTTGTGGTAACCACAATCGTTGTATTTCAGGTCGGGAAAAATCTCATGCCTAACCGTATCAATTTTTTTAATTCTCTTGTGAATATCTCTCCAATCCCATTGAAAGAATCCGTGCATATATAAATCTTCTTTAATTTTCCATTGCCCCGGCCGGGAATCATCGTAAACAAAACGACCATAATGTTTCCCAACAGGCAGTCCATCGCGTGTAAAATTCCGGTCACCCTCATAAACGAGAGAGTCATGATATTCAGGGCTGCCGTATTGGGGTACATCTTTTATCCTCACATATCCTGAGTTGGGCCATCGGGCCAGTGTCATGGGCTTATCATTAAAAAATAGCTCCATTCCGAGGTTCCTGAACCTGAAATCCTCCCCTTCTGCTATCTTACCATAATTGGTTATCCCGAGGGCTTTTAAATCAGCCTGCATGATTTTATCCCTAACACCGGGTCGAAGCCTTTCCAGCACTTTCGGATCGGTTACTTTTTCCAAAACCGGAATAACCGAGCCACCGATCAGCCTGACATTTTCACCAGGGTAAGCGCTCCATATAACTGATTTTCCATCAAGATCTGAATCGGCAGAAGAAAAGACAATGGATTTCTTTATCCTGTATATACCTTCCCTGAGGTAAACTTGTACGCTTTCCTCCGGGATTTGGCCTTTTTTAATGAATTCACGGACTTTTTCTTTTGCCTTTTCTATAGTTGCTAAAGGACCATCAGTTTTACCGGAATTCGTTGTTTTCACCAATCCCGACCAGGTATCATTCCCGTCAGGAGAGATGTATATGACTATTTGTTCACGATTTAAAGAACATCCGGTTAAGAAAATAAATATAAAAATATTGAAGAATATGTCCTTTTTTCTCATCCATGAATAATTTTAAAATTTTATATTTCTGATTCACGCTTCAAGGCAAGTTTAATCTTTATAATCAGACATTGAAGGTGGAGGAATTTCAGTTCCCCAATTCCCCGGTTTTTTGCCCATAGTCAATTCAAGAACTCCCCCGTCAGCAATGTCGCCGTGCCTGAACCATGCCTTGGCCCAGTCTATGCCATTGAGTTTAGCAGATATAATATACTTATTGTCAGGAGATTGATTATAAACTTTAATAATAAAAGATTTTTCAGGGGATAGTGTGATTTCCACCCTGTCAAAAACCGGAGAAGTGATCAAATAAACATCCTGACCGGCAATCGGAAAAAATCCTATGGAATTGAATATATACCAAGCCGACATAGCCCCGGAATCATCGTTGCCAGGTAATCCACCCCGTCCAATCGAATAGTTATCATCCCTGATTTGTGAGATTCGTTCAGTCGTTTTATCGGGCCTACCGGCGTAAGTGTACAGGCAGGGTGTTAGGAATCCGGGTTCATTATTGACCTGGAAATATGAATTTATAAAAAATGTATCCAGCCGGTTTATGAAAGCCTGCTTCCCTCCGCAGCTATCAATCAGTGATTGAAAATCATGTGGAACATAAAATGAATACTCCCAGGAATTACTTTCATAAAACACGTTAGCCCATCCCCCATTTTTAAAAACATCAAATGGCTCATACCAGTCACCATTGCGCTTTTTTGGCCAGATAAATCCCTTGGCACCATGATCAATGACAGGTCTCCAAAGATTAGCCCAGCTGGAAGCCCTTTGTTTATAAATCTGATAGTCATCATGCTTTCCAAGACCATCTGCCAGCTGTGCAATTGCCCAGTCATTTGCAGCATATTCTAGAGTTCGGGAACCAGCACGGTCATAATTTTTTGGATTCGAGGATAACCATTCAACTTGATCAGGTTCATAACTCATGGGCACATAGCCGAGTTCGATATATTCGTTTATGCCACCCCGGCCTTCCTTCTCCTGCGATCCTCCGGGTGGTATATTTGCATTTTTGATCATGGCCTGATATGCCATTTTGTAATCAATACCTGTTATCCCCTTAAGATATGCTTCCGTGATGATCATATCGCAATTGCTCCCACCCTGGGTCCGTCCATTATCATTTCCAGATCGGGCATCAGGCATGTACCCTTCATGCCGGTAAATATCTATGAGTGACCTGATGATATCGCGTTCTCTTTCAGGTTCAATCAATAACAATAATGGATTGACCGTGCGATATGTATCCCAAATGGCATAATAATCATCGTAGTATGGTTCAGCTGAATTCCAACCAGGATTTTCACCAGTTCTGTTTGTTGGTTGCTGTAAAGTATGATAAAGGGCAGTATAAAAAATCACCTTTTGTTCATAAGTGCCTCCTTTAACACTAATCGAATTTAATACTTCATCCCATGTATCAATTGCTTGCTTCCTGATTGATTCAAAATCCCAATCAGGAATTTCGTTACTAATGTTACTTCTTGCTTTTACACAACTTTTAAATGAAATACCTACTTTTACTAAAATGGATTGGTTTTCAGTAGTTTTGAATGTAAGATATGCTCCGTTACTTTTCCCAATATCAATTGCCTGTTCTGATCCAGGATTCACGATACCATTTGTCCATGTACCATATGAATTGGCAGTTATTTCTGGTTCGATGCAAAAATATACCGTATAGGCTCCTCCCTTGTTCCATCCACCCCTAACTCTTGTATATCCTTCTATCCGTTTATAAGAACAATAGCTGATTTCGGACCCGACCAATTCTTGGTTTTCGCCAAGTGATTTCAGAGATGATAAAAAACTTCCGGCATCAATGAGGATGGATGATTTTTCCGATGCAGTGAAAGTGTATCTGTGAAATCCTACGGAATGACTTGATGTAATTTCCGCTTTTATCCCATACCGAGTTAAAAATGTTGAGTAATACCCAGCATTTGCTGTTTCATCAATTCCCGATGATGCAAAATCGTCAGGATTTATTTCATCTTTGACTGGCATAATCATTACATTCCCATATTTAGCTCCTCCACCTGTACCACTGACATGAGTATGGCTGAAACCTCTGATATTAACACCCGATTTATAACCCGAATTGGTATTCAACTTTCCGCAATCCGGACTCAATTTTACCATTCCAAAGGGTAAGCAGGGACCTGGAAAAGTATTTCCATTGTAATCGGCACCTATGAATGGATCAACATAATCGCAGGCATTTATTCCTTCATTTTCGTGAATCCTTTGGCTTGATGAACATATTAGCAGGATTATTATGCTTGATAAAACAAAAAGATTACCAGTCTTTATCATACTCTTTAATTTGTTTCAGCTTTCAAATTAATTCCCTGTAATTTTATTTGAAAAATCTTTCTAATCTGATATCTTTTTCAAAACAATCCGGATGTGCGGATGATCCCAAGCTAGTCCAGCAGGATTTGTATCAACATATGAAAGTTCAACTATTTCTGCCAGGTGTTTAAATCTGGCACCTATATCCAATTCTTTCATATGGCGTCTTTTTAGCATAAACTGTGAATTCATAGCATAAAAATCCCACTGATGGAGTCCGCGGTAAAGATTCCTTTGTCCTTCTTTCTCGGCAACCTGAATCACAACAAATCCACCAACCTTGGCTGTTTTAATCATTTCAGAAATGGTTTTTACAGCGTCATAAGTATGATCAATAGCATTGTTGGAAAATACGATATTAAATTCATTTTCCTGAAAGACTGAAGTTAGATGTTCGCCCTCAGTCGGAATAATCTGATGGGGCGCTTTAATACCTTTTTTGAGTAAAAGAGTGTGGTAATCATTAGCTAGAACATCGCAACATACAATTTCAAGTTTACAGAAGTCACATTGCTTGCCTATATTGGAAAGCGGTCCGGAACCGACATCAAGAATTCGATTGATCTTTAGGTTGCGATCGAGATAGACAGTAAGCCAATCCTGAATTTTTGAATTTGGATCGAGCCTGAATATGAAGGATTTGTTATTTCTATCATTAAGCCACTGATCCCAATATTCAATTTCACCGGGTAATTGTTTACCCCATAAGGATCGCTGCCAATCTGAAATTGATGACCCTCTCTTCCATACAATGCTAATCTTTTCAAATAAGCTGTTCAAAAATTCACGATATGTTATTCCATTCCCGGCCATAAATTAACAGATAAACTTTTTCAGTAATTTATTAATATTATCCAGCTGTTTTTTCCACATAACTGTTTTTATTCTTAATGGACGTTGATCAGGATTAAAATCAATTTTTGAGCTTATTAAATCGATCATTTTATCAACATAATTATCAAAACTATAATCCCCGATCATCAGTTCCCTTCCATTCATTCCTGAAGCTTTTAGTCGCTTCCTGTTTTGGATCAATTGTAAAATTTCATTGGCTATTTCACTTCTTTTATTATAGGGAACAGAGAAGTTCCCTGTTTTTTTTATGATCTCAAGGGAGCCAGAGCTTCCTTCAACCGCTATAACGGGCAAGCCTGTAGCAAAAGCCTCCATAACTACTGTTGGAAAAGGATCTTCACGGGATGAAAGGAAAAATAAATCTGACATGGCGAAATATGGAACGACATCAATCGATTCTTTAATGAAACAGATAAATTCAGAATTATTTGTGTTGATGATATCCCTGGCCATAAAACGAATATATTCATCATTAGAAAGCTGATCCAATTCGCCTCCCAACCAAAAAAAGTATACCGGAACATTATTCTTTTCTGAAAGCACTTGAATTGCGCTGTTTATAAAAATATCGATACCTTTTCTGGGGTGAATAAATCCACTTCCAAGCACAACAAAGGCATTTTCTGGAATATTGTACTTTTTTCTGCTCTTTTCCCTCAAGGTTTTATAGTCTGCTTCAAGCATCTCTTTTTTATATAACCCTTGAGGAATTACAGAAGTTTTGCCAAGGTCGAAAGGATAATCTTTGATATTTTGATCCACCATAAATTGCACAGGATAAACAATATGGTCGGAGAGATGATAAATGTTTTGTAAATATTCTTTTCCAAAAGGATAAGTATAGTCATGAATCAGGGTGATGATGGGTATCCTGCCCTTATTGATCTCGCTATAAATGCTGCCACAGCAGGCTGTATTGATAATCGCAAAACTTGGTTTTACTATCAAATCCTCAATGAATAGATGAATAGAAATGTTCTTATTACTTAATTTATTATTTGCAACCACCCATGCTTCGCCAAACTTTTTAAATTCGGCCAGTAGGGGACCATCCTTCAATGAAAAAGTAATACACTTGACACCAAATCTTTCAAATAATTGCTTGGCCACATTAAAAATTATTTGAGGTGCCCCTGTTCTATCAGCTGCGTGCGTTACAATAATGGCTGAGGTTCCTATAAAGTGATTAATAATTGCCATCTTTTTTTATCTAAATGATTCCATTATTTAATAAATTTGGTTCATATAAATGCTTTGACAATAATCTAAAATTTGAGGGCCTGCAATATCCACCAAATGGCGCTCCAAAACTTTTTTTCTTGCCAATAACCCCATTTCAGTCAACTTTTGTCTGTTTTCGTTTAAATATAACAGTTTTTCGACAACAGTATCAATATCCCCAAATGGCACTACAAATCCCGCATTATTTTCAACAAAATCAGGCATTCCCCCGACACCATCGAAACAAATCACCGGAAGACTGACCTGTGCAGCTTCAAGACAAACTAAAGGAAACGGATCTTCCCTGGATGGAAGATAGAACAGATCGCAGGCTAGAAAATAATCTGTTACCGTTTCTTTTTCCCCCAGGAATGTGATAAAATCTGAAAGGCCATTATCTTTTATTTTTTTCTCCAGGTCGTTCCAACTGCAAAGTCCTGATGAAATGGGGTCGGCATCCCACAAATTATCACCCATCCAATAAAAATGAAAATTTTCCAATCCCTTCTTCCGGAGATTTAAAGCTGTATCTATAAAAATATCAGGACCTTTCCTCCAGTATATGGTTCCACATCCAACTATCAATAATCCGTCTTCAGCCAAACCAAGTGCTTGCCTGTAATCTTTTTTGGGCTTTATTAAATCAATCTCTATGTTTTCAATATATTCAAATATTGTTATAATTTTTTTCGCCTTAATATTATGGTTAGATTGCAAATTCTGGTTCACTGGTGATGAACAGGCAATGTAACCTATAGTATTGCTTTTAAATTGCTTACGTGTTTTTTTTATTGTGTAGGCCTGAATTGATTTTTCAAGTTCATGAATATGAGAAATAATTGGGGCACGCAAAAATTTCAGCTCATTGTAGATGGCTGCCGAAAGCACTGTGTTACCATAGATTAAATCAACTTTTCCAGTAAATTGAGTTAAAGCATTTTGTTTTTTCGGGTAGTCAGGATTTAAGGTATAAAATTCTTCCCATACGATTGTCGGAGCGAGTTTCTGGTATTGCTGCAACAATGATCCACCTTTCAATAAGATTATCCGTATATTAATTTGGGTGTTATTAATTAACCAGCGGATCAGGTTTAGAAGTAGGATTTGTGCTCCTGCGCGGTAGGCATCATTTCCGATAAATAAAATCGATTCCAAATCCCTTGATTCTATGAGAATTTCTTGTTTGTTTTCTTTGGAGAATTGAATTTTGAAATAGTTGACAGGCAAAAAAAGAAAAACGCCTCGAAAAATCGATTGCCGTAATTTAAATATATATTTTCTTAAAGTTTTAATCATTTAATCCTTCTATTCTCCGAAATTATCTTGATTTGAACAGGTTATATGTATTATTCTAAATTTCTCACTCAATTTTTAAAATTTTTTTAACAGCATGTTTAAATTGGTAATAAGCAATTTTCTTTTTATACTTGAAGATATTTAAGTAAATCAAGGATCGATATTTAGGACTGAAATATCTTGCATTTTTTGATAATGAATCAATAAGGGCTTTTCTGACTTTAATAAAATTACTATCAAGCATACAAGTGTTCTTTCCATGTATCCTGTAAGCACTCACTTTTTCATCCAGGTAGCCAAGCTTACCATTACCGGATAACCTGAGATAAAAATCCAAATCTTCAACCAGGTAATCAGGATTGTATTTAAAATATTCATAAACATCCCTTTTTACCATTAAGGTTCCTCCCGGGACCGACCAGTTGTTAATAATCTCTTTAATTAGCAATCTATCATCCGTAAATCTCTTTTTATCTGCACGATAATATCCAGCAAGTCCGCTATCTGAAATTAGGTCACCCTTTGCATTCACTACAATACAATCTGCAAATACTGCTGATTTACTGGGATGCAGGTTTAGATAATTATACCTATTTAGAATACCATCCTGCAATAAATAATCGTCGCTGTGGATAAAGATAATGTATTCACCTCGGCTCTTACTTATCAAGTCATTGAGAGTTACCGTTACACCTTTGTTCTCTCTCGCTTGATAGGTAATCGGAAATACTTCCTGATGTTGCGATATCCAGTCATCAATAATTTGTCCTGTCCTATCAGATGACCCGTCATTAATAATGATTAGCTCTTTTTTCGGATAATTATCCACCAGGATGCTTTTTAAGGTAGCTGCAATATATTGTTCATGGTTGTATGCAGGAACAAGTACTGATATAAGTGGATATCGATTCATAAAAAGTTTTTACCCAATGTTATTATATCCAAGTCTGGTCACTACCGGATCGTCTTTAATTTCATTATAAAATGTTTCATATTCATCATTGCCCAAAAATGCGTAGCGTCTTTTTGGATTGATGATCTTTGGAATCCGCTTCTTATGCTCACCATCGAATTTCAAGCCTAGAAAAGATTCAATGCGAGTCATAATTTCTACTGGCTTTTCAACCAAATCTTCATAACCAATATGCATAATTCGGACTTGATAATTTTCACTTACTGACAGCGCTGTTGAAACATAATCTTTCCACATTTCAAATGATCCTTGCATATTTGAAGCACGGAAAGAATGAAAAAATATTCTTTTATGCGGCAGGAAATAACCCAGAAATTTCTTTTTAAGACCAGTTCGGGTGCGATTACCGACTACTGAAAAAAATTCCGCCTCCCTTTTATTCAGACTTACAATAACGTCTACCGGGTTCCTGTGCAAGTGAATCAGTTTAGCTTGTGGATAGATTTCATTCCAAATCTTCCAGGTAAAAGTGTTCCTTGGATCTTTCCAGCCCCAAGGAAAATCCAGTTCACCCAAGTTTTTATAGCTTTTATATTTCCCTAGGTATCTAAATCTTTGATTTGTTGATATACGGTTTTTTAAAATTTCAGCCATGAGCGATTTGAAATCCTCCGATATGTAATTAAAACTTTGAGGCTCCTGCCAACATACACCAGCTTGTTTCAATAACCATTCATTGATCTCCAGGAAAAATTTTGATTCCTTGTTGTCTTCCCAATCGGCTCCCATAAAAATACCCATCTGTGTTAATAATTCACTAAGCAGTGATGTGCCTGAGCGATGCATGCCCAATACAATAATGGGTGGGATATTCTCTGAAATCATCGTTTGATGTATTTGGTTAAAATATTAATAACAAATTTATCCTCTTCGTCCAATTGCATTGCCCAGTTTCCGAGCGTATATAATATCAGGAAAATGAGCGATCCTACAAACAGTTCCAAATAATTATTGAGGGTTAAATAGCCCATCAACACATAAACTAAAATGAAAGTTATAACACCTGAAATGAAGGGTTTGATATAACTTGGTTTAAAAGGATGGATTCGCTCAAAATAATAAAGTTCGGCAAGCCTGACCAGATTTATTGTGGCCTGGGAGATGGCAACAGATATGGCGGCGCCTTTCAATCCCATGGCAGGTATCAGAAAAAGACATAAAGTAACAATCAACATAAACCTAAAGATGGAATTTGCCAAAATGACCCTGGGCCTTCCGCTCATCAGTATCAAATTGCCAACAAGCCCTGCTCCTGCATTGACCAGTTCGCCGAAAGCGATTAAGATCAATACAATGGATCCCGCAATAAATTCAGTGCCAAAGATACTGAGCAGGGTGTCGGAAAATAAGATAATGATAAAAAATATAACAAGGCTGAAAGTGAAAATCCATTTGGTGACCGTTTTATAAAGCTTCCGGATCATCTCGCGGTCATTTTTTGAAAATAGCTCAGCCATAACAGGTGAAAATATCATGGCAAAGGCTTCAAGAGCAAAGCTCACAAGTACAGCAATTTTTAAACTCACATTAAAAATTCCAATATCGGTATTGGTAAGGTAAATCCCCATGATAAAAACAGGTACTAATCTAATGATATTATTGAAAAGCTGAATAAAAAGCATGGGATAGGAGAAATTCCACAATTTCTTTTTTTCCGCAATGGGTTTATAATCTGCAACTTTGTTCAGATAAGCTTTCCGTAAATAACTATAGGCAAGAAATGCCGAAATGGAACCAGTAATAACATAAATCCACATCAATCCTGATAAACCCCAATCGAAAATGATGACCATACCAACTATCAGAATATAGATAACAGGATTGATGATGTTTCTGATGGTAATGGTTGTTTTGATTTTTTTCAGGCCATTCAATGCAGAGAGAAATACCATAGAAATCATTGAAAACGGGAGGGAGAGCAATAAGATTCTCAAAAATGGGCTTATTTCGGGACGGTTAAATAGTTTATCTGATATTAGTGGGCTTAAAATAAAAAAAAGTACAAGACCGACAACAGAAACAATAAATACAACCTTTAAACTATAAAAAATAGTTCCCTTGGTTCGCTCATGGTCATTCTGTGCATAAAAGAAAGCCACATGCCTTATAATGGTGGTTGCAAAACCCAGTGATGAAAGGATTATTACAATTTCCAGTATCCGGGTTGCCAGTACAAATAATCCATAGTCATCGGCACCGATATAACGGGTAATAATGGCATTGCTGATAAAGGAGAAAACATTGAGCAAAAGATAACCTGAGGCAGTAATGCCCGCATTCTTTGTTATCAACACCAACTCCGATTGGTATTTGATGTCATCTATAGTTGATTGATCGGGTGTGTTATCTTTACACATATGGATTATAGCCTGCCAATTTAAATTTTAAATCCCAGTTTTTCAACTTCATCTAATTGCTTTTGGGTAAATATGGTTAAATCTTCATTTTTATATCTTCCATTACCAGATGGCTTTGATGGAATATTGATCAGCTTCGAAAGTTTGACTGGACCAACTTGAATATTTATAAAATCCAGTAGCCTTGGTATTTCAATTCCCGGATTTAAACAGAAATCATTGAAGTTTAATATAAGATGTTTTCCAATCATTTTTTTATTACATGTATTTAATGCAATATTATTGATTTTTATCCAATATTCAAGTTGCTTAATAGCAACTTCATTTTGATCTTTACCATCCTTTACTATTATACCAAAAAACGGCCCCCAATTAAATAATTGCTGCTTGTTTGCCGAAAAAGCCATATCTAATCCATGTCTTATGACATGAATATATTTTAAGTCAGGGAAATAGTTGATTAATGATTCCAGAAAAATTTGGGTATTGGGTTCTTTCCACCCCCAGTTTAGTCTTTCGTCATTTCTTTTAATAAAATGTTTAGCAGCTATTTTAAGGTGATGTTGGGGAGAATTATATTTGAAAGGATTTGCCTGGGTAGCTCTAAAATACTCCATTGATTGAGACAAGGTCCAGTTTTTACCACTCATATATCTTTCAAATATTCTATATCTTCTATCCAAATCACTCTTTCTGGCATTTTTATAACAGGCCGGATTTTTAAATAATGATATAAAAACAAGGTTGTCCAGTTCTTCGTTCAGTTCATTCCCGATAAACAATCCTGCTTCCTGTAGAATTTTGGCAATCACTCTTGTCCCGCTGCCCCCTAATCCACCTATGGCGAAAACTTTTCCCATCAAGTTGAAAATAAAATTGATTGTTATTAATGCTAAATTAATATTTTCAATGGCAATTTTAGGTGAAATTTTCAATGCATATTGATTTTTACTTTAAGTTAAAAATAAGGGGGCTGTCTTAAAAGTTTAAAAAGATGCTTCATTACGACGAGGAATCCCGAAGCATTCTCTAAACGATTTGGATTTTATAAGATTGCTTCGATGGCATCGAAATGACGTCAATTCGCTATAAAGACTACCCCCCCCCAAATATGCAGCCGAACAATCAATTATAATACAATTATTCGCAACGAGAAGCCACCGCTCCGTGTATTTATTGTGAGGTAATAAACTCCTGATTTAAAATTCTGTAAATCAATGAATGATTTTTCACTTCCGATTTCATTCATATCTAATAATTTTTGGCCTGTGATATCATAAAGGATTATTTTTTCAATTTCATCAGGAGCAATTACTGTGATATGTTCTTTTGCAGGATTTGGAAATACCCGGATATTTCCCCGGCCAGGTTCTTGAATATTGGTTATTGTATCTGTCACCCAAATATTGGAAGGCACCGATTCTCCTTCATCGTAAAGTGCCGTTACATAATATTCGTAAATACCCGGTAAAAGTTCGGGGTCATTATAAGTAGTGGTTGGATAGGTTACATAATCAATATTGTCGCCGTCGCGGTATATGTAGTAACCTTCCAAAACTGCAACATATCCTGTAGGCTCTGTCCAGGTCAGATTTACATCATTCCCGGCTATTGTACCCTGTAGATTAATTGGTGGATACAAAACCGACGGTTCAATTTCCAGGGTTATAATATTGGATGGTACTGATTGCCCGTCTTCATATACTGCTGTTACATAGTAATCATAGGAACCCGAAGAAAGGTTCAGGTCATTATATTCGGTATCAGGGGCTACAACATAACCAATAATTAAATCATCCCTGTAAATATTATATCCGTGAAGCGTGGACCAACTTCCTGTAGGTGCCAGCCATACCAGATTCACATCATTCCCGTTAACGTTACCCTGCAAGTTAGAAGGAGGATAAAGTACCGGTGGTAAAATTTCAAGGGCGATGCTATTTGTAGGTAGCGATTCACCATCATCGTAAACAGCAGTAACAAAATATTCATAGCTATCCACTTCAAGATTAATGTCATCATATTCGGTTAGAGGTGATGCTACAAAATCTACATTTATTCCATCCCGATAAATATTGTACCCCTGCAGGGTGGTATTATTTCCTTCAGGTGCTTCCCATTCAAGGTGAATATCATTTTCGCTGACACTTCCTGAGAGGTTAGAAGGTGGGATCGTTCCATTGCCACCCACATCCAGATAAACAGGTAAAATCACCTCAGGGTTAAGGGGGTCGTTGCTGCTGAAAATAACAGAAGCCTCATACACTCCGGGATCCAATGCCTGTGATTTGAATGTTAGGGTAATGGATTCCGTTTGATTTTGATTTAAGGTTCCGGATACCGGGTCAACATCCAGCCATTCGATGACGGGTTCACCGGTAATGTATCCGGCCAGGTTCCAGTTGCGGTTGATCCCGTTTATTGACAATATTGTCCATGAACCACCATCAATATTAAACCAATCCCCATACATTGCTACCGCCGGGCCTTCATCGGTGCCGCATGGAGATTGTCCGCCATTGTGCAATGCGTTGTAACCGATCCACAGATCTTCTCCGTCAAGTAAAATCGGGATATCCAAATCAATTAAGTTCCACGAATTCTGTAGTACTTCTACTTCCTGTTCATGAATTATTTCACCTGGGGAAGTTGCTGTCCCGGGCCCATATATCAAGACTTTACATTCTAAGGGCTTATCATTTATATAAAATTCAACTTTATCGAGGTACATTCCGTTATACTGCCACATGGTATCAGCAGGGAAATATATTGCTGTTCCAATGGTGGCTGTACTGACAACGCCTATACCAGTCGAGAATTCTCCATTGTCATAACGGATGATTTGATCGTCCTTGCTTGCATAATTTGATTTTACAGGCGTATTGCCAGTAGAAATGACCAGTGATTTATCTTTTATTTTACTAGTTGATAATTTTTTACCGGTTGAAATTTTTGGATTTGTTGCCGCCGGTGTTTTTTTAGCATTGTACACAACCTCAATATTATAATCCAGCGCAATTTCCCCGGCATTTGATATATCGAACTCCAGGCTTGTTATTTCGGGTGGATTGAGATGGGTTTCGTAAATATAGCTTGGCCCGATTACAATATGCGGATCGCTGCCGGAAGGCAAAATTATGGCTTCCGCTGTATTGGAAGGATCAGATTGCCCGTAGTCGTATATTGCTGTAACATAATATTCATAGGTGCCTGATATGAGGTTTTCATCCAGATATTCGTTTAACGTCACCTCTTCAAGAAACTCAAAATCCCGATAGATTTTATAGCCAAGTAAATCTTTGGCGTTTTTCTCCGAAGGCACAGTCCATGTAAGTAAAACATCATTTTCTGTTACGGTAGCCATCAAATCAGTAACAGGAGGCAGTGAAACATCTCCTACATTGAGCGATACCGGTAAATCGATTATCGGATTATTTATATCGTTGGAATTAAATTTTAAAAGGGCCTCATAAACCCCAAGTGGCAAGCCTTCTGAGTTAAAGGTCAATTCAATGTTTTTGGTTTCGTTGGGGTTAATTGATTCTTCAAATGGCAATGCGCTAAGCCAATTTGTTACGCCTAACTGGTCAACCAAAACACCTGCAATATTCCAGTTAAAATCAAATCCGTATGATGTCATGGTTGCCCACTCCCCATTCAGTTTATTCATATCACCATATCCTGATACAGCAGGTCCTGCATCGAATCCGGCCGGAAAATCGGTTGCTGTAAACTGACCAACTTCATATCCGATCCACAGGTCTTCCCCGGTAATAAGAACCCCTTCGCCAAGGGTAAATGTTGTCCATGCGTGGTCAGGGATATTGCTGCTAACTTGCTGTTCATATATCAAATCGCCGGGTTCTGTCGAACTTCCAGGCCCATATACTTTGATTTTTAAGAAAAAGGGTATATCCCAGAAGAAAACCTGCATTTGGGTCATTATCATTCCGGTATAATTGGCCATGGTGGATGCCGGGAAATAAGCAGCGGCCTCGAAAGTGTCAGTTGGATCACTAATACCGATGGCACCATAATTTTCGCCATCATCATACCTTATCACTTCTTCCCCTTTCGTGGCAGGGGCAACCATTGAAGGATCAAGCTTAACGGCATGCCAGGGTGAATTTCCCACTTCAATTGGTGTGGGGATTGGTTTGATGTTCATACCCTCATTTTGTTGATTTATTAATGTTTTATCCGAGGGCAAGGGGGCAATTTCAAGGTTTAAATTGAGCACTGACGATCCTGTGTTGGTAACGGCTACCTGCATGGTAGTTATCTCGGGTGGATTCGGATGCACTTCATCAATTACCATGGGATCAATCAGAATTTCCGGCCCCATTCCGCCAGGAAGCGATGCCTCAACAGGTTCGGATGGGAAAGAAACTCCTAAGTCATAAACTGTACTCACTTGATAGGTGTAGTTTCCATCAGGCAGGTCTGGATCAATGTAGCTGGTTGGATTTGCGCCAACAGTTTGCAGGAACTCACCTTCTTTAAATATCTGGTATCCCGTTACGACCGGAAAATTTTTGACCGCCCCGGGATTGATTGTAGGCTGTTCACTCACCGATAATTCATTTGAAGGGTTTTGATAACTTACATTGTTTTGTGCCAGAGGCTCAAACTTTGAGTTTGTTCCTTCGCTTACTTCCAGGATGGCTTGTATATTCCAGTTGTAATCAAAGCCATAATCCTTAAGGTTTCCCCACGTTGTTCCGTCCAGTGAAATTTTGTCCCCAAAACCCTTAACAGCAGGCCCGTCATCACATCCGGCAGGGAAGATACCTATGGGTTGATCGGTAATGGTATATCCAACCCAAAGTTCTTCATCAACATTCATCGAAACCGGGGTATCCAATAAGATTGAATTCCATTGGTTCATCGATACGTTAGTGAGTGGTTGGGAAACAATCAAATTGGATGCGTTTTCACCACTCCACACCTTTAAAGTGATAGATACAGGGGTGTAACCGCGGGGGAAAAAGCGGACATTGGTCAGGTTATAGCCATCGTATCCCGCTAATTGTTCCGGGATCCACCGGGCAGCTACCGAAAAAGTCCCTCCGTCAGTCAGCCCAATACCCTCGTGGTTATTGCCATCATCCCAGTTAATAAAAGCCCCCGAATTGAAGGATGGCGGATCCCAACTCAACAATACCGAATTGGTGTTGAAAACACCGGCCACCAGGTTTTGCGGGGGGTTGATATCCACTCCCTCGATATAGTTGACAGTCACTTCTGCCTCATCATAGAGCCCGGTGCCATTTTCCATCAGCGCATAAATGATGGGGTTAGGATCATTGTAAAAACCAATTTCCGGCGCAAATATCAAGTTGCCGGTAACAAAATTGTACGACCATGTTCCCTCTCCATCCACAACAAGCGAGGATTGTGTGCCTGCTGTAGTCTGGTCAATATCTACTGTAACAAATTCCGGGGTTGCGGAGCTGCCATTCAGCAAAATATCATTTTCCAGGATGCCGATGACGGCCGTTCCGCCAAAATAATTTCCTTCCGAAAGATCATCATTGGCCTCAGGTGGAAATATCTCATATGAAATTGTAACTGTGGCTTCATCGTATAATCCCGTTAATGTTTCGATGAGTTTGTATTGAACAGGTGATACGGTATAATTTCCCGGAGAAGGACTGAAGGCAAGATCGCCGGACGATTCATTATAACTCCAGGTACCTTCACCCGGGGTAACAAATATATTTTGGATTCCGATGGCATTGGCATCAATATCCACTGCAACTAATTGTACGTTCACATTGCTGCCATCCGACATCAAATCATTGGCAAGAATATTTATTGTCACGTTAGAACCTGCAGGGTTATTAAGGCTTTCGTCATCAATGGCCAAGGGAGAAACTTCATTGTATGTAACAACCACCACGGCATTATCAGAGAAACCTGAGGAATTCTCGGTAAGGGAGTATAGGATATGTGCCGGGTCGGTTGTAAAGCCCGGTTCCGGATCGAAGGAAAGGTTGCCCGTGGAAGGTTCATAAGTCCAGGAACCTTCACCGGCAATATTCAGGGTGGATTGGTTGCCTGAAGTGCCAGGATCAATATCCACTGTTACCAATCCCGAAGTAGCCGGACTGCCGTCGTAAAGAAAATCGTTTAAAAGGATATTCAGCGATGCATTGCTTCCAACTACGTTGTTTTCTGAATAATCATGATTGGCCACAGGAGGAAATATAGGCAGACCATCCCATGAAACAAATCCAGAGCCATCCAGGTTGTCGATTTGAAGCGCTGCAATCTGATTTGTAAAGGGTTCAGATGCTGTAAACGACCAGTTTCCGCTGCCATCTGTCGTAGTATGCCCCAGGTATTCATATCCCTGAGCTTCAGTGGCAGGATCCCAATGATAAATTTCCACCCGTGCATTTGGTAAAGCCGTTCCATTAACAGTCGCCGGCAAGCTACCACCTGCAATAGTGGGCGCTTGAATACCACCACTTAAAACTGAAGTGCCTGTATTGTTCCAGTATTCATTGCCCGACCAACAAACATTGTTTTCACCTGAATTATAAATGGCATTTATGTTATATCCGATTTTATTCCTTAATTCAGGATTGGTTTTACTGCCTATGGTTAAATTTCCTTCATTAGCATAGATTGCATTATACATAGCATTTCCATCAATGGGTAATCCCAGGTCGGTACAACCGATCAGATTTCCTTCAATAACCGAATTCAGGGTATTAATATAAATTCCCCTGTTGCCTTTACCTGCTATCCTGTTTCGGAATGAATCCATATCTCCACCAATTTGGACTGCGGATCCATTTACCTCGATTACATCATTGGTAGAGTTTGTTAAACAAATCAAACCATCTGAACTGACATTCAGGTCATTTCCCTGTACAATGGTTGTGCCTTCGCAGCTCGAACCAATAGTAATGGCCCTCTCACCATTGCTGGCAATGATCTGGTTTCCCTGGCTTCCGTTGATGTGGTAAATAGTTCCTCCAATGATGCAATTGTCGGCATTATTAAGTGCTATAACTGCATTAGTGAAAATTGAAAGTCCGGGACTGCTCAGACTATCCGTTCCTAAAATATTTCCTCTGATTACAACATTATCACAATCATCATTTAATTCGATGGCATGATTACCGGACAAATTATACATGACATTGTTCCTGATAAGCGTACCATCTGTATCCCTGGCCATAAATCCACGGGCCTTGGAGTTTTTGATGACATTTCCCCAAACCCTGCCGTATTGGGCGTAATAGAATTCGATGATTTGATCCATGTTATAAACACCGCCATCGCCATCAAAATAGTTATATCCTATGTAGGGGTAGGACGATGCTTTGCCCCCAATATAGATGCCATGCTGGCCGGTACAATTCAATACCGTGTTATAAAAAATGGAATCCCGGCGTTCTACCATGGCTGAACCCCTGTTGATCTCCACAAACTTGGATTTGCATCCGTTTATAAAATTGTTCCGGATAACCATTCGGGTAGGGACATTTTCTATATCAAAAGCATGTGCACTTATCCCACCTTGCGATGAATTATTTTCATAGCCCACATTAATTATTACATTATCCCTGATGGTTGTAACGGCTGCACTTGAATTATTCAACTCGAAAACTTTGCGTGGAATATTGGTGATGGTACAATTTGCTATCAGGGTTATGCCACCACTATTTACCCTGAAGACATGTGCACTGCCATCATTGATAAAGTTTTCTACTACGCAATGGGTGACTTTTACGCCGGTACCTCCATTGGTTACCACGAACCCTTTGTTTTGGTTATATGAACTGCAATATTGTATTTGTAAATTGCTGCCTTCATAAGGGCGAATAGCCGCATCGCCATTACTGGCCCCATCGTTTGTAAAGGCCAATCCCCTTATGGTAATGTTGTTGGCATAGGAGCGGATGCAATCTTCGGTGCCATTCCAGTTTAGGGTAACCATTTGACCTGAAAAAGCATATCCGGGAGCGGAGGACCCATCAATTACCAGGCCTGCTTTATTTAGATTGGGTAACCTGCTTTGCAGTTGTATGGTACTTCCGGCTGAAATATCAAAAAGTATAAAAGGGGTTTCTGTGCTGTTATTGGCAGCAAGAACAGCATCCCTCAGTGAACCGGGGCCCGAATCGTCAGTATTGGTGACGTTGTAATAATTCTGAGCGCTCAGATCGCTCATCAATAAAGCGACTAAGCAAGAAACTAAAAAGAATAAGACTTTTTTCATTGTAATAATTTTTAAGTTTTTAAAATTTATATTTATGATCTTATCGAATTTGACATTTTGTTTTCCAGCATGTTATTTTCCCGGTGGTCACATATTAAACACAGGACACCGGGGGGAATATTCAAAACCATTCACCCTTGCTTCATTTTAAAACTATTTGTACTTTAAGATGCTGTAAAAGTAAATTTATGAAATAGGTTAACTATCCTGCTCTGTCCTGTAAAAAAACGATTGATTCAAAAAAAATCTACGGGGAAAAAGGTGAAAAGTGAAATGGGAAAGCGCACTCAAAAATTAAATAATGATCCTCACTAGACAGTTTTTTCCATGCTGGGTGATAAACAAGAAATGCCCTTTCTTTCTAATATCTGAACAGCCTTATTAATTCTCTCCTTAATTACATCCTGGGGCACTTTTTCAATCATCTCATCAGCTTTGGTCCCGGGTACATCAGAATAGGTAAATAATTGTACCTGGTTAAACCCGACTCTGATCAGGTATTCAATGGTTTTTTGATGATCTTCCTCTGTCTCGGAAGGGAACCCAACAATAACTTCTGTTTTCAGCACCAGTTTCGGGTTTATCTCTCGAAACTCTTTAAGGGTTAACGCCAGCGCATCCATATTGATGGATCTGTTCATTGATTTCAATAACGATTCACTTCCCGTTTGAATGGAGATAAGAAAGTGGTCAATTTTTATATCTTCAATCAATTTTTTCAGGGTTTCTTTGAATTTCAAAACCCATTTTGGAGCCAACTGACGGATGTCCCATTTTACTTTTATTCCATTGTCTGCCCTGGATAACGCCTCAAGTAGTGTCGGTAAATTTGTACCTATGTCAACACCATAAGGACCAATATCATCCGAAACGATTACAAATGAACGGTATCCTCGTCCCAAAAGTGATCTGTATTCGCTCACACACTCTTCAATTGTTTTGCTCCTGATCTTTCCGATGGCTTTATGGATGGCACAGTATGCACACCGGCCCGCACAGCCATAGCCTACCCTCAAAAATGCTTCGTTATCAGAAACCACTTCGTTGGTAAAAGAATTCCGGATCCTGTTTAACAATAGGTTTTTCTTCTTCTTGATTTCATTCTTTAAATACCTGTAATTGTTGCCAACACCCGATTCAAGGTAGAAAGGCGGTATGAATTCAGGGGGAATATTGCTGTCAGGAATCTCGTCCCATTTTAAGGAAAAATCACTAAAAAGGTTATCAATATTGCCGATTGTTTTTGTGCTAATATATCTCCCACTGAATTTTTCCCTGAACGATTCCGGGAAAATTTCTGGCAAGCAACCTCCAACAATCAGTTCTCCCTTAAATTTTTTCAGTTTATTGATCACGGAAAAACACTCATCTCGTTTCGACTGCGTGTAGGAGCAGGTTACAAAGAGATTATAGTCTGCTTCCTGTGGTTTGCAGGCAATTCGAAAACCATTGGCTTTGAAACAGGCTTCGAGCCGGGCGCTGTCCAGTCTTCGCCTGACACAGTCGGAATTGTTGATCAAAAAAACCGATTTCATTTTTAAAAAATTCAGGTTTCCAAACCGATTAATATTTCAAAATTATAATTTTTGTGTCGTATGGCTATCCTGTGCTATCCTGAAGATAATAATTTAGTACTTACCTTTAAAATTATTACAAATCTTTCATTAATTTTGACAGCTAAAGAACCCATGCAGGGGCTTTGTAGCATACAAAATACGCAAGGTAAATGATTTGGATATTAACAGGAATGCACCGATCGGGTACGTCAATGTTTGCCCGGTTTATGCACGAATCGGGTATCAACATGGGCCATGATTTTTATGTTGATGATACAGCCAATAAATACGGGCATTTCGAAGACCTGGATTTTCTGAACCTGCAACGTAGCGAACTGGCAAGATTGTTTGATGGGGAGGATTGGCTGGTTTATCAGGATTTTGAACCCGGTGAAGATTTTGTACGGAAATCCGATGAACTTTTACAAGCCAAAAAAGCAATAAACAATACTGTTCGCTGGGGGTGGAAAGATCCCCGCACAACAATTTTTTTGGAGCACTGGAAAAAAATTGATCCCGCGATCAATTACATTTTTATGGTCAGGGAGCCTGAAGCAGTAGTTAATTCGTTATGCAGACTTTTGCAAACCAAACACAATCCGATACAAAAAAGAAAATACATGCTTGCCTATATTTATTACAACAACAGGATTTTGAGGTTTTTACAAGAAAATTTACAACAAAAAACGGCAGTCCTTTCTTTTGAAGAATTAACCAATGACCCAGAGCAAAAATTGGGATTGCTCTCTAAGAAATTGAGCTATCCTTTTAACATGCAACTATATGCAGATTTATTTGATAAAGATGTCATTTCTGCTGACCAGTCGATATCTTATTTATTTCTCATGAATTTACATAAAAAAGCAAAGGCCGTTCATGACCGGTTAAAACCATATTTTATTTAATTTCACCCCATGAAATGTGCCTTTACTACAGCAACCATCAGTTATTTGCCAAAGGCATTTACCCTTGCCAAAACTTTTTTAAAATTTAATGAAAACTATCATTTTTATATATTTCTAATCGATCCGTTGGAAGATAGAATAAAACCTTTTGTACAAGAACAGATTACTTATATTTCTATTGATCGCTTGGAAATCGAGGGTTTTTCTGAAGTCGTTAACGAGTACAATATTTCAGAGATCAGTTTTTCGTTAAAACCGGCCTTATCTTTATGGTTGCTTGAGACGAAACCCGCAATGGAATTTGTTTTTTATTTTGATGCAGATATGGCTTTCTACCATGATGTGTCAATTGCTGAATCGATGTTAAATTCCTATGACCTGTTACTAACACCCCATTTTCATCATCCTGTAACTGACGATAAAATACCCACTGAACTGGATATTTTGCGAACCGGTATTTATAATATGGGATTTGCTGCATTCCGGAATTCTTCCAATGCAAAAGATATTCTGAGGTGGTGGAAAAACCGTGTTTTTAAATATGGGATAGAGAACCATGACCTCGGTTTGACGGCCGATCAGATGTGGATGAACCTGGCTCCCGTTTTTTTTAAAAATGTCGGATTGATTGAAGATACGGGATACAATTTTGCATACTGGAATGTACATGAAAGGGAATTGACTTTGCAGAACAGTAAATATATGGTGAATAAAAGTTATCCGCTTGTTTTTGTCCATTTCGCCGATTTTAATCCTGAAAAACCAGAATGGTTAACCAACCGGAAACACTTCAACCGAATATTGCCGGGCCAGAATAAATGCATTGATCAACTATGCGCCGATTATCAAGAGATTTTATTTAAAAATCATTTTAAGGAATACGATAAAATAAAATCGGCCTACAAAGCAACAGGTAGCAAACGTGCCTGGCGCAAAATACAGTCGTCAAAAGGAATGAGGCAAAAAATTAAATATTTTGTAATATCGATGATTTATTTATTGCCCACAACTTTAAGATCGGGTTTTAGGCAATGTTCAATGTTTTTTATCAGGAATATTAAATCATGAATTTAAACGGCGTATCCATCATATTGTGTTGTCATAACGGGGAAGCTCTCCTAAAAGAAACCCTGAAATATTTATCGCAACTGATCATCCCGGAATCAATCTCAGTGGAATTACTTTTTGTCGACAATGCCTCCACGGATAATTCCGCCAAAACTGCATTAAATTTATGGAATAAATATTCCAATCCATATCCATTTAAGTTTCTTTCTGAATCCAAACCGGGTCTTGTATTTGCCAGAAAAAAAGGGATAGAAAACAGTCAATATGATTTGCTATTATTTGTAGATGATGATAATTGGCTTGCCCCTGAATACCTGCAGCAAATGCGCATGGCTTTTATAAGGTGGCCAGAGGCCGATGCCATTGGCGGATATAACAGGCCGGTTTTCGAAAGCCCTGAGCCAATTTGGTTTAAAGATTTTAAATTTTCTTACGCAGTTGGTAAATTAGCAGAAGTAGAAGGACCACCCAGGGAGATAGGACTTTTTGGGGCCGGGCTTGCATTTAAAAAAGCGGCAATTAACGATTTGTATACTAAAGGTTTTGAAAGTAAACTTATCGGGAGAAATGGTAAATCTTTGAGTTCAGGGGAAGATTACGAATTTTGCAAGGCCCTGAAAATTGCCGGATGGGATATTATTTATAGTCCGGAAATGAAGTTGCAACATTTCATTCCGGAGCGGAGGCTAACATGGGATTATTATAAAAAATTGAATCGGGGGATCAGTAAATCGATTATTTATTTTCTGGCTTACGATTACTGGATTTTAAAAGAGGAAGGTTCAGGGAAAAAAATTATACCATGGATCAAATATTCCTGGCTATTTCAAACAACAAAAAAATGGATTAAAGTTATTTATTTGAAAATGTCAATTCTGGTTTATCCCAAAAATAAAAAAGAAGGAAGTAAAACGTTAATGGAATTCGAACGAACGAAAATTGTTGCCACTGATTTGACTTATAAAGCAAAAGAATACAGCGGTTTAAAGAAAGCCATCAGGAACGCCAGGTGGAGAAAGCAAAGGGATTAGAAAATTTTCCAGGGTAGATTGAAAGATTAATATGAAGAATACGATCCAAAATAATTTAAAGCAATGGGACCAGGATTATCGGTGGCTGGATGCCGGAGATGAGTGGAACGGCCAGGCTGATTATTGTGGAAAGGATTACCGGGATTGGAAAAATTCACTGATCCAAACCCTTATCAAACCTTATTTATCGAAAGATAAAACTGTTTTGGAAATTGCACCGGGCCATGGAAGGTGGTCGAATGAAATGGCAGATCATTGTAAGAAACTGATCCTGGTTGACCTGAGCCCCAGATGTATCGACATTTGTAAAGAGCGATTTTCGACAAAATTGAACATTGAATATATTGTTAACGATGGAAAAAAACTAAATGGGATTGAAGATGTTTCAGTTGATTTCATTTGGTCCTTTGATTCCTTCGTACATATGGATAAAGCGGTAGTATCATCCTACTTTGCTGAACTTAAAAGGGTTTTAAAACCCGGAGGGGTTGCCATTATTCACCATGCCAACCGCAATAACCGGTTTTTGTGGCTGGGTTTTGTAAGGCATTGGGGTGAGGTGGGCAAACAATTTTACAAGCTGATTTCCATGGGCAACTTAAAAGACCACGATGGATGGAGATCCAATATTTCGAAATCAACAATCCGAAAAATTGCAGATTCTAATAATCTGAGAATCCTGAGACAATTTCAATATTGGGATGATAAACGAGAGTTTGGAGTTCCCAGGTTTAATGATTATATATCTATATTAGCTAAATGATTTTCATTATTGCTACTCAAATACCATTTTATGACTATAATCAAAAATCATGATACATCCATCTGCTGGCAGGCCCACACACTTGATAACCATATTATAGCTGAATTTATCAGGTTGGAAAAAGAATGTTCCAGTGATTGTGATGTTTTCATGTTTTACGATAATTCACGAAATGATTTCAAGAGACCCAATTTGTTGAATAATTCAAATATTTGGTTATTCAACTTTGATGATTTGCAGAATAAATACAACCTTAATAAATTCAGGAAAAAACCTCTGGTTATCGGAAATAAAATTTTCCCCCTTCTTGATTTCTCATCAAAATATAAATATGATAAATACTGGTTGATTGAACATGATGTCAGGTTCACAGGAAAATGGTGTGATTTTTTTGACTATTTCAAGAGCAATAGTTGCGATCTGCTGGGGACAACTTTTTATCGTTATTCCTTCAGGAAGTCTTGGAAATGGTGGCGATCACTAAAAACACCAAAAAAGATAAAAGTCAAAAGGAAAAACAGGGTCAGGGGATTTTTCCCTGTTCTCAGGATCAGTAAAAAGGGACTGTACATTGTTTTGCAAGGGAACAAAACCGGATGGCAGGGACATCATGAAATAAGTTTGCCAGCAATTTTGGATTACTTCGGCTTAGGATATGAGGATATAGGCGGGGATGGGGAATTTGTACTAGCCGAAAACATAAACAGGTTCTACCTTAACACACCAAAAAACAAGGGATTGGGGCCCGGCACGTTTGTTTGTCCTCCAACACGGCCATTGGAAGAGGTAATCCCCAATAAGCTATATCATGGAATTAAATGAAAACTCCAGCGTTTTAGATATAATCTTTAGAGGTCATCATTTAGCTGCTTATTAATTGCTGATGCGTAATATTGTCGGCAGCAACCATTCTTCTGATCAAATTATTAAAGATAGTTTCTTTGTTTTGTGAGCGGTTAATCCGATAACAAAATTCATTAAAATAT
>JAIOZL010000053.1 GCA_021740645.1 Bacteroidales bacterium
TCGGGTTCCGGCGTTGCCGGAACCCGAGCCCTTCACCGACTATAACACCCGTAAATTGGTCATTGCGAGCGAAGCGAAGCAATCTCATGTTTTTTCCGGACACGATTAAAAAATTAATCTTTTAATAAATGATAGCTGAATTAAATCTCAGACTTTAATTTTTTTCCGATATTTGAAGATATGCAGGAAAGCTTAAATACAGAGATTAAATTTTTACCGGGAGTGGGTCCTAAACGATCGGAATTGCTTAATAAAGAGCTGGGTATATATACTTTACGCGATTTACTTTATTATTTTCCTTTTCGATATGTTGACCGGACAAAGTTTTATAAAATACGTGAGCTGCAATCCGATTTACCCTATATTCAATTAAAAGGGAAGATTATTTCTTATCAGGTGACCGGCCAGGGTCGTGGACAGAAACGACTTAGCGCTAAGTTTAGCGATGGCACCGGAATTATTGAATTACTTTGGTTTAAAGGCTTTAAATGGATACCTGAAAATCATAAACCCAATGTTGAATGTATCGTCTTCGGAAAACCATCTGTTTTCAGAAACCAGATAAATATAATACATCCTGATATCGACGATATCTCCAAAGAGAAGAGTCTGAGCAGCCGATTGCAGCCCATGTATAATACCACTGAAAAATTGAAGAATAACTATATAACTTCAAAAGTTATTCAGAAAATGATTTTCAATCTGCTTGAAACTACGGCTAAGAATCTGGAGGAAAGTTTGCCTGTCTGGCTCATAAAAAAAACCGGTATTATTCACCTTAATGAGGCTCTGCAAACCATTCATTTTCCCGACAATCCTGAAATTTTAAAAAAGGCTGAATTCAGATTAAAGTTTGAGGAGTTATTCCTGCTTCAACTCAACATCCTGAAAACAAAAACTCTCAGAGTCCTTAAAACCAATGGATACGTATTTGAAAAAGTAGGTGAAAATTTCAATAATTTCTATTCAAATAATCTTCCCTTCGAACTTACAAACGCCCAAAAAAGGGTATTAAAGGAAATACGGCGCGATATGGGAATAGGAAAACAGATGAACCGATTACTGCAAGGAGATGTAGGCAGCGGGAAGACTATTGTTGCCCTTATGAGTATGCTCATTGCTATCGACAATGGGTATCAGACCTGCTTAATGGCTCCTACCGAAATTCTGGCAAACCAGCACTTTAAATCCCTGTCAGGTTTTCTTGAAGGTCTGAATGTTAGCATAAAACTACTAAAAGGGTCAACACGAAAGAAAGCACGTGAGGTAATTCATGAAGAACTTCTGGACGGCAGTTTAAAAATTCTTGTCGGCACCCACGCACTTATCGAAGATATAGTGCAGTTTCAAAATCTGGGATTGGTAATAATTGACGAGCAGCATCGTTTTGGAGTAGCTCAACGAGCGCGCTTATGGGAAAAAAGCGAAAGACCTCCCCACGTGCTTGTTATGACGGCAACACCTATTCCCAGGACACTGGCCATGACGGTTTACGGCGATCTGGATGTTTCAATAATCGACGAATTGCCACCGGGACGTAAGGCGATAAAAACCATTCTTCAAAACGACAGCAAACGACTAATGCTTCATGCATTTATGCGTAAGGAAATTGAAAAAGGCCGACAGATATATATTGTTTACCCGCTTATAAAGGAATCGGAAAAAATGGACTATAAAGATCTGGAAGATGGTTACTTCAGCATCGTAAGAGATTTCCCTTCCCCAAAGTATTATGTAAGTGTGGTGCATGGGAAAATGAAAGCTGAAGAAAAAGATATATCCATGAAGCATTTTAAGGAAGGTAAAACGAATATTCTGGTTGCCACCACAGTAATTGAGGTTGGTGTGGATATTCCCAATGCCTCGGTAATGGTTATTGAAAGTGCGGAACGTTTTGGACTCTCACAGCTTCACCAGCTCAGAGGGAGAGTGGGCAGAGGTGCCGATCAGTCATATTGTATATTGATGGCCGGATACAAACTTTCAGATGAAGGACGAAAACGTTTGGAGATTATGGTGAGAACAAACGATGGCTTCGAAATAGCTGAAGCCGATCTGCGCCTGAGAGGTCCCGGCGACATTGAAGGCACACAACAAAGTGGTATTCCCTTCGATCTTAAAATTGCCCACCTTGGCAGGGATGGAAATATCCTTCAGTATGCGAGGGATATTGCCGGTGAAATTATCGATAAAGATCCTCTTTTGGCTGCAGATGAAAACCGCTTGCTTAAGCTTCAGTTGAAAAAATTATATAATAAATCGGTGAACTGGGGGGAGATTAGTTGAGAAAATGTGGTGATGTGGCGGTTCCTGAGCTTGCCGAAGGATGGTGTGGCGGTTCCTGAGCTTGCCGAAGGATGGTGTGGTGGTTGAGTTGAGTGAGTTGAGTGAGTTGAGTGAGTTGAGTGAGTTGAGTGAGTTGAGTGGTAGCATCTTTCTTAACCACGGAGTGGTTATATTAGATCAGCCCCGGTCACACCCGGGGTAATATGATAACCCAACACCAACAGCCCCGGAGGGGGTGAACTATAAGACTTAAGACATAAAAATTTAAAATAATACTATGCTTTTCAGGCTAAGAAAATCAATTTATTTATCCGGACTAATTGCCCTGCTGTGCTTTTCCAGCTGCAATTCACAATACCAGTCTTTAAATAAAACTTCTCTACAAGAAGATCTTGAATTTTTGAATGATGCCATAAAAGCCGGACACCCGATTGGTCTGAATAAAGCGTCTACACCAAATCTCGACAGATTTATTGCAAGTATTGAGGAATCAGTCGCTAAAGATTACAGCGCATATAAATATGAAAACATCATACGAGATGCCTTATTTAATCTAGGATGTGCTCACACAAACATCAAAGGATCGCCTTTAAGTGAAATCTATATTAATCAGATGGAGGGAAGACCCTATTTCCCTTTTCGGTGCTTTGCAGATTCCAGTAGCTTATTTCTTATTGAGAGTGCAAGCCAAAGCGATTATGATGGTCTTGAATACCCCTTAAAAGTTCTTTCCATTAATAAAACTCCGACAAAGGAGATTATTGAAACCTTACTGCATTATTCCCCTGTTGATGGTAAGCAGCTTAGCTTAGGATATAACATATTAAATAAAAATTCAGAGATTTTAATCCGAAGACATTTCATTGGGACTAGCGATTTCAATATTAAATATTTGAATAAACAAGGAATTATTGGTCAAATTAAAGCCCCTGCTTTAGAAAATATCAAGAATAATCAATTCAAATTTTATATCCCTGATTCAAATCCTGTTATTGCTGAAGATAAAATTTCTTTATATAAACTGAGAAATAATTCAGCCTTAGTAAAAATAAAATCAATGAATTATGAAAATTATAAGGAGGTTAATCACAATATTTTTAATTATCTCCAAAGTAATAATACTGAAAATCTCATCATTGATTTACGGTCAAACGGTGGTGGACAACCCAAAGCTGCTTTCGATTTTCTCTCATACATTTTACCCGATACTCTATCTCAAATTGATATACTGCCAAGAGGCAAAGTGTCAAAGAATTTACATTCTAAGTTGAAGTTAACAGGGGTTTTCTTTTGGAAAATTATTACCCCTCATAATAAAATGATGGACAAAACAGTATTTACTACAAATACCACCTATCCAAAACCAATCCAATTCAAAGGAAAACTATTTATATTAACCGATGGGAATACTTTATCTGCAGCTGTAACAATGGCAGCATATCTGAAACACAAGGCTAATGCCATTTGTATCGGACAAGAAACAGGTGGAGGAGAAACAGGATGTAATGCCAATAGTATTCAAACACTTGTTTTACCGAATTCCAAAATAGTGCTCAACTTTCCTGTTTTTCGTTTTCAGCATGAATTATCCTTGGTCGATAATCACCATGGTGTAATTCCCGATTACGCTATAAAGTATGATGCCGGAACTTATCTAAACAATTTGGATTTGGAAATGGAAAAAGTATTTGAATTAACAGATTGACCTTTGGCGTCTCCCCACTTATAAGGAATAGATGAAAATAGTCTGGTGAAAGATTCAGATAATTCAAAGCTAATAAAATTGAGAAAATTGAATGACAAAGCTATTTTTCAAGGTTGTGAATTTGAAGGAGCAAAAAACGCATAGACTGTAGACTGTAGACTGCCAACGGCCTGCATTCGATTAAGAAACGAGAATAAAAGTATAATCTAAAAATACAAATCCCTCTCCCCTGCCTTAATCTTTTCAAGTCTCTCGCATAGCTTATTCTTAAATCGCTCATCATCAAACTCTTTCAAGCTTTTGTCAATTAATACATAGCCCTTTATTTTTGTTTTCTCGGGGGCGTAATCTTCAAGATATTCTGCCATAGTCAGCAAAGCATTTGGCGTACAGAACCGCTTAATAAATCCGGGTACCGAAAACTCCATAAAATGCTCCCCTGTGCGTCCAACCCGATAGCAAGCTGTACAAAACGATGGAATATAGTCGTTATGAATCAGGTCCTCCATAACTTCATTCAATGTCCTGCCATCATTGATTTCAAACTGTTCGGAATGTAAATCCTGTTCTTTTTTATCCTGTGAATAAGCTTTCATTTCAATCTTGGTTCCCCCGTCGATTTGGGAAACACCAAATGAGAGCACTTCATCTCTTACATGAGCAGGCTCTCTTGCCGTGAGAATAAGTCCTGTATATGGAACAGCCAATCGCAGAATGGCAACCAGTTTGGTAAAATCTTCATCGCTTACCTGATATTGCTCATCAAGGTGAACATTGCTGGCTTTCTTAATTCTTGGAAATGAAATGGTATGTGGCCCAACCTGATAAACGGCTTCAAAATGATTAACATGACGAAGCAGTCCCATCACCTCGAACCTCCAATCGTATAAGCCGAACAAAGCACCAATGCCCACATCATCAATTCCTGCTTCCTGAGCCCGGTCCAGGCCGGTAAGCCTGTAATCGTAATTACGCTTTTGACCCGATAGATGATACCTTTCATAAGCCTCACGATGATATGTCTCCTGAAAAATCTGGTAGGTTCCTATCCCCGATTCTTTGATAATCTTAAATCCCTCAATTTCCTGTGGAGCAGCGTTGATATTTACTCTTCTTATTTCTCCATTGCCCTGTTTTACACTATAAACAGTTCTAACCGTTTCTGCAATAAAATCCGGATTATATTTTGGATGTTCCCCATAAACCAGAATCAAGCGCTTTTGTCCTGTATTCTCAAGCATTTTTACTTCTTCAACCAAATCCTCCTTGCTGAGAGTACTGCGTTTCTGCTCCTTATTGGAAGTGCGAAATCCACAATAAGTACAATTATTTGTGCAATGATTACCAACATACAAGGGTGCAAAAAGTACGATACGTTTGCCATATACTTTCTCCTTTAGTTCTCTTGCTCCTTGCTTTATTTCTTCAACCAATAAGGTATCTGTGGTATTGATAAGAACCGCGGTTTCTTCCAGACTCAATCGTTTTTTGTCGAGGGATTTTGAAATTATCTCCCGTACACGTTCGGGAGTGGAAGGAGTTTCATTTAAAATTTTCCATATCTCATCTTCGGAAATAAATGGCTTCATTGCCTCATCGGGAATGCTGTATACTTGTGGGTCGTAAATCATTTTGTTGCAAAATTTACGCCGCGGAAAAAATAATCGAATAAAAAGGATGTTTTCTCTTTACCGTCAGATATTCCTCGGGGTAAGATTAATATTGAAGTCCTTGGTAATAGATTTTCCAGTACCTAAGACGCCACAAATATAGTTATTGTTATTCAAATAACAAATAAAAAGTTTAGATTTGTATCCTCAAAAAAATATTAAAATAAATTTCCTGTTTAACGCTGATATTGTCAGCTTTCAGGCTCCCGGCTTTCCGTTAGAATTATGTTAAAAACATTATCTGAAACGATTTTTAGTATAAATTTGCAGATTATGAGAAAAGAAAACGACCAATTGGGAACGATGAGTATTCCTGAATCTGCCCTTTACGGAATTCACTCTGTAAGAGCGCGGGACAACTTTCCCAATAAATCACTTTTTCATAAAGACTGGTACAAAGCCATTGGTAAAGTGAAACTCGCTTGTTACCTTACCTACGAGAAATTTAAAAAGGCTGTGGATGAAAGTCACCCTGATCTGGCCTCCGACATGCCTCAGATAAACGACATAGGAATTCGCGCTTTACAATTGGCTGCTACTGAAATATTTGAAGGGAAACATTACGAAGAGTTTATTGTCCCAGCCATTCAGGGCGGTGCCGGGACAAGTATTAATATGAATATCAACGAGATTATTTGTAACAGGGCTTTGGAATTGCTCGATAAAAAGCCCGGTGATTATTCCATTCTTGATCCTATTGAATCGGCAAATATTTACCAAAGTACCAATGATGTAATTCCTACTGCTCTGGTTATTGCGGTAATGGAAAAACTGAATCTTCTTGAAGAAAAAATCAATACTTCTCGTGCTATTACAGAAAAGCTGGAGACAAAATACAGGAATAGTCTCAGATTAGCCTACACACAATTGCAGGAAGCGGTTCCCTCCACTTATGGTATGTTATTCAGTAGCTATAGCGATGCTCTGTCGCGCGACTGGTGGCGGGTCTCTAAATCGTTTGAAAGAATAAAACTGGTAAATCTGGGTGGAGGTGCCATTGGAACCGGGTTAGCCATTCCACGGTTCTTCCTTATGGAAGTTGTTCCAAATCTCAAAAAACTCACAGGCCTGCCTGTCACACAGGCTGAAAATATCTGCGATGCCACTGCTAATCAGGATTCTCTGGTTGAAGTGCATGCTATATTAAAGGCTCATGCTGTAAATATGGAGAAAATTGTTAGCGATCTTCGCTTACTTGCTTCAGGTTTAAATCAAACACCGGAATTAAAATTACCCGATAAACAAACGGGTAGTTCAATAATGCCGGGGAAAATCAATCCTGTAATTCCTGAATTTATTATCTCATCGGCTCACCAGATATACGCTAATGACCAGCTGGTAACCAGTCTCTCCGCACAGGGGAATTTGGAGCTAAATGCATATATCCCGTCAATCGGGCATGCTATTTTAGGCAGTTTAGATTTGTTGATTGACATGAATACCAGCATGACCGAGAATTTATTATCCGGAATTACTATTAATGAAAAACAAGCTAACTCAAGACTCATGAGGAGTCCGGCTATAACAACCGCACTTTCCCATTTGATTGGTTATCATAAAGCAGGTGAACTTGCAAAAACAATGAAAGAGGAATCGATAGATATTTTTGAGGCAAATGAAAAAATTGCTGCCCTGGATACTGCTGTTTTAAGAAAAATCCTTTCCCCCGAAAGGCTGTTAAAAAAAGGATTTACTATGAGTGATATCAGGGAAATTAAGGAAATAAAGAAATAGTTTTGCAAAATGAAAGGTAGAGAGGCTCGTCCACATATAGGAATTTTTGGAAGAAGAAATAATGGGAAGAGTTCCCTGATAAATGTTTTAGGGGGACAGGATATTGCCATTGTTTCAAAAATTCCGGGAACCACAACAGATCCTGTAAAAAAATCCATTGAAATACCAGGTATCGGACCTGCAGTAATGATAGACACTGCCGGCATGGATGACAGTGGTGAGCTGGGGGATATGAGAACAAAGAAAAGTTTGGACACTATTAAGATTATCGATCTCGCCCTTTTAATAATCGCCGGTAATACTTTTGGTGTTGAAGAAGAGAAAATCATAGAGAATTTTAAAAAATGGGAAGTCTCATTCATTATTATCCACAATAAATCAGATTTAGCCCCCATAACGGATCAATTGTTTTCAATATTGGAAAAGAAATACCATGTCTCGGTTTTGAATTTCTCAACTCTGTTTCCCGAAAATATTGAATTGCTGATATCAACCATTAGGAAAGAAATTCCTGAATCGGCTTACCTTGCCAAAACACTAATTGGAGATATTATTTCTCAGGGCGATCTGGTTCTGCTTATAACACCCATTGACGATGAAGCCCCGGAAGGCAGACTTATTCTTCCGCAGGTGCAGGCTATAAGGGATATTCTGGATAACGATGCCATTGCCGTGGTTGCCAAAGAAAGGGAGGTGGATGCATTATTAAAAGTATTAAAACCCAGACCTGCGCTTGCTATTACCGACAGTCAGGTTTTTCTGAAGGCCGACGCCTCGGTACCGGACGATATACCTCTCACCAGCTTTAGTACTGTTCTGGCAAGGTATAAAGGTGACTTTGATAACTATTTATTGGGTACTCCCCATCTTTCAGAATTAAAATCAGGCGATAAAGTATTAATCCTTGAATCTTGCACCCACCACGTTTCCTGCGATGATATAGGCCGGATTAAAATCCCGCGGTGGCTTAGCAATTTTACAGGACAGGACCTCAGTTATCAGGTCGTTTCCGGACTCGATAAAGTACCGGGGAAAATTACAGATTACAGTATGGTAATCCAATGTGGCGGTTGCATGATTACCCGTAAACAATTAATAAACAGATTAAAACCAGCTATTGATGCAGGAATACCCGTAAGCAATTATGGTATGTCCATTGCCTATATGCAGGGAATTTACAACCGGGCCATTGCTCCTTTTGTTAAATCTGACAACCATAATACGAACTACCTCTAGTATGATAAAGAATATTTTAGACAATGAATTGCTGCAAAAGGAGGATATAATCAAATTGCTTTGCGCAGAGGGTGATGAAAAAAAACTGCTTTTTGAAAAAGCTAATGAAATAAAGATCAGGGAGGTAGGACGAAAAGTGTATTTTCGTGGACTTATTGAATTCTCAAATATTTGTTCGAAGAACTGCTATTATTGTGGCATTCGCAAAGACAATAAGAACGTTAAAAGATTTAATTTAAACGATAAGGATATACTGGATGCAGCAAAGTTTTCGTTTGAAAATAACTATGGAAGTGTGGTTTTACAAGCCGGTGAAACAGAGTCTTCTGCTTTTACAAAACGAATAGAAAATCTGCTAAAAGAAATTAAAAAACTCTCCAGAGGAACATTGGGTATCACTCTCTCTCTTGGAGAACAAAGCCGGGAAACTTACCAAAGATGGTTCGACGCCGGAGCTCACCGGTATTTGCTGAGAATTGAAAGCTCAAATGAGGAGCTCTACAAAAAAATTCATCCAAATAATAACAAGCATAATTTTCAGCGAAGACTTGCCTGTCTAGATGATCTAAAATCCATCGGTTATCAAAACGGAACCGGGGTTATGATCGGCCTGCCTTTTCAAACCACAGAAATTCTGGCTGAGGATTTAATATTCATGAAAGAACGCGATATTGATATGGTTGGCATGGGTCCTTACATTGAACATAAAGGTACGCCTCTCTGGGAATATCGGAATGAATTACTACCGATAAAGGAACGCTTCGATCTGGCTTTAAAAATGATTGCCACCCTGCGCATTTACATGAAAGATATCAATATTGCTGCAGCTACCGCACTTCAGGCTATTGATCCACTAGGTCGTGAAAAAGCTGTGAAAATTGGTGCAAATGTCATCATGCCGAATATTACGCCGGGTTTATATAGAAATGATTACTCATTATATGAGAACAAGCCCTGCGTTGATGAAGAACCGGAAGAATGCAAACACTGCCTGGATGTAAAAATTAAACTGGCCGATGCAGAAATTGGCTACGGAGAATGGGGAGATTCGAAGCATTATTTTAATAGGATGTCGCCGGGAACTAAGAACCGGAATTTGTAAATCGGCAACATTTTAAAGCATAAGTTTTGAATAGAAAAAGCCAAAGTAAATTGAATTCCTTCACTACAAAAAGACCTTATTCGCTTCAAAATCAGTTTACTTCCATTGCCGCAATTAAATATTACAATACATAATAATTTAGCTTGTTTTAATAATAATTTTCAATCAAAGAGCCGTCAAATATTAAATTATTCTTAATAATCGCTTTATTAATTTTCAATTTGCAATTTTTAAATACCTTTGCGTTTTTAATATGAAAATGAAAAAATAATGAGCGATTATCTTAATTTTTTTAAAAATAAAGGACTTTCAATTTCAGAAGAAATAACCGATCTTCTTTACAATGCAAAAAGTGTCAAACTATTTAATACACATGAGGAACTTATAGAAGCTTCAACTTTGGGTAGTGAATCAGGACTGTTTGAAGTGAGGTATGATATTCCCGGAAAAGGACTGTATACAGAAGCAATTATTCACAAGGTAAAAAACGGTATTTCTGCAAATTATACTGAAGCTTATATGCGCCGAAGGGATCCTAACACCATGGTTATTGCTGATAATAAACCTACTGATAAGGTAAAATTTACCGATCGCTTTGGTTATGACTTTGCCGGATTAAAAAAAGAAACCTACGATTGGCTAAAAGCACAGGATTTAAGTGTTTTTTTCTATTTTGCCGGGCGCGATAAAATTGGTTCATGGGGAATAGCCATTGTTCCTGAGAATGCCGGATTCTTTGCTTTAGGTCTGGCAATGTTGCAAAAGCTTGTTCACATCGATGACTTACCGAATAAAACACATATCGATTCCGTAATTTATGTCGCACCTCCTTTCCGACACACTCACTTTGAAGGTAAACAAATAGTGGTTCACAATCGTCTGGAAGACATTCACGAAGTATACTCTTATAATCTTTATCCGGGTCCAAGTGCAAAAAAAGGATTGTATGGGGTTCTTTTAGATATTGGTGAAAAAGAAAATTGGGTCACTACACATTGTAGCACGGTTGTGGTTAAAAGTCCTTACGATAATATTACCACCATTATGCATGAAGGTGCGAGTGGAGGAGGAAAAAGTGAAATGCTTCAATACATCGTCCGGGAACCTGAGGGTCAGGTTTTAATAGGTACTAATTTGGTGTCGGGTGAAAAAAGGATGATTAACATTCCCGTTTTCTGCACCTTTAATCCGGTTACCGACGACATGGCATTGGTACCGCCGTCCATTCAAACAAAAAACGGAAAAATTACGGTTTTAGATGCTGAAAACGGATGGTTTATACGAGTAGACGGAATAAAAAAATATGGTGACGAACCTTTTCTGGAAAATCTGACCATAAATTCACCCAAGCCATTGTTGTATTTCAATCTGGAAACAAAACCCGGATGCACAGCTCTTATTTGGGATCATGTGGAAGACGAACCCGGGAAAACCTGTCCTAACCCCAGAGTAATTATACCCAGAGACTGTGTTCCAAAAGTTATCGAAGGATCAGTTAATGTTGATGTCCGCAGTTTCGGAGTGAGAACACGCCCCTGCACCGCCGAAGATCCCAGTTACGGAATTATAGGAATGTTTCACATCCTTCCTCCTGCCCTGGCCTGGTTATGGCGGCTGGTTTCGCCCAGAGGCTATGGTAATCCTAGCATTGTATCTTCCGAAACTATGGGAAGTGAAGGAGTTGGATCCTATTGGCCTTTTGCAACAGGATTGAGAAATACACATGCTAATTTGTTACTGAAGCAGATTATGCGATCACAGCGAACCCGATTTACATTGACCCCAAATCAGCATATTGGTGTCTGGGAAGTAGGATTCAAACCACAGCTGCTCATGAGGGAATACCTGACGCGACGTGGGAATGCTAAATTACGTTCCGATCAGTTTCAACCGGCAAGATGCCCACTTTTGGGATACGAATTAAACTATCTGACCATTGAAGGATCAAAAATTCCTTCGCGCTTTTTAAAAGTGTATAAACAAGATGAAGTAGGAGAAGCAGGTTATGATGCCGGAGCTGAAATCCTGACAAGCTTCTTCAATGAACAACTCCCCCAATACCTGAAATCAGGACTCAATAAAACAGGTAAAATGATTATCCAGGCATGTCTTGATGGGGCAACTACAGAAGATTATCTGGATATGATCCCCATGGAATATGAATATAGCTTTAAGAATTTGTTTATTGAGTAGGGTGTGATGGTGTGATGGTGTGTATTGCAGAGACGCAAGATTTTGCGTCTCTGCAATACACACACATTCGATTCAATAATCACCACACCACCACACTACCACACTACCACACTACCCCCTATTTGGATTCAGTATAAATTACAATTAATCGACTAATATCTATTATAAAGCAAGCTTATATTTTTTGTTAATTTTAATTTTGTGCTTTAAATAATCTTGCACCAAATTATGTCAGACAAAAAAGCCATTGAACATGACGGCTTTATCGAACAAATTACCGACAGCGAATTAAAAGTTCGTTTCGTCAGTATGGCGGCTTGTGCATCATGTCATGCCAGCGGTGTCTGCAATGCTTCCGATATGCAGGATAAAGAAGTCTGGATAAAAAGAGACAACCGGAGTTTCAGGATTGGTGAAAAGGTAAACATTATAATGGGCACAGAACAGGGAGGCCGGGCTGTTATGATTGGCTACGTTTACCCATTCCTAAGCTTATTACTTACACTATTGATTCTTAATTCGTTTGGGATGAAGGAATTACTTTCAGGTATTATTTCACTAGCCATACTTATCCCATACTACTTAATTGTATATTTATTACGAAATTATATAAATCAGAAATTCAGTTTTTCTATCAGAAAATATGACTAACATAGTTCTATATACCGTAATTTCTTTGAGCACAATTGGAGTTTCCGCAGCGGTTATTCTATATTTTGTAGCGCAAAAGTTCAAAGTTTATGAAGATCCCAGGATCGACGAAGTGGAAGAAGCCCTGCCAGCTGCCAATTGCGGAGGGTGCGGTTTTGCGGGTTGCCGGAACTTCGCAGATGCGCTGGTAAAAGCTGAAAACATGGATGACTTATACTGTCCGGTTGGAGGCAACGATGTGATGGCCAAAGTGGCCGGCATTCTCGGTCATGAAGCCGTGGCAAAGGCAGCAACCGTTGCTGTTATCAGGTGCAACGGGAGACCCGAATTCAGACCAAAAACCAATCAGTACGACGGAGTACAAACCTGTGCAATTGTTCATAATCTTTATTCCGGTGAGTCGGGATGTCCCCATGGCTGTTTGGGTTGCGGCGACTGTGTGGCTGCCTGCGATTTCGATGCCATTCATATGAATCCGGACACAGGCTTACCCGAAGTAATTGACGATAAATGTACGGCTTGTGGAGCTTGCGTAAAAGCTTGTCCAAGAGATATTATTGAGCTCAGAAAGAAGAATCCAAAAGACCGTAAAATATTTGTAAGCTGCATAAACGAAGAAAAAGGTGCTGTTGCCAAAAAGAATTGTTCCGTTGCATGTATAGGATGCAGTGCCTGCTTCAAGGTTTGTCCGTTCGAAGCCATTACGATGAATAATAATCTGGCCTTTATCGATGCCGACAAATGCCGCTTATGCAGAAAATGTGTGGAAGTTTGTCCTACAGATGCAATTCTTGAAATAGGATTTCCACCGCGTAAGATTAAGCCAGAGACAATTGAAGAAAGTGAAAAAGCATAAACTAATAGTTCCAGGAGGTATAAAGTGTTAAAAACATTCCCCATCGGTGGCGTTCACCCTGCAGAAAATAAATTCTCAGCAGGAAAAAAACTGGAAAGACTCCCTGTTCCGGAAATAGTTACCATTCCAATATCGCAGCATATTGGCGCCCCGTCTAAAGTACTGGTTAATAAAGGCGATGACGTAAAAACCGGACAGTTAATAGCTGAATCCGGTGGATTCGTATCAGCCAATATCCACTCATCTGTTTCAGGGAAGGTGCTTAAAGTCGACAAGTTTATCGACAGCTCAGGCTACCGTAAAATGGCGGTTCAGATAAAGGTTGAAGGTGATGAATGGGTTGAGGGTATTGACCGGTCTGACGATCTTGTTCCCGAAATTACACTCGAAGGCGATGAGATAATCAAAAAGATAATGGCTGCCGGCATGGTAGGTCTGGGAGGAGCTACCTTTCCTTCACACGTTAAACTTATGATTCCTGCCGGGAAAAAAGCCGATTATCTTGTGGTAAACGCCGTGGAGTGCGAGCCTTATTTAACAGCCGATCATTCCCTGATGATGGAAAAGGCTGAAGAAATCATTATTGGCACTAAAATAATGATGAAAGCGCTTAAGGTTGAAAAGGCTATTATCGGTATTGAAAATAATAAACCGGATGCCATCAGACATCTTTCTGCTTTACTCACCAAAGGGGGTGGAATTGAAGTACAGGCTCTTAAAGTAATGTACCCTCAAGGGGGTGAAAAACAGCTTATTGCTGCTTTACTTGGCCGTCAGGTTCCATCAGGTGGATTGCCAATAGATGTTGGCGTTGTGGCATTTAATGTGGGTAGTGTTTTTGCTGCCTACGAAGCGGTGCAGAAAAACAAACCACTGATTGAGCGGGTTGTGACCGTAACGGGTAAGTCGATAAAGGAACCTTCCAATTTTATCTGCCGTATCGGAACTCCGGTTGCTAGTTTAATTGAAGCAGCTGGCGGACTGCCCGATGATACAGCCAAAGTTATTAATGGAGGACCCATGATGGGGAAAGCCTTAAACGACCTCGATTCTCCTGTTATGAAAGGCAGTTCCGGAATTCTAATCATGAAAAAGGATGAGGGCAAACGTAAAGAAGTAAAAAGTTGCATCCGTTGTACCAAATGCGTAAATGTTTGTCCTATGGGTCTCGAGCCATTTTTATTACAAGCTCTAACTGAACGGGAAATGTGGGAAAGGCTTGAGAGAGAAAAAATAATGGATTGCATAGAATGTGGTTCCTGCAGCTATACTTGTCCTTCAGGACGGCCTCTGCTTGACTATATCAGACTTGGAAAATCCAAGGTGGGCGCCATAATGCGAGCCCGAAAAAACTAATTGAAATTAATTGATTCATAAACAGATATGAGCATTTTAACTGTTTCCCCTTCACCCCATATTCAGACCACAGAGTCTGTTCCCAAATTAATGTATGGGGTAATTATTGCCCTTATTCCGGCCTTTTTACTTTCCACCTTGTATTTCGGACTGGGAATGCTGGTAATTACCTTAACCGCTGTTGTTTCGAGTGTAATTTTTGAATATCTGATACAAAAATACATTTTGAAAGTACCAACCAATCATCTGGACGGCTCTGCGGCGCTAACCGGATTGCTACTGGCTTTTTGTTTGCCTGCTAACCTTCCGATAGGATTGGTTTTACTGGGCTCCCTTTTTGCCATAGGAGTGGGTAAGATGACCTTTGGCGGATTAGGAAATAATCCATTTAATCCCGCATTACTGGGAAGGGTTTTTCTCTTTATCTCTTTTCCGGTTGCCATGACCAATTACCCCAAGCCCGGACAATGGATGAAATATCTGGATGCTGAGTCAGGCGCCACTCCTTTAAGTTTGTTAAGTGAAAAAACAGCAAATGGAGTTTCTGTTCCCGAAATAATGTCGGAACTACCTGGTTATATGGATATGTTTCTCGGTAAAATGCTGGGCTCGGCCGGTGAAGTGGCTGCCATTGCTCTGTTACTGGGATTGGTTTATATGTTGTGGAGAAAAATCATCACCTGGCATATTCCTGTTTCAATTCTCCTCACAGTAGCTGTTTTTACAGGAGCTCTGTTTCTGGGTAATGGGGAGAAATTTGCAGACCCATTGTTTCATTTACTAACCGGCGGACTTTTACTAGGTGCCATTTTTATGGCTACCGATTATGTTACATCACCCATGTCAAAAAAAGGAATGTTGATTTATGGCGTTGGGATTGGTGTATTAACTGTTCTGATACGTGTTTTTGGTGCCTATCCTGAAGGAGTGCAATTTGCTATCCTGCTCATGAATGGCTTCACGCCTTTAATAAATAAATATGTTAAACCTAAACGATTTGGAGAAGTAAAAAATGGCTAAGCTCGAATCTAATTTCAAGAATATGGTTCTCGTCCTTTTCCTGGTAACTTTCGTTGCCTCAGGGGCTTTAGGTTTTGTCTACGAATTAACCAAAGAACCTATAAGGATGGTTGAGATTAACAATATCAATAATGCCATTTCACGCATTATTTCTGATTTTGATAATAATCCTTATGAAGACCAGTTTAAAATCGCTACCGAAAAAGACAGTCTGGTTTTTTATCCTGCCAAATTAAACAATGAAGAAATTGGTATGGCTGTTGAAACCTGGACTATGAAAGGGTTCAGCGGACTTATAAAGCTTATGGTGGGTTTCGATATGGAAGGAAAGATTATTGACATTGTTGTACTGCAGCACTCAGAAACTCCCGGACTTGGCGATAAAATGAAAAAAGAAAAATCTGATTTCAGCCTTCAGTTCATGGGAAAAGATCCTGCCAATTTTAAGCTGAGTGTAACAAAAGATAATGGGGATGTTCAGGCAATTACAGCCTCAACCATTTCATCCAGAGCCTATTGCGATGCTGTACTACGGGCATATCAGGCATTTATGGACATCCAGGCTAAAAACCTGCAAACCGACACACTAACTAGCACATTAGCGCACTAACACATCAAATTATGAATATCTGGCAAAATTTCAGTAAAGGATTTATAAAGGAAAATGCAGTATTTGTACTATTCTTAGGTCTGTGTCCAACACTTGCCGTAACATCTTCTGCCGTTAACGGACTAGGGATGGGACTGGCAACAACCTTTGTGTTGATCATGTCGAATCTTTTTGTTTCAATGCTAAAGAATGTCATACCCGATAAAGTAAGAATCCCTGCTTTTATCGTAATAATCGCAACATTTGTTACCATTGTTGAGCTGGTTATGAAAGGCTTTATTCCTGATTTATTCAATGCCCTTGGATTGTTTATCCCTCTCATCGTAGTGAATTGCATTGTTCTGGGTCGTGCTGAGGCATTTGCCTCAAAAAACTCTGTTCTCGATTCGATTATTGATGGGGCCGGTATGGGACTTGGTTTTGCTTTTGCACTTACATTACTTGGAGGCATAAGAGAAATTTTAGGAGCAGGTTCTATTTTCGGAATTAAATTTATACAGGGCGACGGCATGCTGGTATTTATTCTGGCACCCGGAGCATTTATCGTTTTGGGTTACCTTATTATGTTAATGAATAAACTTAAAACCAAAATATATTAATAAAACAGCACCATGGAATATATTCTAATCATAATCTCAGCTGTTTTCGTCAGCAATATTGTTCTCAACCAATTCCTTGGGATATGTCCCTTCATTGGGGTGTCAAATAAGGTTGAAACAGCCATTGGCATGACAGGAGCGGTTACTTTTGTAATGGTTATTGCCACTGTAGTAACCTATCTTATCTGGACCTATCTCTTAGTACCCCTGGGGATGGAATTTGCACGAACAATCACTTTTATCCTCATAATAGCCGCTCTGGTTCAATTGGTAGAAATTATACTGAAAAAAGTGAGCCCTGCTATGTATCAGGCACTGGGAATTTTCCTGCCACTGATTACCACAAACTGCGCTGTACTTGGTGTTGCCATTCTAACCGTTCAAAACGATTACAACCTAATACAAAGTGTATTTTTTGCCACTGGGAATTCACTCGGATTCGGTCTGGCCCTGATTCTTTTCTCTGCCATCCGTGAACAGCTTGAACTTTCTAATCTGCCAAAAGCGATGCGTGGTGTTCCTATTGCATTTATTGTTGCAGGGATGCTGGCACTGGCGTTTATGGGCTTTGCGGGAATAGTTTAGGAAGTGATGTGATTATGTGGTGATGTGGAGGTTCCTGAGCCTGAGGTCCCTGAACTTGGGGCCCCTGAGCTTGCCGAAGGGTCGAAGGGCCGAAGGATGGTGTGGTGATATAGAAATCGGGCTGTAAATAACCCAAATCAGACTATGAATCCAAACATTATTCCAAATACAATAACATTCGTTCAGCAAATCCTTAAAAACGCTGAAGGCGGGCACGACTGGTGGCATATTTACAGGGTTTGGAATACCACAAAATTAATCCTAAAGACCGAAAAAGCAGATGCCTTGGTTTGTGAACTGGGAGCTCTACTACACGATATAGCCGATCATAAATTTCATGATGAAGGAGAAGAGAAGGGCGTTAATCTGGCACTTCAATTCCTGAAAGAGCAAGGCCTTGAAGATGAGAAAATAAACGCCATCCTGGATATTATAAGGAATGTGTCTTTCAGTAAAAATATTCACGCAAAAAAATCGCACAGCATCGAATTGCAAGTCGTTCAGGATGCAGACCGGATTGATGCTATTGGGGCGATCGGAATTGCCCGGACCTTTAATTACGGAGGATTCAAAAACAGGAAGATTTACGATCCGGAAATTAAACCAAAAGAATTTAAGTCGGCCAATGAATATGTAAAAAGCGATGCCCCAACCATAAACCACTTTTACGAGAAACTCTTACTTCTTAAAGATTTGATGAATACTGAATCCGGGAAAAAAATTGCCAATCAAAGGCATCAATATATGTTAGATTTTCTGGATCAATTTCATAAAGAATGGAACCAAATATAAAATTCGCATCAATGAAAACAGAAAAACAAAAACACGCAATCCAACTGTTCACCAAAGGAAAAAACTGCGCACAATCTGTTCTTATATCCTTCGCTGATGAATTGAAAATTGATAAACAAACTGCCGATATGCTTACATCCGGACTGGGTGCCGGGATGGGAAGGCTTCATAAGACCTGTGGAGCTGTAAATGCCTCTTTTATGGTGATAGGGATGAATAATTCAAATAAAATTGAAGATTCTCAGGTAATAGCCGATAAAACAAACCTACAGATTCAAAAACTCGAGTCAGATTTTGCACAGAAGTTTGGTAGTAGTGATTGCGGCCCAATTATTAATACAGATCTCAAGACTGAAGAAGGAAGAAAATATTTTTCCGATAATAATCTTAAAGTAAATATTTGCAATCATTGCGTGGAGTTTTGTGTGGAATGGCTTGAGGGGAATTTGAACTGAGGGGAATCCTTTCGATCGGACAAATAAATAATTCTTCAGCACCCTCCTTGCTCTGCCGGAGCGGCTACGCAAAGGCGAAGCCTGGGCTGGATGCCGACATCATAACCCCAGACAGGGGACTGTCCGGGGCTATTGTTCTGTCATCCCTCCGGGATGTATGGATTATTTTTGTCAGATACGAATATCAAACTATATAGGAACCATCAAAAACCCGAGACGGGTTTAATAACAATAGCCCCAGGCGCTTGTCGCCTAGAGTTTACGGGAATGAGAATAACCAGCAACTAAAAAAGACTGCCCTTCCCGACAGTCTTTTCAAATCCCTGTATGGCTTATCATCTCAGGATTCGGAAACCGGCAATGTAAAATATACCGGAGCCGTATAGCTTACTCTTACAGATTTACCCCTTTGTTTTCCGGGCGACCAGTCTGGCATATTTTCAAATACTTTGAGAGCTGCAGAATCAAAAATACTATTTGAGGATTGAATTATTTCAGCAGATTCCACTTTGCCATATTCATTTACTACAAACTGAACCAATACACTACCTTCAATTTTCTTTTTTAAAGCATCTTTTGGGTATTCCAGATTCGAATATATAAATCCGGCCAGGGCTTTATCACCGCCGGGAAACTTTGGCATTTCTTCCACAATATAAAATAATTCACCCTCCGGTTTTTCTTCTATTTGTTTTTTCGAAATTATTTCAACTACGCCAACTCCAGTCTCCATTTCAGGATATTTTTCTTTGATGGAAGCAATATCTTTTATCACATTGATCGATTCAATATCGTTAGGATCGATATTGGAAATATCTTCAAGCCTTTCACCATCGACAATAAAAACAGCTTGGGACCCATTCCCTTTTAGTACAATTTTATTGCTGCTCTCGGTTTCATTTTGGCGGATATCTAGATTAATTACATCTGGGTCGAGCACCACTTTTATTTTTTGACCAGGTTTACAATTTACAAGAGCTGTTTTGTAGCCTACATAAGAAATTACAAGTTCTGCATTTTCAGTCAATAATAGTTCAAACTCACCTTTCTCGTTTGCAACTGTACCAATTGAAGTGCCTTTGAGTAGAATTGCCGCACCGGTTGCAGGTTTGCCTGTATCAGAGAATTTAACAATTCCCGTAACTTTCCCTTCCTGAGCTTTTGAACTCGAAAGGAATCCCAGCGACAGAATAATGGCAGGTAGAAGAAATGCATATTTTACCATGCCGGACCATTTTGATTTTTTGTTTTTCATCATTTCAAATCTTTTTTTGGTTAATGAATAATTAAATGAATGTCCAAGCCTGAATACCCTGAGTCCCAGGGTCTGGTTCAGAAGTTGGGCGCGATAACGAGCCGGATTTACGCCTTGCAGCAGGACAGCCCTGTCGGCAAGATGCTCGTGATTCTCTTTAATCATCCTTGTAATAAGCCATGTAAAAGGGTTTATCCATGTAAGCAGAAGAGCCAATTCATTGATGAGAAGATCGATGAAATGCATTTGAGTGATATGAGCCTGCTCATGAATCAGAATTGATGAATACGATTCTGTATTAATTACTGATTTGGGTAAGTGAATGGTTTTGAATAAAGTAAAAACTTCATTGTTATCAGAATAAAGCACACCATTTTGTATGGCAACAGAATTCTTTTTGATTTTTAACCATGAAATCATTGAAAAAATATTCCTTGAGAAGAGTATAAATATTCCCAAAAGGTAAAATGTAAAAATCAGGTATTTAAAACTGAATGAAGTATCTGTATCTTTAAATGAAGAGCCTGCTGATCCAGTCTCAAGAGAAGGATTCTCAAGATTTAGAAAAAAGACTGGAATATCAGTAACTAATTTTGATGAAAAGTTGAAGTCAATTAGTGGGAAAACGAAAGCAAGGATTAATCCACCTAAGAGATAAAAGCGCTTAAGGATCAAATTTCCATCCTTACGGAGCAAGATTAAATACGGGACACTGATTATAGCTAATCCAAGAGAAACCTTCAATATATATAATAAGAAACTATTCATGACTATTTAGTTTTTTTTTTGAATTTCCGTTCTTCTCTTTTAACTCCTCCCCTACTACTTCAATAATCTCAGAAAGTTCAGCGAGACTCATGTCGTTTTCATGGGCAAAAAAACTTGTCATTTCAGTAAACGATCCATTGAAATATTTTCGAAGGATGCCCGGGAGAAAATCTTTAAGATACTTCTTTTTACTTATCAAAGGAAAATAAATGTAGGTATTGCCAACAGATTTATGACCTATGAAACCTTTCTTTTCGAGTACTCTGATAACGGTCGATACCGTAGTATAGGGAATATTGGGATCTTTCAATTCTGCCATAACATCTCTGACAACTGCCTCCTCAAGTTCCCATAGAGCAAGCATTATTTCCTCTTCAGCTTTAGTTAATTTTTGAATTGTCATAATATTTAATCTTCAAATTTTATACCGCAAAACAAAAATACAACTACTTTTACAGTTGCGCAACTATTTTTACAGTTATTCTACGTAAAAAATAGTTAGAAGAAGAAAAATTGTGGTATCTTACTGTATTTTAATAGGTTAAAAAAATCGCAATCAGGCAGGGTTTATCAAAGTAAAAAATTATTTATCTACCTCAAAAATCAGGAACAGCATCTGGAAGCTATAATTTGAAAGCTCCAGATAAAATACTACGACGAATTCCAAAAAAATTAATTTTCTCGTAAATTTTCCTCCTCACTTTGTCGAAGACAAAATATTCAGCAATCTTAAAAATCCATAGTAAGGATTAAATTAAGTTGCCGAACAAATGAAGATCAGATGGTTAAGGATTAGGATTTAAAATTTGCTTTAGCGGCAAGAGCTGCCCCAATTATTCCGGCTTCATTTTGCAGTGCAGCCGGAACCAGTTTGGCTCTGGTTTTTAAGTGACTGAAGACTTTTTCACCTTCCTTGCTTACTCCACCACCTATAATAATGAGATCTGGCCAGGTAAGCTCTTCTATTCTGCAGAGATATTCATTTACTCTTTTGGCCCACACGCCCCAGTCAAGTCCTTCGCTTTCACGAATTGCATCTGAAGCATACTTTTCAGCATCGTCGCCGTGTAGAATCAGATGACCCATTTCTAAATTCGGAACTAATTTCCCATGCACAAATAAAACGGTTCCAAGTCCGGTACCCACAGTAATTAGTAACACAGATCCTACCTCACCTTTGCCAGCCCCAAATTTAATCTCTCCATATCCTGCTGCGTCTGCATCGTTTAAGATATGAACCGGGCAATGTGTTGCATCTGAAAGTAATTTTTCAATATCTGTACCTATCCATGAATCGTCCACATTAGCCGATGTTTTAACAATTCCCTTCTGCACCACACCGGGATATCCAACACCAATTAAGCCATCCCATTTAAAATGTGCTGCAATTTTTTTAATAACCCCGGCAATTGCTTCAGGAGTTGCAGGCTGAGGCGTAGGAATTCTGAATCTTTTAGTCTTCAGCTTTCCTGATTTAGTATTAACAATTGCTCCTTTTACACCAGAACCTCCTATATCAATTCCTAATACCTTTTTGGGCTTCTTCATCATTCTTTTATTAAAATTCCGACCAAAATTATTCAAATATATTCAAGGATAAAACTATTCTGGAATTTTCACAAAAAATTTCATTTCATAAAGCTTTAACTTTTCAACTTCTGGTTTACTAAACAACTCTGTGTTGTATTCGTAATTCAAATATTTTGAAGTCTGATCGCAATAAAAATCACTGGCAGGAATCCCTGATGTTCCCGTTGGAATAATAACCTGCGACTTATCCCAGTCACCACAAACAAACAAATGCCGGTGGGATGAGCCATGATTAGCCAGAAACAATGAACTCATAGGATATGAATACGGACTAACGGTATGATAACTTCCTCCAACCGGAAAGGGTCCCTTATTCAATTTAAAAACAGTATTAAGCAAATCTACCTTACCCAGTGGGTGATTTAATGAAAGAGTGTGAACTTTTCCCCATTCCCATTTATTAATATCATCGCCTAATCTGGATTCCAGAATACGAACTGCATCTTTAAGAGATTGCAAAGCAATATCGCCGGGACCTTCTTTTAGGTCTGTGGTCTCTACATTATCGAACCATACCGATTCATTTGTACTACGCAATTTATCAAGCATGTATTCGGTAAGCATTTTTTGTTTTATAAATGAAGTGAATCCTTCTTCACCCAACTCATCTTTATAAAGATTAGAAACAAATTCGAAATAAAATTGCTCAAAAATGGTTGACTCAATCCCATCTTTAGTCATATTGAAGTCCCATGCAGCCAATGCTTCAAGTACTGCCACCTCATTCCCTGTGGTATCCAGGGCATTCTTATCAATTAAAGAAATAAACCAGGGCACTAATTTCTCCGCCCATTTTGAATTCTGATTGCTTTGTATGGCTTTCATATCGTCCATACTTATCTTCTCTTTAATGCTTAAACCTTCAGCAATTCTTTCATACCTGTTTGGTAAATCGAACCAACGGCTAATATAATAAGGATAATCGTTTCCAATGGTGCGATTATTTGCGCTGGCAATAAAACCACTTGCCGGATTAAAACTGTGTGGCAACTCATCGAAGGGAACCAATCCTTTCCAGTCGTATTGAGTTGTATCACCGGGAACGATAAAAATCCCCTCGCCTTCCCTTATCGGCACACCGGCGGCGATGTATAATCCAATATTCCCATCAGCATCAGCATAGGCGATATTCTGACTTACAGAGATAAATGTTTTTGCGGCTTCTTTGAATTCATCCCAGTTTTGCATCCTGTTATATAAATATACCGATCGAAGCTCATTACTGTATTCGTTTCCGGTCCACCGCATCGATAAGGTCCTGTCTTTTAATCCTTTAAAGGCTGAAATTACCGGTCCTCTATGAGTAAAAGTGTTCCATAAAACCACCGAATCACCCCCTTTGATATAAATCACCTCTTCTTCAACCTTCATATCTTTCCATTCACCATTGAGCTTATATTTTAACGAATCGGTTTCACTTAAAGTTTCCAGGTAAAAATCCATATCGTCAACCATCACATTGGTCATGCCCCAGGCTACTTTTTCATTATGCCCGGCAATTATAAAGGGTTGTCCGGGAAGTACCACACCGCTCACATTTAATTCACCGGGAATTACCTGATGCATCTGGTACCAAATGCCGGGAGTATTAAGTTCAAGATGCATATCGTTGGCTAGCATGGCGTGTCCACTGGCACTTTTCTCAGCAGAAACCACCCAATTATTCGACGCCTGAAAAACCTGGAGTCCGAGTTCGGAAACTTTTTCCCCAACCCTGCTTATGGCAGAATTAAACACCAAATCTTTCGAATCGGTTTCATCCGGGAAAATATAAGCGTCTTGCATGTCCATATCAGGAATAAGCTCTTTAAAATGCTCTGCATCAACTATCCTTGAAACATTAAACAAATTTACCTCAGTAGACCATGCCTGTGTAAGACCCCAGGCCATATAACCAATTAAATTTGCCGATTGATAGGGTTCCCATTTTTCAGGTTTATATCCCAGAATGGTAAACTCGGGTGGCAGTTTATTTGAATTTTTTTCTATAAATTCGTTTACACCATCGGCAAAAGCCTGCACTGCAGCTTGTATTTGTGCATTGCAACTGTCTATAACCACATGAGATTTCTCACTAAAATGCAGCGAACGGAAAAGCATGTCAGCTTCAACCAGATCTTTCCCAAATATCTCCGACAGCCTCCCCATGGTTAAGCGACGGAGCAAATCCATTTGCCAAAGCCTGTCGGCAGCCATTTGGTAGCCAACAGCCTTATACAAATCGTATTCATTTGCAGCATAAATATGCGGCACGGCATGTTCATCTCTTATTACCTGAACTTCTTCACTTATAGAACTTAATTCTATATTTTTATTATAATCGGGGAGTGATTTCCGTGAAGTATGTCTTACGAACAAAATTCCGGCAAAAATACCTATTAATATAAAGACTAACAGACTATATAAAATTACGCGAAGAGTTTTCATAACTTAATTGTTAGGTTTGTTATAGTACTATATGCTAAATAATTTATAATTATCCCTAAGATTTAATAACCGGTAGTATTCAGTGTTTGAACTAGAATAAACTTTAATTCAGCAATGACATTTTAAGAAAAACCGGTTGATGATCGGAATATTGAAAATCCATATCATGGGTTTTAACCGATATCAGTTGGATATTAGGTGACAATAAATAAAAATCGATCAATGTTGTTGCCGTAACTCCCCGTTCATAACTCGTCTTTACCCTTCTGTTGGTAGGTGTTGTTTCATCAAACGCCCATTGCCATTCTGGTGCAGGATAAGCCTCTGGAATTTCTGTGTAATTTTCATTATCAAACACCTGGCCTTCAAATGCTTTCTTAAATCCGTTAGGCGATTGGTTCCAGTCACCCCCAACAAGTACATAATTTCCCTTTTGATATTCTTCCAATAAAAAGCCTTTAAGATATTCCATCTGCTGAGCCCGGAGGCTTCCATCGTCATAAGCAGAATTGTGTGTATTAATTACAATTAACTCTTTTCCATTATCCAGACTAAAGCGACTTACCATAAAACAACGATCGAGCATAAAAACGCCCATCGGCCAACCATAATTTCCCGGGAAGCTATGTCTTACGGTTTCCATCGGAGTAAAAGTGCTCAAAGTCTGTAATCCCGATTTCACCTTCCCCATAGGATTTGTTGGTGGCAGAGGAACAAAGAACACCTTGTAATTCAATCCCAGTGCAGTATTGAAGGCAGGCAAAGCGTCTGATATTTCTTTATATTCGTCCAGTTTATAGGATCTTTTAGAATTGACATCTACTTCCTGCAACATAAAGAATTCGACGGTATCATTTCCTTTAAGGAATGCCTTAACGTTTTCAAGGCTCTGAATTACATTTTCCTTTGCAGGCCGTACTTGTTCACCTCCATCATAGAAAAAGTCCATACTGGCATCGAGGCCACAATAACCAATATTCCAAATCATAAAATCGTATTCGGTCCAGTCTGACAGTTTATCAGGATTCTCAGATTCCTGAACAATTATTTGTTCATCAGGACTATAATTGTTGAAAGTAGCGTATAGTAAGAAGATAATAAATGCGATGATCAGAACACCCAGAATTGAGCCAATTACTTTTAATGCTTTTTTCATTAGTAGAGGTTTTAATTATTCGTGTAAATTTTCACAGTCTTGTCTTAAAGATCCGATACTTATTAAATACTGAGCAAGGATATAGGTAGACATTATTAATATTCGGGCAAAATCGAATTTCTCAAGGAAGCGATTAATGGCGATCATTGAATCGGATGCAATGAACAAAATAGCCCCAATGGCAACAAGCATATAGCTTACGCCGTTTACTTTTCCATGTCTGTTTAAAGCAGATGCCAACATCAGGTGAATTACAATGGCGTAAACAATAACCGGAATTTTATAATCTCCAAGTTTATTATAAAGCAGCCATAATAGTAAAAACCCATAAATAAGAATTAGTATCAATTGATAGATTCTTGTAGTGAAGATTTTGTTTTTTCCTTTGGGAATATTAAAAGCTATGGTGTAAAATATCTGGGTAAAAAGGAAGGCTGCGAGACCAAACAGGAAGAAAGTCTCTGCCTTAAAAAACAGTTCCATACCGCTGTTTGAGAACTGCAATAAAACATCGCCAAGCCAGGAAAAGAAGAATCCAATCATCATTAGCCGGTGATAAACGGTATACCTTCCCCTGACTTCAGTATGATAATATATCATAAGTGTTGGCATTATCAGGGCTTTTACTCCAAGGGCAAGGTAAAAGAAGGTCGGACTGCCAAACATTTCCATAAAAATAAACAGGATTCCAATAGCAAAGAACAGAACTGTAAATATAGATTGCTTCATAATTATATAATGCACAACTTGTGCTTAGGTTAGATTAGATTAGCTAAAATTACAATTTTTTTTCACTTATTATCATTTCCTTAAAAGAAATTGAAGATCAAAAATAATTCTTATATTGCCCTAAGAAACTTAAACCTAACTCTATGAAAACAAAAACACTTGCATTTCTTTTTCTTTCCCTTTTTGGTTTTTCTTATTTAATGGCTCAGGGAGACGAACAAGTTTCAGATGATGATAAATCTGAAAAAATTAAAACCGGCTGGTCCTTTGGTGGTGTTCCTGTGGTGGCATACGACACTGATATTGGATTTAAGTACGGTGGTCTGGTTAACTTTTATGATTATGGCGATGG
>JAIOZL010000012.1 GCA_021740645.1 Bacteroidales bacterium
TTATCATTCATTTCCATTGATTTCAATCCTGTCAATCCTCTCATCCTGTGAATCCTGGTGCAGACAACTGTCTGAACCCTGATTATCCTGATTAACAGGATGACCTTGATTTATTATTTTTCTTTTTATCATTCATTTCTATTTTTATCAATCCTGCTAATCCTCTCATCCTGTGAATCCTGGTGCAGACAACCTCCATCCCGCTAATCCTCTAATCCTGTAAATCATGGTCCAGACAACTACCCAAACATCTGCTGCAATAACCCCTTCTTAAACGCCCGCGTCTTTAACAGTTGCAGCGAAACCTGTTCTGTTTTTTTATCGATTGAAGCCAAAAAGCTTACAATTTTTTTCTGTTCTTGAATGGAAGGTAACGGAATTTTGATGTGTGAGAAATTCTCATAAAATAAATATTGTCTAACACCACCTTCTTGATATCTTAAAACATCTTTATTAAAATTATAACCACTGATATAGGCAAGTAAATAAAGATCATCAAGTTCACTTCTAGTTTTGAAACAAACATAAAGTGAGCTTATTATTACTTCATTTAAATCGTAACTGTAACCTATTGATCCTACATTAATTCTAGCTGGGTTATAAGCAAATGTTTTAGGATAAATGATTTTATACATACTTATATCATACCCCCTGTTGTTACTATCCAAACCTTCAAATTGTTCATTCTGTGGCAAAAACCCTTGTTGATTATTAATAGAATAAATTGGATATTGAATATTCTTAGTATTCTTTTTTCCAACTTTAAATGTTAAGTCGCCCAATCGTTTTCTTTTCCACTCCGGATAATCGCTTCCATCCTCCCTCTTAAACCTAATCTCCTGCTTAAACAACTTCTGCATCTCCCCTTTTTTGTATTGATCAAGTAATTCTTTTTTGCGGGTAAGTTGCCGGATTCGTTCATCCACAGCCGAAAGGAAGGAGGCGATTTTTTGTTGCTCGGGGAGGGAGGGTAAAAATAATTTCAAATTCCCAATTGCTTTAGTATCAAGAAAATGTTGTGCAAGTCCAGTAAAAAGTTTCCTCTGTTGCCTTATTACATTTTCTGATTTCAAATATGAAATTATATATCCGGGATAACCATTTTTAACTCTAATTCTAGGTGCATTATAGCTGAATAGCAAGCCATCAAAATTTTTTGGAACTTGAAATGTAATTCCGGCTGTGGCTCCTGTACCAGCCATTAAAATATCTCCTTCTTTAATTTTAAACCTACTTATTGCCTCAGTTTCTTCAACAAATACAGGTTCGTTCCCCAGAAAATCTCCAATTCGAATCAATCGAGTGCCATTTTCTTCATTAATTGTGTATTGAATATATTGTGAACCTGCTCCTCGTTTTATTGAAGCAATTTGATTTAACCTCTGATATTTTAATTTTTCATTAAACTCAGGAAACCGCAACTCTGGCAATTTATGTTTAACTTCTTTATTCAATTTCAAGTTCTTAAAACGGTGTATCAATTCCCAACTGTTTACAATAATCAGCAATCACCTCATCGGTTTCTTTCATTCCGGTTTCCAAAATTTTCAGTTCCTCCGAAACGCCTTGCAGGTCCACCGGTTCTTCCTCTTCAAAGGTATCCACATAGCGGGGGATGTTGAGGTTGTAGTCGTTTTCACGGATCTCTTCGAGGGTGGCTACATAGCTGTATTTTTCTTCACCCCCCTGTGGTCCCCCCTCAAGGGGGGACAAAGCGTAGGCTCGATAAGTATCTATAATTTTGTCGATATTTTCCTGCCGGAGTTTGTTCTGGGTTTTTACCTTTTCAAAATCCCGGCTGGCATCAATAAAAAGAATGATTCGACTGCGCTCAGCATGACCTGTTCGGTTCTTGTTTAGAACCAGGATGCAGGTAGGAATGGAGGTGCCGTAAAAGATATTGGCCGGCAACCCGATCACCGCATCCAGCCAATTGCGCTCTTCGATGAGGAACTTGCGGATATGCCCTTCGGCAGCACCGCGAAACAACACGCCATGGGGCAACACTATAGCCATCAAGCCGGTATCGTCCAGTTGGTAGACCATGTGCTGTACAAAGGCAAAATCGGCCTTGCTGCCCGGCGCCAGTTTCCCATACGGACTGAAGCGGTCGTCGTTCATCTTCAGCGGGCTGGGATTCCATTGTGCCGAGAAAGGTGGATTGGCCACCACCGCCTCAAAACGGAGGTCTTTGTGTTGGGGCCGTTCCAGCGTATCTTCGTTGCGGATATCAAACTTGCGGTAATGCACGTCGTGCATGATCATGTTCATGCGGCAGAGGTTATAGGTGGTCGGGTTGCTCTCCTGCCCGTAAAACTGCCCCACATCCTTCACCTCCTTCGCCACCCGCAGCAACAGCGATCCTGAACCGCAGGTGGGGTCGTACACCGTCCGCAGCTTCTCTTTTCCGGTGGTGACCAGTTTGGCCAGTACCTTGCTCACCTCCTGGGGTGTGTAAAACTCCCCGGCCTTTTTCCCGGCGCCGCTGGCAAACTGCCCGATGAGGTATTCGTAGGCATCGCCCAGCACATCGCTGTTGGGGTTGTCGAGCTCAAAATCGATCTGGTCGAGGTGGGCCATTACGCGTGAGATCAATTCGTTTTTGTCGGTTTCGGTCTTGCCAAGTTTGCTGCTGGTGAGGTCGAGGTCCTCAAACAGGTTTTCGAAATCCTCTTCGCTGTCGGTGCCCATGGTACTTTGCTCGATGCTACGCAGCACCTTTGAAAGATCATCCAGTATAAATTTCTTCGATCCGTTACCATTGCCACGATGCACAATGGCACTGAAAAGCTCCGACGGCTTCAGGAAATACCCCAGCTTGTCGAGCGCCAGGTCTTTGATCGCCTCCAGGTATTCCTTTCCTTTGGCGCTCTCCTCGTCGAGGTCTTTGTATTTAATGCCGTCCGGTTTCAGCACCGTGTTGGCATAGCGGTGCATTTTCTCACTCAGGTACTTATAAAAAATAAAGCCCAGTATATAATCCCTGAACTCATCGGCACCCATCTTTCCGCGCAGGGTGTTGGCGATGTTCCAGAGTTGTTGTTGGATGCGGGTATTCCTTTGTTCTGTCATTTACTTAACTACATTTTAAAACCTCAAATTTAATCCTTTTGTGAAATAAATCTGTTAATAAATCCAGTTGCACCCGGCATAGTTGGTGAAGCATCATCTTTTAATAACCCAGTATCAGCACGGCTAAATAATGACTGTAACACAAGTTGCCTGTCTTTTTCATCAACATTGCCATCCTTCTTTAATGAAAGGTAAAGATAAGTCAGCTGTTCGCGTTCCTCAGCATCCCTGGCCAAATGAAAGGCACTAAATGTAATTTTTGAGAGTAAACCAATCCCATAGGCCATAAATGAAATAAAGGTGATGAAAATAACCGACCATTTTATTGCCGAACCGGTAGTTTTAAAAATATTGGCTAAAGCATCACCTGGTATAAGAAGTAATAGAGCAAATAATAGACCTGTACCCAAAAATACCAAGCCAATGAGCCAATAAAGTGAATTCCACCCTTGTTTCTTTAATTCAATGGAACGTTTTTTCCAATACTCAGCAGGTCCTTTTAATCTTAGGTGTTCCATATATGTAGATTCTAGTTCGCCACGATGCACAGTTGTATCATCAACTAGTTTTTGATGTTTTTCAGTTGCTTCCTTGTACCAGTTATCAAATGTTTCTTCTTTAGCAATCTTTAGGTTATCAATTTGCTCTGCAAATTTTTCATTTTTAGTTTTTGAATCGTTTAAGAAGTTATTTAACTGTACTTCTGAATCATTCAGATATTTTTTAAAGTCATTTCTTATTTTTGAAATAGAAGCTTTTTCTTTATTTCTACGCTCAGTGATTTTAGTATGGTCTTTTTGAAGAAATTCATAAGCAAGTAAATAGGCTATAAATCGCTTTTTTGTATTGGGATCAATATTTTGGTTTTGCGCTGTAAAAAAATTGAAAACATCATTCACATAATCGGGTAGTTTCCCATTTAGGTCAATAATGTATTCTGTTTCTGGGCTGTCGTAAGTAAAAACGTTTTTCAATTCTAAGGAGTGGACAGCATTATGGACATTGTTCCAACTTTGACTAATTTGGGATTCTTCCAAAACTTCAGCATTAGTAACAATCCTTTTCAATTGATTTAAAATTTCGTTAAAATAGGTAGCTGATGTATTTAATATTGAAGGTATATTTCCTTTTAAAGAATCCCAACCTTCTTTTTGCTGCTGAAAATAAATGTAAATGCTTGAGAAACCTTCCAAATTGTGCTCTGCATTTACTGAAGGGTAGTTGATTGATAATTTGATTTTTTTAAACCATTCAGGCGATTTCGCTTTCTGAATAGCGTCTTTAATTTCGTTGATGTTCATTTTTAATTATTTTGATGCTGAAGTACTAAATATGTGAAATTAACATTTATCATATCCGTTAACTATGAACTCTTTAAGCTCCTTAAAAGAAATTTTATCCTTTATATTTATTTTATTCCACTCCCGCGGTTGTGGCACCCTCGTCGCCCAAACACTGCCGCCTAATGATTGATACTGTTTCCAAATTCATTATCTATTTTTGCCATTTTTTATGTTTGAGAATCGAATTTTAAATTCCTTTTTTTTAATTTAATTCGAATATATATTCCGAATAACATTCAAGGTCTTTAATAATTCTAATCCATTTTTTCTCTAACGTCCAATACTTCTGTCCTGGTTTAACATAAATCATATTCAACAAGTCATGGATATCATTAAAATCAAACTTTCTTAAAGGATCTGTTTCAAGTAGGTAAAAGTATTTACTCCATACATTTATAAACAGTTCAAATTTTTCCCAATTGACTTTTTCAATATCTAAGCTTACCTGTGAATTGTATATCTTTTTATTGTAATCATCAAAAACAAGTATTATATATTTCTTCCAGGATTCAGTATGACCTTCAAACTTGTAATTACGTTTACCTCCATTCTGTTTCATAATTTTTCTCGATTCAGATAGTACACTATTGAAGTAGTTAGCTAGTTCCTTCTTTTTCTTTATATAATGGTCAACTAATTCCATAGCTCCTTTATATTGATCAAAAGGTATCTTGTAATCGAAATTAAGATAATCGAATAAACTATAATACAAAGATTTTGATAAAGAATTGTCAATATCGAATGGTGGGACGTATGAATTTAATAAAAAATCCATAGGGTTCTCAAGAATTATTTCCTTGTTGTAATTCTTAAAATGTCGAATAGCACCTTTCAATTTATTAGGTTTATCTCGCATAAGAGGATTTGCTGCCAACTCAAAGATATTAGTACTTGTACCAATAAGGTTTAATTTCCATATTTTGTCCCTTGGAATTTCACCTGATGCAATGCCAAACCAGACGTTGTTGTCGCAGATTATTTTATGCATATTAAAATATATTTAGTTTATTAATTTTATAATCAATATTCTCAGAAGCATCCCACTCCCCAGGATGCGGTATTAAAGCCACCCGAACATTCCCCTTGCAATTCTTGTCAATATTTAAAAGATTTCAAGTATCTCGTTATTGCAGTGGTTCAGTGTTCCACCTATATGTTTCTTGTTTCTAAACTAATGACATCTAAAGACGATAGAATTTCCGTCAGAATATTCCTTATAAGTGTTTCACAATCATTGTCCATCAAAGTAAACTGATCAATAAAGGTCACATGCCATTTATCATAATTTGTAGTAGGATGTTGTTTGGCAAGTTTTATTCCTTTGTGAAAACTAGATATTGTTTTTGAATTATCGCTTTCCAGTGCGATGCAAACAGGATTTCCGTAATTCAGCCAGTAATCGAACCAAATACCAAAGAACAATTTATCGTCTTCATCAAGCAAGTTGAAATAGAAGCCATACTCTGAGAAGTATCTATCACTCGACCATTTTAAATTATAGTCTCTTTTTTTAAACTCATTATATACATTATCAATAATATTGGTCGTCCTTTTGAGGCTTTCAGGAAAATGTTTTCCAAACATAGTTGTAATATTTAAGTTATCGTAAAAAATTGAACTTATATTAAACCACTTATCGATAAAAACAGAGTATTCAGAAAATAATGGGGAAATTTCATTTATTTCATTACCTGTTATGATCTTTAAAATCGATTCCCAGCTGATAATTTGAGTAAAAATGTTATCTTCTTCTTTTTTGATTGATTGCAAGCATTCATTGTAATAACCCAGATTGTAATAATCTTCTGGAATTATTAGTATCAGTCCTTTGATTTTAGCCTTACTAATTTTACTCAAATAAGTGTAGTAGCCTTTTGGCTGATTTTCTGTAAGGGTTGTATTGTAGACTTTAATTTCAAACAGAATTTCAACATTCTCATAGATTAAGCCAAGATCAGGCCTTCCATAATTCGGAATGCTATATTGTGCGTCAAAATCTTCATACTTTATACTTTCCAGATCCAATTCAATTCCGATTAAACGCAAAAATGACTGCCGTAAAAACTTAAACCTAAGAAAACTTTTAAAAAGTTCAGTAAATGAATTTTCGTTAGTTATAATATTGTCGAAGATGGTTTCTTTCATCTTTTCAATTTATTTTTTGAACTTCAGGAATAAACTCTTTCTCATCCCACTTTCCCGGATGCGGCACCAGTGCCACCCAAACATTCCCTTTGCAATTTACCACAATCTTTTTAAACACATCCAGGATTTCATCATTGTGGCTGGTCAGCGGCCCAACAAACAACTTATTCTCACTATCCCCAATTACCAGTTTATTAAAATCATACACCAGTTGCCGGGTATCTTTAGCCATTTCGGATTCCACCAGCCAGAGGGCTTTTTCAATGTAAGCCAGTTCGGTTCCTCGTGGAGATATTGTATAGTTGATCTTGCAAACGGAGATGTCGTAAAGGAGTTCATTCAGGCCAAATTCTCTTCGCTGCTTCTTTTCTTCATTTTCGTAATATTTTGAAAAGACACCATAATCTTTTGCTATTGGAAATTTAGTTCTGAATTCATTGGCCAGGGATTCCACCCAGTTGATCGATCGCTGACGGTTTCGTTTCAATTCTGATGGCTCGTCAACCTCCATTTTCACTGCAGCTTCAAAAGTATCATTTATTAATTGATGAATTTTCATAAAATTGATTTTAAAATCCATTCAGGGTGCAATCGTTTGCCAGAGGTTGTGTAGAAAAAAATTGAGTTAGTTCTTTAGGGCTGTAAATTTAGCATAAAGAATTTAATTATACTTAATCAGCGGTGTATAAATTGGGAGAGGTTTATTTTGGGACTTTCAAAATAACTTCATCTTCTAAAACAAATTACCAACCTAATATCTTACTCAATCCACTCCAGGTAATTTTTTGGAGTTATTGTATTGTAGCTACTATCAGGGCATGTTTTTATTGGATTCTTATATTTCAAATTGAAACAAATGTTAAATTCCTTCAATACGATGAAGGTATTAATATAAATTCATTCAGTATGCTGAAGGAATTTAAGAAATAAAATGATATAGAAATAGTGCATGTTTTGGTAAAAAAGGGAAGCCATATTCTGACTTCCCTTTAATCTGTGGGAGTTACTGGATTAACTTCGTTGATCCGTTTGGGGGGAGTCGAGTTAAAAAGCAAGTTCGCTGCACTCACATCAGCTTTTCTTCTTCTGCTTCAGCTTGCAAACAAGTTTGAGCTTCCTCAGAAAAAGAAAAGCCTGACACATTTGTGTCAGGCTTTTTAACTTGTGGGAGTTACTGGATTCGAACCAGTGACCCCCTGCTTGTAAGGCAGGTGCTCTGAACCAGCTGAGCTAAACTCCCAATATCATAATGAACAATTTCCCGTAAATGGGAGTGCAAATATACGGCAATATTTTTTTCATCCAAGAAAAAAATAAAAATTCTAAAGACTTCCCTCTGCCCTTTAAGCAGTAAGGAATTTTGATTATCAACAATTTTTTACGCACAAAAAATCAAATGATCGGGCAGAGTAATTTCTTTCGTGTTACCTTTGTGTTGGATTAAACATTTCGGGATAATTGAAAACACAGATTCGGCACTTTTTACCCTTTGTATTTTTAGGATTGATTATCCTGTCATCATGCAGCACCACTAAAAGACTAGGTGAAGGTAAATTCCTGCTGGTGAAAAATGAAGTGAAGGTGCTGAATCCCCATAAAGATTTTAGCTCCGGCTCACTCGAAAGCCTGATTCAGCAAAAACCAAATACCAAATTTGCCGGGTTATTTCCCATTAAACTCTGGGTGAATGCATGGTTTCCAAAAGGAGGTGAACGGCCTGTGGCACTGGATCTATCCCTGATAGAGGAATCGGAACTACAGATGACCCGCTTTTTGAATAACTCAGGCTTCTATAATTCCAAAATAGAGCATAGCATCAAATACAAAAAGAAAAAGGCAAAAAAAGTCACCTTTAAGGTCCAACTTTCGGAGCCATACAGCTTAAACGAAATAAACTTTAAAATCCCGGATAAAAAAGTTAACGGCATTGTAAAGTCCTCTAAAAAGGAAAGCCTGTTGAGCAAGAATGCCATTTTTAATTCCTTTGTACTGGATAATGAACGCAGTAGGATAGCCAAAGAATTGAATGAAAGAGGATACTATGAATTTACCAGGGATTATATTTTTTATGAAGCAGACAGCGCCCTGGGCAACCGTAAAGTGAACCTTACTGTGAATGTGAGGCAATATAACCCCATGGGCTCCTCGTCCGAAAGCAAAAGGGAGGAAACGGATCATAAAGTATATTACATTAACGATATTTTTGTGCGGACAAATTATATTGCGTATAGCACAGATACGTCGAAATACGATACAGTTACCGACAATCCACAGCGGAAAAACCAGCCTTACCCCTACCGTTTTCAATACATTTTCAAGCCTCCCCTTAAAATCAAACCTCAGGTGTTATCGCGTTCGCTTTTTTTAGGCAACGATAAACTTTATAATGCTACCGACGCAGCCCAATCCTATCGAAAACTCAATGAGCTGAGAATTTATAAATATGCGGATCTGAAATTTTATAAATCGGATTACAAATCCACTGAATTTCCGGAAAGGAATTACCTCGACTGCAAAATAAATTTAACACGGAATCCCGTAAACTCATACTCCATAGAAGCACAGGGCACCAACTCCGGGGGTGATCTTGGGTTGGCCGGTTTTCTTGTTTATCAGAATAAAAATATATTCAGGGGCGCAGAAGTATTTAACGTGCATTTGAAAGGAGCGATGGAAGCACAGGAAAGCGGGCTGGGAAAAGAGTCAGATCAAAAGACTTTCCTGTTTTTCAATACTTATGAAGCAGGGATAGAAGCAAGTTTATTTATCCCCAAATTCCTGGCACCGGTCAATGCGGATCTGTTTAGCCGGTATTTCCGGCCAAAAACCACCGTCAACCTGGGTTACAACTGGCAGGACAGGGTGGAATACAACAGGGTGATCACCAATATTTCGTTTGGCTATGAATGGTCGGAGACAAGAAGGATAAACCACATATTATATCCCATCGACATCAACCTGGTTAAAGTAAATACAACACCGGTATTTGATTCTATACTCAGCAATGAATCGCCACGCTATCAGAATCAGTATACCGACCACCTGATCGTCGGGCTGCGCTATAGTTATACTTACAACAACCAGGAAATAAACAAACTGAAAAACTTTGTCTATTTCAGGGGAAACCTCGAATCCTCAGGGAACCTGCTTGACTTATTCGCAGGATTAAACAGCCAGAACTATGAAGGGGATTTTAATAAAGTTTTCGGGATCAGGTATTCGCAATACATTAAATCCAATCTTGACTTCCGCTATTACATTATGCTCGACAACAATCATAGCATCGCCTTACGCTCGTATACCGGTGTCGCCATCCCTTACAGCAACTCGGTGGATATTCCGTTTGAAAAAGGCTATTACGGTGGAGGCGCCAACGGCATTAGGGCCTGGCCGTTGCGCTATCTAGGGCCGGGAGCATACCAGCCCAACGGAAAAAATATTGAACGGGTAGGTGATATCATGCTGGAAGCCAACTTTGAATACCGCTTTCCGATTTACAATGTGCTAACCGGGGCCTTGTTTTTTGATATGGGAAACTTATGGTTACTGGAAGACAATGGAACTTTCCCCGGAGGGAAATTCAGCTTTGATAAGTTTGCCGGAGAGCTGGCCATGGATGCCGGTTTGGGAATCCGCCTCGACTTTAACTATTTTATCTTCAGGATCGATTTTGCCCAACGGATCAAAGACCCGGCACTGGAACCATCCAACCGCTGGGTACCGGGCTCCAAACCTGATTGGTTTAACCTTATCGTTAACCTGGGCATAGGTTATCCGTTTTAATTCTCCGGTCCATGGATAAAACTGAATTTGCCCGTCATATTTTTCACCAATTCCCCTACCCTCCCACCGAAGGCCAGAAAAGAGTGATCTGGGAAATCAGTAAATTCATCTACCGGAAATCTGAAAAACCCACTTTCCTTTTAAAAGGATATGCCGGTACGGGTAAAACTACACTGGTGAGCACTTTTGTTAACCATTTGCACCTGAGCGGGCATAGGCATGTATTGCTGGCCCCTACCGGCCGCGCAGCGAAAGTACTTTCAGGCTATTCCGGAAAACCATCTTTTACCATCCATAAAAAAATATATATCATTCTTACCGGGAATGATGGTACGGTCCGCTTGTCCCTCGGGCCAAACAAATATATAAACGCCGTTTTTTTTGTAGATGAAGCTTCTATGATCCCTGACAGTTCTGCCATGGATTCAGGGATGTTTAGCGGATATAACCTTCTTGAAAATCTTATAGAATATGTTTTTTCAGGAGAGAACAACAAACTTATCCTGATCGGGGATACAGCCCAGTTACCACCAGTTGGAATTGAGATCAGTCCTGCCCTGGACCCTGAATATCTGAAAAATAATTTTGTTCTAAGCCTCAGCACATATGAATTGCAGGAGGTGGTAAGGCAATCTGCAGACTCGGGTATACTAACCAATGCCACCCGAATAAGGAATAACCTCGATTTTGAAGGAGAATTAAAATTTATTGATGCGGAAGGTTTTTCAGATATTCATGCGATCAATGGAGAATTACTGGAAGATAAGCTGATCAATGCCTTCCAGGGTAATAATTTACAAAACTCAGTGGTGATTACCCGCTCGAATAAAAGAGCCAACATCTTTAACCAGGAAATTCGCAACCGGGTTTTGTTCCGTGAAAATGAAATAAGTGTGGGGGACTATTTAATGGTGGTGAAAAACAATTATTACTGGGTAGATAAAAAATCAGGAGCCGGTTTTATTGCCAATGGCGATATTATTGAAGTTATCAGGATAAACAAACACCATGAGTTGTACGGCTATCGCTTCCTGGAAGCAAGTATCAGGCTAACAGATTATCCGGATGAAAACGACCTTAGTGTGATTTTATTCATTGATACCCTTAATCATGATGGGCCTTCGTTAACACAGGAAGAACAAAGGAAGTTGTTTGAGGAAGTAATGAAAGATTATGAAGATACCCCATTGTGGAGAGATAGAACGGAATTGGTAAAAAACAATCCCTTTTACAACGCCTTGCAGGTAAAATTCGCATATGCTTTAACCTGTCATAAAACACAGGGGGGGCAATGGGAAAATGTGTTTATAGATTTGGGATACCTCACAGAGGAACATATGGATAATTCGTTTTACCGGTGGCTCTATACCGCCTTTACAAGGGCCACTAAAAATTTATTTCTGATTAATTTTCCGGAAGGATTTTTTATAAAAAATTGAAGCCTGAAAGCAAATAATGCTCATCAGGCTTCACCCTCTACGCTAATGAAAAATAATTTCATTGCTTAAATGTTTTCAATTTTTATGCCAATCTTCTATTTCGATCTTAATTAACTTATAATTAACTATATATAAAAAACATTCCTGCAAGAATTAATTCACAACTATCTGTTTTTAACAAAATGTTTCCAAAATCGGAACACCCTCTCATTTGTTTTTCCGAAATTTACCGTCGAAATTAAGCAAAAGTCCATTTTATGAAAAAACTTATACTCGTCACGGTCTTATTAATAACAATTAAAACCTTCGCAGGGTTCAATAATTATTTTCAGTTGAAAACCCTTCGTATCGATTATATCCATGCGGGTAATTCAGAACAGGAGTTTTATTATCTCGATAATGTAAAAACAGAGCCTTACTGGGGTGGTTCTCTCGTCAACCTCATCGATACCTTTAATTATGGGGAATACTTTTTTAAAGTGTTTGATACCGAAAAAGACTCCCTGATCTATTCACGGGGATACAGCACCTTGTTTGGCGAATGGCAAACCACTCTTGAAGCAAAAAAAACCAGCAGGGGATTTGTAGAGTCGGTGGTTATGCCTTTGCCCAGAAGGAAGGCTAAAATTATTCTGTACAGCAGGGATAAAAAAGGGCATTTCCAGGAAAGATTCTCTTATGACTTTGATCCGGCAAATTATTTTGTTAGCCCTGAAAAAACAAATGAATACCCTTATTTTGACGCACATATATCCGGTGGAACAGATACCTGTGTGGATATTGTGATTTTGCCGGAAGGTTATACACAGGAAGAAATGGGCCTGTTTATCAGTGATTGTATAGACTTTACCGACAAGCTTTTTTCTTTTGAGCCCTACTCGAGCCATAAAGAGCACTTCAATATCAGGGGAGTACTTGCTCCGTCAAAAGGATCGGGTAGCGATATCCCTGCCGACTCCATCTGGACACAGACCTTACTGGGCACTTCATTTTATACTTTCGATAGTGAACGTTATTGCATGACATCCGATTATAAAAGTGTTAGGGACCTGGCTGCCAATGCACCCTACGACCAGATATACATTCTGGTGAACGCTGAAAAATATGGCGGAGGAGCCATTTACAACTATTATTCAGTAAGCGTAAACAGCAATATACATGCAGCAAAAATATTTATCCATGAATTTGGCCATGGCTTTGCCGGGCTGGGTGACGAATATTACAATTCAGAGGTGGCTTATAGCGATTTTTATCCGATGGATGTACAACCCTGGGAACCAAACTTAACCACCCTGGTTGATTTTGATTCCAAATGGTCAACCTTGCTTGACGGCTCTGTGCCTGTTCCTACTCCCCCGGATTCTATCTATTTGAACCAAACAGGGGTATTTGAAGGAGGCGGCTATGCATCCAAAGGAGTATATCGTCCGGCACATGATTGTTTGATGAATACTTTCAGGAAGGATAAATTTTGCGAAGTATGCACTATCTCCATCGAAAAAATGATCCGGTTTTACACTCAATAGAACCTTATTTATTCCATTTATAGAAAACCTGAGATTCTGGTCAGACTATTGGCAATTTTTATTGTTAATCTAATAACAATTTATACTTTTGTCGAAATTTACAGGAACATAATTTAATTAAAATGATCACGAAATTATCAGGAATCACAGATATGGCGAAAGCCAAAAAAAGGAGAAAAATTGCGGTAGCTGCAGCCGGGGATATCGATGTATTGCAAGCGCTTAAAAATGCGGATGAAGCAGGAATAATTGAACCCATTTTAGTCGGCCAGAAAGAAATCATTGAGAAAATTTGTGCCGAAATTGGTTACGACATCAGCAAGTATGAAATCATTGATATAGAAGATAAGTTTGAAGCTTCTTTGCAGGCCAGTCAGTTAATTCGTGAAGGCAGGGCTCAGATTTTAATGAAAGGCCTGGTTAGCACGGGCCAATTACTGAAAGCAGTGCTGGATAAAAACCAGGGATTGCGCACAGGAAGTGTATTGAGTCATGTGGCTGTTTTTGAATCTCCCTATTATCACAAACTTCTCGGTATAACTGATGCTGCAATGAATGTAGCCCCTACTTTCGAGGAAAAAATCCATATTATTAACAACGCCGTAAAAGTGTTCCATTTATTGGGTGAACCGAATCCAAAAGTAGCAGTAGTTGGAGCTGTAGAAACCGTGAACCAAAGAATGGAATCTACCATGCATGCCGCCACTTTATCGATGATGAATAAAAGGCAACAAATTAAAGGATGTATTATTGATGGCCCCCTTGCACTGGATAATGCGATCTCTAAAAAAGCCGCTGCGGTTAAAAACATCGACAGCGAGGTGGCCGGCGACGTGGATATAGTAGTTGCCCCTGACATCAACGGCGCAAACTTTTTATATAAAGCCCTTAACTTTCTGGGCGGAGCTAAAACGGCAGCTGTGATTATGGGTGCAAAGGTTCCGATTGTACTTACTTCCCGCGCTGATTCGGAGCAAAGCAAATTTATGTCTATTTCCCTCGCAGCAGCAATTGGTTAATTTTCTAAATTTGAATAATTAAATTAGAAAAATCGCAAAGCGAATTGGAATAAATATATGGACAATCTACCAGGCATTTTGGCAATCAATCCGGGTTCGACCTCGACCAAAATTGCGGTGTACAAAGGAGAAACGCCCATATTTCTTAAAAATATAAAACACTCCAATTCGGATTTAGCCCCTTTTGAAAAAATTACCGACCAGTTTCAATTCAGAAAGAAATTGGTTATGGACCAGATGACGGATGCCGACATTGCCCCTGAATCCCTGAAAATAATTATGGGACGGGGAGGATTGCTCAAACCTATACAATCTGGCATATATGAGGTAAACTCGGCCATGTTGAAGGATTTACGGAATAGTCCCTTAGGTGAACATGCGAGCAATCTTGGAGGCTTGATCGCCCATGATATTGCACTTTCCCTTCCGGGTGCCAGGGCCTATATCGCCAACCCGGTGGTTGTGGATGAAATGATTGACCTTGCAAGGTACAGTGGACATCCATACTTTAAGCGTAAATCCATCTTCCATGCTTTGAATCAAAAAGCCGTGGCCCACGAACATGCCAAATCTATCCTAAAAAAATACGAAGACTTAAACCTGATCGTTGCCCACCTTGGAGGAGGAATTACGGTAGGAGCACATCGAAAAGGAAAAGTAATAGATGTGAACCAGGGTTTGGATGGCGAAGGGCCTTTCTCACCCGAAAGATCGGGAACGCTACCCGCTGGTGACCTGGTTCGGTTGTGTTTCAGTGGCAAAATGACCCAAAAGGAAATTATGTTGATGATAAAAGGCAACGGGGGACTGGCAGCCTATGCCGGCACCAACAGTGCCTATGAGGTGGAGATGAAAGCTTTTGAGGGAGATGAAAAGTCGAGCCAGCAAATGCAGGCTATGGCGTACCAGGTATCGAAAGATATAGGAGCAGCGGCCACTGTACTGGAAGGGAATGTGGATGGTATATTGATCACAGGTGGTGTTGCCAATAGCAAATGGTTTGTCGATTTAATTATTGACCGCGTTAAATTTATAGCTCCTGTTCATGTTTACCCCGGCGAAGATGAAATGCGTGCTCTCGCCTTTAACGGATTACAGCTTTTGAAGGGTGAAGCTATTTCTAAAATTTACGAATAAAGCAATTTATGATAGTGCCCGGAAATATATATAAATTTATTGCTTGCATTCTCCTTACTTTTATTACAATGCAAGGATTTGCAGACAAAACCGATACAGTATATTTATATAACGGCGACAGGATTACAGGCGAAATAAAGGGTTTTGGTTATGGCATCATGGACTTCAATACCGATGGGATGGGCACCCTGAATATAGAATTTAAAGAAATCGCCTCATTTTATTCCAACGCTTACTTTGATATCAGGCTGTATAACGGATTCAGGTATTTCGGTTCATTCAGAAAGGCAGAGGTCCCAGGGTTTGTGAATATCGTCACCTCCAGCGACTCCATCCTGAAGCCCCTCGTTGAAATTGTTGAATTTTTACCCATTAAAAGGGTATTTTGGAAAAGGATAAAAGGAGGGGTTGATATCGGCTATAGTTTTACTAAAGCCAATTCAGTGAGCAGATTGAATTTTACAGGCGATGTGGAATACCGTTATGAAAAGAACTATGCCGGCCTCCACCTAAGCTCAAATTCTACCACACAAGATAATAGCAATGCTTCTTCCACGCAGGATTACACCCTGAATATTAATCGTTTTTTTACCGGGAAAAGCTTTGCGGGCATTTATGGGGGTGCACAAAGCAGTACGGAACAGGGGATCAACCTCCGTTTGCTTTTGGGTGGGGGTATCGGTTCCAATTTAATTTATACAAATCATCATAAACTTAAGGCTACCATGGGATCGCTGCTCACCCAGGAATATTCAAAAGACGATTCCATAAGCAGGAACGTGGAAGGTTTGTTACAGCTACAATATAAGATATTTAAGTTTACTAAACCTGAAGTGAACGTGACCACCAATTTTAACCTTTATCCTAGTTTTACTACCCGCAACAGGTATCGCGTGGAATATGACTTAAAAGCCAAACTGCAAATTATCAGCGACCTCTATTTCAGCGTATCCCTTTATTATATGTATGATAATAAACCGCTTAATGCTGAAGCTTCGAAAGATGATTATGGGTTGAGTACTGCTATCGGTTATTCTTTCTGATAAGAGATTATTCCTTTGCTGCAATTAAAAATCTAAGAACTCAGGATAAATTGAACTTTTCAGGATGTCTTGCTCCTTTGCCTTTATAAAACTCCTTTACAATCTTAAAATCTTCCTCGTAATTTCCGCTTGGGGTAAAAACTTTGCCTACCCCGCCAATTTTTTCCTTATAATCCAAAATTCCAAGTGCTATAGGAACCTTCGCTTTAAGCGCGATATAATAAAATCCCTTTTTCCAGTTTTCTACTTTTTTTCGCGTTCCTTCAGGAGTAATGGTAATGTAAAGGGAATCATACTGGGAAAAATAGCCCGCTACGATATCTACCAGATTTCCACTTTTGGAACGATCGACCGGAATACCTCCCAGCCACTTTACAATAGGTCCCAGCGGAAAGAAAAACATCTCTTTTTTTATCAGGAACTTTACTTTTAAACCCAGTTCGAAATAACATAACCTGCCAATTACAAAATCCCACATACTGGTATGAGGTGCTACCACCACTACACATTTCGGCACATCTGCTGGCATTCCAACAGTTACACGCCATCCAAACAACCTCAGAATAATCTTTGCTATGTATTTCATAAGAAAATTTTTAATCCTATTACAAATGTTCAGATCAGAAAAGTTTATATTCCCAAATGGGTTGTAATCACGCTTAACTAGAAATCAATTTCAAGGTTCAATTTATCTTTCATTGATTTCAGGGCCGGGTTCTTTTCTGACATTTTTTTAAATTTCTCCTGGGGTGTATATGCCTTCGTTTGTGTTTTTTGTTCATCCACTACTATTTCCATATTCAGGTGATAATTATTCAATTTTTCTTTAACAAATGGCATAATATCCAATTTGCGATCCTCCATCTCCTTCTTTTGAATCTTATTATTTACACTGAATTCGAAATTAGCTTCCTTTTTAACAGGTTTATTACTGGTAAGTGTAATGTAGAAATTCTGATCCGTTTTAAACCTGGAAGATAGTTTGCTCCAGACTTCTTCAAGTTTTTCCTGCGTAAAATCTTCCGCGGGTTTGCTGCTTATATCCTCTTCCTCCTCAACCGTTTTCTTTTTTACCTGGTGGTTTTTAATGGAAACAGTACCGTAAGTAGTACCAACCATGGGCTTAGGTTTAACAGCAGTTTCGTCACTTTTTACTTGATTAATATGCGGGTTTACAGACTGGGTCGCCGGCGAAGGTTTCGGTTTGTCGGCAGTTTTGATCTGTTTTTTTTCAGAGGCAATAGCAGGTTTTGCAGCTATGCTATAAGCATCACTTTCAAGGGTGCACATTTGCATCAGGGCAAGCTCCAGGTGCAGTTTCTTGTGGTTGCTGGTTTTGTAGTCGATATCGCATTTATTACTTATTTCTAGTGCCTTAAGCAAAAATCCGGCAGAACATCTTTCCGACATGCTCCGGTATTGTTCTCTTATCCTGCCTCCTACTTCCAGCAAATCCAATGTAACAGGATCTTTGCAGACTAGCAGGTTCCTGAGGTGTTCGCCAAACCCTATCAGGAAATGCTGGCCATCGAAACCATTATCAAGTATTTCATTGATTAATACAAGGGTACTACTTAGGTTCCCGGTAAGGATTGCTTCCTGAATCTTAAAATAATAGTCGTAATCGAGTACGTTCAGGTTTTCGATCACATTCTTATAGGTGATGTTCTTCCCACTAAAACTGATGATCTGATCAAAGATAGAAAGGGCATCGCGCAAAGCCCCATCTGCTTTTTGAGCGATTACATGTAATCCTTCAGGTTCGGCATCAACTCGTTCTTTCCTGGCTACAAATTCAAGATGGCTGGCAATGTCCTCCACCGTAATCCGCTTGAAATCATAAATCTGACAACGGGAGAGAATAGTAGGAATAATTTTATGCTTTTCAGTAGTGGCTAAAATAAATTTAGCATAAGCCGGTGGTTCTTCAAGAGTTTTTAAAAAAGCATTAAATGCCTGTGGGGATAACATATGGACCTCATCAATGATATACACCTTATATTGTCCAACCTGTGGAGGTATGCGTACCTGATCTACCAGGTTACGTATATCATCCACAGAGTTATTGGAAGCAGCATCCAGTTCATGAATATTAAATGAAGCATTATTGTTAAATGAAGTACACGACTCACATGCATTACATGCCTCAAGGTTTTCTGAGAGGTTATAGCAATTAATAGTTTTGGCAAGTATCCTTGCACAGGTGGTTTTACCCACTCCTCTGGGGCCACAAAACAAAAAGGCCTGGGCAAGGTGGTTATTTTTAATTGCGTTCTTTAAAGTATTGGTAATTGAAACCTGCCCTACAACGGTATCAAATGTTTGTGGCCTGTACTTGCGTGCTGATACAATAAAGTTCTCCATTAGTAATGAATAGCATTTTAAATTGATTCCAAAATTACAAACTTTTTCAGGTGCTCAGGCTCAGTCGTTGAAAAGTTTTAAAAATCTTGCTAATTTTGGATGATAATCGTCCTCCATGAAATCGACAAGCGTATTTGAGAAACACCCTGCTTTAACCCTATCATTGATTGTAATCATAGTAATCATCTTCCTGGATGTTATTGCCGCATGGATATTTCTTCCCTTCGATTACAATTCCTTCCGTACTGCACACCCTTACTATCATCATGCGTTAACCCCTATGAAAGATACCAAAAACAAATGGGGTGAAAAGATTTTTGACCTGCATACAAACTCTTTTGGATTTAAGGATGCAAGTGCAAGAGTAGTTACTGAAGACCCCGAAGTGAAAAGGATCTTATTTTTGGGTGACTCTTATACAGAAGGCGTAGGGATGGCATGGGAAGAAAGTTTTCCCGGGATCATCCACAATATGCTCCCGGATATCGAAATCCTGAATGCCGGGGTGGTAAGCTACAGCCCTAAATTGTATTATCTAAAAACAAAATTCCTGATCGAGGAGCAGCAGCTCAAATTTGATGAATTATTCGTATTTATCGACAATAGCGATCCTCTGAATGAAATAAGCTATAAAAACTTTGAACCGCATACCGAAAGTTATTTTCAACGATTAAAAACACGGGCGGGTAAATTCCTTTTCAGTTCCTCTTATATTTATCATACGGTTTCAACTTTTGTTAAAAAGTCGCGGCAAAACAACATAACCCAGAGCTGGAACCCGATGAGTGGAGTTTCCCAACTGGATGAAATGGCCACTGCCGAAGAAAACTTTATTGCGGCTACTCCTTTGTGGAGTTTCACACCAAAACTCTATGAAAAATGGGGAAAAGAAGGCTTATCCCTTGCAGCTGATAATATGACAAGGCTTATTGATTTATGCAGGAAAAACCAGATTGATGTCACCCTTGTGATTTATCCCTGGCCTTCCCATATCTCCAGGGGTAAAATCAACGATGTCCAGGTTGGATTCTGGAAAAAGTATTCCGGGGAGCATAATGTGGACTTTATTAACCTTTACCCTGCGTTTTTCGGACAATTGAATTCGCAGGAAACAATCAGAAAGTACTTTATTCCGGGGGATGTTCACTGGAATGAAAACGGACACAGATACATGGCAGAAATGTTAATTCCTTATGTTCATAAAATAAAAGGCAGGAATTGATTGATCTTTAATTGAATGTAGTAACTTAGCAATATAAAAATAGTATCCATTTAAAATAATCGTTATGGTCAGGAATTTTAAAATATTGATTACCGGATTAATTCTTAGCCTGTTAATTTTTCCCAACCTATCCGCACAAAAAAGCACCAAAGACTGGACTATTGTAGCCACTTACGATATTCCTGGTAAAGCATCAGGATTAGCCTGGGATGGCACCTATATTTATTTTGGGATATATGGTTCTAATGGCGATCAGGTGCATAAATTTGATCCTGCAACGGGGAATAATAGCCTTTTATTTACGAACCCTTCACTTGGTGATTCATATGGCATGACCTTCGATGGCACCCATCTTTGGACCACTGATCACGTCACGAGTTCATCTGTTCCCGCGACGGCCATTCAACTTGATTTAAGCGGAAATATAGTCAGCCAGTTTGACCTCCCCGATCATTATATGTCGGGAATTGCTTATGACAATGGTGATTTTTGGGTAGCCACCTATTATCCCGATCCAGGCACTATTTATAAAGTTGACGCTTCAGGAAATGCACTCACTCAGTTTACTTCACCCAATCAACAGCCCTGGGATTTATGTCTTGAAGGAACAGATTTATGGGTTGCGGATTACAATGCAAATAATTTATACAAAATAGACCAATCAGGAAGCCTCCTTGAAACTCATGCCTGCGAAAATATCAAACCTGCCGGAATTGTGTATGACGGACAATACCTTTGGTATGTGGACGGGGAGCTGTCCTCTAACAGTACTTTATATAAGGTAGATTTGGGCGGTTCCGGTACCCCACAAATAGAAATACCGGTTACAAACTTTAATTATGGAAATGTTGCGCTTGGCGATTCACTGGTTTGGGAATGCAGCATTTCAAATACGGGGACAGCCGACCTTGAGGTAACAAACCTGGTTATACCTAACGCGGTTCCAATTTTTGTGTATATGGCCTTTCCTCAAACTATAGCACCAGGCAATTCCATTGCGGTTCCATTTATATTTAAACCCACAGAAACCGGCACTCTAAATGCCACCGTAACGGTTCAATCCACAGACCCCGTTAACCCGGATGTGGACCTTATCCTTGAAGGTGAAGCTGTCTTTAACGGGCCACATATCGTTGTGCCTGTCCAATCACATAACTACGGAACAGTGCGGTTAAACGCAACCACAAGATGGATGCTGGAAGTTTCTAATGACGGCAACGCAACTCTGGAAGTAAGCAATATAAGTTTCGACTCGGATCGGTTCTACCTGGATGAATCAGTAAGTTTTCCGATAAATATTTCTATTTTACAAAGCGAATTTTTCGGAATATGGTTTAACCCTGATGAGGCCACAAGCTTTTCAGCCACGGCCACCATCACACATGATGATGGTACACAGAATGACATTCCCGTAAGCCTTACAGGCAGCAGCATCGAAGAGGAGTATCCAATCGGGGAACTTTTCTGGAGTTATACAATTAATACCAGTTGGGATAATAGTGTGAAAGCAATAGCTCCTATATCCGATGTAAATAATGATGGCATTGGTGATGTAATTGTCTGTTCTGAAGATGATTTTGTTAGATGTTTTAACGGGAACTCCTCAGGATCGGCGGATATACTATGGGAGGTCGAAGGGGGTTCAGTGTATGCGCAAAACGACCTGGTTACTATCGAGGATATTAATAACGACGGAGTTGAAGATGTAATAACCGGTATGGCCTGGGGCGTAAGAGCCATAATTGCTTTTTCAGGGAAAACCGGGGAGCAACTCTGGATATACGACACCCATATTTACGGAGATGGAGGATGGGTGTACCAGGTAGATGCCAAAAATGATTATAATTCAGATGGAATAAATGATGTATTAGCTGCCACAGGTAATGATGGCAGTAATACGGGCCCCAAACGGGTATTTTGCCTCGATGGAATTACTGGAAGCTTAATTTGGGACACCTATACTGACGGACCCAATTTTTCAGTAATAAGTGTGGAAGACTTCACCGGAGATAACTTACCTGATGCCATCGGAGGTGCTTCAAACAATGGCGAAACAGAAGGCAAGGTTTATGGCATCAACGGAACAAACGGCAATATAATGTGGACTTTTACCACCAGTGGCACGTCGGTTTGGGCTCTTGAACAACTTGATGATGTAACAGGTGATGGGGTCAAAGATATTGTGGCCGGTGACTTTGGTGGCAATTATTATTTCATCAACCCGGTGACTGGAGGATCATTTGAAAACGGTTCTGCAGGCAATACCCTTTTGCTCCGTTTTGAAAGGCTTGAAGATATAAACAATGATAATATGGCGGATGTGGCTATAGGTTACAGTGGCACCAATGCCATTGCAATAGATGGCAATAACGGCGGCAATGCCTGGCTCACTCCACTGGCCGATAAGTGCTGGAATATTGATAAAATAGAAGATATATCCGGTGACGGAATAAACGACCTGGTAGCAGGAACTCTATTTTCAAGCAACTATTGTTATTTTCTCAACGGTGTAAATGGGGAGGTACTTTTTTCTGTTAACTACAGTGAAGCGGTAGATGCAATTGGTGCGATCCCTGATATAAACGGTGACGGTTCCTGGGAAATGGTTGCAGGTGGAAGAAACGGCAAGCTTCAATGTTTTTCCGGTGGATTAAACAGCCTGACCCTGATGGCTGATTTTATGGCGGATACGACCTATGGAATTGTTCCCTTTGATGTGCAATTTACCGACCTATCCTTAGGAAATGTTTCTTCCTGGGAATGGGACTTTGAAAATGACGGGGTAATCGACTCCTATGATCAGGACCCCTTGTTTACTTTTGAAACAACCGGTGTATTTACCGTAAAATTGATAGTGTATACTGAATCCATTTCAGATACTGCCATTAAATACAACTATATAATGGCTGACACAGCAACTGCAATCAATCTAAATCAAACAAAGAACAACATCCTTGCTTACCCCAATCCTTTTAGTGAGGAAACAATAATCTCAGTAACAGGAATTGATTATAAAGGACAATACCTATATATATATAACAGCAACAATCAGCTAATATGCACTTTGATTCCTGAAACAATGAGTAAAGGGAATTGGGTGTTTAAATGGAACGGAAACAATAACGCAAACTATAAAATGCCCCCGGGTATATATTTTGGCAATATCTCAACTAATGGGAGAACTTATATTATCAAGATAATACTTGAATAGTTTTATTTGGAATTTTTCCTAAAATTGGAAAATTCCTATTTTTAGATTAATTTGGTAACCAATATAATCCAAAATCGTACTACGTGGAGTATTTTACCAATTATGGCTTTACATGTTTAAATATAATTTAATAGTATTTTTATTTCTGGTAGGTTCATTATTTGGTCAGGAATTCAATTGGAGCAACATTAATTCCGATAATTCCCAGCTACCTAATCAAACCATTAAAACCATCGCTGTAGATCAAAACGGAGGAATGTGGTTTGGTACTTATATGGGTGGAATCGCTTCTTTGCAAAATGAAAAATGGACTGTATACAGCACTTCAAACTCAGGACTTCCCCATAATTATGTGAATACAATTGCTATTGATAAAAATAATGTGAAGTGGATAGGAACAGATGGCGGAGGATTAGCCCGTTTCGATGGTACAAATTGGGAAGTCTATAAAACTTCTAATTCTGGCTTACCTTCTAATGTGGTGATGAATATTTACTGCGATGATGATGGTTCTGTTTGGATAGGAACTTATTTTGGAGGACTTGCCCATTATGATAATGGATTATGGTCGATTTTTAATGATGAGAACTCTCCCCTCCTTTCCAATAAAGTAGTTTGTATTACTAAGGATAAAAACGGCATCTTATGGGCAGGGACCCAGGGTGGCGGAGCAGCTTCTTTTGATGGTAAAAACTGGAATATCTATACCGAACGAAATTCAAAACTGACAAATGATTATGTGTATTCTATTGCTGTTGACAATGAAAATAAAAAGTGGATAGGTACTGGTGGTGGTGGATTAGCCGTATTTAATGATGTTTTCTGGATCAAATATAATTCTACTAATTCTGAATTAACTGACGATAATATCCGTCCAATAGTGATCGATGAAAAAAATAACAAATGGATAGGTACCTATATCGGTGGGATCAATCTCTTTGATGGAAAGAAATGGTTGGTATACGACTTTCAGAACTCAAGCATGCCCGACGATGAGATCACCTGCATGAAATATTATAATAACAATATTTATGTTGGAACAGAGCGATCAGGTATAATTCGCCTTACTGACCTCAACCCGGTAATTCCTAAAGAAGAAAAACCTGCAGAAGAAGTGAAAACACCTGAGGTTGAGCCTTTAGTTGTTAATCCTGTTATTCCTGACAAAAAACCAGAAGTTAAAACAGAAGCTAAAAAACCGAAGGAAAAACCAAAGGAAAAAGAAATAGCCAAAGAAGAACCTGTAACCCCGGCCGATACTTTAAAAGTACAGACCGAAGAAAAGACAAAGATAGAAGAGGTTGTTCCAGTGGTAGCTCCCGAAGAAAATAAACCACGACCAGTAGTTTCCTCATTTGAAGCACAAAATCATATGGTTCTTATGCTGGATGCTGCGGATGTTTATTTTGATCTGAAGAGACTGAGCGACGTAAAAAGAGCCTACAGGTATCTTTTGAAAAACCGGGAAAAAGTTGATGCCAACTATGATATAAAAATCCTTGTATATTCCAGTAATTACGACGTAAGCCCGAAAAAGATAAGCTTTGACGAAAAAACACTAACGTCTCTTTATGCAAAGGATGTTGTATACATGGAAGGGGAAAATACGTTTACAGAAGCTGTTAAAAAAGCATTCAACCTCATCAAAAATAATTACAATGCTGCCGGAAACAACCAGGTTTTTGCAGCAACCTATAAATTCATCAGGGACGATGAAACGGCCACAGTGGTTATTAAGGACAATTTAGACAACAATACCATTATATTCAACTTGCTCGCTTTTAATACTGCAACCTGGAAGCTGGAGAATAAAATGCGTAAAATGGTTCCCAAAGGGAGTGGCCATTATTACTCCATTAACAAACCCGGGATCAAAGATAACTGGTCTGTTACGGGACAGCTGGGAATGTCGGTATTCAGGGGTGATGTGGATAAAAAGAAATCCTGGACAATTCCCGGTGTATATGGAATTGCTGTACAAAAGAAATTATTATCGACAGGATTTTTAAATGGCGGTATTAAAGCACAGTTTAATTTCGGGAAATTAAAAGGAGAGAAAAATAGTCAATCCTTTGAAAATAATTTCTTCGAAGCATCGGTAAATTTCCAGGCGATTATGAACAAATGGATTAACCGTAATTTCAAATTTGAGAAATTCAGACCTTATGCCTTTGGCGGGATTGGAATTATCAATTACAGGGCATTATTAAGAGATAGTGATGGGAATGTGGTAAATGGTATTGGCTACGATGTAATTGATGGCAACCTCGAAGGAAACGGGACAGAACCTGAAAAAAACGGGCGTGTTACTGAAATTATATTCCCTGTCGGCCTGGGGGTAAACTATAAAATTGATCCGGTATGGAGCCTGGAATTTGAGGTCTCCTCGAGGTATATAAATAGTGACAAACTGGATGCAAAAATCCGCTTCAAAGATGATAAATACTGGTTTGTAACGCTTGGTGTCACCTATAAGATCAATACCAAAAGTTTTGTGCCGGATATCCTGAATAAGTAAAGCTTCATCCTCTAAAAATAAATTCTTTCATAATCCGTTTCCAGATGTATGCATTTTACCTCTGTCAGTTTTAGATTTGTACTTCTTTTATTCACCGTCCTGATAAATAGCGCTGTACTATTTTCACAAAAAGAATACGCCAAAAACCCCCATGTTATATATAAGGTTGAACTAAATAATTCTTCCTATTCGGTACATTATAAATTCAGGGACATTTTTAATAACTTCCAGGATTATGAACTGATGTTGCCAGAAGAATATACCCACGAAATGATCTCAAAATTTGGGGTTCCAAAATGGCTGTTCGAACCTTACGTGGATACTGAATCAAACAGAAGGATCCGGGAAAAGGAAATTAACAGAGGATTTTTTTTCCTGAACGGAAATACCATCGAAGTTAATAAAAGCGCAGTAATAGACTATTACGCGCCCACATTTTGCAAGCCGATCGCAGAAATGATCGTGTCCACTCTTTCGGATTACGGGAGTGACAACCGTCGGAACCGCATTGAAATGGCAATTCGCCTGGTTCAGGACATTCCTTATGGCGTGCCTACTTACGAAGATGAAGTAATGCATTATGGTGGGGTAAGCCCACCTCCAAAACTACTCATTGATGGTTTTGGCGATTGCGACAGCAAGGCACTCTTATTCGTTGGTATTTTAAGCTACCTTATTCCTGCCAAGGATATTGTGTTCCTTAACCAGCCGGAGCATGTACTTTCTGCAGTAAAGGCAAGTCCTGAAAAAGGATTGACTTATATTGCCTACCAGCAGGAAAATTATCTTATTGCTGAAACAGCCGGCCCTGGGAAAAGACTCCTGGGTGAAAAAGGAAACTATTTCCGGAATAAATTTAAGGTGGAAGAACTTGTAACAGATGCTCCTGAGCCTCTCGCCTTCACTGAGAATAAAACAGCAAGGCAAACCTTGAAAAAACAACAAGCCGAAGAAGAAAAGCTCCAACTTAATAATGCTACACAGAAAATTTTTCATTTTGAAATGAGTTACGATAACCAAAACTGGAAAATATTCCGATTAGAACCTTTTCAAACCGGGGTTTTTAATGTGGAAGAAAAGCAGGAAATATATATCCGATTTCGTGAGAAACGGACAGCGTATAAAAATTACAAACTATTTGCAGGATCGTCTTATACAGTTCAATATAACATTCGGAAAAAAGCCTGGGAGCTTCTTAACTGAAGAAGTTGCACGTTTCATTGGGAATCTATTTTTCTACCAACAGGAATAGCGTAGCAAGAGCTTCAATTTTTATTTGTTGTGGATTAATTTGTAATGGCTCTTCCAAAACGTTTACCACTGAAATTGTTTTTATGCTGCTCCTTGAAAATATTTTATCTGTTTCTATTTCGCTTGACACCCCATCTGTTTCCCTCAATTGCAAAACAACACCTTTACCGTTTATTGAAGGACTTGCATTTACCAGAATAACACCGGGGTAATCAAGGTTAAGGATGGTTTTGTCTTTTTGCTCTCCATCTTCTCGGCCTGCCGGCAAAACTCTTGCAATTAAAGGGATTCTGCCATCACTTCCAAAACGGGCCGCAAACGATTTGCTTGTATCAGCTGTGGATGTAATGTAATAACTCCAGTTCATTTCACCTTCCTGGCTTGCCCTGAAATTAGTTGTCCAATAGTTGTTCAGAACCCATGAATATATGTGTGGTCTTTTCGGAATATAATTATAATAATATCTCCCGGTATTGATGTCTCCGAATTGTACAAGAGGCACCTCAATACTTCCAAGAACAATTTGTGACCGGCCATTATTCAAAGAAACAAAATTTTGCATCGTACTCCAATCTGAGGATGTACCTTCCAATTGATTGATTCCCGGATGGACCATACCTCCCTGAACATCAAAAGTAATCTGGCTGTTTTCATGATGAAAGGGAAAGGCCACATATACAGCTTCAGGCTCAGTTACAGCCAGCTTAACCATCGAATAATGAAATTCTATTTGTTTGACGTGATGAAAAAGCCTGATCTCGAGAGTAAGTCCTTTTTGATTGGCACAAACAGGTATTTCACCTTGTATAAATAAACTATTCCAGACCGGTCCATTTTCCACTTTCAGAATTTTTGTATTACCTAATGTGAGGCGTTCGCCTTGTAATGGAACATATACCGTATCTATTTTATTATAGGTATACCTTTCCATTTGATGCCTGTTGGCAAGCCTTTCATAAATAAATTGTCCGAATTGATATTCCGCACTACTATCCACTAATTCAATGTTAAGGTCCTTGTCTGTCAGACTTGTAATGACTCCATTCTCTGCATTTATCCCAAACCGGTAAAAATCATTTTCAAATTTTTCGACCTCTTCTTGTGCTGAATCTATTGTTCTATATTCATCAGTTACTATTATCCTAAAAGATTTAAATCCAAAAGGAGGAATATCTTCAACCCACAGGCCCCAGTAAGTGCCGTCACTTCGGCTTGTGATTTGCTGAACCGGAATGGAATTTCCCATATTTTCAATTATCTGAAACTTCTTGTTTACAGGAAGTATTTCATGGTCAATATATAACTCAACTAATCCTGAACGTGGGTGGTTAGTGGTATTAAATACCGTCAAGGAGGGTATTTTAAATGTCGGGATATATGGCTGGATCAATCCAATTGCTTTTTCCCTCATCATTGCAGACTTTTTAACGGCCTCCCAGACATAGGCCGATTTTTCATTCCATTGCACAACAGTATTTTCAGTCAGGGGCTCACTGATACTTTCTGCAGCTCCATAGGTATGTTCATCATAAAATAAAATAGCGTCCTGAATCGCTTCTATTTCTGTTGGTAAATTGTCCGGGATTTTAGCCCCCATCAAATATGCCATAGAAAGAATACCGTTATTGGCAATGATGTCACCATGTGTTTTGCGAGAGGCTCCGGTTTCAATCATAGCAGAGGCACATCCATCCACCCACCAATCGGGCCAGGCTTGTCTTTTCACAGGTAAGTCATCTGCACAATTTTCTTCGATATACTGCATAAACTCGCTTGCAGTTGCAATCCTTAACTTAGGCCATTCATACTTTTCATTCCACGTTTTTACAAGATCCGAGGCAGTAATGGAGGGTGGTGAATTATCGGTAATATAACCTGAAAATTGAAGCGCTGTTTGCAAATGAGGATATCCCTTTTCTGATAAATCATCGAGGTAGGAAGTCAGGTTTTTCCTGAACTTTAATTCATCCCCGGAAGTCAGGCCCAGGGTATTGCCATACATATAGTGTTCAGCCCTGAAGGCAAGCAAACGTTTTCCTGAGGGTGATTCCCACCAGAAAGCTGTAGGTATTTCAAAAGGAATACGTGCCCTGTGGCCATGTTCACCCATGATCAGATAGTTAAGCCCGGCACCTGAAAAATAATCTGCCAGGCACCAACCAATTCCATTGATGTCGTTTTGCATGGCCAGTTTTACCTCCAAACCTTTGTCTTTAAATTCTTTCAAAACCTTGGTTTGAGCAGCAAGAGAGGCCTCGTCAACAATCTCTGAATAATTAAAAAACATAGCTGAGATTTCTATTCTTCCCTCCTGCACCCTTTCTTTTAATCTCTGTATCTGCGGTTCGGGACGGCTCCTCAAATATTCCCGCACCGGCCAAGATGCCTCACACGTCCATCGAAATTGTGCATCTGCAGGATAATCATCAGTCTGATCACAATAATCAAGTGCATAATCAATATACCGAAGGTGTTCAGGTAAAATTTCTGTTTGTGAACGGGTATAACCTATGTCTGTATGGGAATGTTGAACAAGATAAACACTCCATTCTTTTACCGGGTCCAAATCAAAGCTTATTTCTTTTGCCGGCTTATCACCAATTTTTAATTGCGCTACATAGGATTTTTTAATTTCTTCTTTTGGAATTTTTAATGTGAGGGAATTATATCCTGCCTTTAACCGGCAGCTGTCGACTAAATTATTGACCTTTATAATTGCATTTTCGTCAGGGCCCAGATGAGTAAAATCAAACCGGGCGATGTGAAAAAGTTCTCCATTTTCTTTTAATACCGCACTTTCCTGATGAATTTTAACCTTTTCAAATAAACCTGTTTTAAAAGTCATATACCAGATATTGCTTCCAGCATCCATTCCTTTAACTGCTAAGGTAACGGGCTTGCCAGGTAAAATATCTGACAGTGCAAGGCGCAGGGTGGCATAGCCCATATGGTCGTGATATTTATCGATAAAAGTGGTTAGTAAAGTAAGTTTACTATTATTTCTCCCCTCAAAACTCCTCTCCTCCTGATCTTCTTCAGAAGGAGTAGAAAAGCCAATATATTTTACATCGTTTACATATAAATCAAAGTGGCATTTTTTTACATCTGCATCCATACCAAACATCCAAGTAAAAAAAACAAACTCATTGGTTTCATTTTTACCTACTGCCTCAGTTTCCCATACAATTGGTTGAAACTCCTTATTGGCTCTTACCAGCAACGAAGCATTTACCTCCGGAAGTGGGGAATGGTAATTCAGTGTAAAGCCACTTACCTCCTTTTCAAAGCCCTGGTAATATTTAATTGGAATCTCCTGTGCATCTCCATTTTGTGTAAAGATGGCAACTATGGATAAATATAAAATTAAAGTTTGTACAAATAATTTAAACATGATTTCTATACTACATTCCGGTTAAAGTTAATCTCTTTCTATTCCTGATATCTTGAAGGCCCACACATATTTACATGGAGGATTAGCTCTTAAATTCTCAGGGATTTTAATGCTAAATCCCTCGCCTTCTCTCTCCCATTTTAAGGGTTCTTTTTCACCTAATAACTCCACTATAGCTCCCTTAAGGGGTTGGTGCGAAGCAATGAATATTTCTTCTGGCATTCTATTTTCGCCATTTTTACACATATAAAAATAAAACACTTCCCCTTTATCTTTTTGCACCATGCAAATATTTCCAACTTTATAGGGTTCAAGAACTTTTGTTTCATAGATACCTTCACCGTTTACCGCCATCCACCCGGCATATTCTTCCAGTAAGTCATAGGCTCCTTTTTGCCATTCGCCATCAGGGCCCGGGGCTATATTTAATAATAAGTTTCCTCCTTTGGCCACAATATCCACAAGTAATTGTATTCCGTCATGCCCGTTCATATATTTGGCATCTTTGGTGTGTGACCAACCACCTCCGGAAATAATGCATGATTCCCAGGGATATGGAAGGGGTTTATCGGGCACCCTGTTTTCCGGAGTCAGGTAATTTTGATTTTTCCCCGGAACCGCCCTGTCGACTACAATAAGGCCAGGTTGCTTTTCACGGGCTTTCAGCACCAACTCATCCATTCGAATATCCTGGTTGACTATGCGGTTTTTTAAATAGCCGTTAGTATTATTTCCCAATTGGCCTTCGTACCAATTTTCTATTTGTTCTTTAGACGATTTGGCTACCCAACCTCCATCAAGCCAGAGGATGTCCACCTGACCAAAATCGGTAAGCAATTCCAAAATCTGGTTATGGGTAAAGTTGATAAATTTTTCCCATACTTCCGGGTTAGCCTCCGGTTCATAATTCACATTGCGGTCGCGTGGAGGATATTTTGGATCCCAGTAATAGGGTGAATGCCAATCAGGTTTTGAAAAATAAGCGCCCGCCCACAAGCCTTCACTCCTGAATGCCTTGAAGATCTCAAGGGTAACATTGTTTTTTTTGTGTACTGAAAAAGGACAGTCTTTTCCTGTGATCTTATAATCAGTAAACTTAGAATCAAACATGCAGAAACCATCATGGTGTTTGGTCGTAAAAACCACATACTTCATCCCGGCATTTTTTGCCGCTGAAGCCCATTTTCCCGGATTAAAATTAATGGGATTAAAAGAATGGATCAAGCCTTCATACTCCTTTTTATAGGCAAAATAATCGTCTGGATTTTCGCCCATTTTTCTTTCGCACCAGCCATATTCCTCCGGACAGATTGACCATGACTCTACAATTCCCCATTGGCTATAAGCCCCCCAATGCATGAGCAATCCAAACTTAAGGCCCTGCCACTGTTCCAGTTTTTTTAAAACTTCAGGATTTGTTTCCGGGATATACTTATCCTCTTCATGGGCTTCCTGTGCATTCAGTTGGAAAAGGAATAAAAAGAACAACAGGAGAATTATTTCACTTCTCATATTCATAATTTTGATTTAATCATTACTTTCAATCGCACCTGAATTTTCGCGATACAAATTGATTTCTCCTTCCAGTTCCAGTTTAACTACTGTATAATAGTCATCCTGAGCATCTTCCGGAATTTGAATATATAAAATCCCCGGGTATGTATTCCACGAAACTTTGCAAAATAGTTTTTGGGATAATTCAGTATCATTGCCAACTAAAGAGATATTTTTAATGGGGTTACTAATTCCTTTAACAATGATATTACCATCTTTAGGGATATCCCTGACAAAAAGGTATAAGTTTTTACGGTCTTTTGATAGCGCACTTGGTCCGTTAAAATGTTCATAAGGAACTCCTGCCCTGCTCCCGTATATAGCTTCTGCATGTTTACCTGTCCATTTTCCTAATTCCTTTAAAATATTTTCTTGTTCAAGGGGAATTGTACCATCCGCTTTTGGACCGATATCCAACAAAAGGTTACCTCCTTTCCCAATGCAATCCACTAAAATATCCATTACTTGTTGTGGCGATTTATAGTTCAGATCAGTGTGCTGATATCCCCATGAATCGTTCATGGTCATGCATAACTCCCAATATTCAGCTTTTGGCTTCATCACAGGCAATCCAATTTCAGGAGTGTCATAATCACCATGACCCTGCAAACGGGAATTAAATATAACCTTCGGATTATGGCGGGTCAGAAGATTGCGGGTATTTTCAATATCCCATTCTTCTGCAGTGTGCTCCCAGTCACCGTCGAACCACCAAAGGTCAGGATCATACCTATTCATCAATTCTTTTAATTGTCCCTGGTAATAGTTCAGGAATTTTGCCCATCGGTCTGGGGCCTCATCTATACGATAGCGTTTAATTGTCCGGGTATGTTCGGTATAATCCGGCCATGTCCAATCGGGAAGGGAATAATACAAACCCACTTTAAGGTTATTTTCCCTCAAAGCATTTACAAAAGGTGATAAAAGGTCCTTTTGAGCAGCGGAATTATCTTTAGCACTAAATCCGCCAAGGGATGAATCCCATAGCGCAAAACCATCATGGTGTTTGGAGGTGATCACCGAATATCTGGCCCCACTTTCTTTGATCATGCCTGCCCAATACTCCGGTTTATAATTTTGGGCAGTAAACCCTTCAGCTTGTTTTACATAATCTTCATGCGGTATTTGTCCATTAAAAAATGACCATGACTCACTTATTCCATTTACTGAATAGATTCCCCAGTGGATAAAAATACCCATCTTAGCGTCTTTAAACCATTCCATTTTTTGTCGGAAAGCCAGGGTATCACCCGATAGGGTATCCTGCGCCTGGATTGTGATTGGCACTAAAAAAAATAAAAACAGAAATTTTTTCATAGAGTATTGCTTGCTTTAACAATTAACACTTCCTCTTAAATTCCTACTTCGTCCTGATCCCATCCGGTCCAAGCTCAATCAATTTTTGTTTATATAAAGTTCCCACGCCTTTTTTAAAGGCCTTTTTGCTTAGTCCAAGTTGATCTTTTATATCTTTTGAATCACTTTTATCCGTGAGTGAAAGGCTGCCATCATTTCGTTCGAGTGCCTCAAGAATGGTCCGCGTGATAAGCCCAATACTACTATCGTAACCAGCAGGTTCCAATTTAAGGTCAATTTTACCATCATCCCTCACTTGCTTTACATAAGCCTTTATTCTGTCGCCCACATAAATTTTCTTATGGATGTCCGATTGAAAGATCAATCCCCTGTATTTGTTGTTCACCACTGCATTCATGCCCAGGTCTGCCATACCATAAAGCAAAAGGTCCACCTCATCCCCTTCTTTTACATCCAGGTTTTCATGTTGTAAATACTTCAGGAATTTTGCCGTTCCAACAAGGCGATCGCTGAGTTCATCTTTTTTCAGATATACGACATAACTTTTGCCGGGCAGCATTTTTTGAGCTTGTTCAGCAAAAGGAACCATCAGGTCTTTGGGCAGGCCCCAATCCATGAAGGCTCCAAAACGGTTGACATCCTTCACCCTTAAAAAAGCAAACTCTTCAAGTTGAAGAAAGGGTTTAAGGGTGGTGGCTACAATCCGATCTTCTGAGTCCTTATAAACGAAAACCTCGATTTCATCATCAATTTTTATTTCGTCAGTTAAATAGGCATTGGGCAGAAGAACTTCATTTCCTTCGCTGTCATTGAGGTAGTATCCCATATCTTTCGATCGGGTAACCACTAAAGTATTAATTTTTCCGAGTATCATAATAAAACAAAGGTATGGAAATGCTTTGGAGTTTGATTGAAAATATTACCTAATTACCTTCACAGAGATGGTTTGGCGAATATCAACGGAAGAAGCTCCGACCTCAATTCCATATACCCCTCTATTAAGTTTCCATTCATCGATATCCGTATTCCAGTGTCTGAGATCCTTCAATGGTATAATAAAGGTCACTTTCTGGGACTCCCCCGGTTTTAAAAATACCCGTTTTATTCCTTTAAGTGATTTTATGGGCCTGTCGGGCCCGGGATCAGTATCTTTCACATAGAGTTGAACCACCTCTTCTCCTTCATAATTACCGGAATTAGAAATCCTGAGGCTAACTTCAATCTGTTCCGCCGTGCTAAAAACTTCCGCATTAGTTTTTAAATCAGAATATTCGAAAGATGTATAACTTAAACCATGGCCAAAAGCATAAAGAGGTTCACCTGAAAAGTATCGATAGGTCCTGTATTTCATGCTGTAATCTTCAAAGGGAGGAAGATCTTCTGTGTCTGCATAAAAAGTAACGGGAAGCCTGCCCGAAGGATTCTGATCACCAAAGATCAGGTCTGCAATGGCTTTACCTCCCTGTTCTCCCGGATACCAGGCGAACAAAACGGCGTCTGCCAAATCGTTGATCTCTGGAAAAGCTATGGCACCTCCACCATTGATCACCACGATCAATTTTTTATCCGGTCCGGCTTGTCTTAACTTCCGAATGAATTCTACCTGATTTTCCGGAAGTTTGATATCTGCCCGGTCACCCCCCGACTTTGAAAGCATGGCGTCTCCCTCTTCCCCTTCCAGAAGCCTGGAATTTCCTATCGAAGCAATGATCACATCAGAATTGCCAGCATGATATATACCGTGATAAACACTATCGGTATTAAGCAAAGCCCCCATTGAATAATCCACCACAGTCCCTGCATCCACTTTTTGAATGATGCCTTCCAGGAGGGTCACCAACTGCCCTGACAAACCATTGTAATTGCCCAGCAATACCGCATTATCTGCTGCCGTAGGGCCAGTGACATAAATTTTATGAATTTCATTTAGGTCAAGCGGAAGGCATTGGTTTTTATTTTTTAAGAGAACCACCGACTTTACAGCTGCCTCGTAAGCCAGTTGACGATGTTCCTCTGAGCCCGGAACTTCGGGGCCAATATCTGCATAAAGCAGGTTTTCGCCCACATCGAGCAAACCCAGTTTAATTCGTGTTTTCAGAAGAGGCCAAAGAACCGCATCCAATTCTGATTCGGTTATCTTTCCTTCCTTAATTGCCTCCGGGATACTTTTATAGACTGTCCCACAATTCAGGTTGACTCCTGCTTTTACGGCCATAGCAGCTGCATCAGTGGCATCGGGCACAATTTTCTGAAAGCTGATAAAATCACTCAAAGCCCAGCAGTCAGAGACAATATATCCGTCAAAACCCCATTGTTCCCTTAAAATGGTTTTAAGCAAGGGTGTATTTCCACAACATGGAGATCCGTACACCTGGTTATATGCACACATAACCCCGGCCACACCATTCTTCACCAGGGCTTCAAAAGCTGGCAGGTAGGTTTCATGAAAATCAATTTCCGACGGGATGGCATTAAACTCATGCCGGGTTTTCTCCGGCCCGTTATGAACGGCAAAATGCTTGGCGCATGCAGCAGCTTTAAGGTGATTAGGATCATCGCCTTGTAATCCTTTTACAAAGGCTACTCCCATCATGGAAGTAAGATATGGGTCCTCTCCCCAGGTCTCCTGGCCACGCCCCCACCTGGGATCGCGATAAATATTTACATTGGGTGTCCAGAAGCTTAGGCCGGTATATTGCTGGTAACTTCCTTTGGCTTTGGCTGCATTATGTTTAGCCCGCGCCTCATCAGCAATGGCTGACGATACACGTTCAATCAAATCCTCATCAAATGTGGCTGCCATCCCAATGGCCTGGGGAAAGACCGTGGCTTTGCCCGCCCGGGCAACCCCATGTAAAGCTTCGTTCCACCAATTATATTCCGGGATGCCCAGCCTTTCGATAGCGGGACTATTATATAGTGTCATGGAGGCTTTTTCCTCCAAAGTTAACCTATTCATAAGGTCATCAATTCGTTCATTGATAGGCAGATTGGGGTTTTGGAAGGGGTACGAGGATTGGGAAATACCCTGACAATAAAATATTAATGAAAATGAAAATGCAAATAAATAGAGTACACTTTTTATTGACTGACCATTTATTATCATAGGAAAATAAAATTATAAGATAATATGCGATGTGAATTTTTAAGAAGAGACTATTTTCTAAAGAACCACTATTTTTTTAATAACAGTGTGATTATCAATTTGAAAAATTATCATATAAATACCCGGATTTATTTGCATACGATCAAGATGATAACTTTTAGAAATTGATTTTAATGCTATCTCTTCTTCGCCCAGTTCAAATAATAATTGCCCATTCAAATCATACAACTCAACTTTACATAAAGAAGGCTTTTTCAATTCAAATTTTATATTCAGTTCGTTCTTTACCGGGTTAGGAAAAACCGAAATATCATTTTCAATTGATCTTTCGTCCATGGAAACAAAGAAGGTTCTGACCGAATCAATATAGGAAATAGTAGGTAAAAGCCCATCATCAGTTACCTTACAAAGTGGGAGGCCAAACCCTTCACCCAACCATTTGTATTCGATATAAGCACGATACAGTGGGAGGCCAAAACCCAGAGAATCGATATAGAGGCTGTCATATTGTTCTACTTCCGATTTAACTCTAAGCGTTTGAAAACTTCCATAAGGAGTGATCAATGTGCCCCATCCGTCAGCATGGTTTACACGCTTTTTCCAACCTCCTGAATAGCCCAGGCCAGGAATTGCAATTTCATGGGTAGAGTAAGAAGAGTCAATATTCCCTGCCTCTAACGGAAAATGATAAATGATGTCGGGTTGGGCATATTTATTTGGAAGGGGTATTCCATTTAGGGTAACTCCATACCCGGCTTCTCTGAAATCTGAGGAAGAATTTTTATAAAAATAATAAATATCGGTTACCTGGAATCCAGGAAGCTGGTCGAACTCGGTGAATGACTGTGCCAGATTGGCCGATCCGAAAAAGATCAACTGGTAAGTCCAGGGTGTTTGGGTTGTGCTAACAAAAGTATCTACATTCTGAGCGTAAGGCATCATGGTTGAAAAGTCCCATGTAAAATTATTCCCGGTTTCTTCGTAATTCAGAAACCCGATATCGATGGATGAACTCAAACGGATGGTGTCCCCAGCTGAAGGCATATCGTTATTATCAATACTTATTTGGCATAGTGCATAAAAAGGGATAATTATGACGGATAAAAATAGTATGGTTTTATGCATGATTTTGAAGTTTGAGCAAATGTAGAAATATTATTTGAAATTGTAGAATGGTAATTACTTTTTTAGCTAGCAGTTATATTTGGCGAATGCCCGGTAATATCTATTTGTTCATGCTTGTAACATATTCCCATTTTGATTACTGTATGTTGCCCATTGCATACTGCCTCCTACAAATTTACCCTACTGCCTACTAAATTTTCTTTTGCCTACTGCTTTTTGTCAACTGCCTACTGCCAATTGCATACTACCTCTCACCACCTGCCTAAATCATACTTTCAATAACTGCCAAATTTTACCTAAATTAGCGCTGGTACAGCTTTTGATAAATACCCCAAATGACTTCAGAAAAACAAAACATCTATAAAAGCCTTATTCCTGTAATTTTGTTCCTTGTACTTATTTGGTTGGTTAAAGGGGGGGAGATGATCACCGGCCACCCTATTGTCAATCTTGGGAATTATCCCCGCACATGGCACGGGTTACTGGGTATTCTTACAAGTCCTCTTATTCACTCCGACTTAAAACACCTTGGGGCGAATTCCGTTCCGCTTTTTGTTTTAGGAGGTTGCCTTTTTTATTTCTATAAGGAAATTTCACTTAAAGTTATTTTACTGATCTACCTCATTCCCGGCATCGCGGTTTGGGTTGGTGCTCGTGAAGCTTATCATATTGGCGCTTCGGGAGTGGTTTATGGGTTAGCCGGTTTCCTGTTTTTTAGTGGAATTGTCCGAAAAGATAATCGTTTATTGGCGATTACAATGATGATCACTTTTTTATATGGCAGCATGGTTTGGGGGATTTTTCCAGACTTTTTTCCGGAAGAAAACATTTCCTATGAATCTCATTTCTGGGGATTGGTCACAGGCTCTATTCTTGCTTTTTATTTCAGAAAGGAAGGGCCTCAAAGGAAGGTTTATCAATGGGAACTGGAAGAAGAGGAGGAGCCGTTTGATGAGATACAAATCAATTATATTCCAGAAAATAAAAAACCGGATTAATGCCCGTTTACCAGCTTCCAGACCAGATAATTTTCCCAAACCCTGAAGATGCCGACCCCTCAGGTTTGCTGGCTGTAGGCGGCGACCTTAGTACAGAAAGGTTAGTACTGGCTTATGCAAGTGGAATTTTCCCCTGGTATTCTGAAGATGAACCCATTTTGTGGTGGTCACCCGACCCCCGGATGATCTTATATCCGGAGAAACTTATAGTATCGAAAAGCCTGGCACAAGTTATCCGAAATAAAAATTACGAGGTTAGATTTGACACACGGTTCGAGGAAGTGATCAATGCTTGTTCGACTGTTGCCCGGAAAGGGGAAAAGGGGACATGGATCAACCAGGAGATGATGGACGCTTATACAATTCTTCATATAAAGGGACTTGCTCATTCGGTTGAAGTGTATATGGATGACCAATTGGTAGGTGGTTTATACGGAGTATCCCTTGGTTCTGCATTTTTTGGTGAGTCAATGTTTTTTATGGAACCCAATGCGTCAAAGATCGCATTGTATTATCTTGTGCAAAAAACCAGGAACTGGAACTTTAAATTTATTGATGCACAAATTGAAACCAGTCACATGAAAAGTTTGGGTGCAGTAAATATTCCCCGTTCAAGGTTTTTAAAAATGTTAAATGATGCCTTAAAGGATGAAACAAAAAAAGGAAAATGGTAGTTTTGTAAACTTAAATTAATTCAAATGTCTGACATAAAAGAGTATCTGCGTCAAGCCATTCAACTTGCCACCGACAACATAAGAAATAATGAAGGAGGGCCTTTTGGCGCTGTAGTTGTAAAAGACGGAGTGGTGATAGGCAAAGGAGTGAATAAGGTAACTACCCATAACGACCCGACCGCTCATGCAGAGATCAATGCCATTAGGGATGCCTGCCAAAACTTAGAGAGTTTCCAGTTAAAAGATTGTGAAATCTATAGTAGTTGTGAACCCTGTCCCATGTGTCTGGGTGCCATTTACTGGGCAAGGCCTAAAAAGCTTTATTTTGCAGCCTCAAGACAGGAGGCCAGTCAGGCAGGATTCGATGATACCTATATTTATCACGAACTGAACCTTGATTTTGCCGAGCGAAAAATAAGTACAGAGCAGGTTCAAATCAAAGAAGCGAAAGATTTATTTAATGAATGGATAAATACGAAAAACAAAATTGAATATTAATGGAACTGGATTTATTATGGATTATTATAGGGATGATATTACTCATCGTAGGAATAATTGGTTGCGTATTACCAGTTATTCCGGGGCAGGTGCTTAGTTGGGGATCTTTATTGATATTGCAGCTTACTTCCCCACCCCCTTTTACAGCGAGATTCATTGTTATCTGGGCCCTGATCACTGCCGCTGTTACTGTGCTTGATTATTATGTGCCTATATGGGGTACAAAAAAATTAGGAGGTTCAAAACGGGGAATCTGGGGAGCTACCCTAGGATTAGTGATAGGTATCTTCTTTTTCCCACCTTTCGGGTTGATCATTGGGCCATTTTTGGGAGCCTACCTTGGCGAACTTACCGCAGGTAAAAGCAGCAATGTAGCTTTTAAGTCAGGCCTGGGTTCCTTTCTAGGATTTGTGGCAGGCACAATGATGAAACTTGCCATCTCTTTTATTATGGGTTATTACTTTATTGTTAACGCTTTCAATTTGTAAACAAAAAAGAAGTATTTTCGTATATGGGCATACTTAAAGCCTATTCTTAAAACAAAACAAGATTGACTTTTAGTGAGAATTACATGAAAAATCCACACGTAAAAAAATCCAGGAATAATTGATTATGAGAAAAAAAATTTTAGTTACCGGAGGAGCTGGTTTTCTTGGTTCCCATTTATGCGAAAAACTTTTAAACCAGGGCCATGAGGTGGTCAGTCTTGATAATTATTTTACCGGCCAAAAACAAAACATTGTCCACTTACTTAAAAGCCCGTATTTCGAAATCATAAGGCACGATGTGACCATGCCTTTTTTTATTGAGGTAGATGAAATTTATAACCTGGCCTGTCCGGCCTCTCCTATCCATTACCAGTACAATGCCATTAAAACCATTAAAACTTCAGTAATGGGATCGATCAATATGCTGGGGTTGGCCAAGAGGGTAAAAGCGAAAATATTGCAGGCCTCCACGAGTGAAGTCTATGGTGATCCTAAGATACACCCACAAACAGAAGATTATTGGGGACATGTGAACCCTATTGGTACCCGATCGTGTTACGACGAAGGGAAACGTTGCGCTGAATCCCTTTTTATTAACTATCATCGACAGAATGATGTCAGGATCAAGCTTATCCGTATATTTAATACTTATGGCCCCAGGATGGACCCTGAAGATGGACGGGTGATCTCTAATTTTATTGTGCAGGCTTTAAAAAATAAGGATATCACCATTTATGGAAATGGCGAACAAACCCGCAGCTTTTGTTATGTGGATGACCTGCTCGAAGGGATGGTGCGTCTAATGAACACCCCGGATAGTTTTATTGGCCCGGTTAACGTGGGCAATCCCGGCGAATTTACAATAAAACAACTGGCTGAGACGGTCATTCGGCTAACCAATTCAAAGTCGAAACTTGTGTATGAGCCTTTACCTGAAGACGACCCTATGCAACGTCAGCCCGATATATCCCTGGCCCGAAAAGAACTTGGGTGGGAGCCGACTATCGCCCTTGAAGATGGGTTAAAACCAACCATTGAATTTTTTAAATCCATAATTTAGTATGAAGGTATTACTCACAGGAAGTAAAGGGCAATTAGGTTTATCCATAAAAAATCTTGAATCCAGTTATCCCCATTTAAGTTTTATTTATACAGATATTGAAGAATTGGATATAACCTATAAGCCGGAACTTGATAAATTTATTGCGCAAAGCAAGATTGACTTCCTGGTAAATTGTGCCGCTTATACTGCTGTCGACAAAGCTGAAGTAGAAAAAAAGAAAGCGGCTCTGATCAATGCAACAGCAGTAAAACACCTGGCTGAGTTATCTTCCAAATACAACTACAAATTGATCCATATTTCAACAGATTATGTTTTTTCAGGGACTCATTTCAGGCCGTATATTGAAACCGACCCAACAGGCCCAAACGGTGTATATGCTGAAACAAAAAAGAAAGCTGAAGACTATGTGTACAAACATTCAAAAAATGCCTTAATACTCAGAACTTCCTGGCTTTATTCTGAATATGGAAATAATTTTGTTAAAACCATTCAAAGATTGGGTCTGGAACGTGAAAAGCTTAATATAGTGGCTGACCAGGTAGGTACTCCTACTTATGCGGGTGACCTGGCAAAAGCTATTCTGTACATTATCAATAAGCCGAATCAAGACGGGGTAGAAATTTATCACTTCTCGAATGAAGGAATAGCGAGTTGGTACGACTTTGCAAGAGAGATTCTGGAAATTTCGAAAATCAGCTGTGAAGTTTTTCCCATTAAAACAGAGGATTACCCCCTGCCTGCTCCCCGTCCATTTTACAGTGTGCTGAGTAAAGAAAAGTTTACCCGCAAATTTTATCCCATACCCCACTGGAAAACAAGTCTGAGGGACTGTTTGCAAAATATCAAAAAAATAAATTAATAATACTAACCAAATAGATTAACACTTGATTATGAGCACAATTGACACCTATATTATTGAAAGAGCCAAAAAATGGCTTGAAGGGAACTACGATAGGGAAACAAAGGAAAAAGTAAAAGCACTGATTGATAGCCAATCGACTGAACTGGTGGATTCATTTTACAGAGACCTTGAGTTCGGTACGGGAGGATTGCGTGGTATCATGGGCGTAGGAACCAACAGGATGAATAAATATACTGTGGGAATGGCTACCCAGGGGCTGGCTAATTATATGAAAAAAATGTTCCCTGATAAGGATCAGATAAGTATGGCCATTGCCTTCGACTCCAGGAATAATAATACATTTTTTGCCGGGATCACTGCTGATGTGATGTCTGCTAATGGCATTAAGGTATATGTATTTGAAGATTTACGCCCAACGCCTGAGCTTTCATTTGCTATTCGTCACCTTGGTTGCCAGGCCGGCGTTGTTATTACAGCTTCGCATAATCCTCCTGAATATAATGGATACAAGGCTTATTGGGAAGATGGGGGACAACTCATCAGCCCTCACGATAAAAATGTAATCGATGAAGTAAATAAAATCACTTCGATTGATCATGTAAAGTTTGATCGAAATGAAAGTCTCGTCGAAACCATTGGGGAGGCCATTGATAAAGTATATTTGGATAATATCCGATCCCTCTCACTTTCACCGGATGTTATTGCCCGACAAAGTGAATTTAAAATTGTGTATACCCCAATCCATGGTACTGGTGTTGAATTGGTGCCTAAAGGATTAAAAGCGTTTGGATTTAAAAATATCTATAGCGTTCCCGAGCAGGATGTTATTGATGGAAATTTCCCTACAGTTAAATCCCCAAATCCGGAAGAACCGGCAGCCTTAAATATGGCTATTGAAAAAGCAAAAGCTGTAGGCGCAAACCTCGTAATGGCCACCGACCCCGACGCTGACCGCGTGGGAATCGCTGTTTTGGATGACAAGGGAGACTTTGTATTATTAAACGGAAACCAAACAGCTACCCTGCTCCTTTATTATTTATTAAAGGAATGGAAAGATTCAGGTAAACTTACAGGCAGGGAATATATAGTAAAAACAATTGTGACCTCCGAAATACTTAAAGATATTGCCATAAAGAATGGAGTGGAATCGCTGGATGTATTAACGGGGTTTAAATACATTGCTGAGCAACTTCGTCTGCGGGAGGGCAAAAAAACCTTTATTGGAGGTGGAGAAGAGAGTTATGGCTACCTTGTGGGTGACTTCGTGAGGGATAAGGATGCCGTAATTTCATGCTGTATGATTGCTGAAACAGCTGCCTGGGCTGCAGACCAAGATAAAACTTTATATGAACTTTTGCCGGAAATTTATGTGGAATTTGGTTTTTATAAAGAGACTCTTAAATCCGTTGTGAGGAAAGGAAAAGCGGGCGCAGAAGAAATTCAACAAATGATGGATGATTATCGGACTGCACCTCCCGTATATATCAATAGTTCAAAACTGATTACCGTTAAAGATTACCAGTTACAGATTGAAAAGGATATAGTGAATGGAACAGAAAAACACATTGACCTTCCAAAGTCAAATGTATTGCAGTTTTTCCTTGAAGACGGAAGTAAAATTTCTGTACGTCCCTCAGGAACAGAGCCTAAGATCAAATTTTACTTTAGCGTAAAAGCTGTCCTGGAAAATGTAGCTAATTTTAAAGAAGTGAATTCTTTTCTGGATAGCAGAATTAAAGGGATTATAGAAGACTTGAAGCTTTAAATATAAAAGCCTTACAGTTATTCCCTTCCTGGGTCTACCTATAAGGCTTTTTACTAATTCTATACTCTTTATTTACTTTCTTAATATCACCTTTTGAAGAACAACTGAATTATCAGTAGTAAGTTTTATGATGTATAAACCATTGCTGGCAGATATGCTTGAAGTAACAGATTGCTGTTGATTAAATTCCTTTGCGTCTATTATTTTTCCTGAAAGATCCAAAACTTCCAATTTATTGATTTTTGAACCGTTGGATACGGCATATACCCTATTCCCGGCAGACCAAACTTTAATATCAGTTTTACTGTTATCTTCAACTCCATTAGGCCCTGTAAAATGCAATTTAAACCTTATTGCAGAATTTGAAGGATTGTGTTCAAAGGTATAGTTCAATCCTTCCGATAAGGTCGTGAGGGAATTTAATAACAAGTCTTCAAGGTAAATAGTTGTTCCCTCAGAAAAGCCCGTGATATCAGAAACATTAATAACATATTCACCGGCCTGACTGCAATCAAATCCAACTTTAATACTTGTGGAATTTTCATACTCAGGTAGGGTATTAATCGACAGTTCATGACCAAAAGCTTTGGAATAAAACTGTGGAGCCTCATCTAAACCATGGATTTTTTTTACATCAAATTCAGGATCAAAACTATCGGATGCCAGGGAATTAAAAGCAACAAATAATGCGTCATTATATAAATTTCCCATTACATTCAACCGGATGGATGAACTATTGTTTCCCGATTTATAATAATCCTGGCTTGAATGAACCCTGTCAGAATGAGGAATTGTAAGAGTGGGACTAGTACCGGTGGTTTCCACAAAAAATGCCTGCATAGCCGGGATCACTCCTCCGGCTAAGGTTCCCCAACCACTGCCATTAGTGCCATCCGAACCATTCCAGAATAAATAATTTCCAGCAGTACCATCCCAAACCCATACGGCGTTAGCCACATTGCTTTTTGTCCATGAACTTATATTTGCCATAAGTGCAGAAGGATAAGGATTGGCAATTAAATTTAGCCCGCGATCGCTTGTATATTGCAGGCCGTAAAAAGCTCCTGAGCCTGTTGTATAGTTGCCTGTATTTAGTGTTCCTGAAAAAGCAATCGTTTCATCCTGATCGACATTATCATCTACCCAACATTCATATCCCCTTCCCAGGGCAAGACTCTGGCTCGTGCTGGTAATCCAGTTATCCCAGGTATTGCTCGATTCGATATGGGTCCGCAGAAAAATATCAGAGCCGGCAGGCAGATAAAACACACCTGCAGTAGCAGAAGAAACAGGCATTCCTATGAAGTGCCAATCATTCTGAGTTAAATATCGTTGAACAGTTGCAGAAGTATAGGAAAGTGAGCCATTATCAATAAATGAACCAGTTCCTGTGTTATCAGATTCGATGGTAAAATCCCCATTAATCGTCAATGTCTTTGATGTATTTACCGTCAAATCACCCACGCTTGAAATAGTTATATCCTCCACTGTTTCATTAGCATCAAGTACAATGCTATTCCTTATTTCAACCCGGGCCCAGTCATAAAGTGGGGCATTCTGTGCTGGTGCCCATGTAGCATCTGACGACCAATATCCATCTGCTACAGTGTAATATGGTAATGGTGCGGTTGAACTCGCCCAGGCTGGGTCGTTTGAGGTACCTGTATCATCCCCAAGTGTGCCGTTAAAGCCATTGGGGCCGCTATCAGTTATGGTCTGTCCGCTTCCTTCGTTAAGTTTATAATACGCGAACAATCCCGTTTCATTGCCTGATAACTCTGTATACATTGTTTCTCTGATCTCCGATTGGGTCCGACAAACATTCCATATTCTTGCTTCATCCACATAGCCATATAAGGCATCATTAGGATAGTTTGCTCTTTTTCGGCTTCCAATATGAAGGGTATCCATTACCGGGTCAAAAAACAGACCCCGTGATGAAACATCAAGTGTATTATCCAATTCCCCATTAATGTACACTTTCATATCCTGCCCGTCCCAAGTCCCGGCAACATGTACCCATTCGTTTAAGGGTACCTGGTTTATAGAATGTAATCCTTCATGAATATTTCCTGTTGTACCAAAATTTAGCCCAAAGGCAAGTGTCCCCGGATCAACAGGGTTATTTGCACTAAGTACAGCTAGTATAAAACCGTAGTGATAAGGCGCGGTAGCCTCCTCCGCTTCTTTTACCAGCACAAAACTCCCCGAATACTCCGTTCCCACCATGTTCACATAGTGGCTTAAATTAACCCACCCCTCTAAGGTCAGGCCAGTAGCACCTCCTAAATCAACGCCCTCAAAATGTAGCCATCTATCCTGCCAAAAACTCAAAGTATTATTTTGCGCATTTATTTTTAATCCCTGAGCGAGCAGTATTATAATCAGAAACCGAATTGCAATCTTCATTTTAAAAATCTGTTAAGTGAATAGTATCTATTTGCACATTATCCAATTTCACTGTTAAAAACTTATATAAAAAGTTAAACAGTTAATATAGGTTGGATTTTTTTTTAATTGCTATTATTGCACAAACAATCAGAAATGAATGTTATTACATCCTGCAAAATTATAACAATTTTTATTTGTTTCAACCTAAGTAATATTTTACACTCACAAAATTTGCCACACTCTCCATTTTACGGTCATTACACTGGTAAATTAGATACTACTATGAGCTTATCCCTTGATTTATTTGAACATAGCGGAAATCTTTCGGGATATTATTTTTACTTTTTTCGTTTACCTGGCGAGGATAGTACGTTTCATTATGGGAAAACAATTCCTTTTGAAGGTTCATTCTATGGAAATGTTATAAATTTTCATGAATTTGGAAATAAGGCATCCAAATTTCAAGGTATTATCGATGGAAATGAAATTTACGGTAGCTGGCAAAGGCGAGAATATGAAGACCCAATCCCCTTTCATTTAACTGAGGATTACTCAGCAGGAAGTATAGCGCTAAACTGTTTTACCGCGAAAAGGAAACAGGATCTGATTCACGAATTAATTAAAGGAGATAATTTACCTTCAGCCAGGATTAATATTCTTATTCTTTATCCGAAAAATACACTTAAAGGAGCCCTAAAGGATTCGATCGATTTTTTGATAACCCGATTTCTGGCGGGTGATCCTTTCATTATTAAATCCCCTGAACTGCTTATGGAAAATATTGTTTTCGATTTTTTCCAATCTTATATTACTGCCACCCAAGGTATCTCTAATATTTCAAAAAGAGAGGTTTTTAATTGGGAAAAGGATTTGACCATGGATGTAATGTATAACAGCAATCAAATACTTTCTCTTGGTTTTGAGAAATATGCTTTTACAGGTGGAGAGCATGGTTTATCCATGAAAAAATATGCAGTATTTGATTTGCAAAAATCAAAAGTATTACAACTTAAGGACTTTTTAATTCTGGGATTTGAAATATCCCTTAATGAAATCTTAGATAAAAAGCTGAGAAAGATTAATGGCGTAAAACCGGATGAAAGTCTTAACAATGCTGGCTTTTTAATTGATAAGATTGACTTTACAGAAAACTTTTACATCAACAATGATGGCATTGGTTTTTATTATAATGTATATCACCTTGCCTCTTTCGGTTCCGGCTCTACAGAGCTCTTTGTAAATTTCAATGAAATTAAGAATTTGCTGATACAGGATCATCCCTTTAAATGGGTAAAATAAGTTACGCTTAAGACTCTAGAAATCTGGTATTTCTGCCCCCACTCCTTCCAATTTAAAATACTTTCTTACTACCCAAACCATGTAATAAATAATGGGTGTATCAAGCAAGGCAACTATTACCTTAAATAAATATCCATTTAACAATAATACCCAAAACAAATTCCATTCAATGATATTGAAAGAACATAATAAAACAAGAATTGTGAGCGTATCAACAAACTGAGAAGTAAAGGTTGAGGCATTGTTCCTTAACCATAAATGTTTACCCTTGGTTAATTTTTTCCAGAAATGAAATAACTGCACATCAATAAATTGTGCTGCAAGATACGCAACCATACTTGCTCCCACCCCGATATAAGTCACCCCAAAGACATGATGAAATTCGCTGTTACTCACAGGAGACCATTCGGTGGCCGTTGCCAGGTCTGCAACTAAAACGATGCATAAAGTAAAAACACTTGCAAACAACCCTGCCATTACTACCCTGTTAGCTCTTTTGCGTCCAAAGATCTCTGAAACAATATCTGTCACCAGAAAAGTCAAGGGATAGGGAATAATCCCCACAGATATCTCAAAATCGTATAGTCCAAATGCATCCCAAGTGAAAAACTTCTGAAAAATCAGGTTGCTTGTAACCAAAGAAGCAATAAAAACTCCGGAGAGTGTCAGGAATAAATTGTTCGCCTGTATTTTTTTCTTTACATCCATGTTTACGAAATTAACATAATTGAACTTATTTGGTTTATATGGTTAAAATAAAAAAGGCAAATCGGTCTATTTCTTCAAGATCACTGTAAACAGGGACAGAGAGATTGTTGTTATTTTATTAACAAATATTAATTATTACTTTGTAATCTTAAGAAGATGATTAATTTTGCCCGTTTCAATTTACATTTTTATATATAATCTTAGTATGATTTCCAACAATTTTATTCATAAACATAATGGCCCCCGTAAACATGAAGTAGGTTTAATGCTGGAAAAAATGGGTTCTGCATCTATTGACGAGCTCATTGAGCAAACTGTTCCGGCTTCAATTCGGCTTAAAACGCCACTTGGCCTCCCCAAAGGGATCAATGAATATGAATACATCAACCATTTAAAAGATCTTGCATCTAAAAATAAGATATTTAAATCGCTGATAGGTATGGGTTACTATAATACTATAGTTCCGGGTGTAATTCAAAGAAATATTCTTGAAAACCCGGGATGGTACACATCCTATACTCCCTACCAGGCAGAAATTTCACAGGGCAGGCTCGAAGCACTTTTAAACTTTCAAACCATGGTGGCCGAGCTTACAGCAATGCCGCTGGCAAATGCTTCTTTACTTGATGAAGGTACCGCTGCCGCTGAAGCCATGATCATGTTATACAATTCCAGGTCAAGGGCCTCTGTAAAAGCCAATAAAAACACTTTCCTGATTTCGGATAAGCTTTTCCCTCAAACTATTGAAGTGATCAAAACACGTGCTTATCCTTTAAAAATTAATTTAGTAATTGGTGATGTCTTCCATGTCCTGAATAATGATGACGCATTTGGTGCCATTGTTCAGTACCCCGATAATACTGGTGAAATTCTCGACTATAAAAGTCTGTGCGACCGGGCTCATGAAAATGAAATTGGAGTAGTTGTAGCTACAGATCTGTTGAGTTTAACATTGTTAACACCTCCGGGTGAATGGGGTGCAGACGTGGTAGTTGGAACCTCTCAAAGATTTGGAATCCCCATGGGATTTGGGGGCCCGCATGCAGCATTTTTTGCCACCACGGAAAATTATAAACGTAATATTCCGGGAAGGATAATAGGCATTTCAAAAGATGCAAATGGCAACAGGGCATTGCGAATGGCTCTTCAAACCCGTGAACAACATATCAAACGAGAAAGAGCTACTTCCAACATTTGCACTGCACAGGCACTTTTGGCGTCTATGGCTGGATTTTACGCTGCCTACCATGGCCCTGACGGACTGAAAAACATCGCTTTGGACATCCATCAATTAACAGCACTGCTTGCAAATACACTTATTAAGTTTGGCTATAAAATTAAAAACAACAGTTATTTTGATACGCTCACCATTGAAATACCTGATGGCATGAATATGGATTCTATAAGAAATGAAGCTGTAAATAACAGATTCAATTTACATTATATTAACGAATCCACATTGAGTGTTTCCATTGACGAGACTGTTGACCTGAAAGACATTAAAAAACTTCTTTCCATTTTTGCTTTTGCTAACAACAAAGATTTTAAAGCATTTTCTGCAGAAACATTTAAAGGCTCAATTCCGGAAAACCTTCAAAGAACCTCCGAATACCTCACCAATGAGGTATTTAACACATATCATTCGGAAACTGAAATGATGAGGTATATGAAGTATCTGGAGAATAAAGATCTGGCTTTAAACCGAACGATGATCCCACTAGGCTCATGTACCATGAAGTTAAATGCCGCTGCAGAATTATTTTCACTAAGTTGGCCTGAGTTTGGGGAGATTCATCCTTTTGCTCCTGCTGACCAGGTGCAGGGTTATCTTGAGTTGATAAGTGACCTGGAAAAGGATTTATGCCAAATAACAGGATTTGATGCCGTTTCATTCCAACCTAATTCAGGTGCTTCTGGAGAATATGCCGGCCTTTTGGTTATAAAAGCCTACCTTGATAGTATCGGGCAGGGCCATCGGCATATCTGTTTAATACCCGCTTCAGCTCATGGTACAAATCCAGCCAGTTCGGTAATGGCAGGCATGGATGTAGTAGTAGTAAAGTGCGATGAACATGGTAATATTGACCTGAGTGACCTTGAAGAAAAAGCCAAACTTCACAGTGAGAATCTTGCTGCGATTATGATCACCTATCCTTCAACTCATGGAGTTTTTGAAGAAGGTATCCTGAAAATGATTGATATAGTCCATCAGAATGGAGGACAGGTTTATATGGATGGGGCCAATATGAATGCCCAGGTTGGATTAACAAATCCCGCGATAATCGGGGCAGATGTTTGTCATTTGAATTTACATAAAACTTTTGCCATTCCACATGGTGGTGGTGGACCGGGTGTGGGGCCAATTGGAGTGGCTGCGCATTTGAAACCCTTCCTTCCCTCCCATCCCTTATTTCAAACAGGTGGAGAAAAAGGGATTACAGCTTTATCGTCAGCACCTTTTGGAAGTGCGCTGATACTGCCAATTTCGTATGGATATATAAAATTGTTAGGAGGAGAAGGCCTCACTGAAGCAACAAAAATTGCCATCCTAAATGCTAATTACATTAAAACTTCTCTTGAAAAAGAGTATAAAATTTTGTATTCAGGGAAGAATAACAGGGTAGCCCATGAAATGATCCTCGATTGCAATGAGTTCCTGAAAACGGCAAATATTACTGTAATAGATATTGCCAAACGCTTGATGGATTTCGGTTTTCATGCGCCTACTGTGGCTTTCCCGGTGCATGGAACCTTGATGGTGGAACCAACCGAAAGTGAGCCTTTATCTGAACTTGACCGCTTTATTGAGGCAATGAAGATCATCCAACATGAAATCAGGGACATTGAATCGGGTAAATTAGATGATAAAAATAATGTGGTAAAAAATGCACCTCATACACTTAAAATGGTGACCCTGAGTAACTGGGAATATACCTATGATAAAAAACAGGCAGCATTCCCGGTAGAAAATTTATTGCATGCCAAGTATTGGCCTCCGGTAACAAAAATTGATGATGCTTATGGTGACAGGAATTTGATTTGCACCTGTCAGCCCATAGAAGCTTATGAATGAAAGCTTTCGGTTTATTCTTAATTTTTCAGTTTCACTATTTTTATATTATTCAATAAAATGTATATGAAAATTTGCATTACTGTTAACATATAGATAACTTTGCCTGATATTCGTTTATTTTAAATTAATTCATGAGTGAAGTCGACAAATTAACCGCAAGCATTGTTTCAAAGGTTAAAACACTTGTCGAACAAAATAATTCGCTTAAAGAAAAATACAACGAATTACTTTCAGAACACGTAAAATGCAATAAAATAATTGAGGATCAAAGTAAAGAATTAGAAAAATTAAAAAATAGTAATAGAAATTTAATAGTAACTGAATTAGTAAAACAAGCAGAAGGAAAAAGTGAAGTAAAATGGAAAATTGAAGAAATGATGCGGGAGATAGACAAAAGTATAGGACTTTTGAACAGGTAAGCCAATTGAAGATATTACAATGAATGAATTAACAATATCAGTTATCATTGCCGACAGGCCCTACAGATTAAAGATCAACAGGGAAGAAGAAGAAAAAATTAGAAGCGCTGCGAATAAAATAAATGACAAAATAAAAACGTATTCAGAAAGTTATGCTTTTAATGACAAACAGGATTTGTTAGCAATGGTAGCCCTAGAAGAAGCGACGGCTGCAAACGATTACGATCATAAATTTAATATGCAGAATCAAACTCTAATAAAACAACTTACTGATATTGAATCAGAGCTTACTAAAACTTTAGAATAATTTTGTCTGCGTTCTTTGAAAGATATTTTCCGGTAAATCCGGAATGCGATATACCCGCATAAATTCAAAACCATGTTTGTAAACTCAACACTACAAACTTAAGGGAAAGCTTATGGATTCCTAGAACAGGCCTCAGAAATGCTTGCATGGATTCCTGTTAGGTCAGGGACAGTGGAAGTTCGAAGAATCTGGCAACCCTAATCCTGTTGAAATGGGGTTTACTAAACTCCTTGAATTATGCGGGTTTTTTTATTTTTTCACTTCTGCACAATCTTAAATGGAATATGGATATATTGGTATTGGTAATTGTAGCTGCTGTTTCATTATTCCTTGGATTTATTTTGACAAGCACAGTCCTCCGCAAAAAAGTAGAGAAAAAAAGCGAGAACATAATTAGTGAAGCCAAAGAAAAAGGCGAAATAATTAAAAAGGACAAAATTTTACAAGCTAAAGAAAAATTTCTTCAGCTCAAGTCAGAACACGAAAAATTTATCCAGGAAAAAAGTGTGGTTCTTAATCAGAATGAGAACCGCCTGAAACAAAAAGAATCGGTATTAAATCAAAAATTTGAAGAACAAAAAAGGAAACAAAAAGAGGTTGATACCATTCGCGAAAATCTAAACGCCCAGCTTGATTTATTGAATAAAAAACAAGCCGAATTAGAAAAATCCCACAAAAAGCAAGTGGAAGCTCTCGAAGCTATCTCAGGCTTATCTGCTTCTGAAGCGAAAGGACAATTGATCGAGACTCTCAAAGATGAAGCTAAAACAGAGGCTATGGTGCATATCTCTGAAATAATTGATGAAGCTAAACTAACAGCGAACAGAGAATCGAAGAAGATTGTAATTGAAACTATTCAAAGAACAGCCACTGAGCATGCCATAGAAAACTCTGTTTCGGTGTTTAATATTGATAGTGACGAGATAAAAGGCCGGATTATTGGCCGTGAGGGTAGAAATATTCGAGCCCTCGAGGCTTTGACCGGGGTTGAAATTATTATTGATGATTCTCCGGATGCCATTATCTTATCTTCTTTTGATCCGGTTCGTAGGGAAATAGCGCGGCAATCCCTGCATAAACTTGTGACCGATGGACGAATCCATCCTGCAAGAATAGAAGAAGTTGTGGCTAAAACCAAGAAACAAATTGAACAGGATATCATAGAAGCTGGAAAGCGCGCAACCATTGACCTTGGAATACATGGTATGCATCATGAATTGGTCCGGGTTGTTGGTAAGATGAAATACAGATCATCTTATGGGCAAAATTTATTGCAGCATTCAAAAGAGGTGGCCAATTTATGCGCCACAATGGCTGCAGAACTAGGACTTAATCCTAAACTTGCGAAGCGAGCTGGCTTATTACATGATATTGGGAAGGTACCAGATAATGAGCCAGAACTACCCCACGCATTGCACGGAATGAAATTAGCTGAAAGATTTAAGGAAAAACCGGAAGTATGCAATGCCATAGGCAGTCACCATGAGGAGATTGAAATGGAGACTTTACTTGCTCCGATAGTTCAGGTTTGTGATGCTATATCAGGAGCTAGGCCTGGCGCAAGGCGTGAAGTTGTGGAAGCCTACATTCGCCGCCTGAACAAGCTTGAAGAACTTGCACTTGCTTATCCCGGTGTAATTAAAACATATGCTATACAAGCTGGCAGGGAATTAAGAGTTATTGTGAGCGCTGAAAAAATAAACGACAATGATGCGGCTCAGATTTCATTGGATCTGTCGAAAAAGATCCAGGACGAAATGACCTATCCCGGGCAAATAAAGATCACGGTGATACGAGAAACCAGATCGATAAATTATGCAAAATAAAAAAAGCGGGATTCAATGAATCCCGCTTTTTTTTCTATTTCCTAAAGAAATTTATCCAGGGTTTCATTTTTCATATACTTCACAAAGTCTTCCGTCATTTTACGTGTAACATTGCTAAATATGCACTTTTCAAAGGGACATACCGGATTATCAAGAGGGCAATCACCAATCTCAATTCTACCTTCAATCGATTCATAAATATCCAGCAAAGAAATATTTATTGGTTTCTTTTTAAGTTCAAATCCGCCGGTTGGACCACGTTGAGAACTTAAAAAACCATCCTTGACCAACCTTTGCATTACTTTCGCTACATGATGTTTTGAACTGTTTAATTGGCCGGCGATTTTTAGCACATTAGTCTGTTCTTTCGCTTTGGCAACAATTACCATTCCGTGCAGTGCGATAAAAGATGCTTCGGAAAACTGGATTACATGAGCCATAATTTACTTTGTTTTATTGTGTTATAATTTCCTGAGATCGTAATAGCACCTTTTAGGGCTATAAATCTTTTCATCGCTAATTAATTTCTTTATTGACAAGTCTACTTGTTTTTTATCAATTCCCGACAATTGAGCAATTTCACCCGACTTCAAAGGTTTTCCTGATGATTTAATAACATTAATTACTATTTCTTCCATAATCAAGTATTAAATTACTGATTAGCAAAAATATATATTTTCTAATTGATGATTAAGGATTTTATTTACTTTTTAAGTAATGAAAATAAATATGGAATTTAATTAATTGTTTTTCTGTAATTTCCCATTTTAAATAATATTGATTCCAAATAATTCAAGTAACTAAAAAAATGAAATCAACTTAATTAATATTTAATAGTAAATTTGAAGGCGAATAAAATAATATGAGACTTTCCGTTATTATTGTAAATTATAACGTCCAGTATTTCCTCGAACAATGTTTGCATTCCGTCAGAAAAGCAAGTAGGGGCATTGAATCTGAAATTTTTGTAGTCGACAATAATTCTGTTGATGGCTCTGCGGAAATGGTTAAAACTAAATTTCCTGAGGTTAAATTTATCATAAACCAGAAAAATCTTGGGTTCTCTAAAGCAAATAATCAAGCCATTCACAAAGCATCCGGCGACTATGTTCTCCTATTAAATCCGGATACCATCGTAGAGGAAGATACTTTTGAGAAAGTAATACACTTTATGGATGGTCATCCTGATGCAGGTGGTCTGGGAGTTAAAATGGTGGATGGTAAAGGTAATTTTTTACCCGAATCAAAAAGGGGGTTACCCACTCCTTCTGTGGCTTTTTACAAAATATTTGGACTGTCAAAAATATTCCCAAAGTCAAAAACATTTGGGAAATATCATCTTGGATACCTTTCCAGCGAAGAAACAAATGAAGTGGAAATATTATCGGGAGCTTTTATGCTTATCCGTAAAAAGGTGCTGGATAAAATTGGCGTCCTTGATGAAGCTTTCTTTATGTATGGTGAGGATATTGACTTATCCTACAGAATCAATCAGGCGGGTTATAAAAACTATTATTTTGCGGGTACCCGTATTATCCACTATAAAGGGGAGAGTACAAAAAAAAGCTCAGTAAATTACGTAGTTACTTTTTACAATGCAATGATCATTTTTGCCCGAAAACACTTCTCTTCTAAAAATGCAAGTGTATTTTCGGCTTTGATCAACCTTGCCGTTTACTTTAGAGCAGGAATTGCCATTTTGAACAGGTTTTTAGCATCTGCACTCTTGCCTATAATGGATATGATTTTATTATCTGCAGGGGTAATTTTCATTAAGAATTATTGGGAGGATATAGTAATATTTCCGCAAGGGGGCTCTTATCCAACTGAATTGGTTTCCATTGCATTACCACTTTATGTATTCCTTTGGATTTTTAGTGTGTTTATGAGTGGGGGTTATGACAAACCCATAAAACTATCAAAAATATTTCAGGGTCTATTTATTGCCACAATTATCATTCTTACTATATATGCCTTATTACCAGAAACGTACAGGTTTTCAAGGGCCATCATAGTTTTTGGTACCTTATGGGGCCTTTTCTCAATGGTTAGCCTAAGGGTTTTGTTGCACATATTTAATTTCAACAATTTTAAATTGGGTTCAAATAAAAGTAAAAGATACATTATTGTTGGAGACCAGGATGAGGCAGGCAGAGTGGCTGAACTTTTAAGAAAAACTGTAAAAGACCAGGCATTTATTGGCCTGGTTAGTGTTCAGGCGAGTAAGCACAAATGGGAAGGGTTTATTGGCAATTTCAGCCAAATCAACGATATTATTAATATATATAAGATCAATGAGGTTATCTTTTGTGCTCGTGACATTCCGGCCCAGGAAATAATAGATAAAATGGCTGAACTAAACCTCTCACAAGTTGAGTTTAAAATTGCCCCCCCAGAGAGCATGGCCATAATTGGCAGCCAATCCATCAATACTTCAGGAGACATTTTTATCCTGGACCTGAATTCAGTTTCTAAAATTAATAATAGACGGAACAAGCGATTTATTGATCTTCTCGCGAGTATAGCGTTTTTAGCACTATCACCCATATTGATATTTCTGGTTAAAAATCCCAGTGGGTTTCTGGTAAATATTTTCAAGGTATTATCTGGATATAAAACATGGGTTGGGTACCAGTTCACAGGTGATGTTGAGGATCACAAGCTTCCGAAAATCAGAAAAGGGGTTTTGAATCCTACAGACATCCTTCAGGGTACTATACTTTCGTCCGAGACAAGGAACAGGTTAAATTTACTTTACGCACGCGATTATAAAATTCTAAATGACATTAACATCATCTATAAAGCCTTTCGGAACATTGGAAGGAATTAGTTTTCAACCCTAAGGAAACCTCCTTTGCAAAAAATAATTCCTACTTTTGCAGAACTTTTAAAAACAAATATTGTTTTTCATTTAACTAAACAAAGAATTTATCAATTATGGCACTTTTTGAGATTATCATGCCCAAACTTGGTGAAAGCATCATTGAAGCGACAATTACAAAATGGCTTGTGCAGGAAGGAGATAGCATTGCTGAAGATGATCCACTTGTAGAAATTGCAACAGATAAGGTAGATTCCGAAATTCCTTCACCTGTTGAAGGATCAGTTTCCAAAATTCATTTTAAGGAAGGAGATGTTGTTCCTGTAGGTGCAGTTATCGCTCTTGTGGATATGGATGATGAGGGTAGCTCAGAAACCAGTTCCCCTGCTGAAAAGGAAACCCTTAACAAGGATAACCAATCGGAATCCTCCAAAGGAGAAGCACCGACAGAAATGATCTCAGAAAAAACTAGCCCGAATGAAATTAACTTTGCAGAAGCAACAAGATTTTTCTCACCCCTTGTAAAAAATATTGCAAAAAAAGAAAATATATCTCTTTCGGAATTAAATACAATACCAGGAAGTGGTAAAGACAACAGGGTAACAAAAAAGGATATTTTACAATTTATTGAAGATAAAAAGTCCGGAAAAACTCCGGCACCTATTTCTTCATCTCCTGGAATAACAATTCAAACACCGAAGGTCACAACCGGTGAGGGTGATGAAATTATCGAAATGGACAGGATGAGGAAACTCATTGCTGATCATATGGTAATGTCGAAACATACATCGCCCCATGTTACAATGTTTCATGAGGTAGACATGACAAAAATTGTCGTTTGGAGGAATAAAAACAAAGAAACATTCCAGAAGAGAGAGGGAGAAAAACTCACCTTCACTCCTATTTTTATAGAAGCTGCGGCTCGTGCACTCAGGGATTTCCCTTTAGTTAATGCCTCCGTGGACGGTTATACAGTTATAAAAAGGAAAAATGTTAACATTGGAATGGCAACGGCACTTCCAAATGGAAACCTCATTGTCCCGGTTATAAAAAATGCTGATCAAAAGAATCTTGCAGGCCTGGCGAAAAATGTAAATGACCTGGCTAACCGTGCAAGGGGAAATAAATTGAATCCCGATGAAATATCGGGCGGCACGTTTACCATTACAAACTTCGGACAATTCGGAAATCTTACAGGAGCCCCTATTATTAACCAACCTCAAGTAGCCATACTTGGTGTGGGTACCATTATCAAAAAGCCTGCTGTAATTGAAACTCCGGATGGCGACCTTATAGGAATCAGGGAGAAAATGATCCTTTCATTGGCCTTTGATCACAGAATAGTTGACGGGGCTCTTGGGGGCATGTTCCTTCAAAAAGTTGCTCATTATCTTGAAGAGTTTGATACCGGCCGAACAGCTTAATAAAATTAATGCTTAATAAAAACAAAGCTGAAACAATTCTGGAAAAATTTCCTTAGGTTTGTAGGAAATTAACAAGCTGATTATATTTGAAAAACTTAAGTCATCCCGGGAATTTCGAAAACTTTCTAAACTACTTGCAAAATACTTTTTCCGGGATGATTTTTTATAAACAAAACCAATGGAACTAAATTTAAACCGACCTCTTATTGTTTTTGATCTTGAAACTACTGGTGTTAATGTTGGATCTGACCGTATAGTTGAAATAAGCATGGTAAAAGTGCTTCCCGACGGACAAACTGAAATTTACACCGAACGAATTAATCCAACTATTCCCATACCTGCTGAAACCACTGCCATTCATGGGATTTCAGATGAAGATGTAAAAGATAAACCTACATTTGCCCAGTTAGCCCCAACCCTTTTGAATTTTATTGGTAATGCTGACCTTTCAGGATATAATGCAATAAAATTTGACATCCCTCTTTTGGTTGAAGAATTCCTTAGAGCAGAAGTTGACTTTGAAATTAAAGGGAGAAAACTGGTGGATGTGCAGAATATTTTTCACAAGATGGAACCCAGGAATCTCTCAGCAGCCTACAAATTCTATTGTAAAAAAGAAATGGAAAATGCACATTCTGCTGAGGCTGATGCAGTAGCAACCTTCGAGATTCTAAAATCCCAATTGGACATGTATGAAAATGTTTCGGTAAAGGATAAAAACGGGGATTTAGTGACACCGGTTAAAAATGACATTAATGCTTTGTCAGAGTTCTCCTTTCATTCAAAGAATGCAGATCTGGTGGGTCATATCATCTTTAATGATAAAGAGGAAGAAGTGTTTAATTTTGGCAAACACAAGGGGAGATCCGTTAGTAAAACCTTTGAAAAGGAACCCCAATATTATGACTGGATGATGAAAAGCCAGTTTCCTTTGTCCACAAAAAAAGTGATTACTTCTATTTATCTTCGTGGTTTTAACAAATCCTCGGTCAACCTCAAATAATTTACGTAGAATTTATTTAAAAAAAAGAGCCTTCCCGTGTCAGAAAGGCTCGTTCCTATAAAAGCTAATATCTTATTTTTTAACCAATTTCTTTGTTAGACTATTTCCATTAAAAACTATTCTTGTGAAATAAACCCCAGCACTTAAATTCTCCAATTCTGTAAATTTCAAATATCCTCCTAAGTCCATTACTTCTATACTTATGCTATGAAGTACCTTTCCATTAATATCAGTAATGCTTACATCTAAAGGCCCTTCTATATCAAAATTTGCGGTAATAAAAATTTCCCCGTCGAAGGGATTAGGGAAAACTTCGAAAGCGTTTTCGTAAGCATTGTATACAACTGCATTTGTTATATTATCGTGGGCAAGCAAATAGTCAGGAATTCCATACCCAAGAAAAGCATCAGGATTAGTCGCTTGAGTGGCACTGGCCTGGATAGCCTCCATGATTTCAGTATTACGTTTATCAGGATGAGCCTGCCATAAACAGGCAACCATACCTGCAGTTATGGGGGACGAAAAGGAAGTACCACTTCCTGAAGAAACAGTCCCCCCGTAAGGTTCAATAATTGTTGAGCCTGACCCCTGGGCAACGACATTAGGTTTTATCCGACCATCGAATGTGGGGCCGGTGGAGCTGAAAGAAGCGTAATTTCCGCTAGAATTAACTGCACCAATACTAAATACACTGTCGCCATCAGCGGGTGCCCCAATGTATTGCCATGAGCCTCCTCCACTATTACCAGCACTATTTACCACAAGCAGGCCTTTGCTAGAGGCTATATCTGCTCCGATAGTAATGGGTGTAGTGTTTCCGTCCATATCCTGATAGGTATGATCTTGTGAAGGATCATCGAAAGTAGTATATCCAAGTGATGAGTTGATGACATCTGCACCAACGCTGTCGGCAAATTCTGCCGCAGAAACCCAATTTAATTCTTCTATCAAAGTTTCTGATTCTCCGTCTTCGGAACGAAGCAGCCAGTAATCAGCCTCAGGTGCCGTACCAACCATTTCTCCGGGCAAATTAGCACCCATTGTTGAAAGTACCATTGTTCCATGATAATGAGAATCAAAAAGGTTTGGATTATTAGGTTCAACAAAATCTCTATATCCCAGTATCTTTCCATTTGTCCAGAGATAGTCAAATGCAGCAATTTCATCAGCATTTAAAAAGCCTGCATCTAAAACAGCTATAACCATCCCAGTACCGTTAAATCCTAAATCATGCAAGGCGATCCCATTAAGCATATCAATCTGATTGAAGGCCATCCCATAATCATAACTATTTCCAGAAGTTGAAGATTTTAATGCTCCGTTTTGTGGTATGTCCATGTAGGATTCATTATCAAAGAAAGGTTTAAGGAACTTATCATTTGAAGTTGAACTATTGGCTACACTTTTTTCAACAGACTGAACAAAAGAAAGCCCCTCGATAGTGGCAATATGGGCAGGGTTAGTAGTAAACACCGTGACTGAATTAAACCATTTGGAAGTATTTAACAAGGTAACACCTACTGCCTCAACAGCAGCTACATAGCTAGGGTTAACGGGTAAATCCTGCTCTGTTATGGCTATTCCTTGTGTAAGCCTCCTATCGATAGCTCTTTGCGAAAGAAATTCCTCAGGGTTATTAATATTATATGGAGTTCCGCTTTTATCCGTGAACTTAATCCAATATTTATTTGGAGAAACTTGAGCAAACAGCCCAGTGGACAGAATTACTACAGCGAATACCAGGATTAATTTTTTCATAAACTTAAATTTTATAATTGCAAACTTACTACTAATTACAATAAGATGATAACAAACCTGTAACGATGGATGCATTACTTTGTTCAAGGTAAAACTTAATTTCCAACAATTATCTGATTAATTGACAATTCAATCAAACCTTCGGTTGCCTGCACAGCATTGTGATCAATAAATACACGTTTTATTGCAAGGATTAATATGTATTTTTGCAAGTTTGATTAAAATCCCTGAAAAAATTATGCATATTGATATTCTTACAATATTTCCTGAAATGTTTGAGGGGCCTTTTAACCATTCGATAATTAAAAGGGCCCAGGAAAAAAAATTAGTTAGTATTTCCCTGGTCAACATCAGAGACTTTGCAACCGACAAGCATAAAAGAGTAGATGACTATCAATATGGAGGAGGCAGCGGTATGGTAATGATGATTGAACCCATAGCAAATTGTATTGATTCACTCAGACAAAAAAGAAATTACGAGGAAATAATCTACATGAGTCCTGATGGAGATCTTCTGGATCAAAATATTTCCAACCAATTTTCGATGTGTAATAATCTGATGATACTTTGCGGACATTATAAAGGCATCGATGAACGGCTGCGTGAGGCATATATCACAAAAGAAATATCTATCGGAAACTACGTTTTATCAGGCGGAGAATTAGCCGCGGCTGTCTTTACTGATTCGATCGTCCGTTTGTTACCCGGAGTGCTTAATGACGAAACCTCTGCCCTATCTGATTCATTTCAGAACGATTTGTTATCGGCTCCTGTTTATACCAGGCCATCTGAATATAAAGGAATGAAAGTTCCCGATGTGCTTCTTTCCGGAAACGATAAAGAGATTTTTAAATGGCGTCAGGATCGGGCTGTGCAGAGGACAAATGCCAGGCGGCCTGACCTGTTAAAAGGATGAGAACAATGGAAATAAAAAAAATACAATTATTCTTGTACAGATAAAAAATAAAGCAGTATATTTGCACCCATTTTTAGAAGCAATCCTAATAAATATAATGCAATGAGCAAGCACGAGTTATTACAATTTGTAGAAGATAAAGCAGAGAAAAGGGAACACCCTATTTTTAAGGCAGGTGATACAATTACCGTAAAATATAAAATCAAAGAAGGGAATAAAGAACGTATCCAGAATTTTCAGGGTGTAGTTTTACAACGCAGAGGAACTGGGGTTACTGAAACTTTCACGGTTAGAAAAATATCCGGGAATATTGGTGTTGAAAGAATTTTCCCGGTTAACTCCCCCTTTATTGAAGAAATATTAATAAATAAAAAAGGAGTGGTCCGTCGGGCCAGAATTTTCTACCTCAGAGGATTAAGAGGTAAAAAAGCCAGGATCAAAGAAAAAAGATTCTAAGATTAACTTCAAAATATTTAAAGCCGCTTCCGTAAGCGGCTTTTTTTTTTGTATATAGCTTGAGACAATAATTTACTCTAACAATCAACAACATTTATTATTTTTACTTTTTAATGCACGAATAATTATATTAAAATGGAATTACGAATTTTACAGGATATCATTATTATTTTCGGGTTATCGATATTTGTGATATTCCTGTTTTACAAACTTCATCTTCCATCTATCACCGGATTTTTAGTCACAGGACTAATCACAGGCCCTTATGGGTTAAAGCTTATTCGGGATACGCATGATGTTGAAATACTGGCAGAGATTGGCATTGTACTTCTACTTTTTACAATTGGGATTGAGTTTTCAATTAAAAATCTTATTAAGGCCAGAAAGTCTGTTTTGCTTGGTGGTACATTACAAACGGGGTTAGTAATTGTGTTTACCTTTATAATTGCAAGGATAACGGGGCTGAATAACAGTCAGTCAGTGTTTGTTGGATTTTTAGTAGCACTTAGCTCCACAGCCATTGTCATGAAAGTGATTCAAAACAGGGGAGAATTAGGAACTTACCATGGCCAGACATCCCTGGCAATTTTAATATTTCAAGATATAATAATAGTTCCTATGATTCTCATTACTCCCTTATTAGCCGGGGAATTACCTTCAAGCGGTCAGTCTTTTCTGATCGTAATTTCAAAAGGGTTAGGGGTATTGATTCTTATCATTTTGGGTGCGAAATATTTTGTCCCCTATGTTTTACATCAAATTGCCCGGACACAAAGCAATGAACTATTTCTGCTTACCATTATTGTAATTGCCTTTGCCACAGCCTGGTTAACATCAGCTATTGGGCTATCCCTGGCACTTGGGGCATTTATTGCCGGACTCATTATATCAGAGTCAGAATATAGCGAACATGCCTTCGGAAATATTATTCCTTTTCGAGACCTATTTACAAGCTTTTTCTTTGTTTCAATTGGAATGTTATTGAACATTGATTTCATTATTGAAAACATCTTATTAGTGACATCTACGGCTCTTGGGATCATCCTTTTAAAAGCAATTATTATTGGGTTTGTGGCCTTTTTACTTGGGTACCCTTTCCGAACCACTCTTATCGTGGGTATTTCATTAAGTCAGATAGGGGAGTTTTCCTTCGTACTTTCCGAATATGGGATAGAATATGGCCTATTGTCAGAATTTAACAATCAGCTCTTTTTATCCTCAGCAGTTATAAGTTTATCGGTAACGCCTTTCCTTATTAATAATGCTTCTTCAATATCTGAGTGGATATTAAAGTTGCCCCTACCCAAAAAACTCAGAAGTGGGCTGAACAACCTTACTGATGAAGAGAGCCCTAACCTACGCGATCATGTTGTGATAATTGGCTACGGTGTTATAGGCCGAAACGTGGCAAAAGCGGCTAAATATGCAAAAATTCCCCATGTAATCATCGAGCTAAACCCTGATACCGTAAAGGAAGAAATGGCTAAGGGGGAAATCATCTATTACGGAGATGCAACCCAGGAGTTGATTTTAAATCATGCCAATATTAAAGATGCCTATATCCTGGTAAATACTATTCCAAATCCGGCAGATTCAAGACTCATCACCCTGAGGGCCAGAAAATTAAATAACGACCTCCACATCATCATTCGCACCCGCTTTATTAGAGATATGGATGCATTGTATAAACTTGGCGCCAACGAAGTAATCCCTGAAGAATTTGAAACTTCTGTGGAAATTTTTGCACGTGTTTTAGCAAAATATGTAATTCCCCAGGAAGAGATAGATAGGCTGGTTCAGGAAATACGGGTAGATGAATATAAAATGTTCAGGAAATTATCCTTAAGTCCTGAATATTATGAGGCCTTATCGGTGCATGCTCCCGTCCCGGAGTTCCATTCCATATCTTTAGCTCATGGTTCTCATTTAATTGGCAAATCTTTCGGACAATGTAATTTCCCGGAGTATAAAATTGTTTTAGTTGCTATAAACAGGGCCGGAGAAAACATAACCAAAGTAGAAAGTGATTTTACTTTTGAAGAAGGGGATACACTATTTTTCCTTGGAAATGCTGATAATTTTAAATCTTTATCTCTGAAAATAAATAAAAATACATCTTTGAATGAATAATTCTAGCAGCGGAAAATTTTCATTAAAAAAACGAATGGAGAGCTTTAAATATGCATTTAATGGAATAATTCTTTTATCAAGAGAACACAATGCCTGGATTCATTTTGTCGCAGCTCTTCTGGTAATAATTCTTGGATTCATTTTTAATATTAGTTTCTTCGAATGGATGGTGATACTTATTTGTATCGGGCTGGTTCTTTCTCTCGAATTGATGAATACAGCCATTGAAAATTTAACAAACTTAGTTTCTCCCGGGATAAACCCAAAAGCTGGTAGAATTAAAGATATAGCGGCTGGAGCTGTGCTCATTTCAGCTATAATATCAGCAATTATAGGAGTTATGATTTTCTTACCAAAGATCTGGGCATTACTTTCTTTTTTGGATTAATCGCTTTTGTTTCGTGCTCATCGGTATCTTATAAGTGTATCCTATTGAACTAAAATTGTAATAGTCTCTGTTGTTGTTACCTGGCATTCCGTCCAATTTATCTGTATCTACTCTACTTGATGTCGTTTGCATGAAAATAGCACTTCTTGAATTAAGATGGTATCTCAATTCAATACCCAGGGGAAGGACAAATTCAGTGGTAGCTTTTTCCTCTCCTTTGCCATAAGACCTGATAATTGTATTATCAATTCCGTTGTAAAGAGTAGTTTGAAAATCAATTAATCCTAAGCCAACACTGCCTAAGACTAAAAAGTGTTGATTTTCATTTTTTGATAAAAAAGCTACAAAATTTACAACAAAATCTATTGTATACTCTGTAAACTTATTTTGAAAGTAAATATAGGTAGTTGAAGTATTTACTCCCCGAATTTTTATCCCACTCATTTTCCCATATGTGAGACGTCCACTTATTTCAAAAACTGAATTAAAATCACGGGTTGCTTTGAGCTTAAAAGCGAGGTTGTTTTTGAATATTCCACCTTCTGCAGGTCCTTCATCAATATCACCAAAGAAAGAAGTTACCCCGGTTTCAAAACTACCCCCCCAATATCCTCCCCCAGAATATGGCTTAAGTGTTCTGATCTGGGAAAAGGCAATTCCAGGAAATAAAATTAAAAATAACAAACGTATCCCTGCCCCTCGCATTTCGATAACCTTTATAAAAGAACAATAAAATTAGATAAATCACATAAGCCTAAAAAGTAAAACTTAGAATTTTATTCTATCGTCCTTGTTGATAAGTATATCAAATAAGGGGCCGGAACTTATCAACCGATCTCAAACTTTTTCATTCTTCTGTCAAGTGATTGCCAGGAGATATTAAGTAATTCCGCCGCCTTGGATTTGTTATTATTGACTTTTTCGAGTGCTTTCCTGATGAGGCTCATTTCCGAAACTTCAAGATCCCAAATTTCTTCACCACTATTGACCATAACTTTTTCAGTGGAAACAAGTTCCGGATTTCCAAGCTGGAAGTCGCTCAATTGTAATACGCCGTCCTCGCTGATAATGATTGCTCTTTCTATCAAATTTCTCAATTCACGAATATTACCCGGGAACGAATATTTCATTAGTTCTTTTTCAATTTCCGGATCAATCTTCTTAATTAATTTACCAAGTGAAAGGCAGTAATAGTCGATAAAATAATTAATCAGCAGGGGTATATCTTCCTTTCTTTCCCGCAAAGGAGGAAGATCAATAATAAATGAACCTATACGGTGATAAAGGTCTAACCTGAACTCCTTTTTATCACTCATTTTTTTAAGCTCCTGATTAGAAGCAGCAATTACCCTGACATCTACATTTATCTTTTCATGGCTACCCACCCTGGAAACTTTTCTTTCCTCAAGGACCCTTAAAAGCTTAGCTTGCTGACTTAAAGGCATATCACCTATTTCATCTAAAAACAAGGTACCCTTATTGGCAATTTCAAACCAGCCCGCTTTGTTTTCAAAAGCTCCTGTAAAAGATCCTTTTTTATGGCCAAAAAACTCACTTTCAAAAAGTGATTCAGGAATAGCTGAGCAATTTACCGAGTGAAAATATTGTTTACTTCTACTACTCAGATAGTGAATACCCCTGGCAACAAGTTCCTTTCCAGTACCACTCTCACCGGTAATAAGCACAGTAGTATTTTCAACACTCCCTACTTTGGCCATCATACTTATAACTTTTTTCATGGCTTTGCTTTTGCCAATCAATTGGTGACCGATACTTTTTTGGATTTCATTTGAAAGCAGGGAATAATTTTTTTCCAATTCCTTGTATTTGTGATTAAGGTTAAGGAATCGGGTGGTTCGCTGTATGGCAAGATTGATATCCATTAACCTAAACGGTTTGGGGAAAAAATCTGCAGCCCCTTTGCGCATGGCTTCAATCACACTGTTCATATCCCCATGTCCTGAGATCATAATCACTTCGATATCCGGATATTTATCCTTAATGATCTCCAGGGCTGTTAAGCCATCCATTTCAGGGAGTTTTATATCGAGGATGATAATATGTACATCCTCCTTTTCTATCAATCTGAAAGCTTCAGAGGGAACCGACGCTTTAAAAACCTGGTATTTATTTTCCACCAGAAACTCCGCAATCTCATCGCGCACACGTTGTTCGTCATCTACAACCAGGATTCTTACTTTCTCCATAATTTTCTATTTTTTTGGAACTGACAATGGCATTTTTATTCTTAGAATTGTATACTCATTTTCTATGCTTTCAACAGAAATATCACCTTTCATTTCTTTGATGATCCCATAGGATATTGACAATCCTAATCCTGTTCCGCTTTCCACATCTTTTGTGGTAAAAAATGGATCAAAAATATTATTTAAATGCGCTTCTGAAATGCCAATACCATTATCCTTAAATTCAATAATTGCGACTGATTGATTTACATAACTCGTTATTTCTATCAACTTTGTGTATCCGACATCTTGAGTCAATTTACTCTTTTCCAATACGGCAAATTTCGCATTTGAAAGTAAATTTAAAAATACCTGCTCAATCCGATACCGATTTCCACGAGTAATGCATTCTTCGTCACACAGTTTCAACGAAATTTCTACACTATGGTTTTGATATTGTTTACTAATTAATGAAATTGATGCTCTAATCACTTCATTTATATCTACTTCATCATCCACAAGATTCTGTTGATCACGCGAAAAAACCCTTACATGATTAATGATTTGCCTTATGCGATCAATATCCTCAAACATAGATTCAATTTTACTTTTCAGGTATTCTTCAGAAGCTCTGCTAGTGTTCATTTTAAATAAAATGTTATCCAGGCCCATGGATAAACCACCCAGAGGTTGATTAATTTCATGAGCAATTCCGGCCGCCAGCTCTCCCATCGATTCTAGTTTAGATTTCTGAATCAGCAGTCGTTGCTGTTGCTCCCGCTTTTTCAACTCCTCATTTACTCTATTTTCAAGGTTTTGATTTAATTCCTTTAAATCATTTTCAGCCTGGATTTTTTCTTTGATTTCGTGCTGAAGATCCAGGGTTCTTTCTTCTACCCGTTTCTCTAGCTCCTGGTTGAGTTTTCTAAGATTTTCTTCCGCAATCCGCCTTTGCTTTTCTTCGTCTTTAACTTTGCGCTCCAATAAAATACCATTGGCTAATTCTTGCACTAGGGAAGTAAGTTTTTTTGTCTCAACCGGTTTGAGCAGGAAACTATTCACACCTATCTTTATGGCATCCATAAAATATTCGGCTTCTCCATAAGCGGATAAGATCACCAGCCTTACGTCACTATCTTCTTTTCGAATATTTTCAACCATTTCCAGCCCATCCATCACCGGCATCATAATGTCGGTAATAATCAGATCAGGACGATGTTCGCGATAAGCCTCAAGGCCCTCCTTGCCATTTTCAGCTATATAAAGCTGCTTAACTATTTTATCAAGTATTCGCTCGTATATGGCACGGAGTAAATCCTCATCTTCTACAAATAGAACTGAAATATCAAGTTTTTCCACTAGTGTAAAGGTTATTTATGTACGCATTTCCAGAAACCGAATTCTGTCTTAAAAACTCAATAATACACATTTTAAAGAAACAACACCTTTCATATATTTCTGGATTTTAAACCAATATATGTTAATAAATATCCGTTTTCGGAGAAGACTTATTTACTAATATTGTTGTTGTATTAAAAAAACAACCTATGTTTAGAACTCTGCAACTCATTTTTTTAATTTTTGTTACACAAATAGTAGCTTTGAGTCAGAAAAATTATCCCACTGATATATTTATATCACCCATTGATATCCCAATAAAATTGTCTGGTACGTTTGGAGAACTTAGATCAGATCATTTTCATTCCGGTATTGATATTAAAACAGGTGAAAGAACAGGGCTCAATGTATATGCCGTTGCTGATGGTTATATTTCAAGGATTAAAGTCCAAAGTGGAGGTTATGGATACGCATTGTACCTTACACACCCCAATGGATATGTGTCTGTTTATGGTCATTTAAAGAAATACAACGAGCGAATAAATCAATTTGTTATCGAAGAGCAGTATAAAAGACAAAGCTATGAAATTGATATGTACCTTGAGGAGGATCAATTCAGGGTAAACCAGGGAGATATTATTGCTTTATCAGGAAATTCAGGATACTCCGGAGGCCCTCACTTACATTTTGAAATAAGGGATCAAGGTTCACAAAAACCAGTCAACCCCCTGTTATTCGATTTTAACCTAAAAGATATTTCAAGCCCGGTTATTAATGTTCTTAAAATATATCCAGCTGATTCGAAAAGTGAAATAAACGGAAAAAACTCATCCGCAGTTTATTATCCAACAAATAAGGGCAGCAAGTATGAGATCAATAGCACAGACACCATTGAAATTTCAGGAACCGCCTACTTTGGGATAAATTGTTATGATCCATTTTATGGGGGGTTAAATAAAAATGGGGTTTATTCCATTAAAATGTATGTGGATAAGATATTAACCTATGCACATTCATTAGAGACATTTTCATTTGATGAAACCAGGTATATTAACAGTTTGATTGATTACCAGGAGTACAAACAAAATCAACGGCGGGTGCAGAAGGCATTTGTTCAGCCTAATAATAAACTCTCCATTTACGAACTTGCAATAAATAATGGTTTGGTGGATTTTAAGAAAGGACAAAAGCACCTCATATCGTTTGAAGTTAGCGATATAAATAATAATCGGACAAGCTTAAGCTTCTGGTTAAAGGGAACGGCCTCACATCATAAGGAATCCTCAAAAAATAATAAGGAAACTATTTTTTCAATAAATAAAACCAATACTTTTAAAACCAGCAACCTTGTGTTGCAAGTGCCGGGCAATGCCTTATACGACAGCCTTAGTTTTTATTATGATTTTCAAATTGACCCCAGGTTTCCTTTTGCCGCGATTCATCAGATACATTACGATTATGTTCCCCTTCACTCCTGGTGTAGTCTGGCTATTTGGCCTGACTCTATACCACATTGGCTTCAAGATAAATCGCTGATAGTAAAAATCCAGAATGATGGCGTAATGGAAGCAGCAGGCGGGGAATGGGTAGATGGTTTCATTCAAACAAGCATAAGGGAATTTGGCAATTATACCATTATGATCGATACGGTTCCGCCTGAAATCATCCCATTAAATATTTATGAAGGGAAATCCCTCCTTGCTCAAACTACCCTTGAAGTGAAAATTCTGGATGAATTATCAGGAATAAAAAAATATACGGGAAAGTTAAACGGCCATTGGATATTGATGAAATATGACTTAAAAAGTGATCTGTTAACTTATGATTTTGACAAATATCTGCTGGAAGGAGATAATTACTTTGAATTAATGGTGACTGACAATAAAAACAACATTACTGAATATTCAATCAACATAACATATTAAGCCACATGAACACCCTGCCTATTTACCAGATTGATGCCTTTACAAGTGAGGTATTCAAAGGAAATCCTGCTGCAGTTTGCCCCCTGAACAAATGGCTTCCTGAAGATCTTTTGCAGAAAATAGCCATGGAGAATAACCTATCGGAGACGGCTTTCCTTGTTCCAAATGGTAATGGTTTTGATATTCGTTGGTTCACACCAAAGATAGAAGTAGACCTGTGCGGACATGCTACCCTCGCCGCGGCCCATGTGCTTTTTAACCACCTGAAGGCATCTGACAATTTAATCGTTTTTAAATCTCTAGAACATGAAAATCTCGTCGTAAGAAAGGAAACGGACCTTTTGTCGCTTGAATTTCCGTCTACTCCGCCAAGGCCTGTGGAATTAACAGAAGAAATACTATTGGCCCTTGGAAAAGAACCTAAGGAAGTATTGGGCTCCCAAGACCTGTTGGCAGTTTATGAAAACGAGGACGATATACTAAGCTTAAGGCCCGATTATAATGCCATGAAAAAATTAGACTATTTAGGTGTTATTGTGACTTCAAAGGGTAAAAATGTAGATTTTGTCTCCCGTTTTTTTGCCCCAAAAGCCGGCATAGACGAAGATCCTGTAACTGGTTCCGCACATACCATACTTATTCCATACTGGGCAAAAAAGCTTAAAAAATCAAAACTACTTGCTCATCAAATTTCGGAGAGAAAGGGTGAACTTTTTTGCCAAATAGAAGACGACAAAGTTTTAATAGGGGGTAGAGCAGTCACCTATTTAATTGGGGAAATACATTTTTAACCTCTACCTAATAATGGAATAGTAATTATATATTCAAAAGGATAAACATGGTTATAGCCAACCATATTAAGTGTAACCCCATTCGCAAACAAATAATTATTAATTTCGCCTGAATAATCATCTACTGAAATAATCACTTCACATTCTTATATATTAGTATCCCCAAAGATGTCACTGGCTGATGCAAAGGAACATTGCAACGAAAGCTTCACTTTGTGTATTTCTGCATTCATCATTTTAGTTTTGCACAAAATTATAAGCCTAATCTTTTATATGAATTAAGCAAAAATTAAATTAGCGTTACTTCTTACTCAGGAGGGTGCCCCAGTTCTGCTCAGAATTATTAAAAATTTAGTATTATTGTATTAGAATGGATAGCATTAAAATATTAACAAAATATTGGGGGTTCAATTCTTTCAGGCCCATGCAGGAGGAGATCATACAATCTGCACTGGACAAGAGAGATACCCTTGCATTACTCCCTACCGGAGGAGGAAAATCCATTTGTTTCCAGGTACCTGCTTTGGTTATGTCAGGTATGTGCCTGGTAATTTCCCCTCTCATTGCACTTATGAAGGACCAGGTAGAAAATCTCAAGCAAAGAGGGATTGCAGCCTCTGCTATTCACAGTGGTATGCATCTTAATGAAATAGAATCTGTAATCTCCAATGCTGTTCATAATAAATTGAAATTTCTATATGTGTCGCCTGAGCGACTTGAAACAGACATGATCCTTTTGAACATTGCCAGAATGAAAGTCAACTTACTGGCAGTAGATGAAGCCCATTGTATTTCTCAGTGGGGTTACGATTTCAGGCCATCCTACCTTAACATTATTAAAATAAGGCAACACCTTCCAAACATTCCCCTTCTCGCACTTACGGCAACTGCTACACCCATAGTAATTACAGATATTCAGGAAAAACTCGGATTTAAAACACAAAATGTATTTCATCAAAGTTTTGAGAGAAAAAACCTGACCTATGTGGTAGTGAAAGAGGAAGATAAGATGGGCAGGCTGCTTAAGGTAATTCATAACATTGGTGGAAGCGGAATTATCTATGTAAGAAACCGTAGAAAGACAAATGAAATTTCAGATATTTTAAGCAAACTAAAAATCCGTTCTGACTTTTATCATGCTGGCCTTGAACCAGCCATAAGAAATAAACGTCAGGAAGCATGGATGTCAGGCAAAATTCAAGTTATTGTCGCGACAAATGCTTTTGGTATGGGTATCGATAAACCGAATGTTAGGTTTGTGGTGCATCTCGACATTCCTGATACCATTGAAGCTTATTTCCAGGAAGCGGGAAGAGCAGGTCGTGATGGTAAAAATTCGTATGCCGTTTTAATGTATGATAACACCGATGTGGCTGAATCCCTTTCGAACTTAAAAAGGCAGTACCCGGAAATAAAATATATCAGAAATGTTTATCATGCTTTAGGAAACTACCTCAACCTTGCAATCGGGAGTGGGAAAGATACTACGCATGAATTTAATATCAATCAATTTTGCACAAATTATAATTTGAATTCTTATGAAGCTTTACAGGCTTTAAAATTTCTTGAAAAGGACGGGTACCTGTTTTTACAGGAAGTAGCTGAAAGTGAATCAAAGATCCATGTCCGGGTTTCAAAAGAAGATTTATACAAATTCCAGGTAGAGCACATTAAGTTTGATAAATTTATTAAAACCATCTTACGCTCCTATTCCGGATTATTTTCGGAGTATGTAAAAATACATGAAGCTGATCTGGCAAGAAGAACAGAATTAAAGGAAGAACAGGTTATTTCGACTTTAACCCAACTTGATAAGTATAAAATACTGGTTTATAAACCTAAATCACATCTTCCCCGGATTACTTTTCTACAGGAACGTATGGATGGCAAGAACATTAGGATTAGTGAGCATAATTATTCTGATCGCTTAAAAACAGGCAAACAACGCCTGGATGCTATGTTATCATTTATCCAGAATTCAAACCGGTGTAGAAGTTTACAACTCCTTGCTTATTTTGGCGAAGATCATCAAAAAAGATGCGGAAAGTGTGACGTTTGCATCGAGCGTAATAAAATAGAACTGAGTGAATTTGAATTTGATACTGTTATTGAAAAAATTAAACCCATCCTTTTGAAGTCTCCTACAAGCATAAAGAATCTGTCAGTTCAACTTAAGCACATTTCAGAGGACAGGATTATCAAAGTTGTTCAGTGGCTTCTTGACAATGGTAAAGTAGAATACGATAAGCAAAAGTTACTCTCGTGGAAGAACAAATAATAATAGAAAAATTCTATGTCAGCTAATCGTTAAAATAATTGCAGCTACCATTTGTAATTCTCAACTTTAGGTAAATCCTGCCCTTCTATCCATGGGGCTCCTGCATCCTTCAGCATCTTTCTGATTTCAGGCAAACGAACTTTCCCAATATCTTCCAATTTTAATCGAATTGCAGAAAACTCACTTTTAGCGATATCAAGATTTTGACGATGCATAGCGGTTGGACCATAAGTCCCTTGCAAACCAGAGGATGCCACATCCAAACGGGACCGAACTGTTGGATTATTTTTCTCACCGATCTGCAGTTTTGAACGATTTCCATTAAGTTGTTCATCCAGCTTATTTAGATCCTGTTTCACCGAAGCAATTTTATTATTTATCTCAACAGGATTTATCCGTGTATTGTCTGCCACAATTTGCAAAGCTTCAACCCTCTTTTGTAAGTTACGTAAATTAAGACCTGCAGCAGAAACTGCGGCGTTTAATGATTCAACTTCGATGCGGTATTCAGCTATTTCATCCTGTGACTTACCCTCCAGAGCACCCTTATATAATTGTGTTACTTTAAATTCAACGGGTCCACTTAATTGAGTAACTACACCATCAATTTGTTTGAAGAGAATCACTGAATACTTCCCGGGCTGCACCATATAACCTGCTTGTATTCTATCAGGGCTCGCCCTGTTCACATCAATTGCATTTACAGATGTAGTCCTTAAATCCCAGGCAACTCTTTGTATTCCTTTTGCCGCCGGGCTCTGAATTTTCCGTATTATATTCCCCTGTTCATCCTTCACCACCAAAAGAATGACCGGAGCATCCTGCCTTCGCTCCACCTCTACCTCATCCCAACCTTCAAATGCCACTTGTTTTCCCTCTCCAATGAGCTTTTTTTCATTTTCCTGTCGAAGCTGTTGTTTGGTTTTATAAGTATCCTTCAGGTAGTAAGTAAATATCGCACCAAATGGTGGATTAGGAGCAGTAAAATAATCCGCTCCCAGGGTCCCCTTTTCGTTATATCCGAGCTTTTGCCTTTCGATGAATAACAATGCATCTTTTACCGGGAAAAGTTTCGCTTCTTCTTTCATCATCTCGGGGGTGATGTCCCTCAAAGCACTGTAGTCATCCAAAATAAAAAATCCTCGGCCAAAAGAGGCAGCAACCAGGTCATTCTCCCGTTTTTGAATTACCAGGTCCCGGAAAGGAATCGCAGGCAATCCTGCTTTAAATTGTATCCATTCTCCTCCCCCATTCACACTGAAATATATACCAAATTCAGTGGCTGTAAATAATAAATCAGGATTCACATAATCCTGTACCATTCTCCACACCAGGTTTCTGTCGGGTATATTTGAAGCAATTGATTTCCATGTTTTAGCCCGGTCAGTACTTTTCAGCAAATAGGGTTTATAATCCCCAAATTTATGATTATCCAAAGCAACATAAACCGTATTCTCATCAAACAAATCAGCTTTAATATCATTCACAAAAGCAGATGCCGGAACCCCAGGTAACCACGCCACTTCAATTTTATTCCAACTTTCACCACCGTTCTCTGTATATTGAATTAATCCATCATCTGTTCCAATATAAATCAGCCCCTCCTTAACAGGAGATTCTGCAATAGAAGTGATGGTATTGTAGTTTGACATGGCCTCATAATCCCAATTGGCATCCCAACTCCAGGTTTGCTCCATCAGGGGTATCTTCATCCGGTCCTGGTTTCTGGTAAGGTCACCAGAAATGGCAGTCCAGCTATCTCCCCTGTCATCTGATCGCCACAATCGCTGGGAAGTAAAAAATATTCTCGTCGGAGAATGAGGGCTCACCAAAATAGGAGAATCCCAATTATTTCTTTCATAATCTTCTCCCGCCAGGGGTTGTGGTTTGATATATACTTTCTCACCAGTGGTTACATCAATCCGATGAAGCTCACCTTCCTGCGATTCCGCATAAACAATATCAGGGTTTCCGGGTTCAGTAGCCGGTTGATGCCCATCACCACCCATTACTACATACCAATCAGCATTGCGGATACCCTGCCGGCTATCTGTCCGGGAAGGCCCGCACTGCGTTGAGTTATCCTGAGTACCTCCATATACATTATAAAAGGGCAAAGCATCATCCACGGCCACTTTATAAAATTGGGTTAATGGAAGGTTGGCCATAAAACGCCAATTTTCAGCATCATCAAATGATTCATATAATCCACCATCTGTGCCCATCATCAGGTAATCCGGATCCGATTTTTTAAAACAAATGGCATGATTATCTCCGTGTTTATTTTGTTCGTTTAATCTTTTAAAAGTTTTGCCCCCATCCAATGAAATCTGGGTACGCACATCCATTAAATATAGGCGGTCGAAATAATGAGGAGAAGCATACAATTCCTGGTAGTAATGCGGACCCGTAGCACTTGAAACCGTTTCAGATTGTTTTAACCAGGATGCCCCCCGGTCAGTTGATTTAAACACCCCTCCAGTTCTGCGGTCAAGCTCAATAGCAGCATAGAGGATATCAGGTTTAATGGGTGAAATGGCAAGTCCAATCTTTCCCATATTACTCGTTGGAAGGCCTTTAATTAATTTTTCCCAACTTAACCCGCCATCATATGAGCGGTAAATTCCTGAGCCAGGACCACCACCCATATACGAAGCAATATTACGCTGGCGTTGCCATGTTGCGGCATACAGGATATCCGGATTGCGAGGGTCAATAGCTATATCTGTAACCCCAACCCATTTATCATCACCTAAAGTTTTTTGCCAGCTTTTACCACCATCTATCGATTTATATAAACCACGTTCTCCCCCTTTTGTCCAGAGTGGACCCTGGGCAGCAACCCAGATGATATTAGAATTGGAAGGATGTACAATGATTTTTGAAATGTGTTCCGATTTTTTCAGGCCCATATTTTGCCAGGTAGTTCCACCATCTTCGCTGCGGTAAACTCCATCTCCAAATCCAACATGTCGCCCACCAATGTTTTCTCCCGTTCCCACCCAGACAATATGAGGGTTTGTGGGATCGATAGTTAAACATCCAATCGAGTATGAGGTTTGTTTATCAAAAAGAGAAGACCAGGTAACTCCTGCATTGGTCGTTTTCCATACTCCACCCGAACCCACAGCAATATACCATATATTTTCATCGATTGGATGGATTGCAATATCAGCTATCCTCCCCGACATAAAGGCAGGCCCAATATTCCTGAAAGAAAGTCCTGAAAAAACACTGGAAACAAACAGACTATCTTTGTCACTATCTGCTTTTTGAGCAGACACATTCGGGCCAATCCCGGAAATAAAAAAGAAGATGACAACAATAATGGCAATTTTTTTCATACACTAATAATTTTAAAGGATAACACTACTTGTTCGTTTCTGTTTACCAAAAGTAAATAAAATGGTGCAACTTATAGAAAGATTAAAAAATCTAAAATATGCATCATCAGGCTATTTATTACAATATCCGGCGGGTTGTCCTGAAGGCCTGTAGTAAATCAATCTTTAAAGTAAAGGCATTTCATTTAATTCATGGCGAATGATCAATCCTAGTTTCTTTTGACATGTCTTCCTTCAGAATTCAATCAAAATTAGTTGCTACTTTTGATTAATTTTATTGGTTATGAAAATTTTAATTGTTGAAGATGAGCCTGAACTTTTAAAAACAGTATCCCGGTTTTTAACTGATCAGGGTTTAGTTTGTGAAAATGCCAAAACATTATTTCTGGCTGAAGATAAAATTTTAAGCTCCAAATACGATATTGTAATTCTCGATATTGGCCTGCCTGACGGGAATGGATTGGATTTATTAAAATTGATACCGCTTCACCAATCTGATTGCGGCATTTTGATCATTTCGGCAAAAGACTCCCTTGAAGATAAAATAAGTGGCCTTGATATGGGTGCAGATGATTATATTACTAAACCCTTTCATCTTTCTGAACTAAATTCCAGGGTAAATTCTGTAATCCGCCGAAGAAAGTTTAAGGGGTCTGATACCCTGATTTACAATGAGATTAAAATTAAAACGTCCCTTAAAGAAGCAGAAATTAATGGCAAGACACTTGAGTTAACAAAGAAAGAATACGAGTTAATCCTTTTTTTAATGACGAATAAAAACCGTTTACTAACGAAGGAAGTTATTGCTGAGCACTTATGGGGTGAGGAAATGGAATTCTCAGACTCATTTGATTTCATTTATACCCACATTAAAAATTTGCGAAAAAAAATTATTTCCGCCGGGGGACAAAATTATATTCAAACAATGTACGGTATGGGATACAAATTTTCAGAAAGATGAAACTCCTGGATTATACCAACCGTTTGTTTTTAGTTTTCTCCTCCATTTTAGCAATTTCTGGAGGTATAGCTCTTTATGTTGCAATTTCAGCGATTATGCAAAAAGAAACCAATGAAAAACTCCAGGCGAATGTTTCAAGAATTGTTGCTATGATTGAGAAAGGAGAAAACTTAATCTCAATTCCACCTATATTGGAAATAGAAAAAATAAAATTTGATTTTGCAGAAAATGAAATTATCAGGGATACGCTCATATTTGATTCAATTGAAGGAGAAGCAGAGTTATTCAGGGAAATGACGGTTCATAAAACGATAAATCAAATTTCTTACAGAATAACAGTCCGACAATTTGCTATTGAGCCACAGGATTTCTACCTGCTTATCGGATTGGTAATCGGTTCCGTAATACTTCTCTTAATCAGCGGTCTTTTTTCCCTGCACCACATCATTTCGAGGAAAGCATGGGATCCTTTTTTTAAAAATCTGGAAAAGCTTAAAGAGTTTTCCCTTCAGTTACAAAAGCCAGTTGCCCTGGCTGATACTGAAATCCTTGAATTTAAGGAATTGAACAAAGTATTGATTACGTTGAGTGAAAAAGCAATCAAGGATTATAACAATATTAAAGTATTTTCAGAAAATGCTTCCCACGAGATGCAAACCCCATTGGCTATTATTCAGCTTAACCTGGAAGAGGAATTACAATCGAATACTCTAAATTCAGCACAGGCAGCAAGGATCAGCAAATCGCTAAATGCTGTAAGGAAACTTCAAAAACTTATCAAAACCTTACTCATTTTTACCAGGATAGATAATCATCAGTTCGATAAAACAACCGACCTATCCCTATTGGATATCGTCAATTCACAACTGGAAAAATTCTCTGAATTAATTGAGATGAAAAAAATTCAAGTCAAGGTGAACCTCCCCGAAGGTACTCTCTTGTCAACCAATCCGGATTTATTTGATATTCTGATTTCAAACTTATTTACAAATGCCATTATACATAACAAATCAAATGGCCAAATTGAGATAAACTCAAACGGTAGTGAACTTTTCATTTCCAATACGGGTGCAGCTCTCCTTGTTCCTGCTGAGAGACTCTTTGACCGCTTCTATAAACCCACTGGTTCTAAAGGATCGATGGGATTAGGCCTTGCTATTGTAAAAAAGATATGTGATGAATATAAATGGAATATCAATTACCAATACGAAAAAGAATGGCATAGGGTGAGTATCGCTTTTACAATTCAGAATTCCTCCAATATTTATAAGTAATCTTGTATCATATAATTAAATCTAAACTTAAGTATCATGAAAAGTTTGTTATTTACAATTATCGGAGCCTTTATACTTTTTACAAGTTCAAGTTGTCAGACAGAAGCTCCCTCAAAAGTTCGTTCAGCTTTTAAAGAAAAATTCCCGGATGTAACAAAAGTAAAATGGGAAATGGAAAACGACAATGAATGGGAAGCAGAATTTAAATCAGACGGCCTTGAAGGTTCTGCTTCATTTGATCTGGAAGGCAAGTGGCTGGAAACAGAAATGGAAATTATAACTGAAGATTTACCTGCTAATGTTTTTAAAGCACTTTACCTTGAATACGAAAAGTTTGAGATTGAAGAAGCGGTCAGCCTGAGTAGTCCCGACTTTATGGGTTATGAATTGTCAGTTGAGATTCTAGATGGAAAGAAGGAAAAAGAATTTGAGGTCAAGATTAGTGAGGATGGAAAAACTATTCAGATGGTTAAAGAAAATGACGATGAAGACGATGAAAAAGCCGAAGTAAAGGATAAAGATCAGTATAATAAAGAACAGGAGGAAGATGACGACTAACAGTTATCGCCCATTTTTTTATTGGATTTAGAGATAATAAATGGCAAAATAATTTTGCTATTTAAATAAAAAAGCGAATGAAGCACTTACCCGGTAAGAATTATTTTTTCCCGGGTATTTGTTTTCTCTCTAACATTACAAACACTAAAAACTTATATTTGACAACTATTTATTTCAATTGAATTGTCTGAAATTAAACACAACTTTTTTATGAAATCATTGTCAATCTTTTTTTTCATTTTTAGCTATTTAGCCACATTTGGGCAAATAGATCCCCAGGTTGAGAACATCATTAAAATCGGGAAAACTGATAACCAAACAATGGAACATCTGGATATCCTTTGCAACCGCTTTGGTGGCAGGCCAATTGGTTCAGATGCTTATGAAAATGCGGCAGTGTGGGTAGCATCCAAATTTACAGAATGGGGAATGCAGGTTGAGATGGATGAAGCCGGTGAATTGCCGGTTGGATTTAACAGGGGCCCCTGGTTCGGAAGGTTATTAGGCGAAGAAGGAATGCATCTCCACTTTGCAACACCATCTTATACCTCAGGGACCAAAGGAGTACAACGGGGCCATGTGTTGATTGAGCCGCAAACCCAGGCTGAATTCGATAGAATGAGAGGGCAGCTTAAAGGGGCATGGGTACTGATTGGTGGAGAGAATAATGGCTTCCCCATCGATATTTCAGAAAAAGCTGATAAGGTACGTGATTCGATTATATCTGTAAATGCAGATATTGAAAAGCAAAATTATGAGATAAGAAGAGAGAATAGGAAGAACAGGGATAAAGGGGAAGAAAAAGAACTACTTCCGCTGGTAGAGGAACCAGCCCTATTTTACAAGCAAATGAAGGAAGCAGGAATACTTGGCATCATTCAATCTTCTTCTGTCCCTATCCGGGTAATGTACGACAGGAAAAATATCATGGATTTGACATTTGAAAACCTACCAACAGTGCCCGATATTAAACTGGATGAACATCAATATGAAGTAATTGAACAAATGGTGAAAGAGCGGAGATATTTTCAACTTGAATTTGATATTCGCAACCATTTTAAAATGGGCCCTATCAAGTATCATAATGTGATTGGGATTATCCCAGGTATAGAATTCGCTGATGAATATGTTATTGTTGGCGGGCATCTCGATTCGTATGATGTGGCAACCGGTGGAGTGGATGACGGTTCAGGAGCTACACCTTCGATGGAGGCGGCAAGGCTTATAATGGAATCTGGTGGCAAACCAAAACGTACCATTCTGGTTTGCTTATGGGCTGGAGAAGAATTTGGCCTTTTGGGCTCAACAAGCTGGATAGAACGAAACGAGGACAAACTTGACAAAATTTCTAATATGTTTAATCGTGATGGTGGCCCAACCGTCCCATTATCAATGAATGTATCAAAAGCCATGTGGGACGATATGGAAAAAATATGTGAGCCCATTAACACCATTAATCCTGACTTTCCTTTTACACTGGAGGAAAGAGAACCCAGGGACCGTCCCGAAAAAGCCTGGGGTACAGATAGCGGGCCATTTGCTGTTAAAGGTGTTCCGACCCTGGGATTTAACAATGAAGACCCGAAAGGATATAATTTTAGTTATAGGGAGATTTGGCATACTGAAAGGGATCTTTATAATAAAAGTATTGCTGAATACCAGGAACACGCTGCAATTGCTACTGCAATCGTTGTTTATGGTGTAGCCAACTTAGACCATCTCCTATCAAGGGAAGGATATTATATTCAATCAGGGAAAAAGTAAAGTTCTATTTACTGAAAGCCTGAACCATTATTATTCTCCGATTAATGGCTTGGCAGAATTTAATGCTGCACTGGTTTCAAGATATTTCCCCTCGTAAGGAATAGTATAAAACAAAGGTGAATTTAAAGCCGGGAAATTGCCTTTTAATACATTATTCGGTCTTTCCCCTTCAAATCCAAGGAAAGAATATTTTCCATAATGCGGCAATAGCCTGGCTAAACCCGGAACAGCCTCCTTTACATTTGTACCTACAAAACCTATGGTAAAAGCATTGTTCTCAGGGTTTGGAATAGAATACACAAGGGAGCCTGCTGACAGGAGCTGACGAACGAGTTCAAATTGCCCGGCATCAAAAGCTGGCCTGTATTCTTTTTCCATATCAAACAGGCCCGCAAATTTATTTTCAAAACCAATTATCCATATTGATTTCAGATCAGGTAGGGTTTCAATTTCATTATCAAAAATAACTTTGAGGAATTTTCCTTCTGCTTCTTTTGCCTGACTCCATGTTTCGGCCAGGGTTTTGTATTCTTCCAGCAAAGGGCTATTTCCGGGGAGAACGATCATCCCATCTGATTCGCCAAAGATCTGAGATAGGCATGGAGGTACTTCTGATTTATCCAACCGACGGAAAACATCAAACTGAGGATCGACTTCAATTTTAACTGGTTCGGAAGGGAACATGAATGAATATTTATTGCTTCTTTTATCAGAAGTAACCTTTACTAACTCTATCTTATCTTTCAAATAAATGGCTACCGGAACATCCATGATAAAAACATCATCCTTCTGATTTTGTGACAAAGTAAAGACCACATTAAAACCCTCATCAAGTATTTGAGTCGACACATTCGATAATTGAAATGAGGGAGCACCTTTGCGGGTTAGCCACTGATCAAAAACTGGTTTCAGGTCAGTTTTTGAAAAGGACTGAAAAGATTCCAGGATATTATCAAAGGTTGAAATCTTATAAATATTATTCTGGTAGAAGCCCTGATAAGCTTTTATATAGTTTTCATCACCCACCATTTTCCTAAGCATGTGATTAAACATCAAACATTTCCCATAGCCTATGGCCTCCTCTGCGGAATTGTTTCTCGACCGAAACTCAATTACCGGAAAATCATTTTCAGGATTTACGTAATCGGTGAACTTTTGCAAGGTGTTTCGTCGGTAGTCAGCACCCTGTCCGGCTTGTTCTTTCAATAAATGATCAGCCATGTAAGCCGTTAATCCTTCGCACCAGTTGCCTTTTTCAAAATCAACGTATACAGAATTCCCCCACCAGTTATGCAGTAATTCATGGGGATAAGAAGTAGTTAAAATCCAGGGAAAACGAATAATTTTTTCACCAAGCAGGGTAAAAGAAGGCATACCATAACCCGTTTCCCAGAAATTTTCAACCAGGGCAAATTTTTGATATGGATAGGGCCCTACCAGGTCAACATACATTTTCAAATATCCCGAGGTCGCATCAATATAACGATTTGCCAGTTCCTCATCCGGGGTTCTTAAGAACGCCTGCACAAGAACATTGCCCGCCATTTTTTCATATTCAGTCCAGCCAGCGGAAATAAGGTAAACCTCTTCTGTAGGATTATCACATATATATTCTACTTTTCTTCTTTCTCCGGTTACTCTATTTGTAATCCGCTCTCCCTGTGAAACCACATTCCAATCATTCCGCAGATTAACTGAAAGGGTATATGTTAACAAGGGTAAATCAAATGAGGGAACCCAATAGGTGGAACCTGCCAGATAAACGCCTTTATCAGTTATGATACCATTTGTTTCGCTAAAGCCTCTCGCATATTCATCAGCACCTGTTGAAATTTCTTCTGTAATGGCTCCTGAATACTTAATCGGGACTGTTATATCACCTTGTTTTATCAGGTTAAGTTCAATTTTATAACTGTTGTAAATTGCCCCCTCATTATTTTGAATTATTTTACTCACCTGTATTGATCCATCAAGGGACTCGGGTTGCAGGTTTTTGTTTAAAGTAAACATTAAAAGGCTTTTCCCATTAATGATCGCTCCGGGAAAAGTTATAGAATCAATAACATCAATGGATTTATTATCAATACTCAGATCAACATCCAGATTATGATGAATCGTCTGGGCAGTAAGCATTACCGTAAATGACAGGCAAATGAGGATAAGTAGAAATTTGAGATTTTGCATGATCGTATAAATTGCTGGATAATTATATGTTTCAGCAAAAGTAAATAAAAGCGGGAAAGTCTTATGGTTTACGTAAACCTAAATATTGTTTATTGAGATAACAGGCAAATGAGGCCATCGGAAAGTCAATTAAAAAAGCAAAACAACCTAAAATTGAAAGTTTTAATTCTAAATTTCATTTATCTATTTTAGAATAAAACACATTTTGTACTAGTCCGGCACCTGATTGATAGCACCAAAATTAGATTCCCAGTGCTCGTTTTTATCCTCATTATCCACCTGACCATCCATATTATAATCCCCAGGCAAGTAGCCGTTATTCCCTGATTCAATATTCCAGACAGAAGATTTATCATCTAATGCCACCTGGCCATCTCCATTACCATCGCCACTTACTTAACCCCAAACATTATTTTTGAGTTCCTTATGACCATTTGCTCCCCCAAAAATCTGGTCAGGGCCAATGGTATAATTATAAGAACAGCTGCAATCACCTATAGTATCCAATGGATAAGATGAAATAACACCCGGGTGGTTTCTTTGAAAAACAACCAGATAAAGTTCATTATTGAATGACTCACTAAAAGAAATATTACTCACCCCATCCAAATCCACAATTTTCCCATCATTTAACAGAAATGCGACCTGGTTTTCCTTAATTGTGGCAGACGTAGCATTTGCCGGGGTTGTGGCGCCTCTCGCTTGCAAAAGCAACCAATCCACAATATTCGAATTGGGTATAGCAGGTACTGATTCGTTACCATCGTAAAACTATTCAGCATTTGAATTCGTTCCAAATGGCTGTGTAAGAGGCAATAATCCAGCGTCATTTAAATCCGTTGACATAAGCCCTGTATTTAAATTATAAGGGCCTTCAATGTAAAGTTGTATTCCCTGTGTGCATAAGGGGTATAATTGCCACGTGACGCCATCGTCTATTTTCATCTTTAACCCTTAAGTACAAAAGATGGGTTCCACCACCAAATAAGGAAATATCTGCAAAAAAGTCCTCCATTAGCACAGTATCAGGAGTGTTCAGGACTTAGGTTCCGTTTCCAAATCCGGGATCCGTATCGAAATAATACTCCATGGCAATAATATCAGGCAATTGTGCAAAGGCCAATCCTAATGGCCACAGGAGTGTTATAACCAGAATATACCTTAATACTTGTGGCATCATACCTTTATTTATGTCCAATAAGTCTGCTGTCTTTAACAGAAAACAGGTAAAGTAGTTCCTGTTACAAGCCCGACAGTGGCCTTATAAATTGCTGGAATGGCAGGAATCCCCGATAAAACATACGGATAACCAGTATCAAAACTGAACACCCCACAATCGCCACCATTTACACCTGCACCTATGGCAGAAGAACCGGGAGCAAGGAAGTAACCATTATCAATTAGCTTGGCATGATCTTCAAAAACAGTTCTCATGTCCACATGTTGCTGATTATACAGATCAGGATCTGCAGGATACTGTGCAGCATCACACAGGCCATACAGCAAGGGCAATAGACTTGATTTTCTGCAAATATTGTGATCAGGGCGCTCTTTTCACTCTGTTCAATTTATTCCTGATCAATACATGCAACGATATCATGATAAATAGTATCTTTATTTTACGAATATTCCAATTAATAAGACAAGTCTCATAAATACCTATATGCTGTTTCAAATAGATAAAAAAGAGCGAAAAATGAAAGTAAGATTATTAGCATTAATAGGTATTCTATGCTTTTCAAATTTAAGTACTGAAACCCTTTCGCAGGAAACGCTTATCACTGGCTCACAAAAACAAGTTGTCATTGAAAACTTTGATAGCGGTATTATCAACCTCAACTCATACCTAACTCAGGATCAGGAGCCGGATTATTGGGAATTAAATTCAAGCATCACCTATGAAAATTCACCATTTTCTTTGAAATTGTATGGAAACACCTGGAAGACTCAAAATATTTCACCCCTACTTATTAACACGGGTGATGTATGGCAGGTGTCTGCTTATATTTCTTCTCAGGCCGAAATTCAGGGAATTGGATTTATGGACAATTTAAATGTGTTATTTTATTCATTTGCTGGCTCACAAGAAGTAAATATAAATGAGTGGGAACCTGTTTACCAGGGAAGTTTCCCCCAAGGTCAATGGAATGATTATCAACTTCCAATTGCTGATGATTGGATGGCTTTTTTTGATTACCTCCCTGAGATCACTGACATTATTTATGTTAATGACAAAGATGCCTCTTCACAGGGTGTAATTTATTTTGATAATATTGTCGATATTACCAGTGACCTGCCCCATATTCCTGAAGCATCAATTAATTACACAATAGGGAAAGATTACAAGGATTCAGGGGGGAGTAAAATGGTTGATGTTCAGTTTTACAGCGTGGTAATTGATCCAGACAGTGATGAGCACACCTATTTATGGAACTTTGGCGATGACTCCACCAGTACAGAAGAAAATCCGACGCATACATTTTTAATCACCGATAATCATCCTTACAGGGTTTTGCTTCAGGTGGTTGATTCTACAAATCGCTGGGGACAAGCAAGCTGTAGTGTTGATTTGGATCCCGGGAATACATCCTTCCCAATTACATTGAACTTTGTGGGTGATATTATGCTGGCACGCAAATATGAATATCCCGGCGGAATAATACCCACTCAAGGTGTGGAAGCTATTTTTGAACCTACCCTACCTATTCTTGGGAATGCTGCAGATATTACCATTGCTAACCTGGAGTGCCCGTTGACAACCCATTGGGAAAATCACCCTACTAAATCCATCTATTTTAAAGGCTCGCCCGGGAATGTGGATGGTTTGACCTATGCCGGAATCGACATCGTTACATTAGCCAACAATCACATTCTGGATTATCTGTACCCCGGATTAGCGGAAACACGAATGGTTTTAGACGAACACAACATACAATATATGGGCGCCGGTAAAACTTCATATGAAGCTTATCTACCCACTTTTTATTCAAAATCAGGAGTGAATTTTGCCTTTCTTTCGGCAAGTGACAAAACAGGACAGTACAATAATTACCAGCCATACCTTAATGCAGGTTATAACAAACCCGGCTTTGCTAACCTCAAACCATATTATATTAAAAAGCAAATTGAAGAAGTATCGGAGGTGGCAGATTTTATCGTACTGGAATGGCATACAGGGATTGAATATTCATTCGATCCGAATGATAATCCCGACAAAGTTCAAGCATGGCTGGAAGAGAGTAATGAAGAGGAAAACTACTATCCTTTAGCTTTTGCCCCTGGCCAGAAGGACAGGGAAACGTCGCATTATGCTATCGATCAGGGCGCAGACCTGGTTATTTGCCATCACCCTCACATTATGCAAGGCGTTGAACTTTATAGTGGTAAGCTCATAGCACATTCGTTGGGAGACTTTGTGTTTGATCTGGATTACCCGGAAACTTATCCCACATTCATCCTGAATTCGAAGGTTAACGAAATGGGGTTTTACGAGTTTACAATTACACCCGTATACATCGATGATTATATCCCACAAAGGGCAAGAGGAGATTTGGGCCTACATATATTGGAAGATCTTGCGCAGCGCTCAAGGAATTTGGATACCTACTTGAAAATTGACAAGGATAGTGTTACTGCTAAGGTTATTATGGATACGACATCAATGTCTAAAATCCTGACAGAGCATATTGCTGATCTCCCAATGGATGACCCGGACAATTTTTGGGTAAGCCCTCCCCATCAGCTTAAACAATCCGGAAGTATTTCAACTGTCAACAGCGTGGAACCAGCTGGTTTATATGAATTCCGACTGGGCAGGGAATTTATCTGGTTTGGGAATATGGAGGATGAGGGCGCCACAATGTGGGATTTAAACAGTTCAAGCGAAAGCTATTGCGATACTGTTGCGTATCAAAGTGTACGCTCCATCCAGCACATCCGTACATCCGGTAATTCGTCGAATATAGTTACAAACTTTGAAGAGAAATTCATTCTTCCTTCCGATACTCTCAAGTACTCATTGTGCGGCTTTATAAAAACCCGAAACGGGGCAAACGTAACTATACAAATAAGATATTTTGAGAGTAGGAGTGCATTTGTAGCTCTGGATACAGAAAATATAGGAACACAAATAAACGGTAACACTCCCTGGACTTTTTACCATACGGAGCTTTCCGTTCCAATAGGTACGAGGTTTTTCGATATTCGTGCTTATAGTGGTGTTCCGGATGCTGATACTGCTTTTTCATGGTTTGACGATATAAGTGTAATTTGTTGGGATGAATGGGCGGATTATAATATTTCTCAATCCATACCTACACCTAATGATTATTATTTCCTCCAGGTTAAATCGTCTTATAGTTCTGAAAATATAGTAGTAAATTATTCTGAAACGGGTTATGGAGATGATCATTTTTTTAATGCTGATATAAAAGTATTGCTTGAAGGCCCATACAATGGGACGACAATGAATACGGATTTAACAAATAAGCCTGAACTCATCACTGAATTCCCGTTGGCCCAACCATACTATCAGGCCCCATGGTATTATAATGGTAATGAGGCAGTAACCACAATCCCAAATAATGATATTGTCGACTGGGTATTAATCGAATTCAGGGACGCACCCAATGCAGCTAGTGCTTTAGAGAGTACTATCTTTGATCAACAGGCTTGTTTCCTTTTAAAAGATGGAACTTTAGCCGGCTTAGACGGGTATTCTCCAATTCAATTCAGCGGCCCAATCTCTGAGCAATTATTTGTAGTTGTAAGGCATCGGAATCATATTGATATCATATCATCGAATTCACTAACTGAAGATAATGGAATATATACTTATGATTTTACACTTTCCATTGATCAGGCTTATGGCGGAGTAGTTGGATATAAATCCATTGCACCTGGGATTTTTGGGATGGCTGGGGGAGATAGTAATGCCAATGGCACAATTAACGATGGAGATAAAACAATTTGGGAAACAAGCAGCGGGAATGCGGGTTATTTAGCGGAAGATATAAACTTGGACGGCCAGGTTAACAACTCTGACAAAGATGACATTTGGATTTTGAATAAAAATACTTTTACTTCACTAGTGCCTGAGTAAAATAGCAGATCAGAAGATATAATTATAATGAATTTAGTTCGAATCTTATTTGCCCATTTTTTTGAGCCCAGAACCAACAAATGAAAAACGCCGGAAATTCTTATTTCCAGGTTTTACATTTTTTAGGGGATTTATATTTCTTTTGGGAAACTTTAAATTGGTCTTTTTCCTTGCTATGATCTACGTGAATATTGTTGTCCTTATAAACCTTGCATGATGTAGCCAGGAACACAAGTAACGATAGTAAAAGAATAAGCTTTTTCATTTATTTAAATTTTTTTCTTAATCCGAAAATGAAACCTTAAAAAATGCAATCATTCCCTTCAGCAAATATATAATAAAATATATTACACACATTTTCTCCAAATTAAAATGAGTATCCAGGCAACCAGGTCTTTGTGAAACCAGATGGAATAGCCATTTGGAGCAATCACACTATCCGTTTCTCTCAATTTAAAACCGATATCAAGTGGCCTTGACTAACGGAACAGTTGGGCGAGGTAAACATATTTATTAAAAAATCAATGCAAGTAGGAAAGAATAATTTATTGTAATAATTCTTCTTGTTTTTTGCTCTAATTACAACACTTGATTTTTCTTATCTCATTTCGTATATTTGAAACCTAAAATCTTTTTCCAAAAAAACTATCCTATGAAAACAAGATTACTCTTTTTAGTACTGGGCTTATATTCAGTTGTTTCCTATGCACAGGCACCTCAAGCAATCAAATATCAGGCAGTGGTAAGGAACGATGTCGGCGATTTTATCCAGGACCAAACCGTTAGCTTGCGAATTAGCATTCATCAGGGTTCTGCAGGAGGAACAATCGTTTACCAGGAAACGTTTAGCGTAATGACCAATGAATTCGGATTGGCAACCATTGAAATCGGTAACGGAACACCCGTAACCGGCACATTCCCGGATATAAGCTGGGCAAGTGATGATTATTTCATCGAAACAGAGCTCGACCCGGATGGTGGCAGTACCTATACCTCCATGGGAACATCCCAATTTTTAAGTGTTGCCTATGCATTGCATGCCGGATCATCAGGAGATTCGCGATGGGATACATCCGGTAATAATATTTATTACAATGATGGGAAAGTGGGTATAGGCCTCACTTCACCGGAAGGGGATTTCCATGTGGCGAAAAACACCCTAGGTCATGAAGGATTATTTGGGACTAATATTGGTACATTCCCACAAGGATCTTCTGTTTCTATTGGTAATGACAGCGACGATGCTGTGCTGTATCTCGGTCAATCACCAACTAATAAGGGTTATATTGCCTGGGATCATAATTCCACTCCGGAGGATGGATATTTATCCATTGGAGGATATGGTGGTACGGGTAATCTTATTTTACAGGAACTCGGCGGAAATGTTGGTATCGGAACCACAAATCCTTACGGTAAATTAAGTATACTCGGTAACATTGATCATGAATTCCCAACTGTAACAGTCGGCAATGCTTTGTCCGCTTGGGGCGGTACAAATTCTTCAATGTATGAAATTACAAATACAAGTGATAATGGAGGTGGCTTAATGGCCGGAATGATTAGTTCGTCCACTGGAGAATACTCATATGGTTTATACGGTTATAACAATGGTTCAGGTTATGGTGTTTATGGCATAAATTGGTTACACTATAACCAAGGTTACCTGGGAAGTAATAATTATGGTGCTTATGGTGAGCATGGCTCTTCAGATAATTGGGGATTTATAGGCGGTAATAATCATGGGGTTTATGGAGAGCATGGCTCTTCAGAAAATTGGGGCTATTTGGGCAGTTTTTATTATGGAGTCTATGGGAAGCATGTCGCTACACAAAATTATGGATATTTAGGTGGTTCAAGTTATGGGGTTTATGGAGCACACAATAGTGGTAACTATGCAGTATTGGGGAGTACAACATGTGGTTTATATGCAACAAATTATACTACAAATCCGGGTGATTATGCTATTATAGGATATTCCTGGAATGATGCTGGAATTGGATATGGAGTAGAAGAATCTCTTGGTAGTGTAATGGGGGAAGAAGATGGGGGAAATTCATATACTTTTGGAGTTGCTGGCTACAGTTACGGTGGATATGAAAGATGCGGTGCAACATTTGGTAGCATTTTCGATGGATTTAATTGGGGTTGCCTTGCTTACCAGAATTCGGGCAACACAGAATATGGAGGGTACTTTACCACCTACACAACAGGAATTGGTAAAGATTCAGATGTGCAGATTAACAATGGTATAGGTGCCTGGGGCGACTTGTTTGGCGCTGATATACACGGTAAAATATATGGTACATACACCGAAGGAAACAATTTTGCTTTGTTTTCCAACGGGGACAATTATACCAATGGACTTGATGTACATCTGCAAAAAGATAAGAATGGGGAAAATGAAGTCCTATACACCCATGTTTCGACCGATGCCACCATACAAACCAGTGGATATGCCACCCTTAACAATGGAGAAAGTGATATCGCTTTTGATAAAACATTTGCTGATGCTGTCTCATCTACAGCCCCCATTATTGTAACAGTAACCCCGGTCGGGAATTCAAATGGTGTATACCTTTCCGAAGTTAGCAGCGCAGGCTTTAAGATAGTCGAAAATAATGGTGGAAAAAGCAATGTCTCTGTCAACTATATTGCTATTGGAAAACGGGCCGGTTACGAAAATCCCCAATTGCCGGAAGAATTGATAAATGTCGATTTCACAGAAAAACTTGCGATAGGTTTGCACAATGATGGTGATACCGAATCAAATGGTGAAGGACTATACTACGAAAACGGCAAACTTTATGTTGGTACTCATCCTTCAGCTTTACCCGACCCAAACAGGTCGGCAAGAGAAGTATCATCTTTTGAAAGCCAGATGAAACCTGAAAGACAAAAACCTGAAGACAGGAAATATGAAATGAAGAGACCTGAAATCAGTAAACTTAATAAAACACTCCGACTTGGCCAGGCCGAAGACAACAGGGAAGAATCTGAAGAAATCCGAGGTATGGTTCGCAAAGTGGGCAAGGCTGTGCCAAAGAAAACAAGTTCCGAAAAAAATATTCCTGATTATAAAACCTATCATGGTGGGCTGGAAAAGAAATAATAGAGTCGACCTATCACAGTGAAAAATACTTGATAAATACAGTAATTGAAAAGCAAATGGTATTTAACAAAAATCTAATGAAAGAAATAAGCTTAATCATACTCTATGGAATTTTATCTCATATGGTTTCGTCACAGTCACTCACACCTGAAGTGATGGCGACATCCGGCGATTATTATAAACAATCAAATTCCAGTATTAGTTTTACACTGGGTGAATCATCAACTGAAACCCATTCGGCTGGTGGTTATATACTAACACAGGGTTTCCAGCAGCCTTTTGGAGTAACGGTAAGAGGGGTTGATGTTCATGTTTTTTTGGAAGGGCCCTTTGGCACTTTTCAAATGAATACTGAACTAAATACAAAAAATCTGATCCCTGTTAACCAGCCATACAACGATCCTCCCTGGAATTACGATGGCAATGAAAGCGCAGATCCCATTCCCAATCCGGATGTGGTTGACTGGGTCCTGATTGAATTGAGGGATGCAGATAGTGCAGGATCAGCCAAACCATCTACGAGGATTGCCCGTCAAGCGGCATTTTTATTAAAGAACGGCTCTGTGGTCGGAGTGGATGGTTCATCCATTCTTCAATTTAACCATGTTTTAAAACATAAATTATTTGTTGCGGTTTGGCATAGAAACCATCTTGGAATCATTTCGGCCGATCCGGTACCACGCGAAGGAGGAATACATTTGATCGATTTTTCAACATCCTTGACTACAGTTTATCATGGAGCCGATGGTTATAAAGAAGTCAGTCCCGGTTTGGATGTTTTTGCCATGGCAGGTGGAGATGCCAATGCTGATGGGATTATAGATAATGTTGACAAGACACTCTGGAATGCTGATGCAGGAACACAAGGTTATAAAGCTACCGATTTTGATCTGGATGCCCAGGTCAATAACCAGGCTAAAAACAAAACATGGGTGTATAATGGACCCTACTCAAGCCAGGTTATAGTTCCAAGCGGATGCGGCACCCCCTTCGTCGATGATCGTAATGGTCAAAGTTACAATACGGTAGAGATAGGATCCCAGTGCTGGATGGCTGAAAACCTGAATATCGGGGCACTGGTCATCGCTGGTACTGCACAAAGCAACAATGGATTGATCGAAAGATACTGCTACAATAACAGTATCAGCAATTGCGATATCTACGGCGGTCTTTACCAATGGGATGAGGCTATGGCCTACTCCACCATGGAAGGTACACAGGGGATATGCCCGGATGGCTGGCATCTGCCAAAAAATTCGGAGTTCATAGAATTATTGGCTTTCCTGGGGAGTGAAGCAGGAAGCATGTTAAAGGAAGCGGGTACTGAACACTGGATTGCACCGAATATTGCCACCAATGAAAGTGGATTCACAGCACTTGGTGCAGGTTTCGTGCAAAATCCCGGCAATTTTTTCTCACTAAAAGCCAGGGCTGGTTTCTGGTCATCAAGTGAACCATTCCCTTCAGGGGTTTTTGCCTATTACATTTATCTGGTTAATTACAATCCGTCGGTGTATAATTATAATAATTCCAAGACCCTGGCCTATTCTGTCAGGTGCCTGAAGGATTAGGGGCTCTCAGCTTGTTATCTGCCTGACTAACTTTTACAGATAGATGTCGAGTTGTTTGGTGGAGTACTTTAAAATTGCGCTTTAAAATAATACCACTTTTTGCTGCACAAAAGAGGACGGGTTGAGATAGCCGATGTTGTTGAATTATCATGAGATTAATGGGATGGTCTATTGTAAATAACTCTATTTACATTTCATTTACAATAGTAAAAATATGTTAATAATACTGATTCGGTTAAATTTATAAATACATTTGACAAATCTCAAATATTAAAACCTGTTTAAAAATGAACAAAACAATTTTAACACTTCTCCTGTTTTGTTTTGCTGTATTTTCTGTCAGTGCCCAGGTAGAAAATACTAAAGCCTCATCTGATTCTGAAAAGAGTGCTGTGGTGCAAAACAAAACGACTAAGGAGAAAATGAACGAAAAAGGGGCAGTTCAAACCAATCCGCAGGCTGATAATCCAAATGCACCTGACATCCAGTTTGACAAAATGGTTCACGATTACGGGACCATTGAGCAAAATGCTGATGGAAGCTGTAAGTTTAAATTTGTCAATGTTGGGAAAGAACCCTTAATTCTTTCCAATGTAAGGTCGAGCTGAGGTTGCACAATTCCAGCATGGCCAAGGCAGCCTGTATTACCTGGTGATTCTGCAGAAATAACTGTAAAATACAACACCAAAAAGGTAGGAACAATAAATAAAAGCATATATGTTTATTCAAATGCTAAGCAATCGACACTAACTTTAAAGATTCAGGGAAAAGTTGAAGCAGCCTCTGCTACTACTTTGCCTGAAAAGAATCTTGATAAAAACGGAGCACCTGTAAATAAATAGAATATTTACATTGATAAAAAGACTTTTAGGAAAGCTGGGATCAACCCTGATCTCAGCTTTTTCTTTTCCTAATGGTTTGTACTTAAAAGTCAGATTAAATTTTATTATCCGGGAGATTCAAAATATTCAGCGGTTCCGAAGTTACCCTCAACTGCTTCAAGCGGGAGGGGCAATTAATGAATTGGATGGCATCCAAATAATTTTGATAAATAATATTAATTGTAATCAAGAAGATCAAATAAAAAGCCCCGAAGATTTCACAACAGGGCTTTAAAGCTCTAACTATATTTTTAAATTTAATTAATCACTAGCTTCCTTGTAACTACTTTATTTTTATAGAATACTTTTATAAAATAAATTCCAGGCTCAAAATCTGCAACATCAATTTCAGATTTATTTCCGTATTCAGCCTTTACTAATAAAGTCTTTCCAGCCAAATTGATCAATTGAACCTTTTCCCTCAAGTTTTTCTGAAAGATTCAGCGCATTGTGAGCATACTTTATACAAAGTTCAGGTTCGCGTGCAAGTAAGCTGTCCGACAGTTTTATTAATATGTCCAACTTTTCATCATCAGCAAGTGCATCAAACTCAATATTATTCAGGCTATGCAACGATAGACTATCATGGGAATTAAAACCCAGTAACAATAAATTTAATAGGAAAATGAGAATTATTTCTCCCGTTTTATTCATCAAATTGCTTGAATGTATTAACACAAAGATATTGAAATCACAAAACTAATTTGGTGTAAGGATGCCAAAAAATATAAGGATCTAGTAAATTAAGTCAATATTTATTCTAAATTTCAAGCATAATGCTTGAAGCGGAGAAGTGGAACCTATAATAGTTCGTGAGATTATTCTGTCCATCAAACTTCAATCAATTATCTGTTATTTCTTTACAATTATTTAAAAAAATCTATTATTTTAGTAAGCTCATCAATTTCAACTATTCGTCATCAAATCAATAAACAATAAAATCATGAAAAAAATCTTTACCACCCTATTTTTTACAGTCATACTCTGTAATTTCATTTTCGCTCAGGATGCAGCCTCACTGGAAGCACAGGGAATTGATATTCCTGGCTCCGCAGTAAAAGTGAACATCCCCTTTAATAATACTTTTATTTCATTTGATAGCATTCCACCAGGTGGATTGATATTAATACCCGAAAGTACCGGCGATTTGGTCATGGCTTTTGACCCGGTTACCGGTGACTTGATTAACGACAGTCTGATCGTAGATGATGATGTTAATGATTTTTTCGCAACCCCTATTCAAGCCATTCAAAATCCTACCAAAGACAGGTTGTACGTGTCTGACCAGGTGAAGGACCTTGTCCAGGAATTTGATAACGATGGGAACTATCTTGGAATTTTTGCTCCGGCCGGAGGGCAAAACACTGCTTATGCAGATAATATCAGAGGATTGTGCCTCAAACATGGTACTGATCACATTTTAGTTGCAGATGGAAACAATGATGCTATACAGGAATTTGATGGTTCAGGGAATTACGTGGGAACATTTGGTCCCCAGGGTGCCTTCGATCCTTTTGATATTATTTACTGGGCAGTAAACGACCAGTACCTCATCAATGATATTTCCGGTAGTGGCACGAATGACTTTTTGATTGTTCTGGACAATGCAGGAAATATTCAGGGCCAGATAGCGACAGGTTTTGCATTTCCGGAACAAATTGCCCTGGCAGCTAACGGTAACATCCTGGTGGCAACATTCTCATCACCATCGGGAATTTATGAATTTGCTCCTGATGGAACACTTGTAGGTTATTACGACGTAGTTAGTTCTTGCAGAGGAGTTTATGAGCTGCCTAATGGCAACCTGCTGGTTACATCCGGTGGTGGTGTGTATGAGATCAGCAAAAACAATGTCCTCGTGGACACTAAAATAAGCTCAACATCCATGAATTTCAGGTTTATTGAATTTGTTTCACCCCCTACGGGAGGAGGTGTATTAGTTAAATTCAGAGTGGATATGTCACAACAGATCATTCCTGCTGAAGGAGTCCATATTGCCGGTAATTTTCAGAATTGGGATCCAGGGGCAACGATCATGAGCGATTCAGGAGATGATATTTATACCTATACCCAATACTTTAATCCGGGCGACTCACTGCAGTTTAAATATATTAATGGGGATGAATGGGGTGAAGATGAAACCGTACCACCTGAATGTGCATTTGATAACAACAGGCTATTGATCGTTCCGGAATCAGATACGACCCTGGTGGCAGTTTGCTTTGGCAGTTGCGAACCTTGTGGTAATCCAGTACCAGTCACCTTCCAGGTAGACATGTCACAACAAACAATTTCACCTGATGGTGTTCATATTGCAGGATCATTCCAGGGATGGAACCCCGGTGCTACAGAAATGACCACCTTAAACGATAGCATTTTTACTTATACCCAAATATTTACTGAAGGCAGTTATATAGAGTTCAAATTTATTAATGGCGATGAATGGGGTGAAGATGAAACTGTACCTGCAGAATGTGCTCAAAATAATAATCGCTTTCTCAATGTACCAGGCTCTGATACAACCCTAATGGCAGTTTGTTTTGGGAGTTGTGATCCTTGTGAGATTGTTGCAGATACTGTGAAAGTCACTTTTAGGGTGGATATGTCAGAACAAATGGTTTCTGGTGATGGCATTCACCTGGCCGGAAGTTTCCAGGGATGGGATCCTGCCACCACAGAAATGACCTTATTTGGTAACAATCTTTATGAAATAGAATTGACCCTTGATCAAACGGAATATTACGAATTTGTTTTTATTAACGGAAATACCTGGGAAGGGCAAGAGTCAGTTCCTCCGGCGTGTGGAGTTGATAACGGTAATGGTGGCTTTAACAGGTACATCACAGCACCGGTATCAGATACTACCTTAATGGATGTATGTTTCAGTAGCTGCGAGCCATGTGATGTGGGGATTAGAGACTTTAACTACGATGTATCTGAATTAAAAGTATTTCCTAATCCGTTTACCGGTAAATTGAATGTGGAATTTCAGGCTCCTGAGCAGGGGCAACTAATATTAGCACTGACGGACCCTATTGGAAGGGAGTTGCAAATATATGAATCGCTTTCAGTAGTAAAAGGTCATAATACATTTCTATTAAGGATGGAAGAGTATCTTCCCGGAATATATTTCATTCGCGCAAAATTCATGTATTCAGATCAGGTTACTAACCAAATGGTTAAGATTGTGAAAAAAATATAGTGGATCTATTATATCAGAAGTTCCGGATATTAAATCCGGAACTTCTGATTCCTCACACCGCTTCAAGGTCCCTTCAAGCGTCCCGCTTGAAGCATCAACAACCTCACACCGCTTCAAGCGTCACGCTTGAAGTATCAACAACCTAGAAGTCCAAAGTTTTTATAGGGCTGTATGAACTCGCACTACTATGTTTATAATCTTCAGGTATGATCACAAATCCCGTCCTTACCGGATTGTTCCTGATATATTCAGTTTTTTGATCAATTATTTGATTATTATCCAATAAGGTTGGACTATTGAAATTTTGCCACACCTGAATGTTTTGATTTAAAACATTTTCCTTCCCATATTTTCTAAAAGTCTTCAACATCCATT
>JAIOZL010000001.1 GCA_021740645.1 Bacteroidales bacterium
ATACAGGATGCACCTCTGATTTAAAAGCAAGGATGAAAAGGCATCACGATGGCCATGTCCCGTCCACAAAAAATCTAAGGCCTTTGGAATTAATCACCTATTTTGCCTTTAGGGATAAAGAGAAGGCTTTTGCTTTTGAAAAATATCTGAAATCAGGTTCAGGTAGGGCATTTTTGAAAAAACGATTAATACAGAATTATGGCCCGGCAAATATCCAGTCGCAGCGCAGACGACGGCGGGCCGATTAAATAACCGACACACTAACCCGAAAGTTTAACCGGCGGGCTTCGGCGGACGAATCCGCATAAAGACAAACCAATGCACTACGTTTATATTCTGGAATGCAGCAATGGCAAAACTTATACAGGATGCACCTCTGATTTAAAAGCAAGGATGAAAAGGCATCACGATGGCCATGTCCCGTCCACAAAAAATCTAAAGCCAGGTGAATTGTGGACAAGTATTACCTTTAGAGGAAATAGTAAAAATTTAATCCTTTCGCTTCTTAAAAAGCTCCCTTACCTTACCTACTAAATCCAATCCTTTTGTAATTGCCTGACCAAATGGTTTTTGGTCAGAAATGCTTGATTCAACAGTTTTATCGGCCTGATCTCCGCTGGTACCGCGAGCTTTGCCTATTTCACGTAGGCCCATATAGGATACAATAATACCAGTTACCCAGGGGATAGAGCTCATATATAACTGACCACCAAACGATAGGCCTTCAATATTTCCCCCACCTGAGGCGAGTTCCTTTATCACTTCTACTACTTTGGAATCACTCATCGTTTTTAAGTTAAGCTCACCAAATAGATATTTAAAAGTTTCGAAAGGTTTTATCCTATCTGCCCAAAAAAAGATCCAGTTTTTAAGAAGCATCTGGACGATATCAATTATCACAAGGTAGAAAGGAAAGAAAATATAATGCACCATCATCCTTACGGCCCATGGCCTGGTAGTTTGCCTAAGGACAGCTATTTTACCTGCATCTTCAGAGGTAAGTTTTGAAGTAATGTTACTGTCTATTCTCCCTATTTCAATGTCAAGCCTCTCATTTTGCTTCGCATACATCTCTACCTCGACTTTCATCTTCTCAGCCCATTGGATTTGTTGTTCCTGGGGCAGGTTAGCGATCTCTTCCTGCAACTCTTCAGGCGAAGAAGCCTGGGAAGGAGTACCTGTGACTTGTTCTTTAATTTCTTTTGCTTTCGAAAAAATCTTGCTTACTTTAGAAGCAACATTTATTATTGCAGGAATTGCTGCTAATAGTGGTATTGGCATGTTAGATAAGTTTATTTTTAGTTAGTATTTCTTTTATTTGGTCTGGAGCCATATTTTTTAGCGGATTACCTCCGATTCGTAACTGGGCATGAGGATACTCTCTGAATGAAATCCAATCACCAGCCCAATACATTCCTACCTGTCTCACTGCCTCCCCATACGCATCCCAATACTCTTTTGCATCCGTATATTTCCATGCAGGTTTACCATTAACAAGGGGTACGGCATCCCAGGCCTCTGCATAATTATGCCACGATTCTCCCGGCCCGGCATTGGTTACGTGAGGTCCACTACTAGGCCCTACCTCCTCAAGTATCTCAGCTAAAAAATAGAAACCACGGCTTCTGAATTTTTCAATTTTTAGAGTGATTTCAGAGATCGAGCGGGATTGTCGGAAAAGTCTTGCTTGTTCCTGTAAACTTCGCAATGTGCAGTATATCAGAATATCGACTGATGCTTCTTTACATACTTCTGTTACGATTATTGCTTTTTCTTTAACTTCTTTAGTCAGGTCATTTAAATCTCTTGAAGCCATAGTTCTCAATAGTTTTCTTAATATTTCCTTATCTTATATTCTCACTTAGTAACATCAGCAAATAGTAATTTTATATTAATGCAGATTCTTCCGATATCTGAAAGATAATTTTGAGTTTTTGTTCCGATTATAATTTTTGTAATTGGCTGATGTAAAGATAGTCAAATTACCAGGGCCATGTCAAGAGGATTCTTCCTTTTTAACTAAAAATTAAGAATTTAGGATAGATATAGAGCTTTTAGTAGGATAGGTATAGAAGTTTTGGTGCTTAATAATTAATATTTAGCAATTTTAATCTAAATGTCTTGTATTCTCTTCAAAGGGAATGATTTGGAAATATTCCTAGAAAAGATAAAATAATAGAACTTAAAAAGTAGGAGAAAAGAGGTAGCCAAAAACCTATTTCAGTTTTTCATCAAAAAATAAGCGGATCTTTTCGTACATATGTACCCGGTCTTTGCCACGAACATTGTGTCCGTGGCCGGGGTAAACAAAATACTCTACTTGTTTACCTTTATCCACACAGGTTTTTATAAAGTTCAAGCTGTTTTGCCAAACAACAGTAGGATCCATTGTCCCCTGCAAAATAAGTAGGTCACCCTCCAGTTGGTCGACATAGTTAAGTAATGAGGCTTTTTCATATCCTTCGGGGTTAGTTTTCGGTGTATCCATATACCTTTCACCATACATTACCTCATAATATTTCCAATCGATGACAGGCCCACCGGCGCAGGCAGCTTTAAAAACACCTGGTTTTCGTAGCATCATCGATACCGTCATAAATCCCCCGTAGCTCCAGCCATCGATTCCCATTCGGTCTGCATCCACGAAATCAAGGGATCTTAGGTATTCTACCCCTTTCATCTGGTCGGCGAGTTCTATATCGCCAACATTACGGAAGATAGCCTGCTCAAAATCCAGTCCTCGATTTGCAGTACCATGGTTGTCCATTGTAAATACCACATATCCTTGCTGTGCCATGTAGTTCTGAAATATGCCCGCAGCACCCAGCCAGGAATCACTTACCAATTGGGAGTGGGGCCCACCATATACATAAAAGAAAACCGGGTATTTTTTCTTCGGATCAAAATTCATCGGTTTGATGATCCTGCCATACAGATTGGAACCGTCATCAGCTTTGAGGCTTACTATATCCATTTCCCCCAAATTATAATCTTTAAGGGGATCCTCATTTTCCTGGATGACTTGCACAACCTTCCCGTTTTTATCAATTATACGGTATTCTTTTGCTATTTCTGTGCTGCTATAGGAATCTATAAAATATTCACCGGAAGCGCTGGGGATTCCGAAATGTGTTCCATGATCCGGGCTTAAACGTTTAATGGCCCCTGTCTTCAACTCAACAGCATATAAATGTTGCTCAATGGGGCTTTCTTTCGTGGCCTTAAAAAACAGGTTTCTTCCCCTTTTATCTTCACCCAGGAATTCGGTGACTACCCATTCTCCCTGGGTTATTTGCTTAATGAGTTCTCCCTGGGTACTGTATAAGTAGAGATGTTGGTAGCCGTCCCTTTCCGAAAACCAAAGGAAATGATTTGGTTTGGATGATAGAAAGTATAATGGGTGTTCAGGTTCCACGTATTTTGGATGGGTCTCTTCAAAAAGGTTTTGAACAAATTCACCCGATACAGCATCATATTTATTGAGTTTCAAATGATTTTGATCGCGGTTTAATATCCCTATATAAACATATGCCTCAGAGGGATCCCATGTTACACTTGTTAAATATTGATCTTTAGGCTCACCGGTTTTAACATACAGGGTTTGCCCGGTTTTCAGGTTATAAATTCCAAGTTTTACTTCTTCACTTGTCAAGCCTGCCATGGGATAGCGTATGTTTTCAACTTCTGCTGTCCGGGCATCAATATTTACCAAAGGATAGTTGGTTACCATAGATTCGTCTTTATGGTAAAAAGCAAGGAAGCCACCATTCTCCGACCAAAAAATACCTTTATTAATTCCAAACTCTACACGGTGAACAGTTTGTCCGTTTACTATCCCATCTATAGTATCATTGGAGATCTGGAATTGTTGGCCGGCAAGGTTAACATATAAATTATTTTTGATGGTGTAGGCGATACCAAAGTTATTCATGTTAACTTCAATATTTTCAGCTTCTTTGGGATATTCATTTTTTTTCTGAATGTTTCTGGCGATAATATCATATACAAAAAGTTGATTTTTATGATTAAACCAAAAGGTGTTTTCATTCAGGTATTGTATCCGTGGGAACTTTTTGAGGGAATCGCTGCCCATGTCAGTTAATGCAGCATTCAGGTCATCGAGGTTAGTGATCGTTCGCTGGCCCCGGGAAATAGGTTTCCCACTCAATAACTCATTCTCTTTAACAAATGAATAATTATTACTTTCTCCCATCCACTGCAGTTGGTTCATTCGTTTGGGTAAAATATCAGGATTGAGGTAAACGGCATCTTCGAGGGTTAATAGTTTTTCTTGTGAAAAACCCAAATGCGGAAAGATAAAAACAACAGATAATATAAACTGAATAATAGGCTTCATGTTTTTTAATTTAATGAGATGCAAAATAAACCAAAAATGAATTAATTCAGAAAGCGACAGGGAAAATAATATTGAGGTTTGGGAAATTAAGGATTGAAGTTAAAAAGAATAGGCAACTTCTGCAATTTTTGTAAGGAGGGAATGGTCTGTTTCAATAGCGTTGCCAACTACAATAATATCTGCACCTGCTTTGAATTTTTCCCTTGCAGTTTCCGGCGTGCGAATTCCGCCTCCCAGAATTAGCGGTATTGAAATATTTTCTTTAACTTTTTGAATCATAGAAGTAGGCACAGGGTCATCAGCGCCACTACCGCCATCCATATAAATCAGTTTCATTCCCAACATTTCTCCGGCCATTGCTGTACACACCGCGATTTCATTTTTATTTGCAGGAATAGGCAGGGAATTGCTCATGTATAGAGCAGTAGTTGATTTTCCGCTGTCTACCAGGATATAACCTGTGGGTAAAATCTCCAACCCACTTCTTCTCAAATATGGAGCTGCAATAACATGTTTACCAATGAGTAGTTCTGGATTACGTCCTGAAATAAGTGATAATAAGAGGATACCGTCGGCATGGCTGTTAATTTGCAATTCATCTCCCGGGAAAATGATAACCGGAATATCGGAATGATCTTTTATAACTTTTATGGTATTTTCGAGGTTGCCATCACTTAGCAAACTTCCACCCACAAAAAAATAATTGACACAACTTTCAACGGAGAGACCAATCAGGTCTATGAGTTGTGAACTGCTGTACTTGTCAGGATCAACCAGCACGGCAAATTGCTTTTTATCGCTTGCTAAGGAAGAATAAAGGCCCATAAATATTTATTCTCTTTCAGAATGAACAGCAAAATTACATTAAAGTTGCTAAACTATGAAAAAATATCTTCACAAAAGATAAAGAGATTCAATGAATTTTTTGATCATTGAATATCTTTATGCTGAAATCCTGAGGACTGCAACAGAAAATGCTATTCATGTGTAGCTAAAAATCTTTCTGCTTCAATAGCAGCCATACAACCGGTTCCAGCCGCAGTGACTGCCTGGCGATATACATGATCCTGCACATCACCTGCGGCAAAAATTCCCTCTACGCTGGTGGCAGTTGAATCAGGTTTTGTAACTAAATATCCCACTTCATTCATGTGCAGCTTGTCTTTAAATAAATCTGTATTGGGTTTATGTCCGATTGCGACAAAAAAACCATCTACAGGAATAATTTTTTCTTCTGCAGTTTTTACATTTTTAACTTTAACCCCGGTCACTTTTTTGGCAAATCCTTCTGATTCTCCTACAATTTCAAGAGGAACGGTATCCCATACCATTTCAATATTTTTGGTATTCAATACCCTTCTTTGCATAGCTTTTGAAGCACGAAGCTCATCCCTGCGGTGGATCAGATAAACCTTTTTGCAAAGGTTCGCCAAATAGGAAGCCTCTTCTGCAGCCGTGTCTCCACCACCTACAACAGCCACTGTTAATCCTTTGTAAAAGAAACCATCACAGGTTGCACATGCTGAAACTCCATATCCATTGTATTCGGCCTCAGAAGGAAGACCAAGCCATTTAGCAGTTGCACCAGTGGCAATAATTACGGTTTCAGCTTCAATTACTTTTCCATCATCAGCTTTTGCAATAAACGGCCTTTTAGTGGTATCCAATTCAGTGATCATGCCCCAGCGGACATCGGTCTCAAAACGCTCGGCTTGTCTTTTAAAATCTTCCATCATAGCTGGCCCCTGTGTCCCGTCAGGATATCCGGGGAAATTCTCGACTTCTGTAGTCGTAGTTAACTGTCCTCCGGGTTGGAGGCCCTGGTACATCATGGGTTTTAAATCTGCACGTGCAGCATATATTGCTGCGGTGTATCCTGCTGGTCCTGACCCGATGATAAGGCAACGGGTTTTTTCAATTGTTTCGCTCATTATTTATGTTTTTGTGTTTGTCCTTTCAGTGTTCAAATTTACTAAGATTTGTTGGCTTAATCTAAAAATGTGCCACCGAAAGCACTTTTAGTCGTTTCGCTTCAATTTGAAAAGGTTTCTAAATAATTCCTGAAAATTTAAAACTATTTTAGGTTTTTAATTGAGAGAATATACAATTCGATTTTAGGATTTAGCGACTGCTTTAAGCACCTGACCCATTACACGCATGATATTACCTCCCCAGATCTTTTTTATTTCTTCTTCGGTGTAACCCCTTTTTACCAGTTCGAGGGTAATGTTTCCCATTTGACTGACATCCTGACAATCGGACAGCCCGCCACCACCATCAAAGTCGGTTCCAATTCCTACATGGTCGATACCTGCAACTTTCACCATATGGTCTATATGATCTACTGCATCAGCTACAGAGGCAAGCTTGCGGGGGAAGATAGTGTCGATAGCATACCAATCCTTCCTGGCCATATCTTCCTCTTCATCGGTAAGGTTTTTAAATCCATTGTACTTCAAACGTACTGCATTTTGTGCACTATCTCTTTCAGAATTGGGTAAAGGGGCTTTCACATAATCACTCAGGATACACATTTGAATTACCCCTCCATTTTTTGCCAGCTCTTTTAGCATATCGTCATTCAGGTTTCGGGGATTATCACATATTGCCCTGGCGCAACTGTGAGAGGCTATGACCGGAGTTTTGGAAAGTTTTATCACATCATAAAAACTTGAATCGGAAATATGAGATACGTCTATCATCATCCCAATACGGTTCATTTCTTTAACCACATCCACACCGAAGTCACTCAGGCCATTATGTTCCGTTGTATCAGTGGATGAGTCACAAATGTCATTGTTTCGGGTGTGGCAAAGCGTGATGTATCTTGCACCTTTGTTAAAAAAGTATTCAATGTTATTAATATTTTTTCCAACCGGATATCCATTTTCAATCCCAATAAATACAATACGTTTACCCGTTTTTTCAATCCGATAAGCATCTTCAGGAGTAAATGCCAGCTCGGCTGTTTCAAAACTCCTTTCCAGGTGTGCGTGGATGGAGTCGATTTGTTGCATGGCTCTGTCAAATGCTTTTATATATGCCTCTTCATTTCGGTCGGATTGACCCACAAAGGATGCCATAAAAACGGCATCAAGTCCTCCTTCTTTCATCCGCGGGAAGTCAACCCGGTTTCTTGTTTTAACAAAATCATGGTAATCGTTCAGGTTAAACCCTTCCTGCAATAAATCCCAGGGAGTATCTGTGTGGGTATCAACAGTAAGAACCTTTTCGTGAATCTCAGCGGCAATTTTTTCAGGGGATTTGGGTTTTTGTGCACAACCAAAAAGCAAAAATCCTACAGCAAAAAGTAACAGTAAATTTTTCAAATTCGTTTTTTTGGCAAGTTTATCAAATATTTTCCATTTAATCCATACAAGACCTTATAAAATCTAAATACAGGAATAAAAAAAGAGGGCCAAGTGGCCCCCTCTTCAATCGAATCATATTACTAATATTATCTTGATACGGTTCCCGAAGGGAAACTGCCTGCCACATTACTCATCATATCATAGGTGACATGATCTTGTGCGTTTGCTGGAGCAGTACCAACCAATGGTTTGAATACAAAGGGATCAGGACTGTTGTCTGGATCAGGCTCAATGGAAATCACTCCTGTAGCACCGGATAAATTTGTAGGGAAGCTTTGTCCCGCAGGAGCATTCGCAACATAATCTTCGCCAGGAAATGGCGGGCCACCCGCATCTGATCCACTATAAGGGGCTGCATCATCGGCAGCATCAACCATGCTAAAAGTGCCTGAGGTAACGGGTGTTCCGTTGATAACAGTCCAACCTTCGTATTTCCATCCAGCAGGTAATACCGGGAGGTCAAGTCCTGTCATAGGGCTTCCACTTGAAAGATCCAGAAACCAGATTCCGCTAAGCTCATCATCCATCGTACTGGTAGTTGGAGTTGCAAAAATGAATTTGCCCGAAATGCTTGAAAAATCATTACCCAGGGCAGCACCATGCGCTGCACTTACTGATGCATTGCTACCGCTGAATGATCCACCAATAATTTTTATAGCACTGGGAGCAGGGTCATTGTCCGGTGAAGGCTCAATGCTTAAAACAAAATCTGTAGCGGCTGAAAGGTCAGTTGCATTCACCATAAAAGTAGTTTTTGATAGCATGCCTGATGCATCAACGGTAAATGTACCGGTACTTTTTGGTGTGCCATTTACTATGATCCATCCTTCGTACTGTTCATCTGAAGCCGATGCCATCAGGTTAGTGAGGTTTAATTTTAGTTCCCCGCTGGTTGGAGTGTTCATGTCGTCATTTTCATCTTTTGTACATGCTGTAAAAATCATTACAGGTACAAGTAGTAATAAAATCAATTGTTTTTTCATTTGTATAGTTTTTAAATTGTTTCTGTGGCAAAAGTACCGCTGAGGTATCACGGAAATATCACAGAAGGATAAAGCTTGTTTAACAAATGATTTTTTTGCAAAGGCTTAAGCGCGAGGGATCCTTGTAAAGAAAGAATGTCTCAGAAGTCCGCTTACTTTCATATAGGTCAAGGAGCCTGTCGAAACATATTTGAATTATAGCAAAGTCCACATTTCGACGAAGCTCAATGTGACCTAAAGTTCAGACTTAAATGAAATCCTTCATTCAATATTAAAAATGTGGCAAAAAATTAATTTATCGGAATAGCAAATCGAAAGCTGGTAAATTCATTCACTTTGCTTTTAACCTGAATAGGAATTTGATGAAGATCAAGGATCTTTTTAACGATTGCCAAACCCAATCCCGTTCCTTCTATCCCGCTTTTTTCTTTGCCCACTTTATAATAGCGGTCGAAGATATGGGGAAGGTCTTTTTCAGGAATTCCTGCACCTGAATTTTCAACTCCCACTTCTATTTCATTTGCATTCTGCAATACATTGATTTTAACCTGGCCATTTTCTGGGGTATACTGTATGGCGTTGCTTAATAAATTCTGGATTACACGTTCCATAAGTGAAATATCAGCTTCAACCATTGGTAATGACTCGGATATATCCGAATTAATTGTAATGTGTTTCTTTTCCGCGAAAACCTGGTAGTGCTGCGCTGCATCGGCTACTAGCTCATTCAAAAACAGCTTTTCCTTTTTTAAGTTGATCTGTTTCGCATCAAGTTTCGAAAGTTCAAAAAGATCGGCCACAAGGTTTTTTAGCCTGATACTTCCGTCAAGAATAATTTGTAAATATTTCTTACGCTCCTCTGGAGATAAATTGTCCTCTTTTATCATCATGGTCTCGATATAACCATGAATTACAGCCAGCGGGCTTCGGAGATCATGGGATACATTGGCGATTAATTCCCTTCGTAAACTGTCTACCTGCTTCAACTCATCTATATTCTGTAGAATCGTATCAGCCATATTATTGAAGTTCCTGGATAGAATGGCCATCTCCCCTTTCATTTTATTTTCAGGGATGCGGGCAAGATGATCCCCGTCTTCGAATTTTCTGAATGTATTGATTACGATTCTGAGATTTTTTGTCACGATCCAAATAAGAACCAGCCCGATAGCAAAAGCGGCAAGCAAAGTGAGGATAAAAGCATTGGTGCCAACCCTCAGCCAATAGCTGCTTAAAAGGGCCGTAGTAACATTCTCGTATTTTTCACTTACCAGCACCATATATACATATCCAAGCAGATTGCCATTTTCAATGACTTCAGTCGCTGAAAAAATGGTTTTTTCGCCAGGGTTACGCGGATCATCACCAAGGATATAATTTTCTCCCTTATAATTGATGAACTCCTTTACAGGTTCAAGATCGATGGCATTTAATTTCACTTTTTTATCCAGCACCACAAAAGATAAAATTTCCCCATTGGGGTCAATCAGGTAAACCTCCAGAGAAGGGTTAACAGCCATCATCGAATGCATGATCTTGCCCAGGGCTTCTTTATTTACCTTGCCATCAACAAAAGGATTTACCTCCAACAACATGCTTTCCGCTACATGTGAATTTAGCCTTTGAGTAGTTTCTTTAAAATAACGGTTGGCCGCAAAAGCTGTGATTAGTATATATGCAAGACCAAGTAGGAGCAATAATAGCAGAAATGAGGCACTGATGCGCCAGTATAAGCTTTTACCTATATTTTTTGTTTCCATGGTTTTTAAATTTCATCGTTAAATCTGTATCCAATTCCCCAGGTGGTGAGGATGAATTCAGGGTTAGACAGGTCTTTTTCGATTTTTGAACGCAGGCGGTTGATGTGCGAATTTACAGTATGTTCGTATCCGCTAAACTCATATCCCCACACATCATTTAATAATTGGTCACGGCTATAACTTCTTCCCGGGTTGGAAGCCAGCAATACCAGCAGATCAAACTCCTTAGGGGTGAGCTCCAATCGAATTCCTTTTAGCATGACCTTTCTCTTGTCAAGGTCGATTTGCAGCTCTCCTAAATCCATCTTTCCTTTCAATCCTGATTCAGCCTTTTTCCCTGATTGTTCCTCTCGTCTGAAAATAGCCTTTACCCGTGCAATAAATTCCCTCACCCCAAACGGTTTGGTGAGGTAATCATCAGCACCGCTTTCAAGGCCAAGTACTTTATCAATTTCTTCTGTGCGGGCGGTTAGCATTAAAATGGGGGTATAAACATCCAGGGCCCTTAATTTCTGGGCAATGGCATTCCCGTCTTTTCCGGGTAGCATCACATCAAGGATGATCAGGTTATAGTTACCTTTCAGGGCTTTGTTTTCCCCTTCAATGCCATCATAGGCCTCATCTACAGAACAGTCGAGGTCTTTCAGGTGAATCTGAAGTAAATCAACAATATCCCTGTCATCTTCTATAATCAATACATTTTTCATGCTTATTAAATTTTGACAAAATTATATCCAAGTTATCACAAAATTATCACGAAGAGTTCAGAATTAGATTCTTTTTGAAGAGCTTGAATATACGAATAAAATCTGCGGAACAGCCATAAAATTTTAAAAAAACATAGAAATGTTACTGCACTTGAAAGGAAAGGGGAGACATATAAGCCTTGAATATTTTTTTTCACCCTGATGAAAAAATTTATACTTTTGCAGCCCATTAAATTGGATTCTGGTATTTGGCGCAGTTGGTAGCGTGTCCCGCTGTAAGCGGGAAGGTCGCGAGAAAAATGATGTTCTATTGAAATAATACGGGGTGTGGCGCAGTTGGTAGCGTGCTTGACTGGGGGTCAAGAGGTCGCGAGTTCGAGTCTCGCCACTCCGACTACGCCCGCCGTAATCACGTTTTTACGTGATGAAGGCGGGCTTTTACTTATCTATCTACCTTCTGAAAATACGCGCAGGGGCTTCGTCGGACATGTCCGCCTACTTTCCCAAAATATTCTAACTTATTATAATCACGTTTTTACGTGATGAAGGCGGGCTTCATTTTTCAAACTACAATAAATTCTATTATTCCTTAGAAGATTATTATTGACTATCTGTTTTCAACACCTTTAAATAGTGTACCTGCAAATCGTTAAGTTTTAAGGCGATAAAATAATAGCCATTGGGTAAGTTGCTATCAGGTTGCCAGGTGGCTGTATATTTTTCTGCTTTCATTTTTTTTTCTTCCAGTTTGGCTACGGTCCGCCCATAAAGGTCATATACAAAAAGACTCACATTGGCATCCCTGAATACACCATAGTTTATTTTTATGGTTTCTGTAAACGGATTAGGACTGGCGGAATAAATCATTCCATTGTTGGTGTGCAGATCATTGGTCCCAACAATACCTTCTCCATCTACCACTATATCCCATATGCCTTCATACTTACCTTCATTGTTCAACACAAGGGGGATAATGCGGTGGGTAGCATCGTACTGCCCACTGGTAATGGAAGCCGCAGGATCTGTAGGAATATATTCATCGCCCTCAAAATATAACTGGGTAGTCAGGGTGTCAAAGCCGGGAGGGGTGATTTTTACGTGGATATGCGAAGGGCGAAAGCTTCCGCCATTAGGATAATGTCCGGGAACAACGGTTTCAAAAATATAAAAACCCTGGCTATTCGAATGGGTGATCCCCCGTAGATTAAATCCTGTATTGTCGTATTCACCGGCATCATTGGCATGCCAAACATCAATTACCGTATTTTGGATCAGTTCACTGCAATCAAGGTTTCGCACCTGCCCACTAATGATCAACCTGGTTCCGGGTTCATTTAATCCTGCAAGCATATTGTTTTGCATTTGTGGAGCCCCGGGGGTGTAAAAAGGTCCCTCTCCATAATAATCGAGAGTAGTTATGTTGCAGTCCTCTGGATTATCAGGACTATTGTTCTGTGCTAAACTATTGTTGGCCGCTACAGGTAAAACTGTGGCGGATAAGGTTACAAGTGAGATGTTCTTAAGAAATTTCCTGCGGTTTTTGCTGTTTTGCATCATTTGATATTTTATTTGAGCTCATTTATCAAACAGTTTTTGAAGCCTAAAGTTCAGGCTATATCAATAATGCTGGATTTAGATTTCGTAGCATTAAGCATTTAAAAACTTTTTATCATATTGTATGATCTGCTTAACTTGTCAAGAAAATAAGCAACTGTATAATAAAAAGGCTGGAGTTATTGAAAAAGTGTAAATTTAGCTAATGGAAATCAGGGAAATTAGTACCCGTATTTGTCAACCAAAAATAGTATTCCTGCCATGCAGCCTGAACCTAATTGAAGTTCCCTGATGCTGACTTTGTCAAAAGAATCCCATGCCGAATGATGGATGTCCATATATCGTTGCGAGTCGGTGCGGTAACCCATTAATGGCACACCCGACTTTTTTAAGGGATTAATGTCTACCCCGCTGCCTCCTTTTTTTATGTAATGGATGCCATATGGTTCAAGCAAACCTTTGAATCCCGAAATAATCGAATAAATACTGTCGCTTGCATCTACCGTAAAACCTTCCGGGGTAAAGCCCCCCGCATCGGCTTCCAGGGCTATATAGTTTTTGATGTTATTTATTTCGGAATATTGCGCGTAAGCATTTCCTCCCGATTGATAAAGTTCCTCATCCATAAACATAATGGCTCGGATGGTTCTTTTGTTCTTTAATCCCAGTTCTTTGAATATCCTTAAAACATCAGCAGATTGCACACAACCAATGCCATCATCATGGGCACCCGGGCTGTTGAACCAGGCATCAATATGCCCGCCAACCACTATATATTCCTCTGGAAATTCACTGCCTTTTATATCTGCTATCAGGTTGTATGAGGTTATTTCAGGAAGATCCTCGGCATCAATCCTGATGCTAAGCTGCAGGTCTTTGTTTTCCTTAATATGTTGGCTTAGGATGTCAGCATCAACCGTACTTATTGCAGCGCATGGGATTTTTTTCTCCTCAAATTGGGTAGACCCGGTATGCGGGAACGTATCAGTTCGAGTTGAAACAGATCTTACCAATACCCCAACAGCCCCTAGTTCTGCTGCCAGGGCCGGGCCATAATATCGCTGGTCTATGGCACTTCCATATACCCTGAAAGTATTGACCAGTTTCCTGTTAACAGGCCTGTTGTAAAAAACAATTTTACCAGAAACAGCTTCTTCTCCTAGTTTTTTCAATTCTTCTAATCCCTGAACTTCTATAACATTAGCAATGATTCCTTCATCAGTAGTTGCAGGGGAGGGTCCCAGGGCATCGGCCCGAAGCCTTATTTTTTTGTCTTTTTTGATGATACTTACCGCTGTGCTCCTGCACTTCCATGCCGGTGTTTTGAATTCTTGCAAAAACACGCTATCTGCACCAAGTGTTTCAAAGTAGCTCTTCATATAATCAATTGCAGCTATCGATTCGTCAGAACCTAAAAGCCTGCCGGGAGTTTCATGACAGAGATATGCAAGGTTATTATAGGCAACATCGCTTTCCAGGACATTATCAAATATCTGCCGAAGAGTAATTTCATCTTCCGATTGGGCAAAGGAGGAATTAATTATAAACAGGAAAGCAATCAGGGTAAATAATATTCTCATACTTTTTTGATGATAAATGTAGATAAATTTTTACTTGGGTAAATTTTGAATCAAGCATTCTAACTTAAAAGATCAGGCTTAAACTAGAAAAGAGGAAGGTGTGTTGATGAAGTCAGATTTTTTTTAATAAATATTGCTATTCCTGGTCTTGTGTATAAATATATAAATGCACATATTTTGTACTTAAGTTGGAGAAGTCATCATATTTATATATTTCAGTTGAGAAATTTTGTTCAAAATAATTCTCCAGATTAATTGCAAGTGCCCGAACATATACTTCATCCTTAGAATTCCTGAGGTTATAACCTAATGTAGTGGATGAAAATGTCCCTTCATTACTGGTAACACCATTAAAGGTAAATCTCCCTTTAGAATCTTCACCACAAGGGGTTTTATAGGCCATGATTTCAATATCCTTACCAGCAACGGGTTCATTGTTCAGGGTTAATATATGGGCTGTAATTTGAAGGCTTACTGCTTTCTCAGATTTTACAGTACTGTCACATGGATCTATTTTCGATGTTTCGCAAGCCTGGAATGAAAAGCTGATAAGACCAATAATAAGTAAAAAATAAATAAGCTTTTTTTGATTGTTTTTAAACATAACCAATGTTTTTAGAAAGAAATTGAGCAATAAAAATAAAAAATTTATTCTATTGCCAGCTGTATAAGGTTTTAAGATTCCTTCTAAATTAAGTCCTGCCTGGGTGTTTTTGATCAAAATATTTTCGAAATATAAATTTAATCCGTTATTTAGTAAAAAATAATCATCAACCTGGAAGTGCCCTCAATGAAAGTTGTTTCTTCACTCCTTATCTTTTTTTGTGTTTGCGTTTTTTGTAATGGGCAGGAAATAGATATCATCAAATCTAATTTTCCTGATTACGATGCAGTAATCCTCGAAAAAAAGCGGATCCTGAATATAAAGCTCGAAAGGGATGAAGTAAAGGTAACAAAGAAGGATATCAAAAATACCCTGATCATTGATCAACAGGGAATAATTTCGCATGCTAATGATTATGTTCCATTTTCGAATTTTGAAGAACTGGGTTTAATTGAAGCCTCCACCCTAACCGAGCATAAGGGTAAGCTAAAGAGCTTTCGGTCGAAGGACATCGAAACCCAAACTTACATTCCCAATGGGTTTATTTATTCTGACAATAAGGTGAAATATGTTGGATTTCCCAATGTCCAGGTAGGCTCGGTTACCAGGCTGATGTATCCTACTACTATTATAGAACCACGATTTATTGGCCCATTTATGTTTTCGGATGATGATCCGGTGATAAAATCAGAATTTATAGTGAATTATGACGAAGGAATTGATATCGGATGGTCATTTTACGGAATGGATACGGACCACATTAATGTGGAAGAAAAAATGGTTGGCAATCAGAAGACCATCATTTTTAGCATGGACACGGTTGCTGTTTATGAGGAAGAAAAAAATGGGCCGGTAAAATTAGAGATTGTACCTCATGTAATGGTTTATATCAAAGAATATCAAACCTCACAGGGGACAAAAGTGTACCTTACGTCGGTGGGCGACCTCTATTTATTTTATAATATGATCCTGAAAATGACCAATTATGAGGATCCTTATGAAATAGACACGTTTACCAAACACTTAACCCGGAATGACACCTCTGTTAGCCAAAAGATAGAAACTGTTTTCCAATGGGTTCAGAAAAATGTAAAGTATGTAGGCATCAGCGAAGGCTGGGGAGGATTTATACCCGAAGACTGTACTGATGTTTTTCATAAGCGTTATGGGGATTGCAAGGCTATGGCCAACCTTACTTCCCAAATGCTGAAAATGATCGATATCAATTCGCACATCACCTGGATAGGAACAACCAAAAAACCGTATTCTTATAAAGATAACTTTACTCCTTATACCGACAACCATATGATCCTGACTGTATACAAAAACGGCCAGCCTCAAATTCTTGACCCCACTTACAGTTATGGGGCAATAACCTATCCACCTTATTACTTGCAAGGCAAAGAAGCTTTGATTGCGTTAACCGATTCAACATACCAGGTATATGAAGTGCCGGTCATGCCAAAAGACCAAAATAAAATTGTTGATACTTCCTATTTTATGATAGTGGATGAAAGTTTAGCAGGAATGACAAAATATGAATTAAGTGGGTATGCTAAAAATGAACTTGAAACAAAGCTCGAAAAACATACAGGAAATGCTGAAGATTTTTATACTGAAGAGTTTAATTTGGGAAAAAACAACTTGATTGCAAACCTGAAGGTGGAAGGGAACCTCGACCGGACCAATTATATGAGCATAGAATTTGTGCTTAAGCTAAATTCCCATATCCGTAAATTTGCTGATAAGTATTACCTCAACATGAACATTGATAAATCATTTGCCAGTCAGTCGATTGATAGTAAAACCAGGAAATACGATTATCTGTTTGATTATTGTTCGCAAAAAGAATCCGTTATTTTCTTTACCATCCCCGAAGGATATGGGATAGAATACCTTCCTGAAAATGCCCGGTATACTGGAGACAAATATGGATATTCAATAGAATATGAGCTTGCGGGAAATACCTTAAGGATGAAAAGACTTTTGTATGTGGATGATCTTCGGATAAAAACAAATGAATTTGAAAACTGGAACCAAATGATGGACCAGTTAAACCTGGCATTTCAGGAGGTAGTAATTATTAAAAAAGATGAATAGTATTTAAAAATCATTTTATGAAAAAAACAGGACTGTTGCTTTTTACCTTATTAAGTATTTGTTTGTATTTACAGGCCCAACGCAATCATCACAGGCTCTATAATTTTAAAGAAGATGCTGTTATCACGGAGCTTCTTCCTCATGAAGAAGGTGAATCGGCAGTGATTTTAAAGGATGTGCGAATTTTTGAATACAAGATGGAAATGACGGGCTTTAATACCTATTCCTATTTGGTATATCAAACTATTTATAAAAATATCAGGATCAATGATGATAAAGCCATGGATGACTTGAACAAAGTGGCAATACCCATGAATGGAGTCAGGCGGATTGTTCAAATGTCGGCAAGGGCCATTTCTCCTGCCGGCCTGGTCACCCGTCTTGATTCTAGTAATATTAAAGAAATAAAAAACCTGCAGGGTTATGGTAACTTTAAGGTATTTGCCATTGAAGGAGCTGAGGTTGGAGGGGAAATTGAATACAAATATACCGTCGTAAAAACATCCAATTTGTCGCATGTGGAAATATTCCAGGGCGAATACCCCATACGCGAAGGGCGTTTCGAAATTATTGCCCCTCACAAGTTTCGGCTTGAGGCTAAAGGTTACAATGGTTTTCCTGAACTGGAGTTGGATGAAAAGGGAAGAAAGGCATGGACTGCAAATCTCAATTTCGTTCCGGGCCTGCCCGAAGAGGAATATTCTACCTGGACAGCAAACCGTATGAAAGTTGCCTATACCATTGTTTCCGTTACCTCTATGATAAAAAATGATTGGCGGTCGATTGCAAAAGGATTATACGGAACGATCAATAAGTTTAAAGCAGGGGAACTTAAAAAAGCTGCCAAAGCACTTGCTGCTTTAGGGATTGAGAATATGTCAGAGGATGAAAAGATCAGAGCGATTGAAAATTACATTAAAACAACCTATAGTTTTAAGCGGAATGCAAGTAGCTTAATAAAGGATATATTCAAAACTAAACAAGGCGATGAATTGGGAATGGCAAGACTATTCGTGCTTTTTTACAGGGAAGCGGGTATTGATTTCGAAATCGTAATTACCTCCGACCGTTACCAATCCAGGTTCGATGATGATTTTCCTGTCACCACTGATTTTGATGGTTTATTGCTCTATTTCCCCAGTCAGAAAAAGTACCTCTATCCTGGTGATTTTGCCTACAGGTATAGCCTTATACCCTATAAATATACAGATAATAAAGCGCTTAACATCCTGAACGAATATAACTATTCGTTCAGGGAGGTTGCCCATTCCGATACCAGTGATAATGTTTTGCTAAAAAATACAAGGGTACGTCTGGATGAAAATGGGTTAAAGGCCAATCTTGAAGTGGAACAAATTTTAAGTGGGAACCGTGCGGTAAATGCACGTAAAGTTTTTGAATATGCTGAAGAAAAAGAAAAGCAGGAATACATCGAATTTATTTCGGCTTCAGGTCTGGATGATTTTGAAATTGTCGACTACCAGGTGGAAAACGAAAAATTTGAAGCATCTGTAAATAATCAACCTTTTAAGTTTACCGGTAATCTAACCTCAGGTTCCCTTACGGAGAAAGCAGGAAAAGACATCATCTTAAATATTGGGCGGACGATTGGTCGGCAATCTGAACTTTACCAGGAAGAAGAACGTAAGCAGCCTTTTGATATGAGGCATCCGGTGGTTTACCATTATAAAATTGGGTTTGAAATTCCTACCGGATTCGGTATAACTGGTTTAGATGATTTTAAAACCGACCACGTGATGAAGGACGGCGAACAAATTATTGCCAGGTTTAAATCTGATTACAAAGTCAGTCCGGGCCTGGTAGAGATAAGCATCCACGAATATTATGTCAATACAATTTATCCAAAGGAATCGTATGACGAAATTCGAAAAATAATTAATGCGGCAGCTGATTTTTATAGTAAATCGGTATTGCTTATCAAAGAAGAAGATTAATAATTATACTGTCGGATTAGACTACCTGAGGCCCTTAACTTTAGGAATCCCAGCAATAAAGTCTTTTAAATAAAAAGGTTCGAAATAAGCGACATCTTCAAATTGTTGAGCTGTATATTTTTCATAAACTGCTTTGGCCATATGAGATGCTGAGGGTTTAAAATCATCAAAAAAGCGTGCATTGCTATGCCTGATCACCTCCTGGCATTTCAATGCGCCGTCGCCAGAAAATACCATTACACTGGATTCAAGGTAATCCATAAAGGAGTTTTCATCAATAATTTCTGCTTTTGTTTTCCTTCTTTCATCCCCATTGGAATCATAAATTGCTGAATATACTTCCATACGCCGTGCATCAATCATCGGACAGAATAAAAGGTTTTCTGTGGATTCGGTATAGTGTGCGATCATACCATAAGCCATGGATTGTAAGGTGTTAACAGCAATAAGAGGTTTGGACAAAGCATAGCAAAGTCCTTTGGCGGTAGAAACGCCAATCCTTAATCCTGTATATGAGCCTGGGCCCATGCTTACCGCAATAGCATCAATTTTTGAAATGGGGATCTGGTTGTTCTTTAGAAGGTGGTCGATGTATAAGGTAACTAAGCGCGAATGGGAATTCTTTTCATTGGATTCCTTAATCTCAATTACCTTTTCATTTTCTGTTACAGCAATTGAACAAGTAGGTGTTGCCGTTTCTATTAAAATAAAGAAGGCCATGGGTAATCTTTATTCTTCGTCCTTAAACAAATCTTTTTTATCTACTTTTTTTACATCATCACCATCATTCAGCTTTTTGGAAACAGCCCTGTATGGCCCGGTAATAACTTCCTGGTCCTCCGTAATTCCTTCTGTTATTTCAATAAAAGTATTGTCCTGGATACCTGTTTTTACTTTATGCATTTTTGCTTTACCCTCTTCCAAAACAAAAACCACTTCTATCAGCTCATCTTTTTCCTTTGCTATATCATTCTCCTTCTCATCCGCAACTTTTTGTGATTCTTTTCCGGTAGTGTCCGCACGGGTAGTTACTGCCTGAATGGGCACAGTTAGAATGTCAAGGGCTGTTTCTGTTTGAATATCCACGGTGGCTGACATCCCCGGCCTGAACGGAGAGCGGATAATACTATTCTCGCCCAACAGGTCTTTGTATGAATCTTCAAGGATGAGTATTTTGACTTCAAAGTTGGTAACCTGGTCGGCACTAACTCCCAGCACATTGGCTGAGGTGGCCATCTCTGTAACCAGGCCTTTGAATTTATGGTCAAGATAGGCATCCACTTCAATAATACAGGTATCGTTGAGGTTAACCCTCACAATGTCGTTTTCGTTTACTTCCACCACAACGATCATTCTTTCAAGGTTGGCAATGCGCATGATTTCTGTTCCAGATGAAAACTGGGAAGCACCGGTAACTCTTTCGCCTTGTTCGATACTTAAACGCGAAACTGTGCCATCATTTGGGGCATAAATGGCTGTTCTGTTTAGATTCTCACCAGCTTCACGAAGGGTTGCCTCTGAACTACTGACAGAAAACTCGGCGGCTTTAACATTTTCCTCAGCTGCACTCACTTCTGCCTGAGAAACTTTATATGCAGAGGTGGCAGTTTCAAAATCAGATTGGGAAATAACATTTTGTTCAAAAAGCTTGTTGTTTCTTTTAAAATCCTCTTCAGCTCTTACAAACTGAGCTTGAGCCTGGGCCAGTCTTGCTTTGCTGTTGGCCAGGTTGGCCCTTTGCATTTGAAGTGAGGCTTCAATTTGTTCGTAATTGGTTTTATAAATTTCAGGATCGATTTTCGCCAGAAGGTCCCCTTTATTCACTTCATCTCCTTCTTTTACGTAAAGGTTAACTACCTCACCTGAAATATACGGGCTGATCTTTATGTCTTTTTCGGGTTGAATTTTGCCATTGGCAGAAACGGTTTCAATAATTGTTCTTTTTACAGGCAATTCGGCTGTAATATCTATTTCATGTGATGTTTTCTTTTTAGTTACAGCGAGGATAACCAATAGGACAACGACAATTATGCTGCCTATAATGATGTATTTTTTTTTGTTTGACCTGGCAACCATTTTTTTTGTTTTTAAAGGTAATTGATTAGTCAGCTAAGGTAAAGAATTTTCAATCATAAAAACTAAATAATGAGGGATTTCAAAACGAAATCCCTCATAACATATTAGATATTTGAATGATATACTATTTATCTTTTTAACGTAAGAGGTTTGCCAAGATAAAAATCAATGACAGTTGTCCTGAAAACATAATCATATTTAGCCTGGATCAATTCCGACAGGGCATTGTTATATTCCTTTTTGGCATCGTTGTATTCCACAGAGTTGATCAGGCCCACATTAAATTTTTGTTCAGCATATTTAAATGATTCGCTGGTGGCCTGCACCTTTTTATTTGCCGCCTTATGTCTGTTAAACGCCGACACTGCATCATTGTATGCCTGCTGAATAGTTTTATACAAAGTATTCTTTTGCAGTTCGAGATCGAGGTTAGCATTCTCAATTCCAATTTTTGCCTGTGCCACGTTCGATCGGCTGCTCCATCCATTAAAAATTGGAATATTCAAACTGAGGTTTAAACTTTGATTAAAGTTATCATCTAGTTGTTGTCCAAATTCTACCGGTGTAAATGATCCATATTTTGTATTTGGAATAAAAACAGGCTCACCACTTTGAGTAAACCCGAACTCAATGGGTTCCCCCGTGATAGGATCCCCGGGTATCGTATTTGCACCGGAATAACCTGAACCGATAGAACCTGAAAGGAATAGCCTCGGGTAATACGAGCCCTGGGCTATCTTTAGAGTTGATTTAGCACTTTCTACACTCATTTCAGAGCTTTTAATTTCGGGCCTGTTAGTAAGTGCCTGGTTATAAACTTTTTCGGCAGTGAAGATTTCCGGTTGATCAACCAGGCCAAGCTCTGGTTTTTCTATTTGTAAATTCTGTGCACTTTGCAATTCCATTAGCTGGGATAAATTAAGATAGGAAAGAGCAAGGTTGTTTTCTGCATTGACAAGAGACAGTTCTTCGGATGCCTCCTGGGCTTCGATGGTAAGCAAATCCCCTTTTGCAAGCGTTCCGGCTTCAACTAGTTTTGAGGTGCGGTTAACCTGTTGTTTCGTAATATCCAGTTGGTTTTTGGCAATGGCCACTACTTCGAGATAATATAAGGTCTGTAGATATTCTGTGGCCACAGAGATAGAAATGTCATCTTTATAAAAATCAGCATTATACTGCGCCTCCATCAAATTGAATTTATTCCTTTTAATGGTATTCAACTGAGCCATACCGCTGAATAAATTAAGATCTCCCTGTAAATAAAGGTTGTTCGATCTTACCCTATCCGTTGCAAATTGGTTTGTAAAAGGGTCCACCCTCTGCCCCCAGTTATATCCGTGCGAAACATATCCATTCACACTCGGCAACACTCCAAGCCTACTCTGATTCAATAATTCTTCCTGATAATTAATGTTCAGGTATTGTTTTTTAATGTTGATGTTATTATCAAGTGCATAATTAATACACTCTTCCAGTGTCCAAACTTTGCTTTCCTGCGAAAACACGTTACTGGCTGAAAGCGTAAGGAAAGAAACAGCCAGGATAAGGGCAAATAATTTCATTTTTTTCAAATACATAATATTTTTCTCAAGTTTAATTTTCCTGAATTCCACTTTTTGTATCATTTATTGATATTAAAAACTCATTTAATCTAAAAATATGCCATGCTGCTAAAGCCCTGAAAGCGAAAGATTCATATTATCTTATAGCTTTGGCAGCGGGGATTACTGTTCAGTTAAATACAATAATTGTCCACAATTGAACATTAAGTTAATTTGTGAAAATGTTTCGATATTCAAAGGTATACCAATTTTTTAATATATAAATTTGCTGGTCGAATAACTAAACCATTATTCTGATGACAAATAACTATATAATAGCAGGTAATATTGTTGATGTTGTGGCAAAGCGGATATTTAAAGGCACGCTGAGTATTGCTGATGGAAAAATTCAAGCGGTTACGGAGGAAGCCACAGAAGAAAGCAGGTATATAATTCCAGGCTTGGTGGATGCCCATATCCACATTGAAAGTTCCATGCTTATTCCTTCTGAGTTTGCCCGGCTTGCGATGGTTCACGGGACTGTCGCAAGTGTATCCGATCCACATGAAATAGCCAATGTGCTGGGCATCGATGGTCTAGAATTTATGATCAACAACGGAAACAAGGTTCCGTTTAAATTTAATTTCGGAGCGCCTTCCTGTGTACCTGCTACTTCTTTTGAATCTTCAGGAGCAGAGATCAATGCAATAGACATTAAAAAATTGCTGCAAAGAGACGATATAAAATACCTTTCTGAAATGATGAACTATCCGGGGGTATTATTTCACGATAAGGAAGTCCATGCTAAGCTGGATGCTGCAAAAGAAGCCGAAAAGCCTGTTGATGGACATGCCCCGGGTTTATCAGGTGATGAGGTGAGAAAATATATAGAGAGCGGTATTACCACCGACCATGAATGTTTTACAAAAGAAGAGGCGCTTGAAAAAATTAAGTATGGGATGAAAGTTCAGATAAGGGAGGGAAGTGCTGCAAAAAATTTTGATGCCCTGCATACTTTGATCGAAGAATACCCCAATGATATCATGCTCTGTTCTGATGATAAACATCCCGATGATTTGGTAAGGGGGCATATGAATGAAGTTATAAAGCGAGCGGTAAATCTGGGATATGATCCCGTCCAGGTATTGCGTATATGCACTTATAACCCAATCAAACATTATAAACTTGATGTAGGCCTTTTGCAAAAAGGTGACCCTGCCGATTTTGTGATCATTGATAACCTTATTGATTTTAATATCCTTGAAACATGGATTGATGGACAAAATGTTGCTAAATTGGGTATATCCCTTATTGCTCCCGTGCAGGAAAAGGCACTGAATATTTTTAAAGCTGAAAAAATAGCAGTAAGTGATCTGAAGGTTAAAGCGCAGTCGGGGAACATAAAAGTGATCGAAGCTTTCGATGGACAGCTGGTAACAAAGATGTTGCTCTGTAAACCAAAAATTGTGAACGGCTTTGTTGTTAGTGAGCCTGAAAAAGATAATTTAAAACTTGTGGTCATTAACCGGTATAAACCTTCACAACCGGCTGTTGGTTTTATCAGAGGCGTCGGTATTCAGAATGGGGCGCTTGCATCCACAGTGGCTCATGATAGCCACAATATCATTGCAGTGGGTACGGACGATGTATCCCTAACAAGGGCAATAAACCTGATCATCGAATCGAAAGGGGGTATTTGCCTTGTAAATAAAAATCAAAACTTGCTTTTGCCTTTACCTGTCGCTGGAATTATGTCGGCTGAAAGTGGCCATAAAGTTGGCGTTTTGTATGAACAAATTAATGAGCAGGCAAAAGAAATGGGCTCTAATTTGCACGCACCTTTTATGACCCTTTCGTTTATGGCCCTTTTGGTAATTCCAGAAATTAAACTTGGCGACAAGGGCTTGTTCGATGGAAAAACATTTTCCCTGACATCTCTGTTCAGTAATTAATAATAATTCTAAATATCTACATATTTATTTCCATAAGATATTTTTGTTATTTTTGCCAAAAATAAAATCAATAAAAATGGGAAAATTAGTTCTGGACATTACTAAATTAGAGATGGCGGCCAGTAAGTTAAGGGCAATTGCACACCCCATGAGGATAGCTATAATCGACCTTCTTAACGATAAACCTAAACTCAGTGTGACTGAAATATACAGTTCATTGGATATTGAACAGGCATCTGCCTCTCATCACTTAAATATATTAAAAAACAAGGGAGTTCTGGTTTCAAAAAGGGAAGGTAAAAAAATATTCTATTCGTTGAAAAATGTTACACTTACTGAGATCATCGAGTGTATTAATCGCTGCAACGAAGAATAGTTATTATTATTCGACTACCTGATTTACCAGGTAGATAAATTTCTCCACTTCCAATTGTTCGGCACGAAGGCTTAGAATTTCTTCATTGCCGGGATTAAACCTGAATTTGCTTAACGCATTCCGAAGGGTTTTACGCCGTTGATTAAAGGCCGTTTTTACCAGGTCGAAAAATAGTTTTTCGTTACATTCAAGTGCTTTCACCCCATTGCGTTTTAATCTCAATACAGCCGACTTCACTTTTGGCGGGGGAGAGAATACATGTTCACTTACCTGTAATAATAATTCTACCTCATAAAAAGCCCCGATTAAAACGCTGAGGATGCCATACTTTTTCGAGCCCGGTGGTGATGCAATCCGCTCGGCTACCTCCTTTTGGAACATACCTATAACTTCTTCCACCTGCTGTCTGTATGTTAGCACTCTGAAAAGGATCTGACTTGAAATATTGTATGGGAAATTTCCTATTATCGAAAATCGATCATTAAAAATCGTATCAATATTAAATTTTAAAAAATCATGAAGCAAGATTTGCCCGGTCAACTGCGGATACTTCTTATTCAGATAATCTACCGATTCCCTGTCCACCTCAATCAAAAAGTAATTTGGAATTTCTTTGTCAAGAATGTAGTTGGTAAGGATGCCTGTTCCAGGGCCTATTTCAAGGAGATGGGTTGTAGATTCAGAAAGATAGGAGACTATTTTTTCAGCAACTGAATTATCCGTTAAAAAGTGCTGGCCAAGATGTTTTTTGGGACGAACCATTAAGTGGTTTTTTAATTTAAATCAAGCTAAAAATAGTTCTTTCTAGTTGTTTTCCAGGTTAAAAAGGAACTTTTCTTCATCTGTAAGGGTTTCTTTTTCGAAATCTCCACGCAGTAACCTGAATTTTTTTCTGGCCTCAACGGTAAATATACTCGCCGGATAATCATTCAATAACTGCTGATAACACTCCATGGCTTTATCATCCTCTTTAAATTCATTCTCATATATGCCTGCGAGTGTAAAAAGAGCGTTATCCGCAGTGATATCATCCGGGTATTCATCCACTACTTGTTGAAGATATACTATTGCCTCTTCAAAGTGGTGTTCACTTACGTATATTTCTGCTTTCTTAAGAATAACTTCATCAAAAATAGGGTGGCTTTTAGCCAGGAGGAAAATGGAGTCGAGAGTAGCTATTGCCTCATCATTATGATGGCGATAAAATAACAGGTCGGCTTTTGCATACATCGCAAGAGCTACAGTAGACGAATCGGAATCAATATTATCGCTGATTAATACTGCTAAACGGAGCGCATCATTGGCAATCAACTTCGACGTGGCGGCTTTTAATACATCGAGTTGTGCTTTTGCCCAATCATACTCCCCTATATAAAACGAGAGTTTAGCATTCTTAAATTTAGCTTCATATCCAATGGGATCCTGCTTGAATAATTTCTCTACCTGGGCATACAAAAGCTTTGCGTCCCAAACATCTCCATTAAGTATCAGTATATCTGCCAGTTCAATTTTGCAAGCAGCAATATCCTTAAGAGGTGCATTATAAATTGCAATGGCTTCATTCAACAGCTCAATAGCCTGAGGGATATCATCCAGATAAAAGGCTGATAAATGCCCGAGGTGTTTCATGATTTGAATGGTAGAAGCATTTTTTCCATATTCCTCCAAAACCGAAAAATACTCAGTTTCCAGGTTTTCAAGGTCTTCTTTTTTTGGATTGCCAGTCGAGGTTACTTTCATGTAGTGTGCATACAATAATCCAATACGGGCATCGATATAAAGAAAGTTGTTTTTACCCTTTTTTAAGATGGCATTATAGGCTTCAACGGCTTGATCATAAGCTTTGTTCGATAAACAAATATTAGCGAGGTCATAAAGGCCCTCTCCCTCCAGGTTTTGCCGCCGATCAAGTGATTTTGCCTGAGTTAATGCCATTTCAAAATCTTTTTGCTGGATCAGCAACCAAAGCAGCATTTCAGAGAAATAGGTTTTGTTTGGGTTTTTCTGAACCCTGGTTAAGAGTTCGTACCTTAAAAAATCGCTTATTTTATCCTCAGGGTCATCTTTTAACACATTTTGTAAGCGGGGCTGAACTGAGGCAATATTGTTGGGATCATAATCAATATAATCGAGATAAGTGGTTATCATTCCTGCTGTATTCCCTGTGAGCATGTATAAATTCCCTAACTCCAAAAGGTATGGGTATGGCCCTGTTCTGCCTGCTTTTTGATAAACCTCTACGGCATAATCACTGAAGTTTCTATAGTGGAAGGCATTGGCAAGTTCCGTTACGCCCCCTCTGTTGTCAGGTATCTGTTTAAGGGCTTGTTCAAATTGCTTGCGGGCTTTATTGTATTCACCCGATTCGTTGTACACATAGCCCAGGTCAACAAGGTATTTCGGTTTCTCAGGGTAGTCTCTGATTTGATTTTTTACGAGTTTTTCAGCTTGTTTATATTCTTCTAATCTCAGCAAACAATAGAGATAATAGGTATAATACACATTGCTGTTATTTTCTTTGTATAGTTTTTCATAAAGCACCAGGGCTTTTTCATACTCGTGGTTATTAAAGAACTTCGCGGCAAGCTGCGAATCACTTTGCTCCTTCTGCTGCGGTATTCCCGGGTTGGGTGGATGGATCTCCACGGGTTTCAACATGTCATTTCCCTGTCCGAATAGAAAGGTGAATGTAAAAACCAAATGGAAAAGAAGTATATATTGAGCTGTTATTCGCATAAATTTACTTTCAAACGCTTGATCCTACCCGTTTATTTTAAACAGATAAAACCTGGAAGCTGCATGCAAAGTTAATCGATTATATCGAAGCCGGTAAATGGAACTAAAACTTCAGGTATTTTTATCCCTTTACTTGTTTGGTTGTTCTCAAGCAGGGCCGCTACAATCCGGGGCAGGGCCAGGGCACTGCCGTTGAGTGTATGTGCCAGTTGGGTTTTGCCATCCTCATCTTTAAATCGGAGCTTCATCCGGTTGGCCTGAAAGCTCTCAAAGTTAGATACCGAGCTCACTTCCAGCCATCTTTTCTGAGCAGAGGAATACACCTCAAAGTCGTATGTGAGGGCTGAAGTAAAACTTAAATCTCCACCGCACAAACGTAATATTCTGAAAGGAAGGCCAAGAGCTCTTATCAGAGAAGCTACATGGTTTTTCATTTCTTCGAGAATTTCATAGGAATGATCAGGGTGTGCAATATGAACAATTTCCACTTTATCAAACTGATGCAAGCGGTTTAACCCCCTTACGTGGGCTCCCCACGAGCCAGCCTCACGTCTGAAGCAGCTAGAATAGGCTACATTTTTTATGGGTAGGTCTTTGGCCTGCAAAATCACATTACGGTAAATATTGGTGATAGGTACCTCCGCTGTAGGAACAAGATACAGGTTGTCTTCCGTGGCATGATACATTTGGCCGTCCTTATCGGGTAATTGTCCGGTTCCATATCCTGAATCTTCATTTACCAGAAGGGGTGGTTGAAATTCCACATAACCTGCATCCAGTGCACGGTCCAGGAAAAAGTTGATAAGGGATCGTTGCAGTTTGGCCCCTTTGCCTTTGTAAAAAGGGAATCCTGCCCCGGAAACTTTATTTCCCAGGTCAAAGTCGATGATGTCGTATTTTTTAATGAGATCCCAATGGGGTTGTGCTCCTTCTTCCAGTTCAGGGATGGTTCCTTCTTCCGACATAATCTCATTGTCATTTTCAGTTTTACCTTTGGGCACGGAGGGGTGGGGGATATTCGGCAACTGCACCAAAAGTTCATTCATTCCCTTAGTGTATTCCTCCAGTTTTTCGGCAAGTTCTTTTGAGTTTTGTTTTAAGTCCGCAGTTCGCGATTTGAGTTTATCAGCTTCTTCGCGTTTACCCAGTTTGTAGAGCCCACCTATTTCTTTGGCAGCTTTATTGGCCTCAGCCAGGTTGTCGTCAAGAAGTTTTTGAGTGCTGCGCCTTGCTTCATCCAGTTGAATGATCTGATTAATCTTTTCTGATGCATCAAAGTTCTTTACGGCAAGTTTTTCAATAGCTTCCGCCTTGTTCTCCCTAAGATAGTTTACTTGTAACATGAATTTATATGGATATGATGTTTAACATATTATTCCTGTAAAAACGCCCGGCAAAAGTATTTGTTTTGGGTGGGAATTGAAAACAAAAAATCCTTCCCTCAAATGAGAGAAGGATATTTCATAGGTATAGTATCAAAAGTTTGTAGCCCTTAGTTTGATGAGGCTTCTGTTTCCAATGGAAGGATGTTCACAAATGACTTATTGTCTTTTTTCCTTCTGAAGTTAACAGTACCATCAATAAGCGCATACAATGTATGATCTTTGCCCATTCCCACATTTTCACCCGGGTTATGTTTTGTTCCTCTTTGTCTGATAATGATATTGCCTGCTTTAGCAAACTGGCCACCATAAATTTTTACGCCTAAACGTTTACTTTCGGATTCACGTCCGTTATTCGAACTACCAGCACCTTTCTTATGAGCCATGGCTTTTTATTTTAGATTTTTAATTTACGATTTAAGATTTACTTGTCGTCCTTTTTTTCTTATGCCTTAGGAGCTGCCTCTTTTTTTGCTTTAGGGGCTGTTTCTTTTTTAGCTTTAGGGGCAGCAGCTTTTTTAGGAGCGGCTTTTTTAGCTTTTGGAGCTTCTTTCTTTTCTGCCTTTACCTCTTTTTTCTCCGCGGTTTTCGTTTCTGCCTTTTTCACAGGAGCCTCTTTTTTAACCGGTTCTTCTTTCACAGCAGCTTTCTTCTCCGTTTTCTTAACACCAGTGAGAATGTCTTCAATAAGAATTTTCGACATGTATTGCCTGTGGCCGTTTTGTTTCTGGTAACCTTTTCTCCTTTTCTTGTGGAAAACAATTACTTTATCGCTTCTCATATGCTCAACGATCTTGGCTTTTATCACCACACCATCTACATCGGGAGCACCTACGGTAATCTTTCCTTCATTGTCAAACAGTTTTACCTGATCAAATTCAACCATTGACCCTGCGTCACCTTCAAGCCTGTGAACAAATATTTCCTGCTCTTTTTCGACCTTAAACTGTTGTCCTGCTATTTCAACTATTGCGTACATTTTTTCTTATTGCTAGATTCTCGAAAATTGGAGTGCAAAATTAGAAAAATTTTTAATTCTACAAATGTTTTTTGCAATTAATAATTAAAAGGATATAATTTATAGAAATTACAACCATATATTTGAGCAGTTGTCATTTACAATTTAGTATGCTGATTTAACAATTCGTCGGATTTTATTTTGAGGTTTAAAATGAACCAATGAATTTTGCCACACAATTAATAAATCAAAAATTTTACAACAAAAATACATGATTGAAATGAAAAAGAAACTAAAATTTCTGGCCGCTCTCTTTTTTGCTATACTGATGTTAGCTGAAATTAATAATGTACAGGCTCAGTCAGGCATAACACAAACTATCCGTGGGACGGTGATCGAGAAAAATACCAGGATTTCATTACCAGGAGCGAATATAATATTACTCAACTCTGATCCATTGATTGGTGTTTCAACTGATACAGATGGGCGGTTCAGGCTCGAAAATGTGCCCATTGGCCGGGTAGGATTGCAAATTACTTTTGTTGGGTATAATAATGTCCTACTATCCAATCTGAACCTTCTTTCAGGAAAAGAGCTTGTTTTACAGGTTGAAATGGAAGAACTGGCAATAACCAGTGAAGAGGTGGTGATAACGGCACGCCGCGAAAAATCCAAATCAATCAATGATATGGCAACGGTTAGCACCCGAAGTTTTACAGTAGAAGAAACCGAAAGATATGCCGGATCGAGAAACGATGTTGGACGCATGGCCTCAAATTTTGCTGGTGTTAGGGGTACCGACGATAGTAGAAACGATATAATTATTCGAGGAAATTCACCAAGTGGTGTGCTTTGGCGATTACAGGGAGTGGATATTCCAAACCCAAACCATTATGGGGCCACTGAAGCTACAGGTGGGCCCGTTAGTATTCTCAATAATAATCAACTGGCTAAATCAGATTTTATGACCGGGGCCTTTCCTGCTGAATATGGCAATGCCCTGGCCGGTGTTTTTGATTTGAAAATGAGAAATGGTAATGATGAAAAACATGAGTTCCTCGGACAAATAGGTTTTAACGGTTTTGAAGTGGGAGCAGAGGGCCCACTTTCAAAAAAGAATGGCTCGTCATACCTGGTGAACTATCGGTATTCAACCCTTGAGGTCTTTGAAGCAATGGGTATCGATTTCGGTACAGGGACTGCCATACCAAAATACCAGGATGGCTCATTTAATGTAAATTTACCCAAAACCAGCTTAGGGAGTTTTTCAGTATTCGGATTGGGTGGGAAAAGTGATATTTCTTTTCTCGACAGTCAAAAAGATACTACTGAGAAAGCCATTGACTTTTATGGGGGAGAAGGGTTCGATCTGATAAATGGTGCTGATATGGGGGTCTTAGGAATGAGTCATACCTTTTTGATCAATTCAAAAACTTATTCGAAACTTGTGATCGCAGGAACTTACCACGACTTTAATGTACAGGTTGATTCCATTTCCCCAGAAACCAAAGAAATATTGCCTTATTTCAGGAACAGCCATAAAGAACAATCACTTTTTGCCAACTATTATCTGAATAAAAAGATTAACTCCCAACATTCCTTTAAAGTTGGTTTTAGTTTCAGGCAAAGCAAATACGATTTTATTGATAGTGTGTATAAAGAAGATTTAAATCGATTTATTAATACCACTGAATTTGACGGGACTGCAGATCTTTTTCAACCTTATTTACAATGGCAATATAAAATCAATAATAACCTTACCCTCAATTCCGGATTACATTATCAGCACTTTTATTATAATGATAGCTGGTCGCTTGAACCAAGGTTAGGCTTACAATGGAAATACATGCCGAATCAAACCTTTAGTTTTGCATATGGGTCTCATAGTCAACTGGCACCCATTTCGGCCTATTTTAGTCAAACCAGATTGGCTGACGGCAGTTATGTTAATCCAAATGCTCAGTTGGATATGACCCATAGCCAGCATTTCGTATTGGGATACGACCTTAATATAAACAGTAACCTTAGGTTCAAGGCAGAAACCTATTATCAGTATATCTCCAATGCCGGGGTTGATGGGAATGACCTTAATTCCTATTCGATCCTGAACCAGGGGGCTAATTTTTATGTCTGGACACCTGATACCCTGGCTAACAATGGTACAGGCTCAAACCTGGGCCTGGAACTCACATTGGAGAAGTTTTTATCAGATGGTTTTTATTACCTGATGACTGCCTCTTTTTATGATTCGAAATACAAAGGAAGCGATGGGGTAGAGCGCAATACAGCATTTAACGGAAACTTTGTGCTTAATGCCCTGGCCGGGAAAGAATGGTTGTTAAGTCGAAATCCAGCTAAGAAAAAAGAAAAACAGTTTGTGATATTGGCCGATATGAAGGTTACGTATGCAGGAGGACAACGGTACACCCCCTTGTCAGCTGATCAGGTAGGACCTAATGATTATGTGGCCAACTATGACGACAATGAGGCGTATTCTCAGCAGTTTGATAATTATTTCAGGACCGATCTGAGAGTGGCTTTAAGGCAAAGTAATAAAAAGGTTTCCATGGAATTCGCGATTGATGCACAGAACATTTTTAATACCCAGAATATTTTTGGCCAGAAATTTAATACCCGGACAGGTGAAGTGGAATATACTTACCAATTGGGTATGCTTGTTATTCCACAGTTTAAACTGGTATTTTAATAAAACCAGGATCGACTCCAATAATTAAATCATACATAACTCAGATTATAAAATTAGAAAAGCCGGGGAGGACCCCCGGCTTTTCAGAACTACAATAACGCATATAGAGGTGAGTCAAGGTTCACTTTAATATACAATTCACTATTATTAAACTCAAAATTTCAGAACTATTAATCATCACTATTTCTTTATTAATTTTTTTGTAAAAAACTCACCATTATTTTGATTGATCCGAATGATATAAACACCGGATTGTAAATTAGAAACATCGTAACTGGTGTTCAGCTTAAAACTGTTAAACTCCATAACCACCTGGCCTGATAATGAACAAACCTGTACATTATCCAAAGGCTGATCATTATGAATGCTTATGCTATTTATGGCAGGATTAGGATAAACACTTAGGTTTTCAAATGTGTTTTTGGTAGCAGGTTGAATAGTAATAGACTGGTGAAAGTAATAGGCACCCATATCGGCACGTGTTCCATCCGGATCAAATTTTGCATGTGGGTGACCGTTATCAATACAAGGTGATTTTGTATAACTATCGTTAGGAAAACCTGCCCAGTTTAATTTAAAGTTATTGTTTTCAGCATTTACAAACCAGGGGTTCGCATCGATATTGCCTTCGCCGGCATAGCCATCCTGAACATCGCAATAAGTAACATCAGGCTGACTGCTGGTAGCCACAATCTCGTCAGGGTAATTGCCCCAGAGGATTGAATTGGATACCGTAGGATTGGTTCCATTCGTTTGTACAAATGAAATTGCTCCTCCTGCCTGGGCCAGGTTATCGGTAATGGTTACCTTATTGAGCTTTACATAACTAAACCCACAATATATTCCACCCCCTTGTTGATTACTCGTATTTGAAAAGATTGCAGTCTCAATAAGTGAAAGCTTTGCACCTCCTGTCATACTTATACCTCCACCACTGGTAACCGAAGAATTATGATGGATAATTCCTTTTGTAAATGTCGGCATCGAATTACTGGCAGGAGTTCCATTAATTTGGATTCCTGAACCATTATTGCTGTATATGTTGAATCCATCCATGGTGGGTGCTGAATAACTTATCTCAAATCCCCCATTTGAATTATTTGCCATGGTTATATTTTCAATAACTATATCTGAATTATCCAGCAGGTTAATCCCTTTGTCTTTATTGGAAACAATTGTAGAATTCTTAATCTCCAGGTTGGAGTATTGCAGACAGGTGATTCCGCTTCCAGCGCTGAATTCTATATGTGTGTATTCAAGGGTGGAATTTTCTGTTTGAGTTGACCCAATACCCACGAATACCAATCCGTACCAGCCATCGTAATTGTTAGTAGTGAAACCAGTAGTATCCTGAACAGTGAAATAAACACTGTCAGTTGCAGTACCTGATACATCGATACGGCCATAAATTTCAAGTGCGAAGGGGCCGGTAAAAATTACTTCCACACCACTTTCGATTACTAAACGGCCTTCTTCGGCAATTGAAATATCACTTTCAATAATATATGGACTTTCAGTGGATTTCCAGGTTCCAAATACATTGCCTCCGGAAATATAAGTTTGTGAAAAAACCGGGATGCTAACCAGGAAGATGAGAGTTATTGCAGTTAAAAATTTTAAGTTGTTTTTCATATTTGTTGACTTACCTTGACGTTTCTTCATTGCCAAAAACTATGCAACTTAATAATCCGGGATTAAATTATTCGAAAGGCTGAGATAGAAAGGAGTGCTATAAATATCAGAAAAAGAGATTGTTATAATTTATTTTTGCAGAGGTAAAAGGGCTTAATTTGGATGGTTTTTCCAGAAGAATACTTGGACCAATATTCCCAAATTTGGAACAATAGGATAAAAATTTTCCCGAATTACTACTAATTGGAACAAATCGAGCCAGACTATATCTATTCAGGCTTATCGTGAGAAGGGATGAATTTTACTATGAAGGGTAAATTGAAAATTCAAAAAGGTTAAAGATCTCTAATATTATTGCGTTATCAACTCGGCAAAATAGGAATCCTGCCGCAATACTTCAAGGGCTTTTTGAAAGCCGTCATCAATTTCAGTCATTACTTCGAAGTAAGATTCAAAGTCATAGAGATTTCGGGCAATCAAAGCTTTTAACTGAAAACGAATTAACCGACTACTCAACTTAAGTTCATTATCTTTTGGAGAGATATCTTTAGTTTCGGCGAAGATGAGGAATTGATTCATGAACTTATTATCTACATTATATTTGTTTTTGAAGATTTCAAAGGAGGGATACTTTCCAAAGAGATAATTTCGCTCCTGGTCAACGTAATCAATAATAAAATCGTTAAAAATGCCCCTGCTAAGCAAATCAATATAAAAGTCGGTATACTGGGTTGAATCCCATGGAACAAAAACATCTGGCATGATTCCTCCTCCTCCATAAACTACCCGGTTATTGGGAGTCGTATACTTTAATGAATCGGGGAAATTAATGTTTTTAGCATTAGTTAATTCACCTCCTTCAAGGCGCTTAATCAGGTCGTCATAATAATTTTCGTATCCCTCGTCATAAGGCTTTTGAATGCATCTACCCGTGGGCGTATAATAGCGGGCTACTGTAAGCCGAATGACGGAACTATCCGGTAAATAATAGGGCCGTTGAACCAGTCCTTTGCCAAACGACCGTCGGCCAACGATCAAAGCTCTGTCCCAATCTTGCAAGGCGCCGGCAACAATTTCACTGGCTGAAGCTGATCCTTCATCCATTAATACCACGGCTTTTCCTTCTTCAAATCCACCCCTAAAGGATGATTTGTATTTTCGTCGCGGGCTGGAAACCCCCTCTGTGTATAAAACAAGTTTACCAGGTCCCAAAAATTCATCTGAAAGATCAATAGCCACATCGAGGTACCCTCCTGAATTTCCCCTCAAATCAAGGATCAGGCTTTGCATGCCGGCGTCTTTTAATTCTCCGATGGCCTGCCTGAATTCATCCATGGTTGTTCTTGAAAAACGGTTTAGTTTTATATAACCTACCTCAGAATTAGCCATGAAAGAGGCATCGATGCTGTAAATGGGTATTTTGTCGCGCTTAATGGTGTATTCAATAGGTTTTTTTCTTCCCTTACGGATTACACTCACACTTACCAAAGTCCCTTTGTCACCTCTTAATCGTTTAAACACATAATTATTATCTACCTGAGGGCCATAAGCTGGATCTCCATCAATTTTTATGATTTTATCCCCAGCCATAATTCCCAGCTTTTCGGATGGGCCACCCGGAACCGGTGAAATAACAAGAATGGTATCTTTATGGATTTGGAAGGAAATACCTATTCCATCAAAGTTTCCTTCAAGGGGTTCATTGGCCCGTTGCAGGTCTTTTTTAGAGATATATTGTGAATGGGGGTCAAGTTCTTTAAGCGAGGCAATAATGGCCTTTTCCACCAGGTCTGCTTCATTAACAGAGTCTACATAGGCAAAATCAATGATCTGCAAGGCCGAAGCAAATTTTTGGGTTGTAGACCGTGGATCATAATTCTGACCTTCAAGAAGAATAAAGGAAAACAATACCCAAACTCCAAGTATAGCTTTAAAAATGGAATATTTTGTCATTTCCTTTTTTAGCATAATTCCCCTATTTTTTGTAAACTGACCAGTCGTGTAAAATTAAACATTTGACTGTAATACGTAACGAATCGATTAAAGATTAATTTTGAAGCGATTTTTTAAAATAAAATTGAATTGCTGCTTTTAAAAGGAACTTATACATCAGGCGAAAAAAAGACATTTACTTTACATTTATTTTATTCCATTATTGAAGGGATCATTCTTGGAGTGCTGGCTTTAAATGAGTTTGTTTTTATTAAGAGCCTTAATGGAAGTAATTACCAACTGGGTATTTTGTTCCAGTTCAGCATGGTAGTTTTTATCTTTCTTGTTTTTATCAATGAATTTATCAAAAGGTCAACAAACAAGAAAAAACTTCTGCGTTGGGTGGGGATAACAACCCGCTTACCACTTGCATTATTGCTGTTATTTCCAACCGACCCGGATTTATTAAATGGAACAATAATCTACCATATTTTATTCCTTTCCCTGTTTTTCATCTATTATTTTGGTAATGTGGTGATCTATCCACTGATAAACCTGTTTCTTAAGAAGCAATACCGCCATGAAAATTTTGGGAAACTTTATGGGTATGCTTCCTCTGCAAATAAGATTATTATGCTGGTAGCAACTTTCATATATGGGGTAATGCTTGATGCTGATCCCTATTCTTTCAGATATGTTTTTGTGGTAGTTGCTTTATTGGGGGTTGTTTCTTTGTATCTTTTATCCCTCATCGATTTTACCGAGGAGTTAACAAAGCGAAAAGACCGGTTTTTTGAATCCATTCGAAGGTCAATCCATACGATGAAAACCATATTAAAAGAGAATATTCCTTATCAGCATTTCGAATGGGGATTTATGTTGTATGGTTTTTCTTTCATGATCACTGTTACAGTGATTACCATATTCTTTGAAAGGGCGCTGCATTTAAATTATTCAAGTGTTGCTTTTTATAAAAATGCTTATAATATTCTGGCCATAATATTGTTGCCATATACGGGTAAACTTCTCGGGAAAATCAATCCGATGAAGTTTGCGATGATTACCTTTGGTTCATTGGCTTTGTTTATTTTCTTCATCATGCTTACGAGCTATTTCACCTGGCACACCACTGTACAAGGAGTTGAAATTTATCCGATGCTACTTGTTGCTTACCTTTTTTACGGAGTTTTTGCGGCCACTATGGCCTTATTGTGGTTTATTGGTTCCGCCTATTTTTGCAAACCAGAGGAAGCTGCCGATTATCAATCAGTTCATTTATCACTAACTGCTGTAAGGGCATTGTTTGCACCTTTGTTTGGTGTATTTTTTTATGAAATGTTTGGGTTTACCCTGACTTTTGTTCTCGCAATCTTATCCTTACTGGTGGCTGTGTGGCTAATGGCCTGGTCGAACCGGCGAGCAAGAAGATTGGTTCATTAACCAAAAGAAATATTGATTTTTTCCGAATAAACCAGAAATTAATACAGAATGGCCAGGAAATTAAAATTGCCATCTTCAAAAAGCAATTCGCAGCGGTAACCAGCTTCTTCTGCGTAAAATGAAAGATTGGAGTAATCTACGAAAAGCCATTTAAAAGCTTGCCCTTTTATGCCTTTGTATTCTACCTGGTATTCCACCTCGCCATAATAAGATTCAGCAAGGTTAATCGCATAAGAGCCATCTTCTTCCTCGTACAAATAGAGTAGATCAGAAGAATCAAGGACGATCTGGCCTCCCGGATTAAGTAATGTTTTTGAATGGGTAAAAAAATCCTGCAAACCTTGAAAGTTTTTTGTAAAACCAATCCCATTCATAAGCATCAGAAGGGTATCAAATCTTTCAGCTTTAAATTTTCGTATATCAGAAAGAACAGTTTTTTTGATCCCCCTTTTTTTCATTACTTCAACAAAGCCAGGCTTTATGTCGAGAGCTGTTACTTCCATCCCTTTTGCTTGCAGATAAAGGCTATGACATCCTGAACCAGCTCCGATATCCAGAATTTTACCTTCACACTTTTTCAGGGCAATTTTTTCCAATTCAGGCATCTTGCTGTATTTTCTGAAAAAATAGGAAACGGGCATGATCTCATCATCGCCTTTGTTATTATGGACCGTGATTTTTGCTTTTTGGTCCCCTTCAAGGAAATCGAAAAAAGCTTGTTCAAAGGGATCGATACTGGATGGGTTCATTCTTCAACTTTATTAATAGGATGACCACAAATTTTACAAAACTGGGCATCATCGTCGTGATTGGAAGCATTACAATTGGTGCATTTATTTGAATTGGTATGATTTGCACGAGCCATTTCTACCGAGATGATACCTGTAGGTACTGCGATAATAGCATAACCTATGATCATGATTACGGAAGCCAGCGTTTGTCCCAGGATCGTTTGGGGTGCAATATCCCCATAACCTACCGTGGTTAGTGTTACAATAGCCCAATAAATGCTACGGGGAATGCTTGTAAAGCCGTTTGCTTCTCCTTCTATCAAATACATCAGTGAACCCATAATTACCACCATGGTAACCACTACCTCCAGGAAAACAATTATTTTATGCCGGCTATTGCGCAGGGCTACACCTAATACTTTGGAGGCTCCTACATATCGTGCTAATTTTAGCACCCTAAAGACTCTCAGAAGGCGCAGCATACGTATCACCAGTAAGTATTGTGTGCCAGCTAACAGAAGGCTCAAGTAGGTGGGTAAAATGGCCAGTAGGTCGATGATCCCATAAAAACTAAAAATATATTTTCTCGGTGCGATAGAAGAATAAATTCTCAAAAAATATTCGATAGTAAAAAGTATGGTAAAGATCCATTCTGCCAGGAGCAAATAGTTGCCATATTTTACATGAAAGGGTTTTACACTGTCGACCAAAACAGCAATGATGCTCAAAACGATAAGAACAAATAAGGCAATGTCGAAATTTTTACCGGCAGGAGTTTCTGTACCAAATATAATTTCATAAATCAGTTTTCTGGCGGTAAGTTTTTTATTTTTTCGTTTTTGCATGCACGATATTATTTTATTCAAAAGTAAATAAAATCAAAGAGAAATTTGAGATCAAGAAATTAGCTGGCAGAAGAATACATTTACAAATTATTTGGTTTTTAAAGCCTGGAGGATAACTTTTCATGGACACCGATCCCAAATAAAGCATAATCATATTTCACCGGGTCATCCGGGTCAAGGATCTTTAAGTTTGCTGTTAGCTCTTCCACTGCCTTCCAGTCATTCGGTTTGCGTTGAAGCAAACCCAGTTTACGGGCTGTCCTTCCCGAATGTATATCCAATGGGCACATAAGATTAGAAGCAGAAATAGATTCCCAAACCCCAAAATCAACACCCTGGCCATCTTTACGAACCATCCATCGCAAAAACATATTGATCCGTTTAGCTGCAGAATTTTTTCCCGGATCTGAGACATGTTTTAAGGTTCTTTGCAAATGTGTTTTTTCGAAAAACTTTTTTCTGAATTGAATGATCCTTTGCCTTGGATCTTCACCGGAAAATGCATTTTCCAGCCCGCCATATTTTTCATAAATGTGTTTAAGCGACCATAAGAAAGTTACACAATCATCACCATTAAAGGTCCGGTGAGCAAATGATTCAAAAATCCTAAGATCAGCCTCCCTGAAGTTTTGGATAAAATCATAAGGGGCATTATCCATATATAGCATAAGGGTTTTTGCACTATTAATAATTGATTTGCGGTTACCCCAGGCAAGAGTGGCAGATAAAAATCCTGAAATTTCAATATCTTCTTTTTTTGAAAACCTATGAGGGATAGATATCGGGTCATTATCAATGAATCCTCGATTATTGTAAAAAGCGACCTTTTTGTTGAGGATGGGTTTTAGTTCAGCAAGCATTTGATCCATAATGTTAAAATTGGCTTCTGGTGTATGGAATCACATCGAGACTTGCAAAATTCTTTTTAAGATATTTGTAATAGGCCGTAATGGCTATCATCGCAGCGTTATCCGTCGTAAACCGAAACTCAGGGATAAATGCCTGCCAGCCTTTTTCCTTTCCTGTTTTTAGCAATGCATCTCTCATTGCAGAATTGGCTGAAACACCGCCGGCAAGGGCAATATTTTTTATGCCTGTTTCTTCCTGTGCTTTTATCAACCTGGCCATTAATATGTCCACAATGGTTTTTTGAATAGAGGCGGAAAGATCATATTTGTTCTCTTCGATGAAGTTTTCATTTTTCTTTAATTCATCACGGATAAAATAAAGGATAGATGTTTTAAGGCCGCTAAAACTAAAGTCCAATCCTGGGATCTGGGGTTTCGGAAAAGAGAATTTTAATGGATCCCCCTCTTTAGCCAACGCATCAATCACAGGCCCACCGGGATAGGGTAAGCCCATTATTTTAGCAGCTTTGTCAAAAGTTTCACCCGCAGCATCATCAATGGTTTTTCCAATTACCTTCATTGTGAGGTGGTCTTCTACCAGCACAATCTGGGTATGCCCCCCTGAAATAGTCAGACATAAAAAAGGGAATTCAGGGAATTTCTTATTAACATCGTCCCCAAGAATAAAGTGGGCAAGGATATGCCCCATCATATGGTCGGCTTCAATTAGTGGAATTCCCAGACCCAGTGAAAAGGCCTTTGCAAAAGAAGTACCTACGAGTAAGGATCCTAACAAACCTGGCCCCCGCGTAAACCCAATAGCACTTAGTTTTTCTTTTGTAATATTAGCTTCAGTAAGGGCTGCTTCAACTACCGGAATGATATTTTGCTGATGTGCCCTTGATGCCAGTTCGGGCACCACTCCACCATATTTCCGGTGTACCTCCTGATTGGCAATGACATTCGACAGTATCCGGTTGTTTTCCATTACCGCCGCCGACGTATCATCACATGAAGATTCTATTGCTAATATATATGTTTTCATTTAAATTTCGTTAACCTAATGCCCCTTCACTATTTGTATTTCTGTGAGGAAATATTAAATGCTTTTGATTGTGCAACCTTCGTTTCGAACGAATGATAATCGCGAAAATGGATCCCGATTTTAAAAAATCAGAATATTCATTCGAACAAAGCATAATAAAGCCGCAAGTATGTATATTTGCAGCTCATATTCTGTAATTACAAAATATAACAAACGTTCAGGATACTTAATGCGACAAAATTATTAAAATAAAAATATTAAAAACAACGGCTTATATTCTTGTCGGAATAATCACATTCATTTTAACCCTGGCTGTGATCCTCCGCAATCCGCTTTCGCAAACCTTTCTGGCGAGGGTTGCTACTTCTTACCTTACAAAAAAACTTCAAACAGAAATAAAAATTGAAAGGCTAGAAATCAGGTCATTACAACGAGCCACATTAGGGCGAATTATGGTAAAAGACCAGCATGGTGATACCCTTTTATTTGCAGACTATTTATCTCTTAAATTTGAACTTCCGGTGTTTCACAGAGAATTTAATACGCTAAATGAAATCATCTTAAAAGATGCTGATATCCGTATCAGGCGTTACCTTGGCGAGGAGAATTTTAATTTGCAATTCATTATTGATTTTATTGGCAAAACCAATTCACCAGACACCACTACAGGGCAATCGGAGTTTAAACTGGATGATCTCAATATATCATCTTCAGCGTTTATTTATCAGGATCAAAACCGGCCAAAAGTGGAAGAGGGGATTGATTTCGATGATATTAAAATTAGTAATTTAAATTTGCTTGCTCAGCAAATTGCAATATCCGGTGATACCCTGAGAGTTGATATAGAAAATGCATCTGTGCATGAAAAAAGCGGTTTCGTCCTTGATAGCCTTGCCTGTAAATTTTTATTGCATCCAAATGCGCTGCAAGCCGAACAACTTAAAATTATTACTGCTGAAAATAACCTGGACCTCGACCTTCGTTTCGATTTTAACTCTATGCTTGATTTTAACGATTTTATTAGCAAGGTTAGGATTACAAGTAGTATAAGGCCCTCATTAATCAACCTGACGGAAGTGGGGTACTTTGCCCCTGTAATGTTTCCAATGGATAACCGTTTGAGGGTATCAGGGGATATTTCAGGAACCGTGGATAATTTCAAGGCTAAAAACTTCAGGTTCGGGGCTGGCAGATATACTCAGTTTAAAGGGAATATTCAGATCAATGGGCTTCCTGATATTGAAGAGACATTCTCCCATATTTCGGTAAATGATTTTGAAACAACCATAATGGATATCCGGGCTTTTAAGCTTCCTGAAGGGGAAGGAAATATTGATGTTCCTGAACAACTTGATGGCTTTGGCAGGATCAGGATTAAAGGAAAATTTACCGGGTTTTATAACGATTTTGTTTCTTATGCCGACTTTAAAACTGATCTGGGACAGGCCAGGACAGATATGTTGTTAAGGGTTAGCGATAAAAAGGATATAGAATACAGTGGACACCTTGAAGCCAATGATTTTAACCTCGGTAAATTGTTTCATGTGGAGGATAAAATTGGCAAGCTAGACATATTTGCCGAGGTAAATGGGTACGGATCCACCTTCGATAATATGGATATTACCCTTGTTGGGACTATTGATTCCCTCGAATTTTTTCGAAACGTATATAATGAAATTGCGATCAATGGCAATTTACAAAACAAAAAATTTGAAGGATGGCTTGATGTTAGTGACGAATTGGTTTCTTTTGATTTTAGTGGCTCAGTGGATTATGGTGGATTAGTTCCGGCATATAACTTTCATGCCGATATACAGGATGCATGGTTGTATAAAATTAACCTTGTAGATCACAAGGAGTCAGCCAATCTTTCAACGCAAATGGATATCAATTTTATCGGGGATAATATTGATAATATGCAGGGTATCGTAAGTCTTGATAGTACCATATATAAAGAAGACGATCGACAGTACTTTATGCAAAACCTTTCTCTGAGCGTTACCCGCGATGCCGATAAGTATTCCCTTATCAGGTTGTATTCCGATTTTATTGACTTTACCCTCGAGGGTAATTATAGTTTAGCGGAAATGCCTATCCGTTTGACACAGTTGACAGATATCTACTTCGATACACTTGTACCGGAGCAAAATCTAACTCAGCTTGAGCTTCTGGACCAGGATTTTGTTTTTAATCTCGATCTTAAAAATACCAAAGCACTTTCAGAAATTTTTATACCTGAATTGCGCATTAGCCCGGATGCAAACATAACCGGTGGATACAGTTCAAAAACCAATTATTTGTTTTTTTACGGAACCATTCCAGAGTTGATTTTTAGCGACAAACAGTTCAATCTGATGAAGATTGATTTTGAAACTCCTGACGAAAATGCGCTATTAGGCTTAAGAGCTAATAGTTTGTATTTTTCTGATACGCTTAATACCGATAAAATTAAATTAAAGCTTAAGGCAAAAAATAATCGTATTGGAATGGATCTGGACTGGGCAGCAAATGAAAAGTCGGAAACTTCCGGTAACCTGTCGGGACATTTGAAGTTTTTAGGACCAAGATCTTTTAAGTTCCAGATGGATAGTGCCAAAATATATTTTTCAGATTCTTTATGGACAATTAATCCTGAAAATGCTATTTGGGTTGACTCCAACAATGTAAGAATTGATAACCTTAGATTGAGCAGCAATAAACAAGAAATCTTTGCAAATGGTAAGGTTTCAGAAAATATAACTGATACACTGCTTATCGGGTTTAGCAAGTTCGACCTTTCTAATTTCGATGTATTGCTGCAAAACCTTGACATTGATTTGGATGGGATCATAGATGGGCAAATGAGTATAATCGATTATTATCATTCACCTTTTTTCCTTGCGGATTTAAAGATTGAAGGATTATATTTTAATAAGGAAAAGCTTGGCCGTGCCGAGATCAGCACCATTTGGGACTCTAAAGAAAATGCATTTGACTTAAATGGAGATATAATTTATACAGGAAACGTCGGTGAGCGAAAATCATTAGATGTTAGTGGTAAATATTATCCAAACAGGGAAAAGGATAATTTTGATATTGATGCACTATTCAATAATTATAAATTAAGTACCCTCGAACCTTTTCTTAGCAGCTTTAGTTCCGATATCGAAGGACTGGCAACTGGTGAGGTACACCTTGGTGGATCTACTTTTGATCCCGATATTACAGGACAGATAGACCTGATTGTAAAATCTTTCCTTATCGATTATACTCAGGTCAGGTATTCCTTCTCCGACAAGGTTATTATTGAACCTAATCATATTTATTTTAAAAATATTTTGGTGAATGATACCCTTGCTAACAATGGCCTTATATCAGGCGACATTTATCACAATCACCTTCGTGATTTTAATTTTGATATTACTATTTCAACCAGTCAACTACTTGGATTAAATACAACCCGGAAGGATAACAGCATATTTTATGGCCAGGCTATTACCAGCGGGGGGGTGAAAATATTTGGCCCCCTTGATATGCTTACTATGGATGTCGATGTAAAAAGTGAGAAAGGAACGCAGATAAAAATACCTATATCATATGGTACGGAAGTAGGGGAGAATGATTATATTGTTTTTGTGAACAATGAACCAAAAGAAGAGGAAAAGGAAAAAGTTTACAAAGCTGATATGACTGGTTTAGCCCTTAAATTAAACCTGGCCGTAACAAACGATGCCGATATTCAGATGTTCATGCCTTATGGTATGGGTAATATAAAGGCAAGAGGTAAAGGAGAGATGAAAATGAGTATTACACCTACAAGTGATTTTACTATGGACGGTGAATATGCTATTGACAGAGGTTCCTTCTTTTTTACTTTACAAAATATTATAAACCGGAATTTTGAAATCAGCAGGGGAAGTAAAGTAGTATGGACAGGCGACCCCTATGACGCTAAAATTAACCTAAAAGCGGTTTATAAAGTAAAAACGACTTTAGGGGAATATGGCCCCCCAACAGATTCATCCACTCGTGTTCCGGTAGATTGTATCATCTCCCTTAAAAACCGCCTACTGGATCCTGAAATACGTTTTTCAGTTGAATTTCCCGACCTGAAAGATGACACCAAACAAACCATTTATTCAAGGTTGGATACCACTGACCAGGCAATGATGAGCCAGCAAATGATCTCCCTACTGGTTTTAAATAGTTTTATGACCAGTGAAGGGTATTCGGGAGCGGTAGGTTTTAACACCTTTTCTTTGCTTACGAACCAATTGAATAACTGGCTGTCACAAATCAGTAATGATTTTGATGTAGGTATAAATTACAGGCCGGGCGATGCTGTATCGGCAAGGGAAGTAGAGGTTGCGCTTTCAACCCAACTATTTGATGAAAGGGTTACCATTGATGGTAATGTGGGAATGAGGGGTGAACAGGATACCCAGAATACCAATAGCCTGGTAGGTGAAGTAGTTGTAGAAGTGAGGATTACACCAGATGGGCGTTTTCGGGCGAAGGCTTTCAATAAGTCAAATAACGACTACCTATACCGCAACTATGCTCCCTATACACAGGGAGTGGGTGTATTTTATACCCAGGAATTTAACAGGGTGAGTGACCTGTTCCAAAAGAAAAATAAAGCTGAAAAAATTGAGTTTAAAAAAGCCGATGACAGATAAAACTGAACCTTGTTTTGTTTGATTCTAATAATTTATCTTTGCTGTATAAATTTTAATGATCATGTTACAACGTATTCAAACATTATTTTTGCTTGTCGTGGTGGTTTTAGGTATTGTATTATTTTTTGTGCCTATTGCATCATTTTTGGCTGAACTCTATTATTTTAAACTTTTTGTATATGAATTCAGAAACCTGACACCAGATACCGAAATAGAATTTGGGCTGACCGCTGTTTTGCCATTACTGGTGCTCAATATAGGTGTCATTGGCTTATCAGCGTATTCAATATCATCATTTAAGAACCGCATTTTACAAATCCGGCTAGTGAGGTTTACTATGCTTCTTTGCATGTTAATGATCGTTGGTATTTTTGTTTTATATCCAAACCTTATATCAGCCTCAACAGAGGCAAATTCAGAGTTTGAGGCCGGTGCATATCTCCCTATAGTTAATTTGCTTTTTCTTTTTCTGGCAAACCGGTATATCCTAAAAGATGAAAAGCTGATCCGTTCGATGGATCGATTAAGATAAGGGCTTTTAATGTTAAAAATGGCGGTCGAGTTCCATGACTTCCAGGTCGGATATTTCCATACCTGCAATCTTAAAACGGACGAAAGTAATTTTATGATGAAGTCCGAATTTTCCGGCAGCTCCAGGGTTGATGTGCAATAAATCGTAATTTTTATCAGGCATTACCTTTAATATATGAGAATGGCCACTTATAAATAATTTTGGTTTTTCTTTTTCGATCAAGGCCAGGACCCTTTTATCATACCTTCCGGGATATCCACCTATATGGATCATCATAACTTTGACCTTTTCACAAAAAAAGACTTGTACTTCCGGATTGGATGATCTAACAGCCTCTCCGTCGATATTGCCATAAACCGCTTTCACAGGCTTAAAAGCGGCAAGTTTATTCAACGTTTCAAGGTTACCAATATCACCGGCATGCCAGATTTCGTTACAGTTTTTAAAAAACTCGAAAATTTTTGGATGTAAGTAAGTATGGGTATCTGATAATAAACCAATTTTTTTCAAGCTTCAATAATTCTATTGTTGCCCACGAAATTAGCATAAAAAAACCACTTTCCGGCTGGAAAGCGGTTTTTAATTGAAACTAAGGATTATTCCTGCTCTTTTGATTTTAAGAGGAGTATTTCATTGGCTACTACTTCAGTAATGTAATGCTTTACACCTTCTTTATCATCCCAGGAGCGGGAGGTCAGTTTCCCTTCCACGATCACTTCGTTGCCTTTTTTAAGCAATTTCTCTACAATTTTGGCGGTACCATTCCATGCCACGATGTTGTGCCATTGAGTCTCAGTAACTTTGTCGCCATTTTCTTTTTTGTAATAATCGGAAGTAGCCATAGAAAAACGGGCCACGGTTTTGCCCCCATCAAAGGTTTTAATTTCAGGATCATTACCTAAGTTTCCAATCAGTTGTACTTTGTTTTTTAGTGTGTTCATAATGTTATGTTTTAAATGATTTATAAATGTTATTAATTAATTCAGGGTTTCAATTATTGTTGATGAAGCAAAACTATAACCGTGCTTTGCTGGTATTCGGTTTTTAAACACTTGTATTCGTTTAACATTCGTTTGTAACCATGTGTACCCGGTTATACGTGATTAACTATTTGACTATCATAATAAAACACAATTGTGGAATTTGGTTAATTTTGTATTTTCTTAATACTTTCAAATTTTATTAAGCAATTATTTTACCCCATAAACTTATTAGCCATGAAATTAAAATTGTTTTTCATCTTCTTATTTTTCCTCACATGTATAGCCATTATTGCGCAACGGGATTATTCAGATTCCGATATCACCAAAGTTGTTATGCTGGGGACAGGTAATCCAAATCCTGCGCCCACGCAATCGGGGTGTTCAGTGGCTATAATTGTTAATGGCACACCATATATTGTAGATTTTGGGCCGGGACTTATAAGGCAGGCAGCGGCCATGTCACCCAAATATGGGGGGGAGATTGAAGCCCTTGATGTGAAAAATATAAAACATGCTTTCCTCACCCATTTACATTCTGATCATACCACCGGTTATGCGGACCTCATACTTACACCCTGGGTTATGGGACGTGATGAACCATTAGAGGTTTATGGGCCTGAGGGCATTGCTGAAATGACACAACATATTTTAAAGGGCTATCAGGAAGATATTCACTATCGCCTGTATGGATCTGAACCTGCGAATAATCAGGGTTGGCGGGTCAATGCTCATGAAATCGAATTAGAAGGTATATGTTATGAAGATGAAAACATTAGTGTTGAAGCCTTTCCAGTCCCACATGGTACCTGGCCCAATGCCTGGGGATTTAGGTTTACCACACCCGATAAGGTCATTGTTTTATCCGGTGATTCTTCCCCCTCCGGAAAAATAATAGACTATGCTACCGGAGCGGATATCTTAATACATGAAGTGTATTATAAAAAAGCTTATGACACCAAGCCGGATGAATGGAAAGCGTATCATAAAATTCACCATACCTCTACATTTGAACTTTCTGAAATTGCCAATAAGGCAAAACCCAAATTGCTTGTGCTTTACCATATATTGTTTTGGGGAGCCACAGAAAAGGATATCCTCGATGAAATTTCTGCAGCTTATGAGGGGAAAGTAATTGTAGGAAATGACCTGGATGTATACTAATTAAGTCCATACTCCTTGATAAGTTTATTGTTCTGACAAATAGGTTTTGATCCTAAACCCTTATTTTAAGAAAGTATTTTTAAAAAGCAATAATATCGATGTAATGAAGGGTATAGCCATTCGATTTATTCTTCTTGTTCCTATCGTTGTTCAGATTATTATGGCTTAATTCTGGCAGGAGAAAAAGCACAAAGAAATATAAGAGAATTTATAGAGAATAAAAGATTTTCTGACAGAACTATGGTTACCAGAACCATAAACGCGGTCATTAATAATAGAACTTAAAAAGCTACGTTTACCCACTATGAGGATTTGTTTTTGGAATCTGATTGTGTTTTTGATGCTTAGCAGCAACATCCGTGGGCAGGATGATTTTTTTCATCGATTTGCAGATTCTGCCCTTACCTTAACTAAGCAAAATGTACATTATGATTATTCCTATTTTAGTATTGATTATCCTAATGGAGATGTAGCTGCAGATAAGGGGGTTTGTACGGATGTGATAATCAGAGCCTATCGCAAGGTGGGAATTGACTTACAAAAAAGGGTGCATGAGGATATGGTTGCAAACTTTGAAATCTATCCTGATTTTTGGGGATTAACAAAACCTGACCCTAATATTGATCACAGAAGAGTACCCAATCTTATGACCTTTTTTGGCAGGTATGGAAATACAAAACCAACATCGATGAATGCACATGATTATATTCCTGGTGATATTGTTTGCTGGGATTTAGGAGGGGGTATAACGCATATTGGTTTGGTCGCAAACAAAATGTCGGAGGATGGCAGGCGCCAAATGATCATCCATAATATTGGGAATGGTCAAGTATTAGCTGATTGTCTGTTTAATTTTAAAATTATCGGCCATTACCAATTTGAATAGAGTGAATAACTGAACTTCTTCTTCATAAAAATATGCAATATTTACTCCATGAGTTTGAATAGTATAAAGTTAGGGAGATTAAAATATTTGCAGGATTCAAAACAATCATGTAAATTTGACTTTTTAAAGGCCAAAAAAACTGCATAATAACATTAAAAACATCCATCATGAAAAAAAAATTCACAATTTTTATTCTATTAATTATCGGGCTGGCTTTGGTAATAAACCAGTCATGTAAGAAAAATGAAGAAGAAGATCCTAACAACAATAATCCAAATTTAACCGACGAAATTCCACCACAAATTGGTGTGACAAGCCCTACGGCGGACTTTTCATTCCTGGCACCTGGAAACACGGTTTCTATTGCAGGTTATGCAAGCGATAATGAAACTATCAACAAAGTGATGTGGACCAGTTCAAATGGTCAGAATGGAACGGCTTCAGGTACAACCAGCTGGGGAATAACAGATGTTACTCTTACCAATGGTGATAACCTTTTCACCTTCATTGCATATGACGGGGCAAGTAACACCGATACGGCAACCTTGCTTGTTACCTACAATGAATTTTTTACATTTTCAGGTCAATTGGCCATCGATCCTCCCGGATTTTTTGTTAATGTAAACACAAACGTAAAATTTCAAATACCGGTACTTAATAATCCAAACCTTGTGGCAAATAGTATCAAACTGATTGAGGTGGATATGCAGGGTAACCTGGTAGAAGAAATAGGGGAGATGTTTGATGATGGGGATTTAGCACATGGAGATGATATACAGGGGGATGGTGTTTACAGCCTTTTCCACACCTTTATGGAAACTGTTCCAAGCAGGATTTTATTAAGGGTAAGGGTAACCACTGAAGAAAACACCGGCCAGGTATTTTCTTATTCTGAGATTGGTGATGTGATGGCCGTGGATCAGATACCCGAAACAGCCATGATGAATATGCTTAACGTCCAAAATCTTGCTGATCAAAAATTCCAGCAGGTTTTTGCCAGTTCTGGATATGATGAGGCCCTTGCACAAACCATTACCTTCCTTGAAGAAAGCTCAGAAGTATTGGCAGCCGGACAAACTGAATCAGGCGATATCTGGATTGACTTTAATTATGGATTAGCTGGAATGGTGTTAGCTACAGATGAGGAAAATGAAGGAGGCAGCGGTGATGATAAAAACAGCCGTTATTCAAAGCCTCCGATTCCTATTGAGAAACAAACTGTTGGAACCCCGGGACCTTCCTATTATAATACAAAGGAAGGAGAACATACAGTACTTGATAATGATGTAATGTTATTTGCACCTAACTGGGTAGAATTTAATTCATGGGGTACCGAGTTTTTAGATGGATTAAATACACTGCTTACGGGCTCAACCTGTCCAAGCTTTGATGTCTCTTATTTGAAAAATGAAGCCGCTGACCTGCATGCTTTAAGAACACTTTCGGAATATGGATTAATAGTAATTCATACCCATGGCGGACTGGATAAGGATAATAATGTAATTTTCCTTACGGGGGATGAAGCGACATACGAAGTAGATGAAATCCTCGAATGGATCTTTGGCAATATTATGCCTATCCCATTTAAGGGCAAAACCATGTGGGCTGTTAAGCCAGGATTCATTAGTACGCACAACAATAACTATCCCAATTCCATTATTTACAATGGTTCTTGTGAAAGTGCCCATAATACCACCATGTCTAATGCCTTTATCAATAAGGGAGCCAATACCTATTTCGGTTTTTCTGAAACGGTTAAGAGTTGGTTTGACAGGGATATGGCCAACCAGCTCTTCCCTAAACTTATAAGCCAGGGTAAAACGACAGGGGAAGCTTTTGTAGGCAATCAGCACGACAATAATAACCCCCCTGCTTACTTTGTTATGTGGGGTGATAATCAAACTAAATTTGCCTCTGATTTTGTAAACGGCGATTTTGAGGAAGGAAACCTCAACGGCTGGAATGTAGTAGGTGATGGACGAGTAATTACACAGTTAGGCCCAATAACGCCTTTTGACAGCTTGTATATGGGAATTATTTCTACAGGTTTAGGATTTACCGTTGATGTAGGTTCTTTGAGCCAGGATTTTTGTGTACCGGATACCGCAACAACCCTGAGCCTGCAGTGGAATTTCCTTTCTGAGGAATTCCTGGAATGGGTAGGTTCACAATACCAGGATTATTTTGAAATTTCCATCATCGACAATGCGGGTAATAAAAATGTGCTGTTTTATAAAACAATCGATAACGTTTATGCTGAATATGAACTAACACTGGTATCACCTGATATCGTTTTTGACCAGGGAGATGTATATGGTACTGGATGGCAATTCGTTAGTTTTGATATTTCAGCCTATGCAGGGCAGGATGTTACCCTGGTATTAGGAGCCGGAGACGTTGGTGATTCTATTTATGATACGGCCATTTTACTGGATAACATCAAGGTTGAGTAAGTCATGTATAAAACTTTCATATTTATTTGTTACCTTCAGGCTGTATCCGTTGCAGGATGTGGTCCGGAAATGAAAAGCAATAATGAAGAGGTGAATAAGATTATAGTAAACGGGAGTAAACTAGTATTGAGTGTTGATCAGAACAAGGAATTGTCTGAATTGGTTTTGCAAACCTTTAAACAATGCGACGAATTTTATGAGTTGTTGATCACTGAGAATCTGATATCGTCAATCAGGTCAGGAAACTCCTATCTTGAAATTATTTTTTATGAACCTCAAGTGATTGAAACAAATCAGTATGGAAAGCAAAAATTTTCTCAAATATTAATTCCCCTTAGTGGTAAATATACTGCCAACGGACAGGTTTCCTTTTTCAGTGGAACTGACAATTTTTCGAATACACCATTCATTAACACTGAGGGATTTGATAAAATAGAGGAGATGCTTAAAAAGTTTGAATAATTTATAATTTACGTTAAATCAAGAGGGCACAGTATCGTTACTGTGCCCTTTTTCTTAAAATTAAAATATTTATGGCCTACGATGAATTTTTAGGAGATCGGATAAGAATGATCCTGAAGGAAAAGCAAGTTTCTTATGACGAGAAAAAGATGATGGGAGGACTTGCAATAATGGTAGATGATAAAATGTGTGTTGGGGTAATTAAGGATAGCCTTATGGTACGGATTGACCCGGATATAAAGGAAGATGCTTTGAAAAGAAAAGGATGCAGGGAAATGGATTTTACCGGCCGCCCTTTGAAAGGATTTGTACTTGTTGATTCTGAAGGCATTGATATGGATCATGACCTGGCCTTGTGGATTCAACTTGCACTGGATTTCAACCCCTTCGCAAAATCAAGCATAAAAAAGAAGTAGCATGAAAATAAAAAAGCTGTTCCTTTCAGATTTTCACTCAAGGAACAGCCTTTTATTTAATACGATTATTTATCTATTTCGTGTTATAAGGATAAATTTCACTTTCATTCCGATATCCTGAAATATCAAGATACCAGTCTGGATAAGAATCGCCTCCTGATTCGGCCCACGCGCCGAAATAATTATATGCATCTATTATTTGAGACTTTTCCACTGGATATTCAAATACATCCATAATCATCAATCCCCAGGGAAGGTTTGTTTCTGTAACATAGTATTTACCCAAATCCGGGTCTGAAGCATCGTTACCTGTACCCAGTAAACTTACATTCATCAGGTCAGTAGGATGAAAGTTTGGCAGGTGAATTTCTATGCCACGGTCCATTTCTTTAATCACAAATGGGTTATACGTATTACTGTTGATCAGTGAAGGATCTATAGGATAGGTGAAGTGAATCAGAATTTCTGTGGTATCTGATGTGCCGGCAGGGTTATCAACAACAGTGTTGAACATCGAACCTTCGGAGCGGTTTATTACATCTTCCACACTTTCTGTTACAATGATCACGGCGTTGGATTGGTTTGCTTCTGTACCGTTAGCATTCAGTGTAACATAGCCTTGTTCAAGCACCATCCCACTTACTGTTTCAATCATATCAGGCGGGATATCATTTAGCTGGAATCCAAACCCGTTCACATTTGACGCTCCAACTGCTTTAACAATAAAGTTGATGTATATCTCCACCATTTGATCGTTAGCATTGGTTATGTCCATGCCATAAACTCCTACCACCAGGTCGTTAAAGTCATAATCTCCTCTCGAAGGCCATAAATCCTCGAAGGCTAGGGTGATTTCTCCATTTTCACTCGGGAAGTAGTTTTTAAATGCCCGTTCCGGATCCGTTGGGAAATCATCCAGTTCATCGGGTACCCCATCAAGGTCAGTGTCTACAACCGTGGGTGTCCCGAAGCCATCAGGATTACATGCCGAAATCGGGAGGTAATTAACTGCATTGGCTAAGCTTGTATAATAAGCACCGTTAACAAAGCTACTTGAATTTCCATTAATTGTACCACTTGTTGTGGCAACTTCAATATTGCCATTTACTTTACTGCTGCCCCATATATCAAAATCATCTGTTACCAATATTGAATTTAGTCCACTAAAACCCTTAATAGTACTGCCACATTCTAAGTCATAGCATATAAATACAGATCCATCGTACATTTTTATATCCACCGAAGTATAGGTTTCCAGTATATCTGACGCCTTGAAATATCCTGTATTCAAAGTAATGTCAGCATTGGAATTAAATTGTGTATCATCATTGATGGTTATTTGACAATTATTGACCAAGGCAGAATTGCTGTTGATTTCTAAATCATCATTAATCTTAACTGTTCCGTTATTAGTAAAGTTTGTATTATCATTAACTTTCAGGTCTTTTTGTACATAGAAATAGTCGTTATTAATAAATAAGGTGTTGCTGTTGAATTCACAATTTTCGTTCATGAACATTGATCCATCATTAGTAATTAGGTTACCAGAATTGGACGAAGTGAAGTTTTTCTTGACAGTTAAACTACCCGAATTTATAAAAGTGTTTCCATTAAGGTCCAGCTTTTTCTTAAATTCAATGATGCTATGGTTTTCGAAGCTTCCTTTAATGTAGGAATTACTGCCTCCCCAGGCGATAATATCCCCATAATTGATAATCGAACTATTTTCCGACCATGCATTAAAACTGGTAATATCAACAATTGTATTTTCATAAGCCGTAAAGCTTGAATTACCACCCATGTCAATCACTCCGGCATCAAAGGTTCCGCCTTCAGCCACAACAATATGACAATTATCGGAGAGCCCGAGAGTATTGTTCCAAACTATTGCGGTTCCGCACACACGTAAAGTTCCCCCTCCATTCCATGACTGGAAAGTAATATACCCACTGAAGTTATCTTTCACGCAATAGGTTTTGCCTCCGTTAATATAAACTGTTCCTCCTCCAGAGATTTCCTCGTCGCAACCCTCATCACAATCTGGGCCACTGCCAATATCCTTATACTTAATTTCGCTAAAACCAGGAGGAAGCGAATTTTTCTGACTGCCAAAGATGTATTCTACAACACCTGAAGATACAGGAACAATAGCAGTTTCAACGGATCCAAACGGCCCTTCACAGAAAAGATAAATACTTTTAACATACGTTGGCATACCCAGTATGATATCAAATACATCGCCTGCACCTGCAGCACCTGCAGCGATAAGTTTGCCACCATCGGCCGGATTTCCAGATAAAACAGAAATTCTGTGCTTGGGTTCATAAGATTTTGTTGCTGCAACCGAGATTTTTAAGTTTACCAGTTGGTCGGTTTCCCAGTTAAAGTTGCTGGGAATTACTAAATTTTCAACCGATTGGTCCGTTTCGGGCAAAGTTGTTTCTGGTTCTTTAAGACAAGAACTAAATATAAAAACCACCAATAGAATTGGGAATACTTTGGAAAAATTCATAATACATTCGTTTGAGTTTGTCACGCTTATACGGCAACTCCCTAAAATGGATACGGGTAAATATCTAATTTTATCCATTTGAGGGTTACCATAGATCAAAACTTACAGTAATTTAGTAATTTAGCCTTCAATTTTTTTTGAAAAAATATTGGAATAGACAATATACTGCACTTGTATTCGACTCTTCTGCTAATTTATTTAATCAGCGAAATGATATATTCAAATGCATCCTGATTAATAACATTGCTGTTTGGAAATAGTAATTGAAGCCTTTCAAGTTTTGGGCTGCCAGGTTTCTCAAGTACAACAATGTCTGTGATTTTTGATTTGAAGTTTAAGAAGAAATATAAATTATCAATGTCCGTTTGTGGAAAGCCGTATCCTATAAAAACAATTTCACCTGTTTCTTCCAGACACCTGCGTGCAATATTCCAAAGTACGTTGTACAACGAACCCATAAAAAACTCTGTTTTAGCAAAAGCCATGGGAATATAAACCGGAATGTCTTTGTTGTGAATCAGTAACCTCGATGGATCATTTTCTTCTATTAGATAAACGTTGCTTAAATCATTACGTTCTGAGCCAGGAGCTGTAAACCAATTAAACGATCCATGAAGTTTCAGGTATTCAAATATAATCTGATCATTAATATGAATCGCATGCTGGTGGCCTAAATATTTATTTAGGTCAATGATATAATCGAAAATCCAATTTTTATCGGAGTTACGTAAAAGGAGCCTTTCAAGTAGCAAATCATAATTAAAGGTCATAATAAGCGAAAGGTCGTCAGATACTGTACCTCTGTTCAACGAACAACTTTGCCTGATAAATTTCACCAAAGATTCCCGTTTTTCAGGGTCAACTTCAGGCACATGAGCCTCTATCCGTTCGAATATCCAGCGCAGCAATTGATGTTTCAGGGCATTATAATAAATCCGTTCTTCGGTATTATGATAAAGGCCTTTTGAGATGATAATAGAGGTGATCCTTTCAATGGCAGTAACATCTTCATATCCATTTGAAAGTTCTAAAAGATTAGCAATAAACTTCGAAAGTTCATAATAGTTTTTTTTGTCATTAATCAGCAGCAGTTGCTGTGTGAGATCTTTAAGGGTGGGCATTGTGGTAGAAACTGATTTTGAAAACCCTGACCCCAGAATGTAAATTTTTTTATATTTGGATGACTTCATAAGACACGTGAAAAACGTGTGTGAATATAGTAATTATTTTTGTTGCATCCAATGAATTATTGGAAATTTCTTTATCAGCGCTTTAAAAATTTTCCTGTGAAAATTCCTGCGGCTGAATTAATTTTAATAAGGTAAAATCCTCCGGGCAATCCTGCGGTATTTATTTTGCTTGTTACCTGGCTTGAATTGCTTTGTACAACGCTGCCTGAGGCATTAATAATATTATATGAAAAGGGCTCAATATTTCCCATATCAATATACATTTGATCAAGGACGGGATTGGGGTAAACATGAGGTTTGTTTTCATTGGTCCCGGTAATTTGTGTAACAGGTAGCTCAAAACTTAATGCATCAATAGTGATGCTGCTGCCAACTGCCCAAGGGTCGGTGAGAATAGTTATGTTCATGGTATCGGGATTCTCTGATGTGCCAAAATTAATGGGTATTTCAAATAATGTATAATCAGCCACAGAATCAGTACTTGCCCACTGACCTCCACCTATTTCATCCCCGTTTTTATAAAATTGTACAGCTATCATAACCTCATCACCAAAAGAGGGATGAATAAAATAACCCTTAAGTGACAGAGGTCTGTGGGTATAGGCTACCCCGCCAGCAGTATAACCAATTCCCAGTTCTCCCAGGGTAGCAACTGCAGGTATTAATGAGGCACTGTCCAATTGAATGGTTTTCATTTGTAATGCCCATTCTCCCTCAAAACTATTATTTGTTTTATTGCAGGTGAAAGTGCCTGGAGGTAAAAAGATATTAGTCGTTTGCCAGTTAGAAGGATAATAAGTCCCGTACCAGTTTTCAAAATTTGAATTAGGGATGGAGTCCTGTGCTGAAGTATTTATTGCAAAAAGTACAATTGCTGCTATGAGCGTCAAAAGTTTATTAATCATAATAATATATTTTTTGTTTTGGCAAATGTACTACCATGAAACCTCTAATCAAATTAACAATTGTTGAAATGTTGATACAGGGTGATAAACTGTATTATTTATCGGAGTAACCGTCTTTTAACCGCTTGACTCAATTGAATAAAAAAATTTTCTATTTTTGAAGGGAAATAGACCTATTTATTAAAACGCATTGAATGCTATACTATGAACGATGAAAAATTAACAATCCTCTGGACAAGTGGCGATGTGGTGACCGCTGAAAAAATGGTTTTAATGTATGCCCTCAACAGCAAGTTACAGGGATGGTTCGACCAGATAATCCTTGTGATTTGGGGTGGGTCTACTAAATTGGTTGCTGAGAATAAATCAGTTCGCGATAAACTATCAGATCTTACTGATGCCGGGGTAATCATAGAGGCCTGTAAAGCCTGTGCGGATCAGCTTGGAGCCACTGAAATCCTCAAAGCATGTAATGTAGATGTTAAATATTATGGCCAGTCTCTTACCCAAGTATTAAAATCTGATGGCAATTTATTAACCATATAATTTATTAGTCTTATGGAAAAGAAAAAGTGTCCTGAATGCGGATTTGATATCATTGGCCGGGCGGATAAAGTATTTTGTTCTGACCAGTGCCGGAACACATTCAACAATAAGTTAAAGCGGGATTCAAATAATTACGTCAGACGGATTAACAATACTTTACGCAAAAACAGGCGGATTCTGGAAGAAATGAATCCTACCGGAAAAATGAAAGTGCATAAAAATAAACTTTTGGATAAAGGCTTTAATTTTGACTATTACACCAATACATATATTACCAAGGCCGGTAAAATTTATTATTTCTGTTATGAACATGGTTATTTACCAATAGAAGAGGATTATTATGCCCTGGTGATTAAAAAGGAGTATGTTGACCATTAATTCAGTTTAAGATACCCAAGCAGTCTTTTCAATCTTTGGCCATCAAAAACACTTGCAATCATAAGTAGGGATATAAACTTACTCCTCAGTTAAACCATTAAGGGGAAAGATTTAACCAATTTAGAATCATGGTTTTCCCGTGTTTGGTCATAATGGATTCAGGGTGATATTGAACTCCCACTACATTATATTTTTTATGCCTAAAGGCCATAATCACGCCGTCTTCTGCCCTGGCTGTCACCTTTAGCTCCTTCGGAAAGCTTATTTCATCAGCTATCCATGAATGATAGCAACCTGCTTCAAAATTATTGGGAACATTTTTAAAAATAGAGTTATCCGTTTCAAGGATTTCGGTTCTTTTAGTAAATCCATGAAATACTTTTCCTGAAGAAATGATTTTCCCTCCAAATGCGATGGTAATGGCTTCAAATCCCATACACACTCCCAGAATGTCTCTTCTGGTGTAAAACTTTAAAATAAAATCCTGCAACTTCGGAAAATCAGATGGGATGCCCGGCCCAGGTGAGATTACAAATTTGTCAAAACCTTCAATTAATTTTTCTGTGGCCAGGTCATAGCGGACTATTTCTAAGTCACATAATCCTGTTTCTTCAATTATCTGAACCAGGTTAAAAGTGAAAGAATCATTGTTATCAATCAAAAGGACATTCATTGAGCCAGTCTTGAATCCTGAGATATAAAATAAAGCTATACACCAGGGAAGTTTATTTCTTCTTCTATTTAAATGATCAAACAGTTTAGCTAAATTTGCATGCCTATGTATAGCAGCGTCAAAGATAAAATAAAAGAAATGAATGCCAGGGGTAAAAATAGGCAGCCATTTTTTTTCATGTTCAACTTCCTTAAGACTGAACTGCTTTTATTTGAACCTGAAGGCCTTCTTAAAGAAGATATTTGGTTTTCCTTCCCCGGATTCACCAATACCATTCAGGAAAAAACCCCACCTGAGTTCTATTTTGATAAATCGCCGATAGAATATCAAAGGTATGAAAAAGCCTTCTTGCGGGCTCAGGAAGCAATAAGGAGAGGGGATACTTTCCTTTTAAATCTTACTTTTCCCACAGAGGTCAATACCAATCTGTCCATTGAACAGATTTACAATTACAGCCGGGCTTTATATAAGTTAAAATTTAAAGATCAGTTTGTTGTGTTTTCTCCGGAAACATTTATTACGATCAAAGATGGAATTATTTCAGGGTACCCAATGAAAGGAACGATTGATGCAGCCATTGAAAATGCAGAAGAAATATTAATGCGGGATATTAAGGAGATTTCTGAACACAACACCATTGTTGATCTTATCCGCAATGACCTTAATATGGTTTCGAAAAAAGTCAGGGTGGAGAAATTCAGGTACCTCGATAAAATTCAAACCCATCAAAAAGTACTGTTACAAACCAGCTCAAAAATTTCAGGAGACCTGCCGGATGATTGGAATGATAGAATTGGTGATATTTTTTTTACCCTGTTGCCGGCTGGTTCTATTTCAGGTGCTCCTAAACAAAAAACTCTTGAAGTTATCGAGGAAGCAGAAGGATATGACCGGGGTTGGTTTACCGGAATATTTGGCTATTTTGATGGGCAAAACCTGGATAGTGCTGTTATGATAAGGTTCATTGAAAAATCAGGGGACAAGTTAACGTTTAAAAGTGGAGGAGGAATTACCTGGTTTAGTAAGTGTGAACAGGAATACAATGAACTAACTGAAAAAGTATATGTGCCAATTATTTGAAAGCATTAAGGTGAAAAACCGTTCGTTCCAAAACATTGAATACCATAATGCACGATTCAATTATAGCCGGATGGCGTGGTTTGGTATAAACGATATTATATCCCTTGAAAAGGTAATTACGATTCCTGATATAATTGATCATGAGACTTACAAATGCAGGATTACCTATTCTGAAAAAATTGAAAAGGTAGAATTTGAAAAGTATAGCGCTCGTTCTGTTCGTTCCCTGCTGATGGTTGGATGTAACCGGATTGAATACAACTATAAGTTTGCCGACAGATCAAAAATTGATGAGCTGGTTGTGCAAAAGGGCGATTGTGATGATATCCTCATTATTAAAAAAAATCTTGTTACCGATACCTCTTATGCCAATATCGTTTTTTGGGATGAAGAAAAATGGGTGACCCCCGCCTCCCCACTTTTAAAAGGGACTGCCAGAGAAAGATTAATAAAGGAGAAAAGAATTTTTGAAAAAGAAATTTTATTAGGTGATTTAATCAAATTTGAAAAAGCAAGGATCATCAATGCCATGATCGACCTGGACGAATCAGAAGATATTTTAGATTTCATGGGTTAAGTTTTAGTAATATTTTTTTGGAAATAAATAATTATGTCGTATGTTTGCGACATAATTCATTTTAGCAATGACGTACACAAAATCTGAGGCATTTCAAACCGAATTAAAAGACGTAGCAAAGTTTGCCAAAGTCCTGTCACATCCGGCACGGCTGGCTATTTTGCAACATTTATCCAGGTGCTGTACATGCAAATCGGGCGACATTGCCAATGAATTACCTTTAAGCCGTACAACTGTTTCACAACATCTTCAGGAATTGAAAAATCTTGGACTGGTTAAATATGAAACAAATGGGGTAACGGTTTGTTATGAAGTGGATGTGGAAATGCTGATGCAATATAAACAGGTAATGGATGCATTTTTTAATGAAAGTTTGCATGAATTAACTTGTGGTTGTAAATAAAATCCGCGAACGAATTTTAACTAGAAATAAAAATCATTTAATATACTATGGAAGAAAACGTAAAAACAATTGAAGAGCAAAAACAACAGGTAGAACATAGCGCCTGTGGCTGTGGATCAGGTGGTTGTGGGTCACACGGAGAAGCAAATACGCAAACAAAAGAAGATTTGCCAATCCGTTTCCAGATATTAAGGGAAGGCGACCGTGTTGTTGAGTTTGGTTCAGGTACAGGAAATGATGTGTTGGCTGCCGCCCAAATGGTAGGCCCTACTGGAAAAGTTGTTGGTATTGATATGTCCGAAAAAAATATACAACTTTCACGAGATTACAGCGATCAGCTAAAATTAAATAATGTAGAGTTCCGTCATGGCAATGTGGAAGAAGTTCCCCTTGCCAAGGAATTTGCAAATATTGTTTTAGCAAATTGTGTATTCAACCTTCAGGAAAATAAGCAAAAAGTGGCTGACGAAATGTACCGCATTTGCGATCATAATGGATTGGTTTGTATTTCTGACTTTGTTACCATTCATGACATACCCCTGGGGCTTAGGCAAGATGGTGCAGAACTTGCCGGTTGTATTGGTGGAGCTGAAAACCTTGAAACATTTATGAATTATTTCCGCAAAACTGGTTTTCAAAATGTGGAAATTGTTGAAATGAAAAAGGTACACTTACCTCAGGATATTTTTGAAAAGAATCTGTCTGCAGAAGATGTAGAAGCATACAAAGATGTGAATTCTGAGAAAGGAATTTTTAGTGTGACACTAATCGGGGAAAAACCAACAACATGCTCGCCGGAAACTTGTTGTTGTAATTCAGATAAACATAAGAATTAGAAAACGTCTATCATCTGATTTCTCAGATGATCATTTAATAAAGCAAAAGCGGCTTACCCTTAAGGTTAGCGGCTTTTGCTTTTAACATTAATAAAAGATTAGGTTTTTGCGCGATGAAGTCGTATATTTATGAACTGTAAGATGTTAAAATTTCCTCGAACTGCAATTTATTTTCTTTCTAAATAGTAACATAAACAGTTTAAAAAGAACTTTTTGAAATTGCATTGTTAATTGTTATTTTATTAACGGTTCCGCTTTTTTTCATCTTTTCTTGACAAGATAAAAAGCTTGTACTATTTTAGTGCTTTATATGTTCATATAAACATATGATTAAATATAAATAAAAATGTGTTTAGCAGTTCCCGGTCAAATAAAAAAAATAGATGAAACAGGTGCCTTAAGAATGGCCGTTGTAGACTTTAATGGAGTGGAGCAGGACATTTGTATTGAATGGCTTCCTGAAGCCAATGTGGGAGATTATGTACTTGCACATGTTGGAACAGCTTTAAGCATGATAGATGAAGAAAGTGCTAAAGCATCCCTTGATGCCTTTGATGAAATTGCAGATCTTTTGGAGCAAGAAGCCCTGGATAATTCAAATTAGGGACTGGTTACGAATTAAGATTCTTTTCTGCAATTAACTTTCAGTACGCTAGCACTCATCTTTCCAATATCGTATTGAGGAATAAAATTATACTCATCATTTGTTGCGTAATAAGGATTAATTAATGACTTTATAAAGGGTCATTTTATCAGGTTATGCTACAAGTGAGTCACTAACATAAATTAATTCAATATGACAAAACAAGCTACCATTTACGAAGAGATCAGGGAAAAAGGCCACTCCCGTCGAGATTTTATTAAATTTTGTGGCATGATGGCGGCCATGCTTGGGCTGGAATCTACTGCTGCGGCTCAGATAGCCAAAGCACTTGAGACCAACCCACGACTTCCGCTTATTTGGCTTCATGGCCAGGAATGTACGTGTTGCAGCGAATCATTTATTCGTTCCTCACATCCTATCGTGGCCGATATATTGCTCGATAAGGTATCCCTGGATTACACGGAAACATTAATGGCTGCTGCCGGCCATCAGGCTGAGTCGGCCATGCAAAAAACAATGAATGATTATGCCGGAAAATATTTATTACTGGTAGAAGGATCCATTCCTACAAATGAAGAAGGGGTATATTGTTGTATTGGAGGAAGAACTTTTGAAACGATTATTGAGGAAGCAGCTGAAAATGCAATGGCTGTGGTTGCCTGGGGCAATTGTGCTTCATCAGGATGTGTGCAGGCTGCCTCTCCCAATCCCACAGGCGCCAAACCCATTCATAAAATCATTCATGGAAAACCTATAATTAATGTGCAGGGTTGTCCACCAATCGCTGAAGTGATGGCTGGGGTTGTTGTTCATTTACTTACTTTCGACAGAATTCCACAACTTGATGCTCTTGGACGACCCAAAGCCTTTTATTCAAGAAGGGTTCATGATACCTGTTACCGCAGGCCTAACTTTGATGCAGGACTGTTTGTCGAGTCATTTGATGATGAAAATGCCAAGCGTGGATATTGTTTGTATAAAATGGGCTGCAAAGGGCCTAGTACATACAACTCTTGTGGTGTGATTAAGTGGAATAACGGGGTTAGTTTCCCTATTCAGTCAGGTCATCCTTGCATTGGTTGCAGCGAAGCAAATTTCTGGGATAATGGCCCGTTCTATCGACGTTTACCAGAATTCCCAGGCTTTGGGATTGAATCAACCGCTGATAAGGTTGGAGTTGGACTTGGCATTGCTACGGCCGCCGGAATAACAGCTCATGCAATTACAACTAACATCAGGAAGAAAAAATTGATCGAGAGAGGTCATTGTGAACCTGAAGAAGAAACTAACGCTTAATATAGGAGGAAAACAACATGGAAAAAAGAATAGTAGTAGATCCTGTAACAAGAATAGAAGGCCATCTTAGGGTAGAAGTTGAAATTAAAGATGGTACCATAGTAGATGCATTTAGTTCGGGAACAATGGTTCGTGGCCTTGAGCTTATACTTAAAGGACGCGATCCAAGAGATGCCTGGGCATTTACCGAAAGAGTTTGCGGTGTTTGTACAACGGTGCATGCACTTGCTTCAGTAAGAACAGTTGAAGATGCCCTTGACATTGCTGTCCCACCCAATGCTGAATTGGTGAGAAACCTAATGTTTTGTGCTCAATATATGCAAGATCATGTAGTTCACTTTTATCATTTGCATGCCCTCGATTGGGTAGATGTGGTCTCTGCATTAAGTGCTGATCCTGCAGCTACTTCTCAATTAGCGCAAAGTATTTCTAACTGGCCAAAAAGCTCTCCGGGGTATTTTTCTGATTTACAAAAGCGTCTGAAGAAATTTGTGAGCAGTGGACAGCTTGGGATTTTTGCTAATGGTTACTGGGGACATCCTGCCTATAAATTACCTGCTGAAGTTAACCTTATTGGGGTAGCACATTATTTAGAGGCGCTTGAATGGCAAAAAGAGATCATTAAAATCCACACCATATTTGGCGGGAAAAATCCTCATCCAAATTACTTGGTTGGCGGGGCAGCCTGTTCCATTAATATTGACGAAAACAATGCTATTAATGCGGAAAGACTTGCAATGGTAGGACAATTGCTCAATGATGCCCACACCTTTATCAACCAGGTTTATATCCCTGATTTACTGGCAGTGGCATCTTTCTATAAGAATGACTGGGGGGCAATTGGTGGTGGATTATCCAATTACCTGGTTTATGGTGATTTACCAACAAATGGATATGCAGATGTGGCCCGTTTTAAATTTCCCCGAGGAATTATCATGGGACGTAATCTGAATGAAGTAATTGAGGTAGACGGCAAAGATCCGGAACAGATCAAGGAGTTTATTAATCACAGCTATTATGATTATAAGGGTGGAGTTGCGCAGGGCTTACATCCCTGGGATGGTGAAACAAAATTAAATTATACCGGCCCGAAACCACCCTATGATCAACTCTATGTGGAAGATAAATACAGCTGGCTGAAAACTCCACGCTGGAAAGGAAATCCCATGGAAGTTGGCCCCCTTTCAAGAATGCTTGTAGGATACGCTTCAGGAAGAGAGGAATTTAAAGAAGTGGTACATTATGCTCTAAATAAACTGGATGTTCCGGTTACTGCTCTTTTCTCCACCTTAGGAAGAACAGCGGCCCGTGGTCTTGAAACTATTCTGGTTGCCGACTGGGCAAAAGAATTCTACCAACAATTATTGGCTAACATCAAGAATGGCGATACCCGGATGGCGAATACAGAAAAGTGGGATCCTTCCACCTGGCCTACTGAAGCAAAGGGCGTTGGAATGAGTGAAGCACCAAGAGGTGCCCTGGCTCATTGGATAGTGATTAAGGATAAAAAAATTGATAACTATCAGCTGGTTGTGCCCAGTACCTGGAATGCTTCTCCAAGAGATGGCAACGGAAATCGTTCAGCCTATGAGGAATCCTTGATTGGTACCCCAATAGCTGATCCTGAACAACCACTTGAAATTCTCCGAACTATCCATTCGTTTGACCCATGCCTGGCTTGTGCTGTGCATGTATATGACGAAAAAGGAAAGTATGTTCACCAGATTCAAACCTTTTAAATCCGTATCCCATGGCTATCGAAAAAGACAATAAAATAATCATGCGGCAGGAGTATGTATGGCAACTGCCGGTCAGGTTCTACCACTGGATCAATGCCTTGTGCATTGTAGTATTGGTGGTTACCGGATATATAATTGGTAATCCTCCCGCAATACAAAGTGCTACGGAAGCATCTTTCAGCTATTGGTTTGGAACCGTTCGTTTCGTGCATTTTGTAGCAGCATTTGTATTTTTCTTCAACTTCGTGTTTCGCACTTACTGGGGGTTTGTGGGAAATAAATACGCTCAATGGTATAATTTTATCCCTTATACTAAAAAGCACTGGCAACAAATTTGGGAAGTACTTAGGGTTGATATTTTGCAGGTAAAATGTAAGCCAGCCCATGAAATGGGCCACAACAGCCTTGCAGCATTTACCTATTTCCTTACCTTCCTCGCTTTCTTATTACAATGTTTAACCGGATTTGGATTATATGCTGCAATGAGTACTTCCTGGTTCCCCGATTTATTTGCATGGATCGTTCCTTTATTAGGTGGAGATCTTGCAGCCCGGATGGTTCATCATACCTTGATGTGGTTCTTTATTGTGTTTGCAATGATCCATGTTTATCTGGTATTTTATCACGACTATATTGAACGTAATGGTGTTACCTCTTCCATGATTGGTGGTTGGAAGTTTACTGAAGAACAGGATTAGTGTCCAATTTCATATTAAATTTGCGTCTGGAGGATAATGATTTAACTCTTTATCTTTCCGACGCAATTTATTTACAGGATTTTCATTTTTGTTTACCATGAAAAAAAAGAAACAAATCCTTATTCTGGGAATGGGGAATATTTTACTTCAGGATGAAGGAGTTGGAGTAAGAGCAGTAGAATATCTTGAAAAACAAGTTTTCCCTGATAATGTTGATCTGCTTGATGGTGGAACTGGTGGCTTCACACTCTTACCTGAAATACAGAAATACGACGAAGTGATTTTAATTGATGCCACTCTCGATGAAAACCCTCATGGGACCATCCGTGTGATCAAACCCCGCTTCGCTGCTGATTTTCCTAAGGCAATGAGTACACATGATATCGGGTTAAAGGATCTGATTGAATCCGCATCCATCATGGGGCATTTGCCCCCCTTGCATTTAATTGTGGTAACCGTAAAATCCATTCAACCCATGGACCTTGAACTTTCACCTGAAATAGCAAAGGTACTGCCTGAAGTCTACCAAACAGTATTATCCATTCTCGGTCAGATCAACAATTAAGCTTTCCGGTTGTTTTATTTGCAATTGAATTTAATGGCAGGCATTAAGCCTAATGACTGGCGAAATTGCAAGGCTTTAGGTTCTTGTCCGTCATAAAATAAGTTAACACCTCTGTTTTGAAAGTGAAGGAAAATACGTTTAAGGTAATTAAATATAAACCCAGGCAATTGTCAGCTTATGTTGAAAACTTTATGGTTTATCATTTTAAAGGCAAAAAACCAGTATTACTTTATCCTGAAGGCCATTTTGAACTTATCTTTCAGGTTTACGGCAATTTCTCTCAAAACAATATAAACTCAACATTGTGGGATGCAAGGCCTGTTTTTTTTATCGGGGGGCTTCACAATACATCTTATGCCATTAAACCTGAAGAAGGTCAGTCGAAACTCATTAGTGTTGAATTTAAACCAGGCAGCGCTCGTTTTTTTATTCCCGAAAAACTTAATTTATTTAAAAACAGAGTAGTGGATTTAAAAGATGTTTTCAGAAGCTCGAAAATAGATAATATTGAAGCTATTCTTTGGACAGATAATACTAAAGCCCAGTTGGAAATGATCGAAACCTTTCTAGTGAAAATTTTCATTCAGAAAACGAATTCACCAATAGATATTGCACTAAGTAAGATCATCCAACATTCCGGATTTGTTTCTATTGATGCACTTGCCCGTATTTCCTGCCTGAGTAATTCTCAATTTCGTAAGCGGTTTAATGAAGAAGTGGGAATGAGTCCGAAAGAATACAGTAAGATTGTCAGAGCGAAATGTATTGCCCGCATTTTATTGAACAACCCTCATACAAGCCTAACTGAATTAACCTATAAATTGGGTTATTTTGACCAGGCACATTTTATTAAAGATTTCAAATCGGTGGTGGGTACTTCCCCCGGGCAGTTTCAGAAGTTATATTAGAGAATAGGCGTTTTTTACAATTTTCTGAGCGATCAGGGTTTTAATTTTGCGGCGAACTAAAAAATCCTTTAATCCCGGTTTTATTTTTTATGGATAAGGCTAACAGGATTGTTTAGGGCTAATGTATGTAAAAAACCAAATATCATAATAATAATGAAAACAATTAAACTCCTGATCTCGTGCTTTTTTCTCAGTATCATCTCCGCATCTTTTGGCCAGTCTATTGAAGTTTATGTGAGTGATGCCGGAAATTATAATTTTCCCCCCTGGCAAATATTAAAATTTGATGAAAACGGAGAAAATCCTTCGGTTTTTATTAGTGACAGCCTTGTTTGGCCTCAGGATATTTTGTTCCTCGAAGACCAGGATGTGGTGTTAATTTCCAACTTAACAACCCCCGGATATATTTCGCGCCATGATATCAATACGGGCGATTTCATCAATTACTTTGCAGAAAATATTTCCGGGCCAACGAGAATGAAAATCGGAACTGATAATTTATTGTATGTTCTGCAATGGAGCAGCACAGATAATAAAGTTCTAAGGTACGAGTTGGATGGAACTTTTGTGGATGAATTTACCAGTGTAGGCGTATCCCAAAGTATAGGCCTGGATTGGGATGATGCAGGGAATTTATATGTTTCATCGTATGGAGGAAAATTCATACAAAAATTTGACCCGGATGGTAATGACCTGGGCCCTTTCATCAATTCAAACTTAACAGGGCCTACCAACATCTGGTTTGTTGATAACGGTGATTTATTGGTAAATGATTACAATAGCGGTAAGGTTAAACAATTTAATTCAGAAGGTGTATATCTTGGTGTCTATATTTCGGGTTTATTTTACCCCGAAGGTGTTGATTTCTTCGAGAATGGAAATATGCTCATTGGAAATGGAGGTACAGGTTCAGTAAAATTATTCGATACGCAGGGTAATTTCATCGAAGACTTTATTCCATCAGGATCAGGAGACCTGCTTTTACCTAATGCAGTAATAATTCGGCCTATAACTGCTGTGTCAGTCCCTTTAAATCTCTATGAAGATAATTTTGTAAGCCCGGCATCCGGAAGGATGTTCAGCATTCATCCCCGCTTGACCAGCAAACTTATTACAATCACAATTTATAACACGTCCGGTAAGGTAATGGATAAACAAGAAAACACCGGATATGGGACCTGGAATGCCAATAATATACCCAATGGGGTCTACTTCGTAGTAGCCAAAGACGACAAGGGCAATAGCAGTTGTCAAAAGATACTGGTGAAAGAATAAGATAATAATCAACAATAATATTTTGTACGGCAACCAATAAAGTCAAACATGGCATTGGAAATTTGCGATTCTGATGAATATTTGAACTATAATTATAAAAAATATCCCTACGGTCAACCACATTTTCTAAAACTGATACTAAATGTTGCCAATAAATAATAAGGGCCGCCAACCTTTTAAATGGTTGGCAGCCCGCAATTTCTTTCCTGTTTTATATGGTCCTATTTTTTCAAAAATTTATTCATTGATATAATTCCATCCACATTTGTTTTTAGCATATGATATCCGGCTGGGAAGTCTCCCACATTAACAGTTGTGATATTATTGGAATGAGCGTTTATTATGCCGCTTTTTATCACCATACCATAAAGATTAATAATCTCCCAGTTGCCATTGTTACCAACTTTTTTGACTTTAATATTCAATTGGCATGCGGTAGGGTTGGGGAATATTTCTATGGATGAATCATTATATTTCCGTTTTCCGGTTGATGATGGACTGGCAACATCTTCAATTCTATATACACTTTTATTGGCAAATGTGTACAGGTGGGATTTAAAAACAATCATCTTAGGAACGCATGGCCCACCAACACCCTGCTGTGGCATACCGCCTGAAACAGGCTCGGTCCAGTTCTCAGCAAAATCAGTGGTCGAAGTGAATTTACATCCACCTCCGGCATCCTGGTAAACCATCCAAATGGTTTGATTATCGGTTGCCATGCATATTGGGTATAAACCAAAACCTGTAATACCATTGTTTACTTCCTGCCATAAGGTATCATTTACACCTGCCCTGAAAACACCATGCGAATCATAAGCACCACCAATTCCAATGAATTTATACATGCCACTTTTAATTATAGGAGCTACTGTTACCGTTCCACCTGATACAGGAGTTCCATTTCCCCCATACCGTTCCCATGTTATCCCAAGGTCAGAAGTTACCCAGGTGCCGGCAGTTCCTGCGGATGGATTAGTAACAACAAATATTTCATCGTTGATATTTTCAAATCCGAATATTACACCACCAGGTGCTGTGGTCTGCGTCCATGTTGAACTTGTGAGTGAAGAGATGAATAATTTGCTTTGTCCACCATGCAACATTAAGCTACCATCGGAGAGTTCAATAATCTTTTCGCATTTTTCATAACCTGCAAGGCCTTCAAAGTTTTCAAATGTCCAGTTCCCGCCATTGTTAGATGACCTGAACACAACACCGCCTAATGCGGCTCCGTTATAATTCAGATTCCCCCCAACAATGATGTCACCATTAGAAGCGGCATAAATGGCATTGGCTGCTTCCTGTCCGAATCCTGCATCGGGAAATGTGGCGGTTTGTGTCCAGGTAAAACCATCATCGGAACTTATCCAAACGCCGCCTTCGCCACATGCTGCAAAAAGCAGATCACCTTTTGAAGTTATGTCCTCAATATTATGTTCAGGAGTAATTTGTGAAATGGAATCAAATACCTGTGAAAAAGTAGTTGTAAAAGTAAATACAGTAAGTACAGCAGAGAATAGAAGTTTTTTCATCGCTAAATATTTTTAGGTTATTAACTTCTGCAAAGGAATAACTTAATAAAGAGGTATTGTTTAGCTTCATTGCCCTAATTTAGTTAGGGTAATCGTCGTAATTTTTATTAAAACGATGCTTACCTACTTTTGATAGGATGGAAAGCATTTCTTTTTTTATTTTTTCTCTTCAGGAATAATCGTTAAAGTTTTCTCCTCACCATTTCGTTTAACCACAATATCGGTTTCTACATCGGGTTTCAATTCCCCAAGGATATTCATAAAGTCATAGATATTATTGACTTCTTTATTATTCAGGCTTATGATGATATCATTGGCTAAAAGTTGTGCTTTTTCGGCTGGGCCTCCGGGCCTCACACCTTGTATCTGCACTCCCGGATCATCACTTCCTGCATAGGCTGGAATGGTTCCAAGTGTCACGGAAAAAGCACCTTTCCCACCTTTGTTTGCTTTTACTTTTACCTCCTTATAAGTGAGTGCTTGTTCCGGTTTTAGAAGCTCATTGATCACCAGGGTCGAAAATTTAACAACCCTTTGCATATCTTCAAAATTGATCAGCTCCACATCATCCTTAAAGGTATGGTAGTCCATGTGAATTCCGGAAAAAAAGCTGGCAACAGGAATCCCTTTTAGGTAAAAAGAAGTAGCATCGGTTGGAAGATATGGATCTGTTCCTAAGGTAAGATCGAAACCAACCACTATATTTTTTTTCTCCATGATACTTTTCCATTCTTCTGCTGATCCAAGTCCCTGTAACTCTAGTTTGTTATTTTGCATCCGGCCTACCATGTCATAATTGATATAGGCTTTAACTTTTTCATTCGGTACCGGAAGTTTTGAAGCAAATGAGTTAGACCCGATCAACCCAAGTTCCTCGGCTGACCACAAACAAAAAACAAGATTGTGAGTGATCTTTTCCGGATTTTCTCTTTTAAGGCCTGCATAAAACTCGACAAGTTCAACAACGCTAACCGTTCCAGATCCATTATCGTCAGCACCATTATGAATTTTGTGTTTATCTTCTCCCATCGACCTTGAATTGGTTTCACCAAATCCCAGGTGATCGTAGTGGGCTCCGATAAAAATATAGTTCGCCTCAGGATTATCTGAAGGAATCATGGCCACTATATTATTATCCTGTGCTATTACCCTTTCTACTTTGGTTTCTATCTTTGCAGTCAGGTCCGTTTCAAATAAATGATCCAGTCCTTTGGGTTCTCCATCCTTCAGTTTTTCCTGGAGGCTTTCAACAGTTTCATTTTTCACTAACAGGATTTCATTGGCAACATTCTCACTGAGTGCTGCGCTTATTATCCCTGATGTTCCAACCACCTCATGGCTATGGCCAGAAGAAATCCGGGGCTTGATGATCAGGATGGCTTTCGCACCGTTCTGACGGGCTATCATTTGTTTATATCCACTGGCTATATTCCTTTCAAAAAGTTTTTCCTTTTCTTCGTCAAGACCATAAGGAATTCCATCAAGCACCATCACAATTTTGTCTTTTACATCCAGTGAAGCATAGGAATCGTATTCATAATCTTTCCCGTCATTGATCTTCATTCCATAACCTGCAAATACAATTGGACCTTCTGCCATTCCACTTTCTGTGGAAGCAAGCGGATTAAAATCTTTATTTAATTCATAGCTTTTATCCCCAATTTGAAAAGCGTTTTTATCATCTATTACTTTAACTTCTGAAATAAAGTCGAATTCCCAATTAAAATCTGCATGTCCTGCCAGGGGAACAAGTCCCTGATCTTTAAATATATTTGTGATGTAATCATTGGCAAGTTTTATTCCCTTACTACCCGTCATCCTTCCTTCTACTTCGTCTGAAGCGATATAACTTAGCTTTTCGGTTAACTCAAGTGTACTTATTTCAGGTGAGAAATTATAATTTAAACTCCCTGAAGGATTTGTTCTGTAGGGTGATTTAGCCAATTCTTCGCGGGCAAACTCATCATTCCAACTTGAAATAAAAAGTTGTGCTTTTCCATCTCCAGTCCTGCTGGAAGTCCAAACCAGTTTACTTCCATCTGGTGAAAATACCGGAAGGCCATCAAATCCATCTGTAAACGTTACCCTGATCGGTTCTTTCAACCCTTCCACATCAGTCATGTATATTTCGAAGTTGGCGTACCCTTCTTTATTGGCAGCCCAAACGATATAATCGCCGGACGGATGGTAATAAGGAGCCCAGCTCAAACAACCAAAATCGGTTAAGCGTTTTTCTTCAGTTCCATCAATATTTATCGTGTAAACATCAGCGGCATGGCCATCTTCACTGAATCTTCTGAAAATAATTCTTTCCCCATCCGGTGAAAAGAAAGGGCCTCCGTCGTAACCCGGGGCATTGGTAAGTTGACGTTTATCTGAACCATCCGCATTCATGATAAAAAGGTCACAGAAATAAGATGCGTCCACTTCGAGTTTTTGTTTTTCCTCTTTGGTAAGTTTACGGTTGTAAACATCTTTGTTAGTACTGTATACAATCAATTTTCCATCGGGTGAATAGGAACCTTCTGCATCATAACCTTTAGCTTCAGTAAGCTGTTTTATTTCAGACCCATCACGATTTGAGGAGAAAATATCCATGGTGGTTTCATAATCCCATGAATACCTTTTTTTCTTTCCGGAAGCCCTGAAATCGAGTTCTTCTTTTTGTTTTTTTAACGCATCCGGATCAAGATGGCTGGATGAATACATTACCCTGTCACCGTTCCACTGAAAGTAGGCACAAGTCGTTTTCCCGTGCCCAGGCGAAACCCGGTTAATATCCCCGGTTTCAAAATCAAGGATATAAATTTGGTAGAAAGGATTATCGGCTTCCCGTTCACTTTGGAAAATGAGGTAACGGCCATCTTCAGAAAAGTAACCTTCGCCTGATCGGTTTCCTTCATAGATCAATTGCCGGGTATTTTTTAAGAATTTATTTTCGAGGTTTTCTGTTTCTTGTGCAAGAAGGGATAATGTAAGTAGTATTGTAAAAAGAATTGATGCGTATTTCTTCATTTTGTCTTGTTTGATCATGTATAACATATGTTTTAAAAAATTGTTCTTTAAAAGAATTTGCGAAAGTAGGATTTTTAACTAAAAAATTAATGAAAATGGAGATTTGCTGTGTATCCTAAAATATAAAAGCCAGTGAGATTTAAGACTTCACTGGCTTTTATCAGGCCTGAATTTACCTATATGATTCTACTTGTCGAATAACACGGTATTGTAATATACATTTCCGTCGCAATCATTGACCTTAATAATGTAGCTTCCGTGGGTACCGACAAAATAAAACCTTTGATTCATTAGGCCGGCATCAAAACGCTGAATCAGTTTTCCGGTCATCGAAATTACCTCCACGGATTCAAGGGTAGATTGAAGTGAGATATGAAATGTGCCGTGAGAAGGATTTGGGTAAACTTCACAATCTGATTGAATTTCTGTTAGGTTAAGTCCTGTAAGCACCGATGGTGAAAAAGCAACAGTATATGGGCCATAGAACGAATTAAAAACGGTTGTGGATAAGGTGGTTTCAAGGGTGTTGCTTTCTATGTCAACAATGGCAATCTGACTTGAGGCGCCGGCCGGAACCCAAAGTTTATTATCAGGCGAAATGGCCAGTTTCCCATATCCTTCCGGTGTTGAAATATCTGTTACTGTTGAAAGGTCATTTGCATTTAAAACCCTTAATGTTCCATTTGTCCCATTTACTCCGCTAAAAAGGGCATAGATATATTGATCATCCCCATCGAGTGCAATGTCCCAGGGTAAGCCGGTTGTCCCTTCGATGTTGGTATCTGTTTCGATGGTCAGCGTATTAACATCAAGGATAATAATTTTGTGGGGCGATGCTTTAAGGGTATAAAGTTTGGTTTTGTCGGAATTAAATGCCATATCTAAATGTCCGCCTGAACTTGTAGGTATCTCAGTTGTATTTCCTGAAATAAAATCAATGACATGAATACTGTTCAGGCTGCTCCCATAAACCGTATTGTTGTCGTACACTTCAATAAAAGAAACCACCGTCGAAAACTGAATGCTATCTTCAATAATCATCGAGGCTGTGTTTAGCTTAAAGACCCTGGAATAATTATGAAAAAAGAGGTAAGAATTATCATCACTGATTTCGAGGTCATAAACCCCTGTGGTTAAGGTGCGTTGGTCTACATACTCAAGCGTAATTGCATTTACTTTATGTATTTTGTATGTACTGCTAAAAACATCAATCGTTTCAAAATAGAGAAAATTTCCATCAGATGATGTAACAACATACTTTACCTGGCCCGAATGCCCGCCAAATAAAGAGCTTGAGTACGTGAAATTTTCGTAATTAACCACCGGCATAGAGGCGTTACCACCCCCACCAAGAAAAGCTTTTTGTGCCATAACAAAGTGTGAGGTTGACCAGAGCAAAACTGATAAAATGAGTATTGATGTAAATCTTGATTTCATACTAAATATTTTAATGTTTAAATGGCAAATATCGAAAGTTCTCCATATATTTAGAATACGTTAAACATCGTAATTTTGAATGATCCATCATAAAAGGGATAAGCTACTATACAAGGGTTGAGAATATAGTTAAACTGGGTGATGTGAAAAAAAACTGGATGCACTTGAAATTTCCCGTTTTGCCTCGAAACCCTCTAAATAAACTATTCGGTAATGTGAGACTTGTTCTAATCCCAAATAAATTTAATCCGATGAAATGACCAACTTGGGATAAACGTTTTTGATTTTAAGAAAGTTTTAGTAGAAGGAAATATAGCCCTTTGGTTGCATGCAACAACGCTTGCTCATTATCGAAACTTAAAAATTACATCAGTCGATTAATTCAATAACTGAACCATCTCTTTATGCAATTTTAAAAAACCACCTAAAACTATTTTATCTATTTTTATAGAAATTGAATATAACAACTATGAAAAAAGTTTCTTCCCTGATAAGTTTCATTTTAATTGCTACGGTCATATTTCAGTCATTGAATGTAAAAGCTCAAAATTATGTCACCACATTAACGGGCACCGGAACTGCCGGATTTTTGAATGGTGACACAAGCGTAGCAGAATTCAACCGGCCATTTGGGATTTGTATAGATGTGGAAGGTAATTTATACCTGGCTGATGCCTATAACCACCGTATCCGAAAAATTGGTATAGATGGGCAGGTAACTACTTATGCCGGCACTGGCACTGCCGGCTATCTTGATGGCCCGGCTGATGAAGCCAGGTTCAACCAACCCATTAATATTTGCCTTGATGAAGATGGAAATATGTTTGTTTCGGATTTTTTAAATCAACGGATCCGTAAAATATCAGCAGACATGATGGTTACAACCATTGCAGGCAGCGGACAGGCTGGTTATCTCGATGGCATCTCCGAACAAGCCATGTTCAATTACCCAAGAGGTATTTGCCTTGATGATACGGGTAATATATATATCGGGGATAGCTGGAATCACAGGGTCAGAAAGATATCAACTACCGGAATAGTAAGCACATGGGCCGGAGGGGGAGAGGCTATGGGTGTAAGTAGTATTGGCGATTATGTGGATGCAAGCGATACTGCCGCCCGCTTTTATACTCCATGCGAATTGTCCATCGATGTTAATAATAATATTTTTGTGGCGGATGCATATAATCACAGGATCCGGAAAATTGATCTGGCCCGATTGGTAAGTACGGTGGCTGGAAGTGGTGGCTTTGGCCCGAGTGGCGGTGGTTTTCAAAATGGAACGGCCACTGAGGCTCAGTTTAATGTACCTACTGCCTGCCACGTAACGCTTTCCGGGTCTATCTTTGTGGGAGATGGATCCAATCAACGTGTACGTAAGATCAGCGCAGATGGCATGGTAAGCACCTTTGCAGGTTCAGGCATGGAAGGGTTTGAAGATGGCCCGGATTCCGTGGCCACATTTAATTTCCCGAGAGGCACAGTGATGGATTATAACCAGCACCGCTTATATGTGGTAGATTATAATAACCACGCTATTCGGATTATACATTTATCTGAAATTACTGAAACGAACGAAATAAGCACGTCTAAAGAATTTAAATTATATCCTAATCCTGCTGCCAGTGATTTCTTTCTTACAGGTGGCAGTAAGGTTACACACGTTACTATTCAACTATTTAACAGTATTGGCGAAGTGGTATTAAAGAAAGAAGATATAAGTGCACTTCCTATTAAGATAGATATTTCTGATTTGGATACCGGGCTATATTACCTAAATCTTTATCAGGGAAGTCAGCTAAGTGTTATTAAAAAGCTTGTGATAGTAAATTGAGGTTTTAAAACTTTGATTTAACCCCTGTTTCATAAGTAAAATATCCCATACATCACTCAATGTCAGATGTTAAAATATTGTTAAGCTAATAAATTCCCTTGCAAAATAATATTCTGTTTTATATTTTTATCGGTATTCAAGTACCTAAAAATGGCAATATAGATCAAACATAATATTAGTATCTGTTTTTTCCATGCATAAATAGAATTCCTATACAAAAAAGGTTAACAAATGAAAACACTATCACTAAGAAAATCATTTCCCAATTTTCCGAACTTATTAATTTTATTATTGATTATTTTCGGTAATTTACCCTTAAATGCCCAAATCTACACCAAACCGAATATTCCGGGTGAATTTGGAACTTTTGTAAATTCGTACACAGGAAACCTGTATTACCCTAGAACGGACCTGGTGATTCCCGGACATAGTCTTGACCTTGAAATAATATTTTCGTATAACAGTGGCCGAAGTGGAGTAGATTATGGATTTGGCAATGGGTGGACGTTTACCTTCAACCAAATCTATATTTTAGATGGCAACGATTTATTGTTTGAGAAAGAAGATGGGGACAAAGATCGATATACCTGGAATGGTGTTTCTTACGACCCTCCTGTTGGCGTGCACAATGTGTTAACAGAATATTCGCCAGGGCAATTTCTTTTAACCACCAAACATGGAATAAAATATTATTTCGAAAATAACACGCACAAAAAACTAACAAAGATCGAAGACAGAAATTCCAATGTATTTTTATTGGCATATGCAAGTGGACTGATATCTTCAATTACTGACCCAGTTGGCCGACAGCTTCTTTTCGAGTATGATGCAAACGGACATTTAGTGAAAATAACGGATCCAAATCCAGTACCCCAAAGAGAAATTACTTATGAATACGATGCGGTTGGCAATATGGTCAAGGTAACCAACCCTGCCGGAAATTCCATCACCTATGGTTATGGATTATGGAGGAACCTTAATCATATAACCGATGCCCGGGGTAATAGTTATTCCATTTCATACAATGCAATCAAGGCAGTAGATGAACTTTCATGTCCAACTGAAAATACTAAATCAACCTTTACTTATGATGCACTGCTTAAGGAAACAACAGTTGAGGATTATATAACAACAGGAAATACTCTAACAACTTATGCTTATGATAATGATGCACGTATTGTACAATTACTGGCTCCAACAGGTACCACATCCTTTTCGTACGATGCTGACAATAATATTACAAGCATAACCGATGCGAATGGCAACACAACATCCTACACTTACGACTTAAATGGGAATACCTTAACAGTTACCGATCCACTAGGTGGCGTTTCTACATCTACTTATGACCCTGTATATAATTTCACTACCTCATCTACCGATCAAACTGGGAACACTACCAATTTTATCTTTGATGGCAATGGTAATAAACTTTCAGAAACCGACCCTAATGGGGATGTTAACCAATTTGCTTACGACCCTGTAGGTAGAATTACCTCCACAACAGATAAAAATAGTAATACCACTACTTTTTCATACGATGCTTATGGAAACCTTAGCACAGTCACCGATCCATTAGGAAATCCTGAAACCTTTACTTATGATATTGTTGGTAACAATACCAGCCACTCCGACCGCAACGGAAATACTTCGCTTTTTGAATATGATAATTTAAATCGACTGGTCACCTTTACCGATCCGAAGGGTGGGTTTACTTTTTATACATACGACGAAAATAGCAATTTATTGACCGAAACGAATCCCCTTGGGAATACCCGAACAAATGTATACGATGCCCTTAACAGGCTTATCTCATCTACAAATACGGGTGGGAATACTACCCAATACACTTACGATGAAAGGGGCCGTACGATTTCTGAAACAGATGCCAATGGCAATACATCAACTTTCACATATAATTGTTGCAGATTAACCGGGGCGACAGATCCCCTTGGGAACACTGAAATTTATGCTTATGACGCAGTAGGCAACCGCACAGAATATACCGATAAAAATGGTAACATGACAACCTATACCTATGATGCATTGGACAGGTTAGTAAGTGAAACAGATGCACTTGGAAATAATACGACCTATACCTACGACCCTATTGGTAACCTGATCGGAGAAACCGATCCGAATGGTAATTCCCGCATTTATGGATATGATAATCTTAACCGGATAGATTCGATTACTGGTTCTTTGGGATTAATATCCACCTATTCTTACGATCCTGTTGGAAACCGGATAAGTGAAACAGATGCCAATGGAAACCTTACTTCTTATTCTTATGATCCATTGAACAGGATGATTTCGCAAACTGATGCCCTTGGAAATACCAGTACATATACTTATGATGCTATAGGGAACCGTTTAAGCCAAAAGGATAAAAACAGTAATACGACCTATTTTTATTTTGACGAGCTATCACAAATCGACTCCATTGTAAAACCTCTGGGGCAGGTAATAAAATATACCTATGATGCTACAGGCAACCGCATTTCAGCGTCTGATCCCAACGGAATCATTACTACTTTTACATATGATGCCTCAAACTTACTTATCTCTACACAAAAAAGTATCTGGACACTCAATACATATACTTATGATCCTGTCGGAAACCCAACCAGTGAATCGGATGCTAACGGAAATTCGACTACATTCACCTATGATGCTCTTAGCAGGATCATTGCTATTACCGATGCATTGGGTAATGTAAGTAATAAAACCTACGATGCGAACGGAAATTTAACTTCAAGCAGTGATGCAAACGGGGCTACTACAACCTATACTTATGATGCAGCCAATCGGCTAACTTCTGTTCTTGATCCAACCGGCGGAACAATTTCATATGCCTATGATGGCGTAGGTAATAAAATATCCGAAACGGATCAGAATGGAAATATATCTACCTTTAGCTTTAATGGACATTACCAGTTAACCCAGCATACAGATCCACTTGGTAATACAATTCAATATACATACGATTCCTATGGAAACAGAATATCTAAAACGGATCAACTTGGCAATACCACTACTTTTGAATTCGATGCTTTAAACAGAATGGTACTGTCTGTTGGACCAATTGGTGATTCTATAATTAACTCCTATGATCCTGAAGGAAATAACATAGCTATAAAAGATGCCATGGGCTATACCACCAGTTACGCTTACGATGCTCTCAATCGTATGATTAGTGTTACCAATAATCAGGGCGGAGTAACCAATCATTATTATGACCTGAATGGGAACAGGACATCCATCACCAATGCCAATGGAAATACAACCACCCAAACCTATGATATCTTTAACCGAATGCTCAGCAGGACAGATGCGGAAGGGAACACAAATTCATATAGTTATGATCCGATAGGCAATGTGCTAAGTCAAACAGATGGAAACGGTAATTCTACTTCCTATAGTTATGATGCTCTCAATCGTCGGACAGTAAAGACCGATGCACTTGGCAATATTACCAGCTACGCCTACGATCCCGCGGGTAATCTTTTAAGTGAAACGGATGCAAATGGGAATGCCACCTCTTATGCCTATGATGATTTGAACCGGGTACTTACAGTAGAAAATGCAACATCAGCAACAACAACCTACACTTACGATCTGGCAGGAAATAAACTCACAACAACTGATCCTTTAGGAAATACTACCTCGTACACTTATGATGCTATAAATCGATTGACATCAGTTGCCGGACCTGCTGGAGGAGTATCCAGTTATGCATATGATGCCGCAGGTAACAGAACTATGGTAACAGATGCAAATGGTAATTCAACCTCCTATGTCTATAATCCATTGCAAATGCCAATAGCCATAACTGATGCAATGGGTAGTACTACCTTTTTTGATTACGATAAAAATGGAAACAGACTTTCTGTAATTGATGCCAATGCCAATCCAACTACCTACATTTATGATGACCTGAATCGCTTGTTGTCCGAAACAAGCCCGTTGGGTTTTATTACGGCCTATTCCTATGATGCCGTTGGGAACAGGATCAGCAAAACTGATCCCAATGGTAATACTATATTTTACACCTATGATGCTGTTAATCGCAAAGTATCGGAACTTTACCCGGATGCTTCCTCGGTTAATTACACCTACGATGGGGTAAGCAACATAACTGAAATTGAAAATACTGGAGGTATTGGGGATATTACCACAAAAACTTATGATGCCCTGCGCAGGGAAACTTCTATTTCAATGGATTATGGAGGGGCTTTTACAAAAACATCCTCTTATACTTATGATGCAGTTGGAAACCGTTTAACTATGACAGATGCAGAAGGTGGGGTAACAACATACTCCTACGATCCGATTTACCGATTAACTTCATTAACGGATCCAGGAACCAATACCACCACATATACTTATGATGCTGCAAATAACAGGACATCGATGGATTATCCCAATGGAACTTCTACTTCCTATACTTACGATGCTGCTGGCCGGACCACAAGTATAGTGGTTGAAGATGGCCTAAAATCTACCCTCAATGAGATCGTTTATTCCTATGACAATGTAGGGAATAAAACAACTGTGGTTGAAAATATCACAGATGTTACTTATTATACATACGATGCCCTTAACCGCTTGTCTACTGCTGCCTATCCCTGGGGTAACTATGTTCAATATGCTTATGATGCCATGGGGAACAGGATTTCTGAACAAATTGATGGCACTCCTTACTTTTATTTATACGACAATGATAATCGTCTAACATGGGAAAGTAAAACAAATGCAAACTATTTGTATGATCCAAATGGTAACCTGGTAAACTCTGCTTCATTAACCGGGTTTTCACAATATGAATACGATTTTAATAATCGTCTTATCAGTTTGCAGAAAAACACTTCGTTAACCATATATTCCTATGCGGGTAATGGAGATCGTATTAGCACCAGCGACGGAATTAACCCCATATACTATTTTTATGATTTTGAGACCTGGTGGGCCGAATATTCCAAACCGGGATTGTTTAACCAGCTTGGCGAATACGATGCTATAGGTGCGCCAATTTCAAAGTATTCTTTTGGTCCAGGTATCGACCAACCAATAAGTGTTACAAAAGGGGGTAATACTGCTTTCTTTTATTATGATGATGCCGGAAGTGTAATTCGTACGATTGATCTGCTTGGTATTCCTTCAGGGTATTATGTATATGATGCGTTCGGGGAGATCATTCAACAAAATGAACTAATTACCCAACCTTATAAATTTACGGGCAGGGAATACGATCCGGTTACAGATTTTTACTATTACCGTGCTCGTTATTATAATGCCACTTATGGGCGCTATTTAACCAAAGATCCGGCCGGGATGGTCAATGGCCCGAACATTTACCTCTATGTCTTATCAAACCCTGTGAATATGGTTGATCCTTCCGGACTGGACTGGAGGCTACCTGATATACAAAAACCACCCCTTGGACCGAACGGGTTTGGCATGACCTTAAAATTCGGAGGCGGTGATAACCACATTATTCAGGGAACTGAAGAAATAGCAGTAAGGGTTTACCCTGACTTTGAAATGGACCTGACCATTGCACATCTGTCGAAGACAGATCCACGTAGAACCCGAAAAAATATACAGATGTATATGGACCAGGAAGCCGATAAATGTTATACCAGTTGGACAGAATACATTACACACGATGAGTATATCAACTACTTTAGTTTTTACCTGGCCATCTATTTAAAACTGAACGTAGATCGTGACGCTATTAAAAAAGCCAAAGAAGATGCAAGGGCCGGGGCTAATGCGGCAACTGCAGGTACGGTCATTGGTGTTGTGTCTACTGCCGGGGGTTTTATCCCTGGGATAGGGCCTTTTATAAGCATTGCAGGCGGTGCAGCGGGACTCGCGGCCGGAGCTGCATCTGAAGGCCATTATAAAGATGCCATTAATAAACTAACGGGTGCCTTAAATGGCGCAAAAGCGGAAATTGATCATTATTTTTATACCTGGGATTACTGGTCAGAGTTCCTGAGAACAGCAGAAAACTTGCCACAAGAAGGGTATGAAGAAACAGGATGTCCCCAGTACGATTATGAAAAAACCGGTGGGGACTGCAATGATCGTGGTCATGATCCAATACGGCCAAAACCAGTAATAACCCCGGGACCCGGTAATTATAAACCACCAAAAGCAGCGAAACCTTCAAATTCTGGTTATAACCCTCTTCCTGGAGGATTTCCCGATGATGGTACATTTTGGGACCCCGGCCGGTGGACTTTTCCTGACAATGGAATTTTATGGGACCCCGTTCCTTATGACTATAATGATGGAATTTACTGGCATCCAGGCCCTGTTACTGAATACCCGGACCACATTTTATGGGATCCTATATTCCCTGAAGAACTTGGTGGAGATATTTGGTGGGACCCTGCAATCCCCTATTTTAACCCAGACAATATTTGGGATGCCGAATCAAATAAAAAATATTATGTCAGGCCAATGTATAAGCTTCCCAGGTAATCAGAAATAACTAACTACTCATGAAAACAAATATTTTCTTACAAACAAAAATTGCCATGAAACAATTTAATAAATCACATATAGTAGTTGTCGCCGCCTTTCTGTTATTCAGCATCCAGGTTGTTGGACAGGCATATCTTATTGGTGGCTACCAGGGAGGGATCTATGGAGAAGGGGGAGGTGAGACTTTTAAAGATATTCCTCCACCCCGTAACTTAACAGCATTAGGAGGAGATGGTGAGGTGTTTCTTACCTGGGAAAGCCCACTTCCTTTGGGTGAAATCCGGCATGATGATAATTCTGCTGAATTTTGGTACTGGCTGAATAATCCAAGTGCAAATAGTGATTTGTTTTATGTACAGTTTGAAACCCCGGTGAGTGGCGATATTACCCATATTGCCGTTTTGAATGCCGCTGTTTCTTCTGCAAGTTGGGATAAAATTATGATTTGCCCTGACGATGGATTTGGAAAACCTGCTCTGTTAAATCCATGGGAATCCTTTATAGCGGTATATGTTTCTACAATCCCCGAAAGTGGTGGAGAATGGGCTATTTTAAGTTTAACAACACCGCAAACAGTAAGTTACAACGAAACATTTTACGTTGTTACAAAATGGCCGGGCGGATCCACTACAGGGCCTTTCGTTGGAGCTGACGGTGGATCTGATGCAGGGCGAAGTGCCTATTCGTTGGATAATGGATCAAGCTGGACTGCCTGGCCTCAGAATTTTATCATGCGGGCATTTATGGTCGATGACAATAATAAATCACTAAGTTTAACCAGTTCAAAAAATGAAAATCCGGGATATATACCTGTGGTAAGTTTAATTTCGGGTGAAATACTTAACATGGAATTCTCATCCATAACGCAGTCTTTAAAAATACCTCAAATTATTGGCATGGGTTTAATCAATACGAAAAGTCCAACCAATTATAAAGTTTATCGGGCTACAAGCATGGGCGGTCCTTATGGATTTGTTGACAATGCTGCGGGTCTGGCCTACACAGATAATACGGCTTCAAATAATACCGAATACTTTTATGTCGTTACAGCCGTATATGCCGAAGGGGAGTCAGATAATTCGAATGAGGCTGTAGCATATCCACAGAATGCTGCCATTGCACCTTTCACAAACAATTTTGATATTAACGATGGAGGTTTTTATGGCATAGGCGACTGGCAGTGGGGAATCCCATCTTATGCAGGAGGGCCGGCATCTGCAAATAGCCCCCCAAATGTATGGGGTACTGTACTTGACGGAAACTATAATAATCTGACTTCCTCCTGGTTGATCCTGCCATTTGATTTAGGAAGCCCTGTAATTTATGAGTTAAATTTCGCTTATTGGCATGATATAGAATCAGGCTTTGATAATGCTTACTTCGCCATTGATCATAATTACGATGGTGTATATGACATTGTTAATACCTATACAGGAAGTTCAGGTGGGTGGCAAACAGAAAATATGATTATCCCTGATAATTTGTGCACACCCTATTCACGATTTGCTTTTATTCTGATTTCAAATACAAGCAATGTTAATGCAGGATTATATATTGATGATGTTAGCATCGACAGGTATTTTGATGTGGACATTACTACTTATCTTGAAGGCCCTTACAATGGTTCAGGTATGAGTACCGGCCTAAACCTGGCAGGAGAAATTCCGCTTTCTCAACCTTTTAATGTCGCACCCTGGAATTATACCGGATCAGAAAGTGTTGTTTCTGTGCCTAATGCAAATGTGGTAGACTGGATTTTACTTGAGGTGCGGGACGCAATAGATGCTAATTCAGCTACGGGAGGGACAATCCTCGACAGGCAGGCTGCTTTTATAATGAACACAGGAAATATTGTAGGAATTGATGGATCATCACCTCTTCGCTTTGAAGAGAATATTACAAATCAATTATTCGCAGTTGTCTGGCATCATAATCATTTGAGTGTTATGTCAGCAAATGCCCTAAGTGGTAATGCCGGGTCATATACTTATAATTTTACCACGGGCTCAGGTCAGGCCTTTGGAGGAGTTGCTGCACATAAAGAAATTTCAACTGGTGTATGGGGTATGGTTGGTGGTGATGGGGATCGTAACGGGATGGTCAGTACTGCAGATAAATCCCCTCTATGGGAAATGGAAGCAGGCCTACATGGTTATCTTGATAGTGATTATAACCTGGATGCAGAATCGGATAACAAAGATAAAGATGATATTTATATCCCAAATGTTGGAAGTGGAAGCCAGGTTCCTAATTAGCATCTAAAAGTATTACTATACAAATAACAAAATTTGATCAATAATAGAAAACGTGACTTATAGTTTTACAAGTCACGTTTCTTTTTTATCTGAATTACTTTTATTGTAAAGAATATATCCTAAGGAATTTGCACCCCACTTCCATTATTCGGAGTCCATAAATCATTCTTATCCACATTGTCCACCTGTCCATCCAGATTCATATCCTCTCCCTGGTATCCAGTTGCGCCGGCATATGATCTCCAGATAGCATAATCAATTGCATCCACCGTTCCGTCAGGTTCGGCATCGGCGGGGATCATTCCGTAATATCCCGGGGCTATCTGAATTTGAGCGTTTGAGCCATATGCCTGGTTCGGCCCTGATGTGAAATCGTATGAAAATACCCCTCCACCCAAATTGGTCATGGGGTTCGCTGACATGATCGCAAGATGATTCCGGTGCCAAATAACCAGGTAAACATCTACTTTTGGAATAACACTGGATGTTGGCATAGTGGTTCCATCAAGCGAAACCAATGTTCCGTCGTTCAAAAGAAAAACTGCTTGCTCTGCAATTATTGTGGCAGCTGTAGCTGTTGAAGGGCCATTAGCTGTTTCGCGAAGTTCTATCTTAACCCAATCCACAATATCCGCCTTATTCATAACCGGAACCTGCTCTGAACCGTTATAATACCAGATCGCTGCAGGATCGTTGTAAGGCTGGGTTAAAGGCAAATATCCTAATACATTCAAGCTGGTATCCATGATCGCAGGATTGCCGGGATTCCATCCGGGAAGCACTGCACCACCAAGGATGACGTTTACATCCAACTTGATATTTGAATGAACGATATGAATACCATAATCTTCTACTTCCCCGTTTTGGGCAAGCCCGTCGTAATTTAGTGCACCACCGTAATCTCTGAATCTGAACCTTACAAAAGATTGTCCTGTATCAGCTGTCGCCGGAATCGTAATATTCAGTAAATTGGGGCCTGCAACTACAAAAGTACTGGTGAAAACATGTTCGTCAGCATCATCCCAATCCTGGTCAAGGTTAAAGTCCATCCAGCCGTCCAGGTATCCGTCAACTGAAGCCATTACTGTTACAGGCACTGTTGCCCCGGGAGAAACAGGCCCAGCCCAGGTGACTCCATCTTCATCATCGCCCAGAGATGGGAACAGGCAATCCAGATCATCACAATCTGCATTTATTCCAGGTTGTCCATTAGGTTCGGGATCAACAAACGATCCTAAAAAAATAGTGGGGTCAAAAATATGCCGTGCGCCATTAAAGGCCAGCGTAGTGGGATAATTCCCAACGGCATTTTCAGGAGCATCGCCGAAGTCAAATACAGGATTGGACTCAATTATTTGTATAGCAAAATCTTCCACTTCTCCATTGGTGGCATAGCCGTCAAAATTAAGGGGACTGTTATTATCCCTGAACCTGAATCGCATATAGGTTAAACCAGTATCAGCTGTAGCAGGAATTGATAACGACAAAACATTAGGCCCGGAAATAAGAGGTTCAATAATAAAAATATGTTCCCCTGCATCGGCCCAGCTACTATTTCTGTCAAAGTCCATCCAAACATCAAGGTATCCATCAACTGAAGCAGTCACAGTAAGATTAATCACTGATCCTTTAACCACCCATGAAGGCAGGATTACTCCATCTTCATCATCTCCCATCGAAGTGAAAAAACAATCAGTATCATCGCAATCTGCTCCTGGCCCTGGTTGTCCATCAGGCTCTTCATCCGCTAAACCTCCAAGCCAGATGCCTGGAACTATTGTATGTCTGGCACCATTACTGGCAAGAATTGTTGGATATCCACCATCCGGACTCTCCGGGGCATCACCAAAGTCAAAATATTCCGTGGTCCCTTCTACAATCTGAATCCGGTAATCTTCCACTTCACCATTTTGAACAAGGCCATCATAACTGATGCTTCCGCTAAAATCCCTAAACCGGAAACGGACATAGGCCCAGCCGATAGTGGCATCCACAGGAACAAAAAATGAAATATTATTTAATCCCGCCGTAAGTGCATAGTTTGATTTTATATGATCCCCTGCATCAGCCCAACTACTGTTCCCGTTAAAATCCATCCAAACATCTAAAAATCCATCAACGGAAGCTGTAACAGTCATGAATTGAGTTGAACCCTGTGGTAGCAAACCGGGCAGGCTTACGCCATCCTCATCATCACCCAATGAAGGGAAAATACAATCCTGATCATCGCAATTGGCATTGCTTCCTGGTTGACCATCAGGTTCGGCATCTACCATAGAGCCTAAAAATATTCCCGGAACTACCTGATGTCTGGCGCCATTAAAGGCAAGACTTGTAGGATATTCTCCATAAATACTTTCAGGAGCATCTCCAAAGTCGAATTCAGGCTCGCCCGATACAATCGTAAATGCATAATCTTCTACTTCTCCATTGGCAACCAGGCCTTCATAACTGATTGGGCTATCAAAATCCCTGAATCTGAACCTTGCATAAGTTAAGCCGGCCTCGGCATCGGTTGGGACTAATAGTGTAAGAACATTTATTCCGGCACTTAGTTGCTGTGTTGAGAATAAATGTTCACCTGCATCACTCCATGAATTATTACGGTTAAAGTCGAACCATGCATCGAGATAGCCATTGACAGAAGCAACAATACTTAAATTGATCAAAGATCCTTTATTAACCCAAACTGGCATGTTTACCCCATCTTCGTCATCTCCGCTTCCAGGGAACAAACAATTGTTATCGTCGCAGTTGGCGCCTGTTGAGGCTTGTCCATCCAGCTCTTTATCAATTAAATTTCCCAGAAAGATACCCGGGACAACCGTATGTCTTGCACCATTGGCCGATAAGGTTGTTGGATAGCTACCAGCCGGATTTTCAGGGGCATCCCCAAAGTCAAACACAGGTGTGGCCGCTTCTATGGAAATGCTATAATCTTCCACTTCCCCATTATCCACTAAGCCATCAAAACTGATTGGGCCATCAAAATCCCTGAACCGGAAACGAAGGAATGATTGTCCGATAGTAGCTGATGATGGAACAGTAAAGGAAAGAGTATTTGAACCGGAAGTTAGGGGCATGGTATTAATGATATGCTCCCCAGGATCTGTCCAGGCATTTACCAGGTTGAAATCCATCCAGGCATCCAAATATCCATCCACAGAAGCGATGGCTGTAAAGTTTATCGTTGCTCCAGGCGAAACAGAGCCAGGCAGAATGATCCCGTCTTCATCATCACCAAAGGAAGGAAATAAACAGTCTGTATCGTCGCAATCAGCATTCATCGAGGGTTGGCCATCAGGTTCCGCATCTACCATTAATCCTAAAAATATTCCCGGAACGATGTTATGCCTGGCGCCATTGTTAGTAAGGGTAGTGGGATATCCGGCAGCCGGCCCTTCCGGGGCGTCCCCGTAGTCTTCATTGTCAAAGACCGGATTCATATTGGACGAGGTTCCAGAAAGTGGCACCGATAAATAATTCTGGTTTATCCTATCGGTTCCGTCTTCCAGTTCATTGCCTGTTGACCAGTCGTTTTGCATGAAAGCCAAACTTTGTAAAGGAATCGCAAACCCGAGGGCCACGTTAATGCCTATGATATATCTTAATATTGTTTTCATCTTTTCTCCATTTTTATATAAAAATTGGCTGATTAAAATTCTCAAAACCGAAAATTAATCATCGATTTTAACAAGTTTGCCTATTTGTATAAATCCGGAGTTGGCATCAGTAAGGGAAATAAAGTAAAATCCCTGCTTCAGCTTACTAATATCCATTTCTAATCCGCCTGCCACAAGGGTAGTTGGAATATCGCTTATCCGTTTTCCACTTACATCATGTACCTGGAGATTGCCCTCAATGCCAGCATTGTGAATTAATTCAATAAAAGCAATATTGGTAGCAGGATTTGGATAAATATTCAGATAGCTTTCATTTTCACCAATGTGCTTTATTTGTTCACTTTTCACAACCTCAGGCAGATCGATTTTTTCTTCGAAATAATCACGATAGGTGGAGGTATTGTTTAAAAGCATAACTGCCGCATTTGAATTATTACCAGCCTTATTGCGAATCATTTCCAGTTGCATAATATTTTCAAAGCTCAAATTATCCCATCCATTTTCTACCACATCAAGGTTGAGCGACAGGATAAGTTGGTAATCGGCTTCATCATTATTAGCAGGTGTAAAGAGCATCAGGTTAAACCTGGCCTGATCGAAGTCTGCATGAGCAAAATAAAAGTTATACTTCAGCACTGCAACTTCGTTGGCCGTCAGATTTGTTACACTTATAATTTCATTCAGTAAACCCTCATCTGCACCTTCAAAGGTGGAGAGAATAAGGTTTGCCATTTGAAACTGTTGATCCGAAGACTTCAACATTTCCTGGTAGTTTTCAGCAAGTCCGAAATTATTAAAGTAATTTTTCAACGGATCGAGTAATTCTGCATAATGATCGCAGGTATAGCTGATGTTAAGATTTCCCTGCGATGGCATATTGAAAATCTGATGCGCACAGGAAGCAGTTGAGTGGTAGGGATTATTACTTGTGATCTGAACCTGTGGCCATGAAATATTAAACATGCCAAAGTTATCGGCCACAGTAATGCTGGATGTACTGTTGATGTCTACCGCAGAATTATCATTGCTGTACAGGGTATTTAATCCGGGATCGGCATTGGTTCCGATATCCCCGCTATGACCCTGAACGTGGATACCCACATGATTATAATTGTACAAGAAATTGTTCCGTATCAGTGGCAATGGCATATTTGAAGTAAAAGCCCTGAAATCCATACAAGTATAACAATCCGTAATGCAATTGTTGCTAACAATACTTGGTGTACTAAGGTTAATAGTAAACAAACCACGGGTATTATTGAAGTTTCTCATTTTGATGTTATTACAGGTAATGAAATTCTGAACATTTGCATTGGCACTGAAAAAATAAATACCGGTAAAATTACAATCGTTAATCTCATTATAACTGATCTGGAAATTGCGGGCCAACACGCCAATAATACCATAATTGAATCCATCGATGGTATTTTTAACCATACTGATATTCGCTGAATTACGGGCATAAATAGCTGCAAAACTATTGTATTGATTGGTGTTGTTGGCTAACTTATTATTGTTGATTTCAATCACGGGGTTTACCGAATTATCAATATAAACTGAGGCCAATGAAAATATTGCAGGTTCATTCACTTCCATGGTATTATTCTCAAGATTGGTTGGGAACAAGGCTGAACTCAGCAAGACGGAATAAGACATATCGGTGAAAATGTTTTCAGAGAACAAGCCCCCGCCATTATGCTGGTAAATACCATAAGTCCGTGGAAAATCAGAGCCCCAGGTGTTGAGGAATTCGTTGTGGGAAACCTGCTCAACAAACCTGGAGGTAGTTGAATAGATACCGTATGTGCTCGAGTTATTTACAAATGTGTAAACACTATCGCAGGCAAAATCGGGGAAAAACTGTTCCGTAACAAATCGGTTTCCACTTATCGGATGATCAAATGCATTATTCCCTTCTACCCTTACCCCATAATTACAATTGGAGAAGAGGTTATTGGAAATTACCGCATCTGAACCATTTTGAAAATACAGGGCTACTTCAGCATTTTTGAAAGTACACTCATTGATGATGTTGTCAAATTCGCCAATACCGGTAAATCGCAAACCTTTCCATGTTTTGTCAATATTACATGGCCTGTATACCGAATTATTGGATCGCAAATAACTGCTATCCTGGAAGACAATCCCGGCACATTCACCAAACACAACATCTACATTGGTAATATCCAAAACAGCTCCTGATGAAACCGTAACAATTACATTGTCGTCGATATAATATTTACCATCCCACACTACATCGGTGGTATAATTTACCGGGGCTAATATCTTAACATACAATGAATCAGCATAAGCGAAGCAACAAAGTCCATTGTCCCCAATCATAAATGGGCTCATTCCTCCCGGATATGTCACCACTCCATTCACAATTGCATTAGGAATAAATATACCGTTACTCGCTTGCAAATTATAGGTTGCTTCTGCATCAACGCAAAGGGTAAAGGTCTCTTCGCAGCTTTTCATAGAAACAGAAATGAAATCAAATTCATTATTGGCATTCACCAGGTAGAAGCTTAGCGTAGAATCGCAACCACAAGGTGTTACTGTGGAGACGGCCACTGTAACTGTAGTATCAACGCCAAGGCAAAATACCCCGGCTGTATCCAGGCATCCAAAGGTGTTTTGAACCACTACTGAAATTTGATAGTTCCCAGCAATACCAGGATTGTATGCCAGGTTTTCCCCTGTCCCAATAGGCGAGCCGTAATTTCCGTTAGCATACCATGTAATAGTAGGATAAGCTGTTGGGTAGGTGTTGTTAGGTGGAAATGCCTCCAGTGGCAAAGGAATATATAAATGAAAAGTATCCGAAAGGCAAATATCATCGCAGCCCAAAGGGAACAAACTTAAGTCCGGCTTGGCATGAATAAATCCAGCTGCTTGTGTCGTGGAACAGCCGTTGGCTTTATCTGTAATGGTTAAGCTGTAATAGCCCGGTTTAAAGACATTGATCACCGGTGTTGTAGCCCCATTATTCCATTGATAGGAATAATTAACAGGATCATTTGGCGTAGGAGTTAAAGTATAGGTTCCTCCCTCACATGCATTCAGGTAAGGAACAGAAAGAGGTGGGTTTTCATAAAAGGTAACGCAAATTGTATCTGAGTTAATACAACCTGTATTGTTATCTGTAACATCAACCACAAACTGATAGGTAACGGGTAATACAGCTGGAAGCGTCAGGCTGGCAAAAGTGTAATAATCGGTTGATGGAGTAAAGGTTGCACCACCAGGTATACTGCTCCAACTGTAGGAATAGTCGACATTATAAATCGTATTCAGGAAAACCTGGACTGTACTGGACGTGTTAGCACAAATGGATCTTTCCCCGTCTATTTTGGCCACAGGCAAAGAATGCATATAGATATAAAGGCTATCGGATAAATTATAACATCCGAAATTATTGGCCACTTCAGCCCAATATTCACCATGTTGTTTAACATAATATGTGCTGAAATTCGCTCCACTTATGGCAGAGCCATCTTTATACCATTGGTATGAAGACATGCCCGGACAGGAGGCTGTCAATGCTAATGAATCACCCGGGCAGAAAATCGTATCAGCGGCCATGAGTGTACAGCTTGGTAAAGGATTAATCGTAATGGTCTTGGTTGTATCAACGATACAAATATTCCCCAGGGTTGCTGTTAATTTCACACTGTATGTTCCCGGAGAGTTATAGATATGACTGGTGGGTGTCGTAAACGAAGTAGAGGCATCACCAAAGTCCCAGGCATACTGAAAGCCACTAATGGTAGGAATGGCAGCAAAGGTCACTTTTTGGCCAACACAGGCTGGGTTGGGGTTCATTGAAAAATCAATGTCGCAGGCAATGGGGTTGGGTGGTGAACCTGTTCCCCCGCAATCGCCAATAAGGATAAGGATGCTGCTGGATACTGAGCAAAGCCCGTTAGAAACGGTAACAGTAAAAATGTAAGCACCAGCTCCTGTAAATGATCCATTAGGAATTAAGTAAGTATTGCTGGTACCTCCGGTAAATACGCCGTTCAGGAACCATTGATAACTGGCATAACCAGTTGGAACACTAAGCGAAAGGTTGTTGGGTACAGCAGGTGAGCAATATTGAACAGGTCCGCTTGGTGTGATTGTTGGTTTTACCGGCGGATTTAAAATTGTTACCGGAATGGTATCCATACCTGAACAGGTAATAACTTTAATAATTGCAGTATTGGGAGTTCCGTGCCAGAGAATTGTAACCCCATTTGAACCTTGTCCTGTTTGAATAGATCCCTGACTTGCAGGAATAATTGACCATTCGAAATTTCCGGACAAATTTGAGCCCCCTGCCGAGTAGGATTCGATCCCATCTACACAAACTGAACCTAAACCTGTGATGTTGGGAGGGAGGTATGAGTTCACAGTATGGGTTTTTGCTAGAGATTGGCAGAATACCCCCGGAGAAATCTCAATTTCCTGATAGACACTTAGCTGCCATGGCCCTGGTCCAGCCCATTTTACAACTATGGAATCTTTGTCTGCTCCCATTTCGGAAAGAATGGTTCCTGTGCCTGAAGTAACATTCCAAACAAATGGAGAACCACTGACATTAGAAGAAATGGAATATGTGAAATTTTTACCCGGACAAATACTGTCGGGGCCTATGATATTATTTAAAATGGGCTTTGCAATAACTTCAACTTGTTTAAAAGCACTGGCATTGCAGAAATTGGCTGGATTTACTGGAACTGCTGTAAGGGTATAGGTCCCTGTTGGCCAGGTAACATTGGCTGTGTTTGTTCCATTGCCAGTAATTCCAGGTCCGGCAGGAGTGACAAACCAGTTAGCCGGCCCATTTGCAAAATAAGAGATAGTTGATCCTTCACAAACCGTTTCATCCCCAAAAAATTCAAATTCAGGAAGGATATCCACCTGTAAACTATCAATCCCACTGCATCCTGCAAGGGGGTTGTCGTAATCGCATTTTACCCAGTAGGTACCGGGGTAATTAAATGTAATGCTGACATTAGCCGCATTTTTATCCACATTATTAAAGGAATGTAATCCTCCTGAAACAGACCAATTATAATAAGTACCCGGCAAAGATGGAAGGGAATAACTACCGGAAGCACCGGCACATAATATTACCGGCCCACTAATAGGAAGATTGGGATATAATACCGGGACTTGTAAAGTAGTAGTTCCCGGGCAGGGTGCAGAACCACATCCCGGTAATTCAAGGCTTACAATAGTTGGCCCTGAATAGGTGCTGTTCCATTTTACTTCTATACATTTGCTACCCAAGCCCGAAATGATTGTGCCGCCAGCTACTGTCCAATTGTATGTGGTGCATACCGAAGGTGTACAGAAATAGGAAGTGTCGCCCGGACAAACCGTTCCATAACAACAATCTGTTTCAATTTCAGGACCCTGGCCTGGGAGTACAACAACTACTTTGCTTATGGTATCGATGCATCCGCATGGGACGAGCACTTCCGAAGGAGGTTCCTGGGTAATGACCCATTGACCCGCACCCATGTCCTGGGCGGTTAGAGTTACTATATAGGTACCTGGGCTGGCATATGAATGAGCTGGTGGATTTGCCAGGTTGGATGTATTCCCGTCACCAAAATCCCAGAAGAAGACGCTACCACCAAGTGAAGTATTGGTAAAATACACTGGTGTATTTTGGCAAACAGTATCAGGTGAAAGGGTAAAATCAGCCTGGGGTCCTTCGATCAGACAAATGGGTTGCATGATACTATCGATGCAATTCCCTCCAATATTGAGGTTACTGATGATAACTTTAATATATCCTGAACTACCAGTTCCCCAAACAATAGTATTGGGATTGCCGGTAAATGTTGTGGGTGTGCCTCCTGTAACTGACCATGTGTAGGTAAAGGAAGGGTCGTTAGGAAACACAGTATAGGTATGTGCACTTTCATTGCAGGCTACAAGTCCTGCATCACTTTGTCCTCCGACCGGATCAGCGCGGCAAGCGCCTTCTGGTGGACAAACTTCGATAGCATCATTTAGCCTGAATTCAGGGCAACAAACTTGTGAAATTGCAAAATTTGTGGAAATAGTTTGAAAAACTATCCAAAGCACACTAATAATGGTAATAGTCCTTTTCATGATGGTAAAGTTTTTTGTATAATTTGTTGTTGATTTAATTCAATATCATTTAACCCAGCCTGTAAATACTGATACAGGTAATTATCCCAAATAAAACCTTAAAGGTGTAAATGGAATTGGTAATAAGTAATCCTGATTTTTGTGTTTTCCTGTTTCCTGTTTTGGTAAATATTATTGTAAAAGGGAACTTAATAAATGTTTATACCTTTTAAAATTCCTTATTAAGAGCGGGTGCTCTTTCGCTACACGAGATAAAATTTTCTTCAGCATAACAGCAATAAATTAAGGATGTATTACAAATAATATAATCCACAAATTTAGTATAAATGAAGGCCTATATTGCACCAATTCAAAACATTAACATATATTTAACAGAGGTGTTCCGGGGGAACTTGTTTAGCTCTGAGAATAAGTAGGTAATTAAAAGATTTGGATTTTCAAATTACCAAAACAAGTTTTTTAGCCTGAACTATACACGTATTCATACCTGCTAAGAGAAGAAGGTTGTTCAAATTTATATATTCAATGCCGCTATATTTATTTTAGAATGCCCAAATTTTAATGTACCAAATAAAATTTTTATACTAACTTTATATAATGTACAATATTCAAAAACAAATAATTAATAGGTCAGCATTTGGAATATTTACTCAGATTTACAATTACTGATAGGGTAGAGTTATCCACTGGAAAAGAATAGTAAGTATAATATTGTAGTATCCGTATTACTGAAATTATTTTTTAAGTCTTTAACACAATGTAAGAAATTAACTTAAAAGGCCATGGAAAATAGCAAAAAGTTTGGAACTTTCCTGGGAGTTTACACCCCAAGCGTTTTAACCATTCTTGGCTTAATAATGTACCTCAGGTTTGGCTGGGTGGTAGGCAACCTTGGGCTGCTGCTAACCATATTTGTGGTCATTCTTGCAAGTTCTATTACTTTTATAACAGGTCTTAGCGCTTCGGCTATTGCAACAAACATGAACGTTGGAGTAGGTGGCGAATATTATATAATTTCCCGCAGTTTGGGCCTCGAACTGGGTGGTTCTATCGGAATACCATTATATTTTTGCAGAACTTTATCCATCACTTTTTACAGCTATGGACTTGCTGAAGCTTTACTTTTATTTTGGCCTGATAGCTGGGGAATTATGCCCACTCATACACTCCAATTTATTACAATTGCCATCATTCTACTGATCACGACTTTGTCTGGTAAATCAGCTTCACTGGTGTTAAAAGTACAAATCCCAATAATGATTTTGGTTGGACTTTCTCTATTAGCTTTATTTTTTGGTTCATTAAGTGGGGGACCCATTAAAGCTCCTGAATTAATTCCTTCTTATCGCACTGCTCCTGAAGGCTTCTGGTATGTTTTTGCTGTTTTTTTTCCTGCGGTAACAGGATTTACAGCCGGGATAGGTATGAGTGGCGACCTGAAAAATCCAAGAAAATCGATTCCACGGGGTACCATTTGGGCTGTGCTTACAGGAGTTCTGATTTATATCGCCGTACCTGTTTTATTGTCCGTTACCAGTAAAATATCACCTGAAGAGTTGGCTGGTTCGGGAGTGGATTCCTGGATTAAAGTGGCCATTTTTGGTTCCATCCTGGTTTATCCAGCTATTTGGGGAGCCATTTTATCTTCAGCTTTTGGCAGTGTTCTAGGTGGCCCCCGGGTACTCCAGGCCCTGGCACAAGACGGCCTAGCTCCTAAATTTTTTGCTCGTTTATCAAAATCCGGTCAGCCAACTACTGCCACATGGATGAGCGGGGCCATTGCCATGATTGCCGTTTTTATAGGGGGTTTGAATACCATTGCTCAATTTGTTTCTATTCTCTTTCTCACCCTCTACGTGATGGTGAACATGAGTGCAGTTATTGAAAGATTGGTAAAAGATCCTTCTTTCAGGCCAACCATCAAAGTTCCATGGTATATCTCTCTTGCCGGAGCTATAGGTGCTATTTCAGTAATGTTCCTAATTAGCCCAACAGCCTGTGTTTTAGCCGTAATTTTAGAGATAGGTTTGTATGTCTATCTTGCCAGGCGAACCTTGGAAATGAACTGGGGGGACGCACGTGCTGGTTTCTGGCGAAATCTTATTCGATATGCATTGATTCAAATTCGTATTTATGGTTCAAAACCCCGCAACTGGAGACCACGAATCTTGCTGTTTATTAAAGATGCAGAGGCTCAAATGGAATTGATTAAACTTGCTTCCTGGTTCAGTCAAATCTTTGGAATAAGTACTGTGGTTAAACTTATCATTGGGCATCTTACAGAGTCGAAAATTGATATTGAAAATCACAGGTTATTAATTAAAGATAAAATTATGAGAGCTAAATTGACGGCTTTCAGTGAAGTTATAGTTGTTCCTGAATTTGAAGTAGGAGCTATTACAGTAGCTCAATCCAATGGACTAATAGGAATAAAAGCTAATACAATTATGTTCGGGTGGAGTGAGAGCCATGAAACAAAACTATCACAACAAAGAATTATCAGGGCCGTTTCACAAGCCAATAAAAGTACAATTCTTGCCAGGATAAAATGGCCTAGGACTTTAGAAAAAAATAAAAGTATTGATTTGTGGTGGGGCGGACAGCAAAGAAATGGTGACCTAATGCTACTCTTGGCCCATTTGCTTGTTATGAACAAAGAGTGGGAACGTGCTTCAATTACGATTCGCTCAATTGTTGATAGCAAGGAAGTCCAGGGGAAAATGATGGACTCTATACAACCTCTAATCCCTAAAGCCAGGATCAATGCTAATTTAGAAGTATTGGTGAAAAAGCCGGGGGAGACCGTTACTAAAGTGATTCAGCAATATAGCAAAAACAGCACTATAGTTTTGTTGGGCTTAAAAATTACCCAGTCGGGTGGAGAAGAAGAATATGTGGACTTCCTTGAAGAATTGATCTCTCCATTAAATACCGTTGTATTAGTGAATAATCCGGGGCTCGATGAATCCACGCCAATTCTGTTGGAAGTATAATCATTCATACCTATATTAAAAATTATTTTAATAAAAATGACCAGGCTTAAAGGAATTAATTATTGATCAAAAGCTTATGCACCAGATCAGATGAGTACGTTTTTAATTTTAAGAATAAAGCCGGGACTTTGTTTCGATTGTGATATTCCTCACAATGAATAAAAGATCATTTATTTTGTCTTAAATTTGAAGCAACGATAAATCGGATTTTATTATGGATGTTGAAATACTATCACGTGTACAGTTTGCCTTTACTATCTCATTTCATTACATTTATCCACCTTTAAGTATTGGCCTGGGGTTGATCATGGTAATTATGGAGGGGGCCTATCTCCGGACCGGTGAAAAAATGTATGAAAACATGGCCAGGTTCTGGACAAAGATTTTTGCCCTTATTTTTGGTATAGGAGTAGCCACTGGAATTGTCATGGAGTTCGAGTTTGGAACCAATTGGGCTACATATTCTAAATATGTTGGGGATGTATTTGGAAGTGCCCTGGCAGCGGAAGGTATTTTTGCCTTTGCCCTCGAAAGTGGATTTCTTGGGGTATTATTGTTTGGCTGGAACCGGGTTAAGCCGCCGGTTCATTTTATAGCCACTTTAGGGGTATGGTTGGGTAGCCTTTTTTCTGCCATTTGGATAGTTGTGGCCAATAGCTGGCAACAAACTCCCGCAGGGTATCATATTGTTGGTGATGGTATGAATGCCCGGGCTGAGATCACCGATTTTTGGGCTATGGTTTTTAATCCTTCGAGTGTAGAGCGTTTATTGCATGTATGGGTGGGAGCATTCATTGCAGGAGCTTTCCTTGTAATGAGTGTACATGCTTACTATATCTTGAAAAACAGGCATGTTGAGATTTCCAAAAAAGCGTTTAAAATAGCCCTGGTTGTGGCAGCAGTATTTTCTTTCAGTCAATTGATCACAGGACATGAATCAGCAGATGGAGTCGCTGAAAATCAACCCCCCAAATTAGCTGCATTTGAAGGACATTATGATTCGAACGCCCCGGCTGATCTTTATCTTTTTGGTTGGGTGGATGAGCAAAACCAAAAAGTGTATGGCCCAAAAATCCCTGGTGGATTGAGCTACCTGGTTCACTTTGATTTTAAGGAACCTATCCGTGGTTTAAATGATTTTTCTGAAGATGAAGTTCCTAATGCAGTGAATGCTGTTTTTCAGTTTTACCATTTAATGGTCGCCTTTGGATTGTTTTTTATCGCGCTCACCTTCTATGGTTTGTTTATGTGGTGGAGAGGGAAATTATTTAACCTCAAATGGCTCCTTTGGGTTTTTGTGGGTTCAGTTATTCTTCCGCAATTAGCGAATCAATTAGGATGGTTTGCTGCAGAAATGGGACGCCAACCCTGGGTTGTATATGGCCTGTTACGAACATCCGATGCATTATCCGTTGTAGTAACAGCTAACCAGGTTTTATTCTCTTTGATCATGTTTACCCTGATCTATATTCTTTTGTTCATGCTTTTCCTCTACCTTCTTGATAAAAAAATTAAAGCCGGACCTTATGATTTACAGGTAGATGAATCAAGGCCTTTACAGGAAGGAATGGTTGGAATTGTTGAAATTGAAAAATAAAATAATATGGAAACGATATATACAGCTACTTTTTTAGGAATGGATTATCCAACAATTTGGTTCCTGGTAATAGGCGGATTGTTTTCAGGGTATGGCATCCTGGATGGGTTCGACCTGGGGGCTGGAGCCTGGCATTTATTCTTCAGGAAAGAAAAGAGCCGCCGGATTGCCCTGAATGCAATAGGGCCCGTATGGGACGGAAATGAAGTTTGGCTGGTGATAGGGGGTGGGGCATTATTTGCAGGTTTTCCTGTGGTATATGCCTCCATGTTTTCGGCCATGTATATTCCGTTCATGCTATTCCTTGCTTTTTTAATATTCAGAGCAGTATCCATTGAATTCAGGAGCAAAGAAGATATGAAATGGTGGAGGAGATTGTGGGATATTTCGTACAGCATTTCAAGTGCGATGCTTGCTGTCTTGCTTGGGGTGGTTATGGGTAATGTTTTGCAGGGGATTGCGCTGGGGCCTGGCTATGAATTTACTGGTCACTGGCTTGATTTTATCAACCCCTATTCTGTTTTGGTTGGAATTACAACGCTCGCTCTTTTTATGATGCATGGGGCTATTTACCTTACCATGAAAACAGAGGGTAAACTTTACGAAAGGCTGAAGGGATTGCTAATAAAATCCATCATAGTTTTTGTGGTTTTATACATTCTGGTCACATTATATACCCTCATTTTTATACCCCATCTTTCCGACCGATTCAGGCAGCACCCCGAATTATTTGTTGTTCCCCTGCTGGCTTTTCTGAGCATTGCCAATGTGCCCCGGCTTGCTACCAAAGGGAAATACCTGATGGCTTTTGTATTTTCATCCTTAACATTAAGCCTCCTGATGATCCTTGTGGCTATTGAACTTTTCCCGGTGATGGTTTTATCCACCATTGATCCCCGGTATAATATCACGATTTATAATGCAGCTTCTTCTGAAAAGGCGCTGGGGATCATGTTGACCATTACTGCCATAGGTGGCCCACTCGTTTTGTTATATACTTTTTTTGTTTACCGCACATTTTGGGGTAAAGTTAAGCTTGATGAGAATAGTTATTAAACGCTTATTTACTTAATCTTTTTGAATGATAATTCTATGGAGTTACAGATTAATCATTCAATGGTTTCCACATACCATTTAAGAAGCAATAAATATTATGATCATTGGCATTAACAAAAATATCCCCTTCTTCGGGAGTTGGTGGAAATGTAACACGTGGTTCAAGACGCAAAACATCCTTTATATGGGCTTTGGCGGTTGGTTTATCTGTGCCAATACCAAGGTTTCCGTTTTCATCAACTTTAATGTTTTCGCCAAATCCGCCAAGCGTAAAAGCATCCCTGATATGTAAAACACCAAATTCATCTGCAACGACGACATTATTCAGGGAATTATTCATGGTCATAATTTCTATCCTCGCTTCACCCAAAACATCCAGGGTATGAGTAGGCATGGGTGTTCCTATTCCAACATTTCCGGGATTGATATTATGAATATCTGGTCCACTTTCCATCCAAAGGCTGGCTCCACCACCTCCCAGCGTAGCTGCGTCCCTTACATGCAATACGCCCTGTGGGTCAGCTACTAAAACATTGTTTAGTCCGTTTTCCATACTTAAAATTTGGATACGTGCTTCTCCGTTAATGTCAAGTTTGTGGGTTGGAGAGGGCGTCCCAATACCTACGTTGCCGAAGGCATCAATCCGCAAATGTTCGGTAAATCCTCCGGCTGATGAGACAAAGCGCAATGGTGTGCCATCCTGCCACCAGATATAAGGTTCTGGATCCCCAATCCGGCCTCCAAAAAATCTTAAAAAATTGGATTCATCTGAATTCCCTAACTGCAACACGCCCCCTTCATCTGGGTTTGATCCCCTAATATCTAATGAATAAGCCGGTGTTGAAGTCCCTATACCCACATTCCCATCCCCTCTGATAGCCAGCCTGTCGTCACCCCATCTTTTAAAGAGGATATCCCCGTTGTTACGAATGGCTAATCTGTCGTCTCCGAATCGCTTAAAAAGTATATCCCCTGTACCTAAATCTTCAGCATCAAAATTGAATACCAAATCATTGGTTGATTTATCATACGAAATACTGCTTTGCTCCAGGCCATCCACAGCAAACTGTACACTCTGGATATTGCTGGGACTGGTAGAATTCAAATCAAGGCGAACATCGGTTTCGTTACCCTGAATGGTAAATCGTTTGGTAGGCGTTGCTGTACCAATTCCTACATTGCCATCCCCTCTGATGGCGAGCCTGTCGTCACCCCATCTTCTGAACAGGATATCTCCATTGTTTCGAATAGCTAATCTTTCGTCTCCATAACGCTTAAAAAGTATATCCCCTGTACCTAAATCTTCAGCATCAAAGTTGAATACCAAATCATTGGTTGATTTATCATACGAAATACTGCTTTGCTCCATGTCATCCACAGCAAACTGTACACTCTGGATATTGCTGGGACTGGCAGAATTCAAATCAAGGCGAACATCGGTTTCGTCACCCTGAATGGTAAAACGTTTGGTTGGAGTTGCTGTACCAATACCCACATTGCCATCACCGCGGATGGCAAGCCTGTCATCGCCGAATCTTTTAAAGAGGATATCCCCGTTGTTACGAATGGCTAATCTGTCGTCTCCGAAACGTTTGAACAAAATATCCCCAAAACCCAAATCATCCTGATCCCAGTTTAGTATTATATTGTTTGTAGCATTATCAAAATCCCATGAGTATTTAACAATTCCGTCATGAGAAAACTTTAAGCCCATTTCATCCGATGAAGCGGAAGCATCAAAAGTCAAATAGGGATCATTACCAGCCAATGATAATAATCCACCAGGGCTGGACGTTCCAATACCCACTTTGCCGTTATTATAAAAAATAGCTGAACCATTTTCTGACCACTGAGAACCAATTCCACTTGCAAATGGTAACCATTGAGACCCATTGTTGTATTCCATTTGTCCTCCTGTCCATCGTATCGCACCTGCATTATTTGAGGAAGTATATCCAACCCGAAGGCCACCTTGCACATCCAATCTTTCTAATGGGGATATAGTTCCGATTCCAATATCACCATTCGCGGTGATCCTAAGCCTTTCCAGACCTCCAGTTGCCAATGCTTGTGTATCAGGTGCCGGCCTCAGGAGACCATTCCGGATATTTAAAGATTTGCCTCCACCACCTTTTTCGTCCCCCATAAATGCGATACCCTGTGTGGGGCCATTTCCGGGAATCCTGATCTGTCCATCTATTACTTTCAATAAAGTATCAGCACCATCCATTACCACAAATTTGCCATCAGGATTGCTAGTACCAATTCCCACATTTCCTGTATTGCTGTTATATAAATTATTGCCTGAAGCTATCCAATCCCCGTCATCGCTGTTTCCGGCTGTTTCAGCGTAAAAGGCGTAGGGAACAGCGAGTAATTGGGAAGTTCCCATTAATTGATAGTTGGTTCCGTTGTTTTCATCTAATTCAATTTGCAGGAAATAATTTCCTAAACTCCAATCAATGGTGGTAAAATCTCCTATGGTAGCAATTCCATTTCCAATTTCAAGATTGACCAAACCATAATCATTAGTTGTAGGATTGTGGATTTCGCTATAAACAGTTGTACCTGTGGGACCACCTTGTAGAATGCTTATTTGAAAAGCAAGCTGTTGATTGGTAATAATATTTCCTGTGGTACCCCTGGCTATTGCCTGATAATTAAAAACTTCTGGAGTTTGAGTGTATCCACTAATAAGTGAAATCACCAACATAAGAATGATAGTAATTTTTTTCTTCATGATGTTTTGTAGTTTATAAGTTGGTTTTATAAATTCAAATATATGATATTGTCAGTCAGTTATTGACTAAGGGTAATGAAGTGATATTTTTTGATATCGAGCATCAATGCTTGACTGCGGTTTTTATAAAATTAGGTTGCTAATATATAAAAAAATATGACACATGACAAGAATTCGATTATGTTAATGGGAACCAAATTAGATCAGATGGATTAGTCGAATAATTCTTGCAAAAGATTGTTAATGATGATACAAAAAAGCCGGATCTAGAAAATAGTCCGGCTTTTAAGATTTCCACGATATATTTCTACTTTTTATCTTGTTCAGGCGCTTTTCCATCACCCGAATTCTTATCCATTTTGCGTTCTGGTTTTGCCTTTGCTGGCATCTCCTCGCCTTGCTTATTTAAATCGGGGTATGTGGATGGATGTTTGCCCACTAATAATTGGCCGTTTTCATAATATAAACCCTGGCCATCAGTATTCATGTCATTATCATTATGCAGGCCCTGTGCAAGTTTTGATGTGTAATCGGCAGAAATTACTTCAGCTGGCAATTGTGGGTTTTCAAATCCTTTACGTTTGCCAATAGCGATGTAGGAAAAGTTCACATTATTTTTACCATTATTGTTTTCTACAACTTTAAACCCATCTTTCGACACTTCAGAGAGATAAACACCGTTGGAATTGCCCATGGGCGTTACTGTAACAATAATAGGTTCACTGTCTGAAACAGCATGTACAAAATTCTGGTCAAAACTTATATTTGCTTTACCATTTGTAATTGAAGCATATCCGCTAGTCTGGATCGTGGCATCGGTAGCCACTGATGTATATAAAACTGTATTTTGATTGGTTCCGTTTTCCTGCAGGTGGACATCGAGGCCGTTTTTAAATACGGTTCCATTAGCGAATGTGGCATAATTTTCACCTTCAATAAAGGCCCCATAGACTTTCCCATGAATATCTGCGCCAAATAAATCACCATAAGCACCTATTCCGTTATTGATTTGTGGCTGATTGTCTTTACCTGAACCTGAAATGTAGGTGGTAAAATAACCACCATAACTTGTGTTACCTGAATTTTTATAAGCCAGAGAACCCCAAATAGTTCCACTGTTATTTCCACCAAAGTTTCCACCACTTCTTGCGTAGTCTAAGTATGAATATCCGGCGACACCAAAGGTATATGGATTGCCCCAGAAATTGTATCCTTTTATACCGCCAATGGTATAACTAACACTATAGGAAGTCCCATCCACACCTGACGCATGCACACCATAACCATATACCGAATAATTCCCCGGATTTGTGGTGATTAGATACCCATATACTCCATATTGTGCGGTTCCAAGAACCCCATAATTACCGAGGTTATAACTTCCATATACTCCATAATTATTTCCACCTAAATATCCAAAATTACCGTAATAATTTTCACCATAGGCACCGTAGTCAGGGCTACCTAAATATCCAAAGTTATTGAATGTTGAATTAATTCCATAAGTTCCTTTACCTGCAGAATTGTATGTCTTTCCATAAACACCATATCCCAATCCATAATTAAAACCGTACAGGCCATAGGAGGAAGATGCATTTGAATTGTTAATACCCGCTGATAAACCCCAACCTTCTCCACTGTTTTGAATATAGGCCATTGCAGCGATTGAGCTTCCTGTTACTGACAAAGCATTTCCATCTGACCCGCTGTAGTTAATTTTTTCATCTCCATAAATTTCAAGTTTGCGGTTAGGGTTGGTAGTTCCTAATCCAACGTTCCCATCAGGGTCCAAATATAAAGCATTAATTAAATTTCCACTAGTAGGCCGGGTTTCAAATAACATGCCTGCAGAAGTAGTAGGGCTGATCGCATTTTCCATAATACTGGATATTCTACCAGAAAGAGCGAAGGCACCATTGGAAACCTGGTTTCGAAAGGCGAGGCCCGCACCAATTCCACTTCCAACAGTACCTGTTGAACCCCTCCAAATTTCAACGATATCTTCCGTTGTATTTGTGGAAGAAAAATATTTATTTACCTCCAGCTTTTTAGAAGGGTTAAAAGTTCCAATTCCCACATTCCCGGAAACGCCAAGTCTGAGGTCACTTCCAGCTATCTCCCAATCACCGTCATACAAAGCATATGGTACACTTTGCAATTCAGATTGCCCCATTAGTTGGTAACTTGTTCCTCCTGATGGATCCATTTCAACTTTTATATGGCTTTCACCATACGTCCAGTCAATACCTGAAAAAGTACCCACTGTTGGAATTCCTTCACCAATAATAAGGTCAACCAGTCCCAGATTATTTGTTACTGCAGGATGAATCTCCTGGTAAACCAATGTTCCGGGGGCCAGGCCAATTAATATACTTATCCTGAAAGTTACAGATTGATTGGTTAACAGATCCCCGTTAAGGTCTCTGGCTACAGCCTGGTAATTTAAACCTTGTGGTGGCTGGGCAATAACATTTGCTAAACTAAGAATTATCACAAATCCCAATAGAACTACTTTTTTCATATGAATTAATTTTAAAGTTATCTCTGATGGCTAAAGCAGAAAATGAGTAATCCCTTAAAAGGGAAAAGTATAAATAGTTGGTCGAGTATTGTAACAGTAAAGGTAAAAAATAATCTATCTGAATTAATTAATCTGAAAAAAATAATATTATAAATTTTTATAACTGAATTTCATTAAAGCCCTAATCTAATCTTCACCTGTCTTTTGTCGAAGGAATTTCTTTTGAAAGGATGGGCTTCAGTATTAAAAAGATAATCGTTAAAACGGAAATTTCCCTGGTGGTTTGAAAATGTAAGGTAAAAGTATTTTAAGGTTTCTGCAAAGAAAAAAGTGGGCATATAATCTCTTTTTCCCATGGTTTCCACGTTTTTAACCGAAGTAAAAGCCACTTCTGTGCGGCAATATTTTTTTATATCCGACCAGAATTTTTTATTCATCTCCAGGTACTTTTTATCTTGGGTAAAATGATAAAGGTAATAGGTTGATTCAATAATTTCCGGATTCAAATCATATACAGGATAATTGGGTGTGCCTTTTTTGTAATCATAAACCATGGGTTCAAGTCCGTATTTATCCCATAGCCAATTCCAGGTTTCCTGCAATTTTGCGGCACGATCGAGGTCACCCGATAACGCAAGTATCGCGGGGAAAAACGCATCGTACAGGGTGATGACAGAACTTTGTAATTCACCCGATGTCATATCCACCCGTCCATACCACAGCTTATCATCAAATTCTTCGGTGAGGTATTTATTAATTACCAGAATGCTCTCATTCCAAACATGGCCAAGATCAGGATCACCAAACATCAAATAACTTTTGTATAAGTATTCGTAATAAGAATCAACCCCTGCACAAATATGACTTTGTTTTGATACCCATTCACCTGTTTCAACATTTATTACATCACCTATCAATCCAATTTCCGATCGACGGTTATAAATAGCCAAAGTTGCTTTTTTTGCTGCCTGGTAGTATGCCGGGTTTTGCGAATAATAACTTAAAATCCCCATTTCGAAGGTATATGTAGCTGCTTCAGCCACATTCACCGTGTCACCACTTGCTAAGCCCGTTTTGAGGTTGACCCAGTATTTTGGGATTCCCGTGGGCGTATCAAATGCAGGGAGCATACGATTGGCAAAGTCCTCAGTTTTCTCAAGCACCAGCTTGTTTCCAGAGAGTTCATACATAGAAAGTAAACCTCCCAATATCCGAATATTTACCTCAAAAACTTTGGCCTTGACGTCTTTTTCAAAATTAAGAGAATCCACTACATAATTTTCTATCTCCTTCGCTTCAGTTTCAAGCCTCATTAACTTCAATGTACTATAGGCATCAATAGGAGAAATGTATAAAGGTTCGTTATACCAATCTTTATGTGACCTCGATAAGGGTAAAAGGACATCATGCCCCCATGCATGTTGTTTGTATGCTTCCCAGCTTCTTAAAGTTTCATTAATTACTTCCTGAGCAAGAGAGTCGAGTTCATTATTATTATCACTTTTCGCTTCCCTTTTGGTATCTGGTGCCTGGCTATTACATGCCATTATGGAAACCACAATTAATATTAAAAAGATGTATTTCCCCATTTTTTATTAATTAAAAACGGGGATTAAAATACATCTTTTCTGAATAGGCCTGCTGATTTTTAGAATACTAATGTTGAATTTTTTTTTAGTATTCAAATTAGTGGTCGCACAAATTCGGATAACTTTTAAGAGCTCCTGCCAGGTAGCTTTTTGCCAGTTCTTCGGGATCACCATTGCTCACACCCAAAATTATTTCAATATTATTTTTTCGCAAAAGCTCCTGTGCTTTTACTCCCATTCCACCCCCAATAACCACATCAACTCCTTTTTCTGCCATAAATGAAGGAAATGCTCCATGCTTATGAACCGGCGGGTCAACCAATTGTGTTTGCTGTACAATATTGTTTTTTGTTTCGATGATGGCAAATTTATTACAATGGCCAAAATGGCTGCAAAATTTCCCATCTATTAATGGAATTGCAATTGTTTTTTTCATGTTAGTTATCTTTTTTTAATAATTCTTCTCTGATTAATTTGTGGTTGCATTTGGGGCATTTTATATTCGTACACTTAACGCCTTGATTGTGTGGGACTTTTTCACCGCATTTTACACAAACACAATATCCATTAGGGCCAAATCCTCCTCCATTGTTTCGCCCTTTACCTTTACCTATTCTTAATCCCTTTCCGTGGCCTTCCTTGCTGCAACTGTCAGTATTACTCATAATAATTTCCTTTTTTTTATTTGATCATTTCAATTATTTCTGCAATTGTTTTTTTATCATCGGGCATTATGATCATTTGAATATTATTAGTTTCCAACAGCTCCCTGACTTTCTGACCAAAATCTCCTGATATAATTTTTTTAACACCGAGGTCAATCATTTTTTCGGAAGCCTTAATTCCCGCATTAGCCAGTTCATTGATTGGTGCATTTTCGATAAATATTATCTCTTTGCTAACTTCATCATAAAGGCAGAAAAACATAGCCCTCCCAAAACGTAAATCAAACCTCGATTTTATTGAGTTTCCCTGCGATGTGATAATGGTTTTCATATTTTTGGTTTTATTTCATTTTGCTTATAGAGGAAGATTTACAAAGGGGGCAATTTTTATCTTTGAATGTTTCAGGAAGGGTAAATCTTGCCTGACATCCCTTACAAAAAAACCAGTTTCTGTCAGGGATGGCACTTCCATAAACTGTAGTAATCTCTTTTACATCAACTAAAGCAGTAGCGATTTTTATTCTGGCACTTTTGTAAATTCGGGCGAAGGTTGGCCTCGAAACTCCCATTAAAACACAAGCCTGTTGATGGTTGAGTAAATCATAATCAGCAAGCTTAATCGCTTCAAATTCTTCGTAAAGTAGCTCAACTTTGCCTTTGTTAAAAATATCTTTTCCATAAGGCTTATATCCCTTAAACCGCGGCGGAGTAACCACTTTCCTTAAATGCTTTGTTCGGGCCATCTATTTTTATTTGCAAATATAATGAGAATATTCTCAAAATATATATATTTTTGCATTAATTTATAACAAACTTTTTTTATTTGCAAAATAGGTATTGAGGAAAAGAAATAACCGTAGATTTTTAAGTGCTTTAATTTGAAAAGCCGGCTCAGGTGAGTCGGCTTTTCACTTTTATGTGATGAGATTTTAAATTACTCCTATTCCAATATATTTGTTTTCCCAACGAATTATGCAACCCCCTTTTGATGGTGCGTGTCTAAAATTTGACTTTTAGTTATAAAGTGCTAAATACACGATCATATATTACTATTTTTGTGGCAAGTGCTTATTACTCATTTAAATTTCATTTATCATGATCAGGACAATTACTTTACTATTACTTACTACTATTTCAACCAGCCTTTTTTCTCAGTCGATTTCTGTAAATCAAAGCAAAGATTATTCGGCATATCCTTACTGGATAGAGATGATGCAGGATGAATCGGTTAATTTTTACGATGTACAGGAAGCTTTTAATGTTTATTGGGAAGGCAGAGAGATAACGAAAGGAAATGGATGGAAGCAATTCAAGCGTTGGGAATGGCGCATGGAGCATTATATAAATCCGGACGGCAGCCGTGTAGCCCCCGATAAAGTTTATAAGGAGTACATGAAATACCTGGAAAATAATCCCAAAGCCAAAGATTCAAACGGTGACTGGACAAACCTTGGACCGGTCAGTGTTCCCTCAAAAGGTTATGAAGGTCTTGGAAGGATCAATGCAATAGCTTTTCACCCAACGGATCCGGATATTGTATACATAGGTGCTCCAGCTGGTGGACTTTGGAAATATGACGGGTCTTTTGGTGGCTGGACCAGTACAACCGATAACCAACCAACACTGGGAGTTTCCTCTATAATAATTAATTGGGAGAACCCGGATATAATATACATGGGAACAGGCGACCGTGATGCAGGTGATGCAGCCGGACTCGGTGTTTTCAGAAGCACAGATGGCGGTGGTACCTGGGAAGTGTGGAACAATGGAATGGGTAACAGGACCGTTGGAAGACTGATCCAGCACCCTGGTAATGCTGCCATTATTTATGCGGCTACTTCAGGTGGGTTATATAAAACAACAAACGCAGGTGCTGATTGGGTTTTTAAACATAATGGAGGGACAAAAGAAGTTGTTTTTAAACCTGGTGACCCAACTATACTTTATGCAGGTGGAAATGGGAAATTTTATAAATCATCTGATGATGGTGAGAACTGGATTCAAATTACGAATGGTATTCCTAATGGTAACCGTTCAGTAATTGCCGTTACGGAAGATGACCCGGAATATGTTTATTGTTTATTATCTACCGGAGATTCCTATAAAGGAATTTACAGGTCGACGAACTCAGGTGAATCCTTTACAGAAATGTCCACTTCCCCCAATATTATGAGCTGGGGATGCAATGGAGGATCAGGGGGACAGGCCTGGTACGATCTGGATGTAGCTGTAGACCCCAATAATAAAAATGTAATCTTTGCCGGTGGGGTGAATTGTTTTAAATCCACCGATGGAGGAACAACCTGGGATATCAGCTCTCATTGGTGGGGCGACTGCAGTGTTCCTGCTGTCCATGCGGATTTGCATGTATTGGAATACAATCCCCTTAACGACAGGTTATATGCAGGAAACGACGGAGGAATTTATTATACCATGAATGGTGGAAGTACATGGCCGGAAATTACTGATGGATTGCCTATCAGCCAGGTTTATAGGATAGGACAATCAAAAACAAATATTGATAAAGTGATTAATGGTTACCAGGACAATGGTACTTCAACCTATTACGGAAACGACAATTGGCAAACTTCCTATGGTGGCGATGGTATGGAATGTGCCTTCGATCATGAGGATGAGGCTTATTCATATGCAACCGTATACTATGGTGATATTTACCGGCTTTATAATAATGGATCGTCTCATCGGGTTGGTGGTGATGGTGCCCATGGCATGAATGAAAGCGGTGGTTGGATCACCCCTTATTGTTTACACGAAGGAAATTCAAACATCATGTTTGGTGGTTATCAGAATATCTGGCGGGCAGAAGGAGTGAAGAGCAACAATTTCACCTGGGATAAACTTACTACCAGTGGCGGGGGAAATATTGATGTAGTGGAACATTCTCCTGCTGATTTTGATCTTTTCTTTTATGCCCGTAACGGACAACTTTACCGTAGTGATGATATCATGGAAGATGCTCCGGTATGGACGACACTTACAACATATCTGCCTGGTGGCGGGGATGTGTATGATGTTGAATGCCATCCCTTTGATGCAGAGGTGGTTTACATTACACAGGGAAGTGGAGTTTATGTATCCAACGACAGAGGTTTTACCTGGACTGAAATTAGCGGAACTTTACCCAATATAAACATGAACTCACTGGCAGCCTATGTCAATAGTGTTGATGGTATTTACGTTGGTTCAGATGCCGGTGTTTATTACCGCGATGCATCCATGTCGGATTGGACAATGTTTAGTAATGGACTTCCGATAGATGCCTCAGTGAACGAAATTGAAATTTATCATAATCCTGATAATCCTGAAGATGATGTGATCCGTGTAGGTACATACGGCCGTGGGCTCTGGTCCTCCCCTGTTTGGCACGGTGAACCTCTTGCAGATTTTGAAGCAAGCGAAACTTCCGTTCCTGTAGGTTGTGAAGTTAATTTTACAGATCTATCACAGGGTGTGCCAACATCATGGGCATGGAGCTTTGAAGGGGCCACCCCATCTTCTTCTACAGAAAAAAATCCACAGGGGATAATTTATCTGAACCAGGGCACTTTTGATGTTACCCTTACGGTAAGTAATTCAGAAGGAAATGATACCAAAACCATTAATGGTTATATGAACGTAAGCGAAACAACGGTTCCTGATGTATATTTTGTAGCCAGCGACTCCATTACCTGTTCCGGTGTTGAAATTTCATTTACCGATATGAGCTCCAATTGCCCCACAGGATGGAGTTGGTCATTTGATCCGTGGAATGTTACTTATGTTAATGGTACTTCTTCCACATCACAAAACCCTGTAGTAGTATTTAATGAAAGTACAGCCTATGATGTAACCCTTACTGTTACCAATAGCGCAGGAAATAATTCTCTCGAAAAAACAGCTTATATCCAAATTGGAGGGATCCAAATTCCATTTGAGGATGATTTCGAGTCTGGAGGACTTACGGCAAAATCATGGAGTGTAGTTAACCCTGATTTTAATAAAACATGGGAAACAGCAACCGTTGGAGGCAATGGCCCGGGCGACCAGGCCGCGTACATGAACTTTTTCGAATACATAGTCCCTCCCGGATCAAGGGATCAGTTAATATCTCCTGTTTTGAATTTTGGTGGATTTGATAATGCTTATCTTAGCTTTAAACATGCTTATGCTAAACAACATAGTTCAGTAACTGACTCTCTTATAGTAAAGGTTTCTGATGACTGTGGTTCAAGCTGGACCCGGATTTTTGAAGGAGGTGAAGATAATAATGGCGTATTTGCTACCCATGAACTTATGACGGACCCATTTGTACCCGCAGAAGAATCAGATTGGTGCGGTGCGGGTTGGGGAGCAGCTTGCATTGTCCTTGATCTTTCTCCATGGGCTGGAAACAGTAATATCCAGGTGATGTTTGAAACCTATAATTATTTTGGTAACAATTTGTATATCGACGATGTGATCATACAACCGCTAACAGGAATTTCAAATTCTTTAAGCAGTGATAAGGTGATGGTTTTCCCCAATCCTACAACCGGCCTTGTTAATTTTGTAATTCCAGAAAATGATGGATCTGCTGAAGTATTTATATACAACAACCAGGGAGTTGAAGTTGAGCGGATCAATGGGTTCGAAAATAACACGGTTAGTGCTGATTTAAGTGCGTATAGTGCAGGAGTTTATTTTGTCAGAATAATTGAAAGGAATGGAATAACAGTTCTTAAGCTCGTTTTGGAATAGGAATATCGAATAAAATTAAAGCCGGCGTTTTATTAAATGCCGGCTTTTGTTTTGAATCCTTGCGAAAAAACTAAATGCAAATCTCAAGATGATTTTTACCTTTATCCCTTCATATATTTTTATGTAATGAAAAAGTACCTACTTGTTATTCTCTGTTTGTTTTTTATTAAAGGAGTTCTTTCCCAGGCCTATCAACCCACATGGGAGTCCCTGGATAAAAGGCCTGTTCCGGCATGGTTTGAAGATGCAAAATTTGGCATTTTTATTCATTGGGGAGTTTACTCAGTACCTGCTTACCGGCCCCTGGAAGAAGGATTATATGCTTCCTACGCTGAATGGTATTATGCCAGGGTTTACAAAAATGAAAAAAGCGGGGGGAAAGCCTTTCATGATAAAAACTATGGAGAAGATTTTGAGTATCGGCAGTTTGCCCCAATTTTTAAAGCGGAACTTTGGGATCCGGATCAATGGGCAAAATTGTTCAAAGATTCAGGGGCAAAATACGTAGTGCTTACTTCTAAACACCATGATGGGTATTGTCTGTGGCCTACTAAAAGTCCATATAAAAAAGACTGGAATTCAATGGAGGTGGGCCCAAAGCGCGACCTGGTGGGAGAACTAACAGAGGCTGTCAGAAAAGAAGGATTAAAAATGGGTTTGTATTATTCCATAGTTGAATGGGAAAGTTCAAAAACGTCCCGAACTCAAACAGGTTATCATATCCCTTTGGATCATGTAGAAAAATATAAAATTCCTGAGACGGAATATGTAGATAAACATCTTCTTCCTCAACTCAAAGAATTGGTAAATAACTATCAACCTTCCCTCATCTTTGCCGACGGTGGTGAATGGGATGGAACTGAAGAATACTGGAAGACAAAAGAGTTTCTTTCCTGGCTATACAATGAATCCCTGGTGAAAGATGAGGTGGTCGTAAACGACCGTTTTGCAAAGGGGATGCCTGGCCATCACGGCGATTATTATTCCAGCGAATACAAGGATGCAAACCTTGACTATCAACACCCCTGGGAAGAAAGCCGAGGAATAGGTGGCTCATATGGTTTTAACCGTGCTGAAAATTTGGAAGACTATAGTACATCCGGAGAATTGATCAACGAGCTGATTGATATTGTAAGCAGGGGAGGAAACCTCTTACTAAATGTAGGCCCAACAGCAGATGGCAGGATTCCGGTGATCATGCAACAACGTCTTAAAGATATTGGAGATTGGCTTAAGGTAAACGGCGAAGCCATTTATGGAACAAAGCCATGGAAGGTGGAGCAAACAAATTCTCCTTTTAAATATACATCCAGAGACAATTCTGTTTATGTATTTATATCCGACTGGGTTAAGCCCTCGTTTAAAATTAATATGTCTGCCGGGGCCTTAGTAAAAAATGTCAGCCTTTTGGGTTCAGATGTTGGGGTTAACTGGAAAATATTAGAAAAAGGTCAAAAGGAACTGTTTGTTGAATTCCCGGATTTTAAAATGAATAACATACCATGCCACTATGCCTGCACGTTTAAAATTGAATTGGAATAAATTATAGTAAAATGCTACAAAGAAAAAAATACCTTTTTATTTTACTAATCGTCTTTTCAATCACATTATTCTCCTGTGATAAAAAAGATGATCCGGAAGTTAAACCCAATGGCAATGATCCTGAACCCACTGTACCTTTTGAGCCTCCACAAACCAAAGACATTGTTATGTATGAAATTAACCTCCGGGCCTTTAGTCAGAGCGGTGATATCCAGGGGGTGATTAACCGACTGGATAAAATTGAAGACCTGGGTATAAATGTGATTTGGTTGATGCCGATTTACCCGATTGGGGAAATAAATTCGGTGAACTCTCCCTATTCGGTAAAAAACTTTAAAGAGGTTAATCCTGAGCATGGGACTCTGGATGATCTAAAATCACTTGTAAGTTTAGCTCACGAAAAGGGCATAGCCGTCATCCTTGACTGGGTGGCCAATCATACAGCCTGGGACAATCCATGGATCACCAATACCGACTGGTATACTCAGGACGGAAATGGTAACATTGTACATCCTCCAGGCACTAATTGGCAGGATGTGGCCGATTTGAATTATAACAACCAGGAAATGCGTCTTGCAATGATCGATGCAATGAAATACTGGATAAATGAGGCTGATATTGACGGCTATCGTTGTGATGCGGCCGATATGGTGCCCTTTAATTTCTGGAAACAGGCCATCGACTCCTTAAATGCCAATACAGAAAAAGACCTGGTATTACTTGCCGAGGGGGCAAGGGCAGATCACTTTACAGCCGGTTTCGACCTGAACTTTTCATGGGATTTTTACAATACAATTAAAAATGTTTTTAATGGCAATTCCTCTGCCGGGTTTATCTTTAGCACGCACAATTCGGAATACAATGCTGTGCCGGATGGAAAACATAAACTTCGGTTTACCACTAACCACGACGAATCGGCCTGGGATGCCACCCCAATGGTATTATTCGGAGGCAAAGAGGGAGCACTTGCAGCTTCAGTTATAACTATATTTCTGGGCGGTGTTCCTATGATATATGGTTGCCAGGAGGTAGGAGTCACTCAAAATGTTTCGTTTTTCAGCCAGTCTCCTGTTAATTGGTCTTTGAATCCTGGAATGCTGCAAACCTACGAGGATTTGTTGCAATATTATAATTCATCACAACCCGCCAAACAAGGCACTCTTGAAACTTATAACCATTCAACAGTAGCTGCATTCAAACGCATTTTCGAACAGGAAGAGCTTTTTGTGTTGGTGAATACCCGGAATAATACTGTAAATTTTGAACTACCCCCCTCATTACATAATTCAACATGGACAAACGCAATTGGAGGGAGCACGGTATCATTAAATACTTCTATAAATATAGCCCCATTCGAATATTTGATTCTTAAGAAATAAAATATCGGAATCTAATTAGTGACTTTAATTCCTTTTCAGTATCGACAGCCTGAATAAGGTTGGGGTTTACAATTGCTTCTATTTCTATTTAGCTGGTTCTTGTTCTTTTGCTATATTCGTATTAATTTTATTTTTTAATTAATCCAATGAATTATCATCAAATCGTTACATGGTTGCTGGCAGGGGATGAATCAATTCACTACCAGGTTTATCGGGATCTGCTTTCAGCAAATAACCCCGACTTACAGCAAAAAATATCTTCAAAAGGTTGGGGTGCATGGTACCTTGCTCAGCAACGCCCTGATGGTCATTGGGGATTGAAGTTTTACCAGCCAAAATGGACATCTTCACATTATACCCTGATGGATTTAAAAAATCTGGGCATTGATCCATATCATCCCAAAATTTGTAATATCGTAGAAAAAATTGCCTTAGAAGAAAAGGGTTCCGATGGCGGTATTAATCCTGCCGGATCAGTGAATCAGAGCGATGTATGCATTAACGGGATGTTCCTGAATTACGCTTGCTATTTCAAAATAGAATCCGATAAACTTAAATCAGTAGTGGACTTCATTTTGTCACAAAAAATGCCCGATGGAGGATTTAATTGCCGCCTAAACCGTTCCGGTGCCAGGCACAGCTCATTACATACTACGCTGTCGGTTTTAGAAGGGATCACAGAATACGAGAGGAATGGATATACTTACCGTCTGGATGAATTAAAAATTGCACAGCGATCTTCCATTGAATTTATATTGATGCATCAACTTTATAAATCAGACAAAACCGGGATGATCATCCAGCCGGGCTTTCTCAAATTCCCATATCCACCGCGCTGGCGCTATGATATTTTGAGGGCACTTGATTATTTCAGTTGGGCTAAAATACCCTGGGATGAAAGAATGAGGCCTGCCCTGGATCATATCTTTAGTAAGCGAAATAAATATGGTACCTGGAACCAAATGGCGAACTACCCGGGACAGGTGCATTTTGAAATAGAGAAAGCGGGACAGCCAGGAAGGTGGAATACCTTGCGTGTTTTACGGGTGGTCAAACACTTTGGCCTTGAAGATGTTTTAATATAAATCCCAGCTAGTAGTATTCTTAATTTATATAGAAGAATTATGGCAACAGTTTTAATATCAGGTGGAAGTGGATTGATCGGTCAGCACTTAAGTAAAATGCTAGTTGCTAAGGGCTATACAGTATCCTTTTTAAGTCGTTCGCCAAACGATTCAGGAAACATTAAAGTTTATGCCTGGGACTGGAAAAACGGGAAAGTAGATGACGAAGCCATCAAAAATGCCGAATATATCGTGCATTTGGCAGGAGCAGGTATTGCTGAGAAACGCTGGACTGAAAAGCGTAAAAAAGTAATCATCGACAGCCGGGTAAAGACCGGGGAATTTCTTTATAATAAAACCCGTGAACTCAATCCGAATTTAAAAGCCTTTATAACCTCTTCGGCTATTGGGTATTATGGAATGATTACTTCAGAAAAGGTTTTTGATGAAGCCGATCCTACGGCTTCTGATTTTTTTGGGATCACTTGCAGTTTATGGGAAAAGATGGCGGATAAATTCGGTGAAGCCGGGATCAGGACGGTTAAGATCAGGACAGGTGTGGTGCTTACTAAAAGGGGAGGGGCTCTGGAAAAGATGCTGGCTCCGGTCAGGCGCGGACTTGGGGCTTCCCTGGGTTCAGGTAAGCAATATCTACCCTGGATCCATATGGATGACCTTTGCAGTATTTACATCAAAGCCATTGAAGACACAAAAATGGAAGGGCCATACAATGCTGTGGCCCCTCAATTTACCAACTATGCGGATTTTAATCAAACAGCAGCTAAAATGCTGAATAAGCCTTTATGGTTGCCTAATATTCCCGGCTTTGTTTTAAGGCTTGCTATGGGTGAAATGGCAGGGATGGTTCTGGAAGGTAGCCGGGTGTCAGCAGATAAAATACAGCAAACAGGATTTAAGTTCTCTTTTCCCGATCTGGAAGAAGCATTAACAGATCTCCTGTAATTTCTATTCAAAGTTTAAAAGGCCTCCTCTCGTTCAGAAATTCTTTAGAATTTAAAGTTACTTATAACCTTTGACTCAAATAGATGAAGTTACATTGATAAAAACAAGCAATTTCAGAAAAACATTTCCGTAATCCAAGTTCATATCACTTGCATCAGCGAAAGGCCTGGAGAAAAAGTATATACGTAGTCTTTGTTGGATACTTCTATCAAAAAAATTGAGCGGATAAAATATAGACAAGCACTCAAAATATATTAAAACCATGTGTCATTAAATATAACATTTTTAGGTAAATAAGAGCAAACCTTTAAATATCTGGTAAACCAAAATTTAAACATGGTATATACCAAAGGAGTTCAAAACCGTGATCACTTTAACTAGCGCTGAAGCGATACCTGCCAACAAAAAATTAGAACTATTCTTTTGACTTTTCAAAGATTTTAGAAAATCACTTGTTGAACGGAAGCACTTGACTCCACTTCTTTAAATCGATTATTTTTCCCCCCGAATTGATTAATTAAATGAAGCTTTATACCTATATAAAATTTTAATATTCCTGGCAAAATGATTACAAATACGCTTTTTCAAATACATTGTTATTAAAAAGCAGGCTGTAAGACATTGCCAACCTAAATAGTTTGAGCATCACAATCTATATCTCCTTTGAGATGCGCATCTACCGCGACATTCAAGAAGAACTGTTGAAATATTCAATAGGTGTGTAATATTTATACACATCCCTATAAAGGTTTATTGGCGCGCCTTAGATTGAAATTATGCCGATGGGTGTTAATATATTCAACAATTCTTTTTGTTTAATATTGCAACATAAAAGATATAAGTCATTGTTTAAGTGTTGTTTAAGTTGGTATTCTAAATCTGGTATCAAAGTTGAACTGCCGGTAATGAAAATTTCACTGGCGATATAATTATGATAACCACTTACATAACAAATCAACTTATTATAAAACAATAAACAATGAAAAAGACACTTTTAGTACTTATTGCTTTGATACTGATTAGTTCAGGCAATACAGACATCAATAGAGCAAGAGCTGGGACTAACCCACAGGATAACTCAATAAATATCCTTAGTACACCTGATTTATACGACTTAACAAACAAGTTGAGCGATGAATATTGTAAAACTCATCCCGATTTTAATGTTCAGGTTATCCAGGTCTCGGAAAAACAAATTCCGGAAATATTTAGTGCTGGTAATGGAATAGGATTTATTTCAAAAAAATATATTCAGGGAATTAAACCCGAAACATTATGGCATCTTTTAATTGGAAGGGAAGTAATAGTGCCAGTGATCAATGAAAATAATCCATTTGCCAGCCAATTGGATGAAAAAGGAGTAATACCTGAAGATTTTAATAAGTTATTTACCTATCCCGATAAAAAAAGTTGGGGCACTCTTTTGAAAAATAACGAAAAATCATTGGTTCATTTTTATACGGTAAATGATCCTTCTGTAAAGGCTGCTATGGCTGAATTTTTGAAAATTGAGGAGCAAAGCCTTAAGGGGATTAGCTTGGATAATATACCATCCATGATTTCGGCTATTCAAAACGATCCACTGGCAATTGGATTTTGCAGGATTACAGATATTGTGAATGGTCAGGATCAAAGCTTAATCAGCAATATAAAATTATTACCCATTGATAAAAATGGAAACGGGACAATTGATTATTTTGAAGATATTTATGATGACCTTTTAACTTTTTTACGTGGGGTTTGGATTGGGAAATTCCCTAATTCCCTAGCGAGAAACATATACTCAATATCCGCTACCAAACCTACTCATATTAATGAAGTAAATTTCCTTAAATGGGTTCTGACCGATGGGCAATATTTAATGCAATCAAATGGTATTAGTGAATTGGCATACGGAGAGAGGCAGTTGAAACTAGATAAATTGCGGCAGGATGAAATATTTTTGTCCGAGTCAACGGATAACTATGCAACACTGGGATTAATTCTTTTCATTTTCATAGGCGTGATTACCCTGGGCTTTATAACAGCTTATGCAATCCGACACAGAAAGTATGGGAAAGTAAACCTACTAAAATCAAATAAAATTCCCTTGTCAGTCATAAATGAAAACTCAATTCAAATTCCGAAAGGATTATTTTTTGACAAATCACATACCTGGGCTTTTATGGAAAAAGAAGGGAAAGTAAGGATTGGCATTGATGATTTTCTACAACATGTCACAGGGCCGATTACACGGATTAAAATGAAAAATCCAGGGGATACAATTAAAAAAGGGGAGGCCGTATTGACACTTATCCAGAATGGAAAACAGTTGACTGTTCGCACACCGGTTTCGGGGATTATCAGAGAAATAAACGAGGATCTTATTACTAATTCTCAAAAAATGAATAATTCACCCTATACAGAGGGTTGGGTGTATATGATTGAACCCTCAAACTGGCTAAGGGAAATTCAATTTCTTGCCATGGCAAATAAATACAAAGACTGGCTGAAAAATGAGTTTCACAGACTGAAAGATTTTATTGCTGCATCAGGCAACATAAATTCCCTGGCCCAAAAGCCTCTTATTCTGCAGGATGGCGGTGAAATTAAAGACAATATATTAAAAGATTTCAGGCCTGAAGTATGGGAAGATTTTCAGAAACATTTTTTAGATACTTCTGAATTAAGGTGAATGTAATGAGTACTATCTCTAACAAAAATTTGTAGTTATGGGAATAGATAGAAGAAATTTTTTCAGGGTACTAGGTGTGACAGGTGCAACACTTACACTAGGTAAAAAGTTGGGTGCAAAACCAACCCACAAAAACGAAATCGAATTCTATGGCATTTTATATGATTCAACCCGCTGTGTGGGTTGTCAGAGTTGCGAATATGCCTGTGCTGAGTCGAATGGGTTACCTGAACCTGAGGACATCCCCGAAGTAGGTGTCATTCGTCAAACAGATGAAACAAGACGAACCGTTGTAAATGCATATAATACCTCCAAAGGGGAGGTATATATAAAGCGTCAGTGTATGCATTGCTGCCAACCCGCCTGTGATGCTGCCTGTTTAACCCAGGCAATGCACAAGACCAAAGAAGGACCTGTTATTTGGCGGGGCGAAAAATGCATGGGATGCAGGTATTGTATGGTTTCCTGTCCGTTTGATTCTCCAAAATTTGAATATCATAGCGCAAACCCCAAAATTACCAAATGTGATATGTGTTTCGAACGTTTACAGGAAGGGAAAATGCCAGCTTGTGTGGAAAATTGTCCGGCTGAGGCCATTGTTTTTGGCACTCGCAGAGAGCTGATTAAAGAAGCTCGAAACAGGATTTATGAAAATCCGGATGTTTATGAAGATCATATTTATGGTGAACATGAAGCCGGTGGGACTGGAGTTTTATACCTTTCGCCCGTACCTTTCGATGAATTAGGCCTTAATACAAAAATTCAAACCACACCTTACCCCGAATTATCGAAAGGATTCCTATATAGTGTTCCCACTGTTTTTGTGCTGTGGCCAGCACTTTTATTGGGTATTCGAGAAGCAACAAAAAATAATCAATCTAAAGAAAGGGAAAATGAGTAACTTAGATTATACTATTGCAAAAGATAATGATGGCAAGACCATATGGAAATTTTTGGTTGGTGAATTGAAACCGAGGGGTTCATTTTTTACCCCCTTTAATCTTATCTCTTTGCCTATCATGCTTTTTGGCCTGATCCTCATCATTATCAGATTCTGGAAGGGAATTGGATCCATAACCAACTTAACACAGGAAGTCCCCTGGGGATTGTGGATTGGTTTTGATGTGGTTACCGGTGTAGCCTTTGCAGGGGGGGCCTATGTTTTAACCTTTATGGTTTATATCCTGAATATGCGTAAATATCATTCAATCGTCAGGATTACGGTTTTGAATGGGTTTTTGGCATATGTATTTTATGCCGGCGCTTTACTACTGGATCTAGGACGTCCTTGGAATGTAGTCAATCCCATAATTGGGAATAGTTTTGGGACCAGTTCTGTACTTTTCCTGGTTGCATGGCATTTTCTTTTATATATGATCGCCCAATTCATTGAATTTTCACCGGCGGTTGCTGAATGGCTTGGAGCTAAAAGGGCAAGGGTTATTTTGTCAGGCATGACCGTTGCAGCTGTTATATTTGGAATAACCCTATCCACTCTTCACCAGTCCGGGTTAGGAGCACTTTATTTGATGGCTAAAGATAAAATTCATCCCCTTTGGTATTCTGAATTTATCCCGATTATGTTTTTTGTTTCAAGCATTTTTGCCGGGCTTTCTATGGTCATTTTTGAGGGTTCTATCAGCCACAAAGTATTTTCCGATCAAATCAGTAAAAAAAATCAGAAAGCCCATAAAAGTATATTGCATGGTTTATCAAAAATATGTGCAGGGGCCATGTTTGCCTATTTTTTTCTACAAATAATTATTTTTATTCACGGGAAAAGATGGGCATATCTTAATTCTCCTATGGGATACTGGTATTTGACTGAGATGATTGGCTTTGTGTTGTTTCCAATGATGCTGTTTTTTTACAACTATCGAAGAAACAATATTTTCGCCATTAAAATTGCTGCATTAATCACTATGCTTGGTATTATTATAAACCGGTTGAACGTGAGTGTTATCGGTTTCAAGTGGGACGCCCCTGTACACTATTATCCTTCGTGGATGGAAATTGTAGTGACCCTGGCTGTTATTTTTACAGAGATTTGGATTTTCAGGTGGGTAGTAAACCGAATGCCGGTATTGCGCGAACCCCCATTGTGGGCAAAAGAAAAAATAGAATAGCCTTTATGCATTTAGATTGATTTAAAAATAACTTAAAACTTAATAAAATGGAGGGATATACATACACCAATATCTTTGATACGAAAGGAATTGAATATATTATCGTCATTACTTTTCTTCTTTTGCTAATTCCTTTTTGGCAGATCTTAAATAAAAGATCAGTGATTTCAGACAAAATCCGCAAAGCCTGGGATGTATTAACAATTGACATCCTGAAAATTCCACAGGGTTTGTTTTACGGGAGGAATCACACCTGGGCCTATCTCATGGCATCAGGAAGTGCAAAAGTGGGCCTTGATGATTTTTTAATGCATGTAGTTGGCGATTTTAGTATCAGGCAATTGAAAAGTCCGGGAGAATCAATCAAGAAGGGTGATTTACTTGCAGAAATTGATCAGGGCGGGAAAAATCTGAAAATACTTTCACCCCTTTCGGGCAAGATTGAAAAGGCTAATTTTCAACTCCTGGATAGTACTGATATATTGCAGCATGACCCCTATGAGGAGGGTTGGATTTATCATATTAAACCTTCAAACTGGATAGGTGATACAAAATCGTATTACCTGGCAGATGATGCGCTGGCCTGGATTAAAGAAGAACTTGTCCGGTTCAAGGATTTTTTATCAGTAACTATAAATAAACATTCACCCAACCCTTCCCAGGTTACGTTTCAGGAAGGTGGGGAAATACGAAGCCACCTTCTTTCGGAATTGGACACGGAAATATGGCAAGATTTTCAGAAAGAATTTTTAAATGAGATGCAATAAAAAAGTATTTGATAACTGATGTATTATCACCAGTTTTTTGTATTTTGCAATGAAATATTTCTCGTTCAATACTATTTTTTATCAATTATTCAAAAACATGAGGTGTTATGAATTTACCTGATAAACCAAAGAGTATAAGTCGTACATTTCGTACCTTTTTTAATAAATATTTTATCTTCAGGTCGTCCATATACAGTCGTGTCGTTTTCATTATCACCATTTTATCAGTTATCCTTTTTGTGTCGTTTGGGGTTATCTTCCGATCAGTATATGAAGAATATTTAAATACGGTCATCCGCCAAAGCGGCAATAATGTGGGTTCTATTGTTGAAGGGGCGCTATACCATTCCATGCTTACTAATGATAAAGGGGCTTTGCAAAGCACACTGGATATCATCAATACAATGTCAGGTATCGACCAGGTAAACATGTACGACAATAAAGACAGCCTGGTTTATTCTACTTTTACATTTGATACAACCTGCCAGAGTAATCCTGATTGCAAAGCTTGTCATCCAAAGATTGGGTCGATGTTCTCGCAAGTCGAAAAAACCTACAGGATTATTGACGAAAAAAGTGCATGTTGCATGAATTTTAATGGCAATGGGCACAGGCATCTTTTAATCCGATCGCCTATACTAAATGAAAAATCATGTTATTTAAGTGCCTGTCATGCACACAAAGAATCGGATAGATTGCTCGGCTCGTTAGTTATTAAAATTCCGCTGAAAGAAATTGATATGGCGGTTTCCAGTTCGTCCAGGGATTTTTTCCTGTTAGCTACCCTTACTACCATACTGCTTGTTTTTTTCTTAATCGGGTTCACCAGAAGAAATATAAAAAAACCTTTGAACGCCATTATCTTGGCGAGTGAAGCGGTATCCAAAGGGGACAAAAGCAAACGCCTGGAAATTACTCCGGGATTACTGGATGATATGCGAATGGTGTCCCTTGCCTTTAACAATATGCTTGACAATCTGGATTCTGCAAACAATGAGCTGGAAAACTGGTCGCATCAGCTTGAATATAAAGTTCAGAGAAAATCGGAAGAATTATCGGAGATTCAAAATGAGTTGATCCATGTCGAAAAAATTGCCTCCCTCGGTAAATTATCTTCTTCCGTGGCCCATGAAATTAATAATCCACTTTCGGGGGTACTGACGTATACAAAATTAGTTCACAAACAGCTGAGTAAATTGGAAATGGATGCGGATACCAAAGAATCCATTCTGAAGTATTTGGTGGTGATTGAAAGGGAAACAAAAAGGTGTGGGGATATTGTAAAAGGCCTGCTTGATTTTTCACGAAAAGACCAGCAACATTTTGAACTAAAACACTTTCATCAAATATTGAGGGAAACTTATAACCTGATGTCCCACCAGATGAAAATGGCAGAAATTAATTTTTATGCAGAATTTTCAGCTGCTACGGACTTAATTTATTGCAGTGAAAATCAAATAAAACAAGCGTGTGTTGCCCTACTCGTTAATGCTTCGGAAGCCGTCACCGAAAATGGTGAAGTCCTGATAAAAACAATGAACCCCGATCAGGAGCACATTCAACTATTAATATCAGACAATGGCGTGGGGATTGACCCCGAAGATATCCCGCATATTTTTGAACCCTTTTTCTCAGCTAAGCAAAAAGCCAGCGGGATTGGCCTCGGTCTGGCCATTGTTCATGGTATTGTACAAAGCCACAAAGGTAAAATTGAAGTTGATTCAGAATTAGGAAAACAAACATCCATAACAATAACTTTGCCTTTAAAACAAATGGAAGAATAAGATGACTAAAAAAAGTTCTATACTGATTGTTGATGATGAAGAATCTGTAAGGGATTCCTTGTACAACTGGTTCATTGAGGACGGATACTACGTTGATTGTGCCGAAAATGCCAAAAAAGCATTATCCATTCTCGAATCGCAAAACTTTGACATCATCCTTGCCGATATTAAAATGCCGGGTATGGACGGCCTGGAGATGCACCGGCGGATCAGGGCCTTAAACAGCGATTCAATTGTTATTGTTATGACTGCCTTCGCCTCTGTGGAAACAGCAGTTCAGGCATTGAAAGATGGCGCCTACGATTACATTACCAAACCCTTTGACCCGGATGACCTTTCACATTTGATCCGCAATGCTACCAGGCAAATATCCCTGAAGGTAGAGAATGTGGCCTTAAAGGAAAAGGTTATTTCCCTTGAAAATATTGACGATATCATAGGAGGCAGCGAATCCATGTTGGATGTGTTGAAAGATGTTGGGAGCGTGGCCCAGTCGAATTCTTCCGTGATTATAACGGGTGAAAGCGGAACCGGTAAAGAACTTATTGCACGGGCAATTCATGCTAATTCTTCGCGAAAGTATTTTCCTTTGGTAAGTGTGCATTGTGGAGCCTTATCGGAAGACTTGCTTGAAAGCGAATTATTTGGGCATGAAAAAGGGGCATTTACCGGCGCCACCTATAACCGCAAAGGCCGGTTTGAAATGGCTGATGGTGGCTCCATCTTCCTTGATGAAATTGCTACTATTTCGCCTAAAATGCAGGTTGAACTCTTACGGGTTTTAGAATCCAAAACCTTTGTTAGGGTTGGCGGTAATAAGGAGATCAAGTCCGATTTCCGGGTTATTTGCGCCACAAACCGAGATTTAAGAACCCTGGTAGAAAATGGTACTTTCAGAGAAGACCTCTACTATCGTTTAAATGTTGTAAACATCACTATTCCACCACTTCGTAAAAGGGTTAAAGATATTCCTGTGCTGGTTGATCATTTCATAAAAAAATATTGTGTTTCTATGAGCCGGAATTTGATGACCATCGACCCGGCTGCTCTCAGGCGCCTTGAGGAATACGATTTTCCGGGAAATGTACGTGAACTTGAAAATATGATTGAGCGGGCCATTGTTATTGGTAATGGGAAGGATATCCGCTTAAAAGACCTTCCCTTCAGAAATGAAATAATTAGCAATTCAAATGAAAGCCTACATGATATTGAAAGGAAATATGTGCAACAGATACTTGAAAAATACGACTGGAATATTTCCCGATCAGCCAAAGCATTAAAAGTGGACAGGGTCACGCTATATAATAAAATTAAAAAATACAAATTGCATCAACAAAAATAAACGTCTGGTTCTCACCCCGGCCAGTGAATTGGGATAAAATGCGGGGTTAGTTGAATTTTAATTTCAGGTATTTATTTAGCTTGTTTATCATTGGGTACTAATAAAAAAATCGTATTAATTACATTTGGACATTTTGAAAAGACCTGTCTCCAAAACATTGCCCAGGATGTGTCTGTTGATTTTCCTTATCCTCTTATGCTCAAAGAGAGCCATATCGATTTGGTTAAGTTTTATGACCCTAACCGGCGCCAGTATGATGGAAACAAGTTATTGAAAGTCGTTCAGTCCAGTTTGTCGCCCGAAATCGTCAAAGGTATCGGTTTATTCCGGGTAGATTTGTTTATTCCCATCCTCACCTTCGTATTTGGTCAGGCCTACTTTAAGGGAACAGCCGGAATTGCTTCATTATACAGGTTAAAAAATGAGCAATATGGAATGAAGAAAGACGATGCCTTACTTTTCGACCGCTTCCGAAAAGTAATTATTCATGAACTGGGCCATACCTTTGGATTAGTTCATTGTCTTGTACCGGATTGTGTGATGAGGTCAAGCACATATGTAGAGGATATTGACCAGAAAAAACACACCTTTTGCCGCAATTGCATGACGGTTATTCATGAAAGTCAGGTTTAAGTGAGAAGCCTAAAAAACAATGAGGCTTTGTTCTTTCTTTATTTGTAAAAAGTCTGTATACTCATTAAGTATTAACTTTTTTGCCCACAAATTTCGATCTGAAATATTTCGATCCACATAAATGGCTCTAAATTTATATTCAGGGATGAGCTGATAATATTCCGGGCTTTGAAATTAAGCTGGCAACTGGTGAAATGACAGTAATGGTTTTAGTGGGTAGCAGCTTATCGGCAGATAAAATTCAGCAAACTGGATTTAAATTTTCATATCCTGAACTTGAAGAAGTCCTGATTAACCTCCAGTGATTTTCAATAAAAAATTTATTGAGTATCCCTTGTTCAGGAATTCTTTAGAATTTACTTTTACTTTTACTGGAGGTTAAATTTTAAATCACATATTTTGGTAAAAAAAAATCTAGTCTCCCTTATTTTTTTAATGCTGATTGTCATACTCAATGCACAATCTGACCTTAATTCCGGCGGCACAATTACTGGCAAAGTAGTAGAAAAAATTTCCCTCGAGCCCATGCAATATGCTTCAGTAGCCTTATATGCGCTGGCAGATACCCTTACCCCGTTACAGGGTACCACTACCGATTTGGAGGGTGTTTTTATATTCAGGGAGGTAGCCCCATCTGTCTATATTATTAAGGTTAGCTTTATGGGTTTTGAAACCAATACTTCGGCCGTTTTTAATCATACACTTATCACCGATCTGGGAACACTCAGCATTCAGCCTGCGGAAATATTACTGGATGATGTGACTATTACCAGCGAAAGAAGTACCCTCATCCACAACATTGATAAAAAGGTGTACAATGTGGGGAAAGATATTTTGAGCGAATCGGGTTCGGCAAGCGACATTCTTCAAAACGTTCCTTCCATTACCATAGATGTGGATGGGAATGTTAGCCTGCGGGGGACCTCCAATATCCTTTTCCTGGTAAATGGGCGACCTTCGGCACTTTTAAGGAGAAATTCCGCCTCTGCTTTTCAGCAAATTCCTGCCACATCCATTGAGCGGATCGAAGTGATCACCAATCCGTCTGCAAAATATAAACCCGATGGTACAGGAGGAATCATCAACATTGTGTTAAAAAAAGAATCGAAACAGGGGCTGAATGGACAGGTCATCGCCAATGTGGGCAACGAAGAGCGCTACAATGCCAGCCTGATACTGAATTATGGAACGGAGGAACTTGATGTGTTTGGGAGTTACAGCATTCGCCACTCCAATCGTTCGGTTTATTATTCGGATGAGCGCATCAACAGGGATTCTCTCAGTTATGAGGTTTTAAATTATTACAATGAAACTGGCCAATCTAAGAATGATGCCCTCTCGCATATTTTCTCCGGGGGTATTGCTTATGAACTTAATGACAACAATAGCCTGGAACTATCCGGGACATATTTTACCCAAAATACCTTGCATAAAGGTGTATCAGAAATCGGAACTGACAATCCTTTTAATCAGCCCGAAACCCGCCTTACTTCGAACGAAACCAATGATGAATACGAAAATGAGGCTGAAGCCAGCCTGGGGTGGGAACATGTTTTTGGAAAAAACGAAGACCATATTTTGGTCATGGAAGCGGCTTTCTCTGCTTATGATGAGCAGGAAGACTTGAGCTTTGATGACGTTCAGAGTTTTCCAGATGCAGAACAAGTCCTCGAAAAGATTCTTATCCAAAAAAGCGGGAAACAGGCGGAGTTGACAGCAGAATACTCCTTGCCATTAAGTGAAGATACCGAAATTGAAGCAGGCTATGCCGGTGAATTTATTATGGAAGACATCCGCTATACGAATAACCTTTTACCCGACCGATTCTTGTTTACCCAGAATGTGCATGCTTTTTATGCCTTGCTTGGACAGGGATTTGGAGCTTTTAGTTTTAAGGCAGGCCTGAGGGTGGAACAAACCAATATCCAATCGCATTTAAATGAACCCATCGATTCGTTGGTTAACAATAATTATTTTAAACCTTATCCCACCCTGCATTTATTGTATGAGCTGGATGAAAACCAACAGGTCGGGCTGAGTTACAGCAAACGTATTAACCGGCCTGATGCCGACGAACTGAATCCCAATCCCGAATTCAGCGATCCGCGTAATGCTGAAGCCGGCAACCCCAGGCTTAAACCCCAGCAGATCCATTCATTGGAATTAGGTTACCAGGTGAAAGGAGGTAAATTATCCTTTTCGCCTACCCTGTATTACCGATATACCTACGATGCGTTTACTTTCATTAAAACCCCGATCAGCGATAGTGTTTTACTTACCACCATTGAAAATCTGGATAAGCGTCAGGCGGCAGGGCTGGAGATGATCCTTTCGGGTACCCTGGCTAAAAACTGGGATGTAGACCTGAGCACCAACTTATTTTACAACCAGATAGATGCCACCGGCCTTGGTTTTAGCGAAAAAAAATCAGTGGTGTCGGCCGACCTGAAATTGTTTTCTTTTTATAGATTTACCCCTACCACCCTGTTCCAGTTTAATGCCTATTATTATTCACCGCTTATTACTCCCCAGGGACAGCGTAATCAGTTTTATTATTTTAATGCTGGTTTGAAACAACAATTATTTGATAAACGGGCTGCCCTTACCTTTACAGTAACCGATATCTTTCATACTTACCGTGTCTCCCATGAGATTGATGTACCGGAACTCGTTCAACTCCGCAAATACCGGCGTAAAGGTGCTGTAGTTTACCTGGGATTCACCTGGTTTTTCAGGCCACCTTCCAATGGCAATGATAAAGAAATTAAGTTTGAAGGGGAAGGGCTCTGAGATTATGCTGGATTCCGAATAATGGAAGCATATTGACTAAACCAGGTACCTATTGGAATTTTGAAGTAGTAATTGTTTTAATTCTTAGAGTTTTTGAAATTTGATTTTGTTTTATATTTCGATATTAGGGCTTCGGGTTTTATTGGATGCAACTAACCATTTCAAGTATTCTGGCCTCAAATTCCTACTCTTACATTTTCTGTTTAAGTGTACTAAGTTCTTGTTTTAAGGCCGCAATATCCTCTTTAAGTTCTTTAATCCTGAATTCCCGGCCTACAAATAATTCATTAAAGCGCTCCAGTTTGTCATTTTTCTCCTCTAAATCTTTCGTTCTTACTTTTACAAGTTCTTCAAGATTTTCGCGGTACATATTAAGTTCTTCTTCACCTTGTTTCCTAAGTGTAATATCGCGGAGTATACCGGTGATGTTTTTCGTTTTTGGGTCGAAGTATACGCTTATTTCAAGAACTTTATCGTTAAAAACCAGCTCAAAAGGGTTAATCGATTCCATGTTAAACGCCCTTTTAATAATGCTTAGAAGCGAGGGCAATTGATTAACCGATATGAGCTTTTTTGCAAGGCCTATCACCCCTTTTCCTATAAGGTCGTTTGCCTTGAGACCTGTGATGCTACAGAGCGACTGGTTGGCATAAAGCACCTTGCCTTTGGGGCCCACATACACTATCCCTTCACTCACCGAATGGATGATCTCCTTGAATTTCTCCTCACTTTTACGAAGCTCTTCCTGTATCCTTTTTTCGTTGGTGACATCGCGTGCACTGCCTACCACTCCTATCATTTCACCATTTTCATTCAGTAGGGGTGATTTGTTTACATCAAGGAACAAAAATTCCCCTTTTACATTGCCAAATTCCTCAAAGTGGCCTGGTTTACCGGTATCAATTATGACCTGGTCGGAATCAGTACAAATTTCACCGAAGGTATGCCATTCAGGATTTTTTTTATGTTTTTTCCTCTCCCTCTCTGTAAAAAACATATCTGTTTTTCCAATGGGTTCTTCGGTGGATGAAGCCATTAAAATTTTGTTACAAATGGATTGATTGGCGAAGAGGAACTTTTTATCCATATCCTTGGCCCACAACATGTCGGTCATATTATCACTTACCGTACGCAGCAGGTTGTATAACGATTCGGTATTTTGCCTGCTTTTTATCAGGGCCTCTTCGGCAATGGAACGCTCTATTGTTGTTGAAATGATCCGCGAAATGGCCAGTAACAATTCCACATCTGCGTTAGGCCACTCCCGATTATGCAAACATTCATCAAATCCTAAAAAACCATAAAATGATTTGTTTACCTGCAACGGCACTATCAGGATGGATTTAATGTTTTGTGATTTTAATACTTCCACAACATTCTCATCCGGTATCTCCTCAATATTGGAATAATTAATCACTTTATTGGCTTTGCACATCTCCGTCCACCAACTGTAATCTGCTGCTGGTTGCTTTTTAATATTGTGTATATGCGGCTCAATTCCCACATTCACCCATTCATGGGTATTGTCGTAAGTATCTTTTTCAGTATGATATTGAAATATATAAACACGGCTTACATCTATATTTTTGCCGAGTACACTTAAACATTTATTCTGAAAATCATCGAGATTACAAGGATTAATTGCGTACTGCGATATTTTAGAAATGACCTTTTCATATTGCAGGCGTTTTTTTTGTTCCTCTTGCGTTCTTAATTGTTCTGTAATATCAATGGCAAATGCCATCACCACTTTGTGGCCGGCATACCTGCCTTCATACAAGCGTACTATTTTAGGAAATGCCTCCCCGTTTTTCCTTAGTCCCCAGAAGTTAATTTTCTGGGGTTTTCCGTGATAGGCATCCTTAAGGCGATCGAGCACATAGGCAAAATCGTTTTTGCCCGGGGCAGATAAAAATTCAGGTGTTTTCCCAAAAAACTCTTCCCGGGAATACCCATACATTTTAACGGCACCTTTGTTTACATCAATAAAACAGGCATTTTTATCCAGGATATAAATGGCATCTGTGGCATTGTCGAACAGGTCACGGTAATTCTCTTCACATTGAATGACCTGATTTTTTATGCTTGTTTTACTTTTTTCTGGCTCTCCGGAGTTTGCAGGAGGCTTTGCTTTTTCTGACAACTTGTTTTTCATTCGATTGATTTTGTCGGGGCAACAAAATATTTGATAAACCAAAGATAATAAATTGTTTAACACAATCAAGCCTTAATACTATTCTTTTAACAATATTTGAATAATCCCAAAAATGTCAAATTAGCATGATCCAATAAATGAAATGCCCGGATTAGCAAATTAGGGATTGTTATTATCACTCAAGCCTTAGAAATTTGAAATTATTTCGGGTTTCGATATTCGGATTTTGAAGTAAATTGACCTTGATCGTATAAATTTTGCCCTTCTTTTCGGGTATGAGAGATTATTATTAGGGTGGAGGAACTAAAGTAAAAAACCTATTCCTTTTCCAAGCCTGGTATTACAATAATTATTTTAATTATTGCAAATAATTGCTCACAACCTATCTCAGCACAAAAAACATATACACCACATAGACCAGCACCATCACACTGCCTTCCAGGCGGTCGATTTTGCGGCCACGGCGGGTAAAGACAAACACAAAAACGAGGATTGTAGCCAGGATATTCACTAGCAGGTCGAGGTTGGAGCCTATGTCCAGTTTTATGGGTTGTATAGTACTGCTCACCCCCAGGATTAGGAAAGTATTGAATAAATTGGACCCAATAATGTTCCCGATACTGATGTCTACATTTTTTTTAAAAGCAGCCACCATAGAGGTTGACAATTCGGGCAGGGAAGTTCCGATGGATAAAATGGTCAGCCCGATAATCCGGTCGGAAATGCCATAGTCCACGGCAAATTTGGATGCGAAATATACGATCACCTGTCCGCCACCTGCCAGAATGATCATGCCCACCACCACCAGGACAACAGATTTTGTACTACTCATTTCCTTCAGCCGGATGTCATGCTCATCATCGCCCCGTTTCATTGCAAACCACATATAATACATAAACACCAGGAAAAAACCAATCAGCATTAGCCCATCAACACGTGAGATGGTGGACCCGTCAGATCCATCAAGGTAAACGTCGTTGGCAATAATCAGGAGGATCACCGCCGACAATAAGCATAAAGGGATTTCAATCCAGATGGTTGGGGATTTAACCGCCATTGGATAAACCACTGCAGAGAGCCCGAGAATAATGAGGATGTTGATGATATTGCTTCCCACCACATTCCCGAAACTGAAACCTGAATTGCCTGAAGTGGCCGCCAGTATATTCACTACCAGTTCGGGCGAAGAAGTACCAAAAGCTACAATGGTAAGCCCGATCACAAGATTGGAAATATGGCGTTTTTTAGCAATGGCTGATGCGCCATCTACCAGCCAGGTTGCGCCCAGGATGAGCGGTACAAAACCAAGAACAGAATACAGGAGGTTTAACATCTTAAGGTATTTGAGTTTTCAAAAATATAAAATCATTTGCTAGGCTTGGGAAATAATTGTGATTGATGAAGAACAAAGGGTTTGGGAAGGAGCAGTTGGAAGTAGGCAATATGCATTAGACAGTTGGCAATATGCAGTTGGCAATGTGCAATAAGCAATATACAGTAGGCAGGTAGTATCAGGTGATAAAAAGTTAAGGTTTAAAGTAAAGTGGCTTTCCTCATCTATAACCCCGTACCCTGCACCCCGCACCCTGCACCCCGCACCCTGCAATTTGCACCCATCACTCCGCAACCTGCACCATGTAACCTGCAACCAGCACCCCTGAACCTCGAACTCTGATCCAACCATTAAGCCCCCCAAAGTGTTATTTACTAAAACATATTGGTTTTGGAAATAAACCTTAGTATTTTTGTTTGCTAATAAATGATCATTTAATTCAAAAAAAGATGTTAAAACTGAAAATTGTATTCGCAATTTGTTTCATTTCCTTTCTTTTTACTAATGCCGCAATTCCGCAGCAATACGAAACGTATAAAGGGACCTGCCTTGATAGGCTAAGCAGGGATTTTAAGGAGGTGGTAGAATTCGACCAACTTTATCCTGAACTGAAACCCCGGGGAAGAAGGATACAGAATGAAATTGAAAAATATCCCGACCTTCCGATAGATCCTTTAAAGATCATTTATCAGGCGCCTAAGAACTTTGGGAACAATTCCCTCACCCCAAAGGAACAATCTCCCGCCCCTGATGCTGATTTCCTTGGACTGGATGATTCAGGTGGAAGTATTCCCCCGGATGTAAATGGCTGTCCCGGCCCGGATCATCTGATGGTTACCCTTAATACCGAGATTCGCATACAGGATAAATCTGGAAATAATATTTACACAGTAGGTACAGGTGCTTTCTGGTATCCAATGCCTACAGGCGGAGTATTCGACCCAAAGATTTCTTATGATCCTTATGAAAACAGGTGGATCCTGATCATGCCGGCAAGTTCCAATCCTGAAATGTCGAGGTTGATGGTGGCCGTTTCGGAAACTTCTGACCCAACAGGGACATGGTTTTTATACAGTTTTGATGGGGATCCGGAAAATACCCATTGGTTCGATTATCCTAACTATGGTTTTAGCAGGGATAAAATAGTGGTTACGGGAAACCTTTTTGGTAGTGGAGGAACTTATGTGGCGGTGTATGTATTTGATAAAATGCAATTATATAACAATGCTCCTGATATTAGTTATACCCGTATTAAGTCGTGGGATGGATTTACCATCGTCCCGGCTAAGACCTACGATGAAGACTTAACGGATATTTATATGATCCATAATGCCGGCGGAAATTCCGGTGGGTATGGTTACGTAAATCTTTGGAAGGTTTCAGGCCCGGCAGCAGATCCTTTGCTTGAAAATATTGGATTAACTGGTGTTCCCGAGCCCTGGAGTAACGGCTCCTATGCGAATGGTGGTAACTTTGCCCCTCAGCTAGGGAGTGACGAGTTAATTAACACCGTGGATGCCCGTATGGAGAATATGGTCTACCGCCATGGTAAATTATGGGCAACCCACCACGTTTACCTGCCTGCCGGCAACCCCAACCGCTGTGCAGTTCAATGGTGGGAACTATCCCTTGACGGAGAGATCCAGCAGTGGGGCAGGGTAGATGACCCCACCGGTGAAATGTACTTTGCTTTTGCCGCCATAGCCGTTAATGCCAAAGAAGATGTAATGATTGGATTTGGCAGTTTTTCAGAAAACCAGTATGCAAGCTCTAGTTATGCATTCCGTTATGCTGACGATCCTCAGAATACCCTACGTGACTATTACCAGTATAAAGATGGCCTGGCGCCATATTTTAAAACCTTTGGGGCTGAACGTAACCGTTGGGGGGATTATACCGCTACCTATGTGGACCCGTCTGATGATCTTGACTTCTGGACCATACAGGAGTATGCTGCCCTTCCGGGAAGCCAGGATGAGTGGGGCACCTGGTGGGCTTATTTGAATCTTGATGCTATACCCAGAGCTCAGTTTGAGGCGAATATTACCTCAGTACCGGTAGGTAGCGGGGCGAACTTTACCGACCTTTCAAAGTTCGACCCTGATTCATGGTTCTGGATATTTGAGGGAGGAACCCCCTCCACTTCGACGGATCAAAATCCACAGAACATTACCTATGAAAATGCCGGATTATTTGATGTAACCCTCATTGCTTCTAATTACCTGGGCCCTGATACCCTGGTTCTGCATAATTATATTGATGCCAACACGACAATTTTACCTGAGGTAAGTTTTATGGTAAACGATACTTTACCTTGTATTGGAGATACACTATCGTTAGAGGACCTTAGCATTTATAATCCCAATGAATGGGTTTGGGATATTGCCCCACCTTATGCTGTTTTTGTTAATGGTACGGATGAAAATTCTCAAAACCCACAATTCCGCCTGGATTATCCCTACGAATATACAGTAACACTTACGGCTGCCAATAACAACGGAAGTAGCTCGCTTGCTAAAACATCGTATATAAAGGTAGGTGGAGAGCCTCTGCCTTTTACAGAAGATTTTGAGGACTTTTATTTTAATGCAAAGGCATGGACGGTAGTTAACGCTGATGATAAAAAAACCTGGGAAATTGTGCCGGCTTCCGGAAGCACACCCGGTGGACTGGCTGCCTATATTAATATTAAGAATTATATCGGTTACCAGGAAAGGGATCAGTTGATTTCTCCCCGTTTAAATTTTTATGCTTATAAAGATATTAGCCTTGATTTTGAATGGGCTTATGCCCAACGTATGGTACAGGAAACTGATTCCCTGATTGTTTATATTTCGGCTGACTGTGGACAGACCTGGATGCGAATTCTTGAACTGGGGGAAGACACCAGTGCGGTAAGGACTTTTGCTACAACCGAGCCATCTACAGATGAGTTTGTACCGGTTTCGAGCGATGAGTGGTGCGGTAAGGATCCGAATCCCAATTGTGCCTCCATTGATCTGTCGGAATGGAAAGGCATTTCTAATATTCAGATCATGTTCGAATCGTACAATGGCTATGGGAACAACCTTTATTTGGATAATATCAGCATTACCGGGGTATTAAGTAAAATTGAAGACAATGTGGTGGAACCTGATTTTGTGCAGGTTTATCCAAATCCTTCTAAGGGAAAGATGACCCTTACATTGGAGGACTATTCAAATACTGTAATTTCAGTGTACAACCTCACCGGAGCACTGATCTATCAAACTATTCCTGATCATAATTCGGTAGATATCTTATTGGATCTGTCGGAAAGGCCGGGAGGTGTTTACCTTTTGGAAATCAAAAAGCCTGACAGGACTTATACAGAAAAACTAATACTGAAATAAAATTAAATCCCGCCGGTTCAGGTGGGATTTTTTTTTGTAACATTTCATTTTTTATCTGGTCATATAAATAAACAATAAAAAAAAGTTGGGTATACAAATGAAACATATCCTTGATGATTTGATCAACAGATGCAAACGCAACGAGAAGGATGCCCAGTTTGAAATTTATAAAATGTTCTTTCAACCGATGTACAATACCAGTTTAAGAATAGTGAAAAACAATGCCGAAGCAGAAGATATCATGCAGGATTCCTTCCTGGATGCTTTTCGGAAAATTGATACTTATACCGGGGATGGGAATTTTGGGGGTTGGTTAAGAAGGATTGTTGTAAATAATTCGATTGATGCATTAAAAAAGCTTAAACCCGAAATTTCTTTTGAAGATACGAACCTTGAGGTAGCAGATGAAGTTGATGAGACGGAAGAAAATATTGAATACCGGGTAAAAGAAATAAAAGAGGCAATGCAAAAACTGGATGACGATAACCGCATGATTTTATCACTTTTCTTGTTGGAAGGATATGATCACGAGGAAATTTCACAAATTTTAGACATATCATATAATGCAACGCGCACAAGATATTCAAGAGCAAAGCAGCAATTATTAAGGGTCTTATCGAATCAGAGAAGCATTAAAATGTTTCACCCGAATTAAAACAAGTATTGCACGATTTTAAGATATATAACAATGAAAAAAATAGAAAAAGTAATAGCGAAAAATAAGGAGGCTTTCAATTCCGAAGTGCCCGGCCCTGAACATTTCGACCGTTTCAGGGCGAAACTAAACAGCTACCATGAAAAGGAAGTGGAAAGCTGGTTTGAGCGTTATGGCTTTTTATTAAAAGTGGCAGCTGTGATCCTTCTTTTTATTACCGTGGGAACCTTCTTCTATACAGGTTCATTCTCTGGAATAAAAAATCTCTTATCCGAACAAATAGTGGCTGCTGAACTTCCGGTTGAATTAAAGGAAGTAATGCAATACTATAATGTTATTGCGGATAAAAAAGTAAATGAAATTGATGCACTGGCTGTTTCGGATGACGAGGCTGAACGAATAAAAGAAATGGCATTTTTAGCCCTTACGAAATTGGATGATAATCAAAAAGATCTTGAAAAAGAATATGCGCAAAATCCAAAAAGTGAACGTATCATGAACGCCATGGTTCAAAATCAACAAAGAAGAACCCAAATATTAGATAAAATCATCAATACTTTAAACCAGGTTAACTGATCCTGATATCAGGATTTGGTTGGCTCAAACCATTATATAATTTATAAAATTAAAAAATAAGAATAATGAAAACAGTTAAACAAATTGCGGTACTTAGCATCCTGATGGTATTCGCTTTCCAGGCCATGGCCTTCAAAGATGAATACAAAAAAACGGTGAGTAAATCATTTGATATCAGTCAAGATGCGAAGTTGATAGTAAAAAATAAATTTGGCAGGATCCACTGCGAAAACTGGGATAAAAACAAGATCTCTATCTCCGTTGAGATTTCTGTTCAAGCTTCGAACCAGGACAAAGCCAACAAAATATTTGATAAGATAAATATTGAATTTAGCGGAAGCAGTTCCCTGGTATCTGCCATCACCAAATCGGCGGATAACCTGTTTAATAATAACAATAATGAGATCGATATTGATTATACGATTCATATGCCAGCATCTGTTAGTATAGAGTTTGATCATAAATTTGGGGACATCATCCTTGGAGAAGTTAAAGGTTCAAGCGAAATAGAACTGGGATATGGTTCCTTAAAAGCCAATAAACTTTCTTCAACCAAAAATGTATTGGATATAAGTTTTAGCGATGCTTATGTGGGTTACATTAACAGTGCAGAGCTGGAGTTGAAATATTCAGAAATGGAAATTGACGAAGCAGTAAGTATGTCGGTTGAAAGCCAGTTTTCTGAATTCCAGGTTGGAGATATTGATGCCCTGACTTTGGAAACCGGATATGACGACGATTTTATTGGCTCGGTGCGCGACCTTGATGTGGAAGCCAGCTTTTCAGATGTAGAGGTACGGAATTTGAATGAACGTCTTGTAGGCGATTTTGACTATGGCGAACTGAAGGTGAAAAATATTGCACAGGGTTTTAAACTTATAGAGCTAACCAGTAGTTTTTCAGGCGCCGACCTTGGATTTAATAACGAAGCAAGTTTCCGATTGATTGCCACAGTAAAAATGGGAGACCTGAGTTATCCGCAGGACCGTGCCCGATTGAATGTTGTAGACCTTTCTTTTACATCCAACAAATATGAAGGGATTATCGGCGACAACCAGCAAACTACCTCCAAAGTTATTATTGAGTCGAAAAATGCTGGGGTAAATCTCTTTTACAGATAAATAAAATAAATAAAAATAAATAATAACAATAAACAGACTATCATGAAAAATCAAAATTTAAAACAGAGTTCCGTACTTGCAGTCCTTGTACTTTTTCTGCTCACATTCAGTGCAAGCTGCACTTATGCTTATAAAGGAATCCGTGGCAATGGGAAAGTAGTAAAACAAGAAAGAAGCGTTTCATCCTTTACCGGTATAGATGTAGGGGGAGCATTTAAAGTATTTTTGACGCAAGGTGATAAAGAAAGCATAGTGGTAGAAGCGGATGAAAATCTTTTAGATGCAATTGATACGGAGGTAAGAGGAAAAACCCTCAATATTGATACAAATGAAGATATTAAAGATTCGGAAGCCCTTAATATTTATATCACTTTTGTAAACCTGGAAGATTTAGATATAAGTGGCGCTTGCCAGTTAACCGGTGAAAATAAGTTTAAACTAAATAACCTGAAAGTTGAATGCAGCGGTGCTTCTGATGTGAGCCTGAAAATGAGCGCTTCAAATGTAGATTTGGATTGCAGTGGGGCCAGCAAATTTGATATATACGGCATGGCTGAATCATTAGTGTTTGATATTTCGGGTGCTTCTAATATGGATGCTTCTGATTTTGAAGTAAAAGTGTGTGAAGCAGACGTGAGCGGTGCCTCCAATGGAAAGGTGAAAGTTACTGGTGAATTATCAGCTGATGTATCTGGCGCCGGAAGCCTTAAATATGCTGGTGATCCGGTGATCAAGCATCATGATGTATCAGGTGCCGGAAGCCTGAGGAAAATTTAAATGAAATTGAGATTTTAAAAGGACGGCAAATTATTATTTGCCGGCCTTTTTGTTTTTGATATTTCAAACCATTACTTATTAAATAACAATTCCCTGTATTTTGGTAATGGCCATAGCTCGTCATCCACCATGAGTTCGAGTTTATCTACATGGTGACGGATTACATCCAGATAAGGCATTACCTTTTCGTTATAGGCTACCGCCTGATCTTCCATATTCTCAATTCTGTTGGCTGTTTTACGTTCTTCAAGCATTTCAGCTACTTTGTCTTTGATCTCTTCCACATGCTCAGATATCTCTTTAATGGTGAGCATTTGGTTGCGGGATAATTTTACAAAGGTTTTTGAATCCAATACATCCTTGAGTCCTTTTACATTTTCAATCAGTGTATTTTGATAGCGAATAGCAATGGGAATAATATGATTTTTAGCAAGATCGCCGATTACCCGTGATTCTATCTGGACTTTTTTAGTATAATTCTCAAGTTGAATCTCATAGCGTGCGTTCAACTCCCTTTCAGTGAGTACATTATTCTTCTCAAATAATTTAACAGAAGATTTGTCCATCATTTTCTTCAGTGCAACAGGGGTAGAAACAATATTTTCCAGGCCTCTCTTTTTAGCTTCTGCCAGCCAGTCATCACCATAATTGTTTCCTTCAAACCGGATCCGCTTCGATTCTTTGATGTATTTTTTAATCACGTCAAAGAGGGCATCATCCTTGCGTTTGCCTTTCTTGATCAGTGCATCCACATCAATTTTGAATTCTGTCAATTGATCTGCCACAATGGTATTCAAAGCCGTCATCGGACTGGCGCAGTTTGCAGAAGAGCCCACCGCCCTGAATTCAAATTTATTGCCGGTAAAGGCAAAAGGTGAAGTCCTGTTCCGATCGGTGTTATCAATTAAAATATCCGGAATTTTTGGAATATGTATGTTGGGATTAAATCCATTGGCTTCTACCTTCCCTTTTTTGGTTTGCTTTTCAATGTCATCGAGTGTTGCCGATAATTGCGATCCGATAAAGACTGAAATAATCGCAGGTGGTGCTTCATGAGCCCCAAGCCGGTGTGCATTGCCTGCAGATGCTATGTGTGCCCTTAATACATTGGCATGCTTGTCAACAGCCTTTAATACATTTACCATGAACACCAGGAACTGGAAATTAGAAGCTGCAGTTTTACCTGGAGATAATAAATTAACACCGGTATCAGTAGCTATCGACCAGTTATTATGTTTACCCGAACCATTCACTCCTTTGAAGGGTTTTTCATGCAACAATACCTGAAAGTCATGTTTCCTTGCTACTTTTTCCATCAGGTGCATCAATAACTGGTTATGATCCACTGAAATGTTGGTTTCTTCGTATACTGGTGCACATTCAAACTGGTTAGGAGCCACTTCGTTGTGTCTCGTTTTTATAGGAATGCCCAACCGGTGTGCTTCGTATTCAAAGTCGGCCATATAGTCGAGAACCCTTTCGTGGATAGTCCCAAAGTAATGATCTGATAATTGTTGGTCTTTTGCTGAGGCGTGTCCGAAAACTGTTCGCCCGGTTAACGACAGGTCAGGGCGCGCCCTGAACAAAGCTGCATCTACAAGGAAGTATTCCTGTTCCCATCCCAGGGTAGCGAATACCTTTTTTACATTTTTATTAAAATATCTGGCCACATTAGTAGCTGCATTATCCAGGGCAGAAATAGATTTTAACAAAGGTGTTTTATAATCCAGGGCTTCACCTGTATAGGAAACAAAAATAGTTGGAACACATAATGTTCTTTCCATGATAAATGCAAAAGAAGTGGGGTCCCAGGCAGTATAACCCCTTGCCTCGAAAGTATTCCGGATGCCTCCACTTGGAAAGCTTGATGCATCCGGTTCCTGTTGGATCAATTCTCCCCCTTGAAAATTTTCGATGGCATTGCCACCTTCCACAGGTATAATAAATGCATCATGTTTTTCGGCAGTAGCTCCTGTTAATGGATGAAACCAGTGTGTATAGTGTGTGGCGCCTTTACTAATAGCCCATGATTTCATACCGGCAGCTATCTGGTCGGCAATTTTCCGTTCGATGGTTTCACCTTTTTCAATCACGTTAATGAGTTTTTGAAAAGCTTCCTGGGTAAGGAATTCTCGCATGGCATCGCGGTTGAAAGTCAATTCTCCAAAATAGGTCGAAACCTTTTCTTTTGGAAGTTCCAGGCTTTTACGCTTTCGTGCTAAAGTCACTTCCAGGGCTTTAAATCTAAAGTTTGTCATGTTTTTAGGGGGATTAATGAAACATAAAAATGAAAAGCCGCAAAGATAAGAATGGAAGTCTTTGAATATGTTAAGGTTTGGTTAAATTTTATCATAAGATATGAACGCAATTACATTTCAAATTCAATATTTAATTAAATTTAATACTTATATTTTTATAAATTTTTAATGCTGAATTGAATCCAAATCATGCCAAAAAGGGTATAATAAGCGATCATTTAATCCAAAAGAAAATGCAGAATTATAAATTTACCTGGAGCGACCTTGGAGATATAGGTGAAGGTCGCCCAAATTTAGGCCCAAAAACTACCGTGGCCGTGTATCGGTTGATGCAATTCACTATGCGAGCCTCTCTTGAAAAAAATTATGGGCTTGATAAAACACAGGAACTTTTCGTAGAAGCCGGCCGCCTTGCGGGTACAGAGTTTTGTAAAAATGTACTTGATATAAAATTGCCATTAAAGGAATTTATTGCTGATCTTCATGATAAGTTAGTTGAATTATCAGTAGGTGTACTTAAAATGGAATACTCAGATACAGAAAAAATGAGCTTTGTAATGACTGTATCCGAAGACCTGGATTGTTCGGGTTTACCTATAAAAGGAAATACAGTATGTGATTACGATGAAGGCTTTATTGAAGGAATTTTTAATGTGTACACCGGAAAGCAGTTTTCAGTAAAAGAAGTGGACTGCTGGTCGACAGGCGACCGGACCTGCCGCTTTATTATCGATCTAAAAAAATAAAGGCTGTTATGCTGGAAAAGAAGGAGATAATAAAAAAAGTTAATGCTGTCCTCGTACAAATAATTGAGGGAAAAACTGCTTCATTGCAACTTGATGAAATGATGAAGGGTTTATCTGGTGAATGCGAAGAGCTTGCTAATACTATGAGTCAATTGATAGCAAAAGTGAATGAAAGCCATGAATTTGTGCTTGCACTTTCTGCCGGAAAGCTAAGCGTTTTACCTCCCAGGCAAAACCAGTTTATTGCTCCCCTTAAACAATTGCATTCTGATTTATTGCATCTGACCTGGCAAACCAAAGAAATCGCCGAGGGTGACTATAGCCAGAAAGTATCCTTTATGGGCGACTTTTCAGTGGCCTTTAACAAAATGATAGAAGCCCTGAAAGAGCGAAAAAAGCTGGAAGACAGCTTAAAGGAGTCGAATGCTACAAAAGATAAGTTCTTTTCGATCATTGCTCATGATTTGATCAATCCAATGGGAGCCTTTGTTTCGTTAACGCAAAGTATGCTTGATAATTTTGAAAATAAAGACAGGGAAAATATCCGGGAAAACCTGCACGCTATGCACAATAGCTCAAAATCGACATTTGCCCTTTTAGAAAACCTTTTAACCTGGTCGAGGTCACAGAGGGGGACTATTCCCTTTAATCCTTTAAATAGTGATTTGAAGTTTGTGGCTTTGCAATGCATAAGTACCCTAAAAGAGGTCGCGGACAAAAAGGCTATTTGCTTACAATTGGAGATAGCTGATTCCCTCATGTCATATTGTGATGTCAATATGGTAACGACAGTAATCAGGAACTTAATGTCCAATGCCATTAAATTTACCCCTGAAAATGGCACCATAACAATTAGAGGAACACATCATGCAGAATCAAAATTGATTCAGTTATGCATTGAGGATACAGGTGTGGGTATTTCTCCAGAGAATGTTTCCAAACTATTTTTTGTTGACCAGAGTTTTACAACCAATGGTACGAATAATGAAAAAGGTACAGGTTTGGGATTGATCCTTTGCAAAGAGTTTATAAAAAGAAATGAAGGGGAAATTTGGGTGGAAAGCGAAGAAGGAAAAGGAAGCCGCTTTTGTTTTACCCTCCCTGAATCCACGGTAGAAGAGGTGGACCTTAGTGGTTTATTTATGAATCAGTAGTTTGCATTCTGAAAAAGAACAATCCCATAAACATCAAGGAACCATTAACAATCAATAATTCAAACCCGATTTTATTTCCAAAGAAAAGGTATTCGGAATATTCGCTGATAAAATAACAGATAATTGGAGAGGCCAGTGCTATATATGGAACAAAATCGTCTTTTACCTTGTATTTGGTAAATAATCCGAAAGCAAATAATCCCAATAAGGGTCCGTAGGTATATCCTGCAATAGTGAATAGTTTGGCGATGATAGCCTCATCATTTATAGCCCTGAATAATATGATTATAACTAAAACAATGATTGAAATACCAACATGAACCCATGTGCGGATTTTAATTTTTTCTTTTTCTGATAATATGGATTTTTTTTCAATATTAAGAAAATCCACACTAAAGGAGGTGGTTAAGGCTGTAAGGGCACTATCGGCACTGGAATAGGCAGCTGCAATTAACCCAATTATAAAAGTAAGCCCGGCAAACAGCCCCAGGTGTTTGATGGCAATTGTCGGAAAAAGGTCGTCTGATAAAGTTGGAATTTGAATGCCTTTCTGGCTGGCATATAAAAACAAGGAAGCCCCCAGGAAGAGGAAAAGCAAATTGACGGGAACCAATATCCAGCTTAAAGTCAGGATGTTTTTTTGTGCATCTTTCAGGTTTCGGCAACTGAGGTTTTTCTGCATCATATCCTGGTCGAGGCCGGTCATGACGATAGCGATGAATACTCCGCTGATAAACTGTTTTAACCAGTATTGTTTACTTTGCCAATCGGTGACGATCATTTTTGAATAATCACTGTCTGCAACCGTAGTAACAAGTTCGGTAAGATTTACTTTTAGCCCTTTGGAAACCAGGTAAATTGATATCCCAACCGCCAGCAGCATAAAAGTCGTTTGCAGGGTATCTGTCCACACAATGGTTTTTATACCTCCCTTAAAGGTATACAACCAGATGAGTAAAATGAACAAGGCTATGGTGACCCCGAAAGGGATATTCCAGGCATCAAAAACAAAGATCTGAAGCACATTCACCACCAGAAACATACGGAAAGAGGCTCCGATAATCCGGGAAAGCAAAAAGTAAAATGCACCGGTTTTGTAAGACCAGAATCCAAAGCGGGTTTCGAGGTAAGAATATATGGAGGTCAGGTTGTATTTGTAATAAAGGGGCAATAATACTTTTGCGATAACAAAATAACCAACAAGGTAGCCAAAAACTACCATCATGTAAGAGAATTGTGTAGTGCCCACCCATCCGGGAACGGAGATGAAAGTCACTCCTGACAATGATGCTCCTACCATACCATAAGCTACGATAAACCATGGGGATTGTTTGTTGCCTACAAAAAAGGTTTTATTCGTGGCATTCCTTGAAGTAATCCATGAAACCAGGAACAAAAGTGAAGTATAGGCAATAAAAACAAAGAAAATGGCTTTGGGACTCATGCTTTAAATATTTCTGTAAGATGATCCGCCAATTCTTTCAGGCTTGAATAAGTGAAGTCGATGAGTTCCAAAAAAGATTCATCCACCACCTTATTATTAGTAATAAAAACTGTATACATCCCGGCATTTTTTCCGAACTGCATGTCGGAGATGGAATCGCCCACCATTATGGATTTTTTGAACTTGATATCCGGGAAGTCAATTTTGGCTTTCCTGGCCATTCCGATGTTAGGTTTTCGAAACACACTTTTTTCTTCATTGCGGTAGGGCGAATGATAAATTTTATTGATCCTGGCTCCTTCGTACCTGAGCTCCTCTAAAAGTTTATTATGGAGTACGGCCAGGTCGGTTTCTGACATAATCCCTTTCCCGATTCCCTGCTGATTGGTTACGATCAGTATTTTCCCGAATATATCATTAAGCATTAGAATGGCTTTTGGAACTCCGTTAAGAAATTCAAATTCGCCCCAGTTTTTTACGTAGTCATCCGGAAGTTTTTTATTGATCACACCATCCCTGTCGAGGAAAAGTGCCCATGATTTATCAATAGTTAAACTCCTTAAATTCATGCTGTGCTCGTTCATAATCTTCAGGTATTCCTATATCGAGAAAATATTGTTTGCATACTATCCCAAAGAAAGGATAGGCATTTACCATTTTTTCAAAACAATCTTTTTCAATCGAAAATTTATCAGGGAACTGATGTTGGTTAAAAAAGCGTTTATGGATCAAATATACCCCACCATTGATCATACCCGGCCCTTGCTGCTCCCCCTTTTCAAAAAAGCCGGTGATCCTTTTTTCATCATCATATTCCACGGCTCCGTATCGGCTTACATTGTCAACCTGTCTTAGAACCATTGAAAAATCGGTTTCCCTGGATATTTGAAAGTCGAATAATCTAATCAGGTTGATCCGGAACATGGTATCGCCATTAAATACAAAGGCCCTGTTGTCATGAATATATTCAAAGGCTTTCTTAATTCCCCCTCCGGTTCCAAGCGCTTCTTCCTCAATGGCGTAATCAATGGTAATGGATTTATATTGATTACCAAAATGGTCCATAATTACCTTGTGCATATAGCCCACACTAAGCACCACATGTTCAACCACATAATTTTCGAGATAATCAAGTACATACTCAAGAAATGGCCTTCCATTGATAGGGGCCATAACTTTGGGTACATCGCTTACCACTTCCTTTAAACGTGTTCCTTTACCTCCTGCTAAAATGATCGCTTCCTGTGTGAACATGGTTGATTATTACTATAAATGGTATATATTTACTGGTGCTGCAAGCCCGAATTATTTTTTGGATTTACTAAAAAGTTTTGTCTCAATTAATTCGCAAATGATGTGGCCAATCATAATATGTGCTTCCTGTATCCGTGGAGTGTCAGTAGATGGAACCCGGATTATATAATCTGAAAGATCTTTCATTTCTCCACCCGTTTCCCCCGTTATAGCTACTGTAATCAGGCCTTTTTCATTAGCGGTTTCAAATGCCTTTACAATATTGGCTGAATTTCCGGAAGTAGAAAGTCCAATTAAAATATCTCCACTTTTACCTTTTGCCCTAACCAGCCTGGCAAATATTTCATCATAGGAATAGTCGTTGGCCACGGCCGTTACATAAGAGGAGTTAACATGCAGGGCTTCAGCAAATAAAGGTTCCCGGTCAAAATAAAACCTGCCCGATAGTTCCGCGGCAAGATGTTGGGCATCGGCAGCACTTCCTCCATTTCCACAGAACAATACTTTTCCTCCATTACTAAAGGTCTCAGAACAAACATCTGCAATATCCTGTATGATTTCCAACAGTGAAATATCTTCAAGAATATTTTGTTTCAACTGAATGGATTCCTGTATGGATTCTTTAATCCTCATAGTATTTGTTTAAGTAAATGATCAATTGTGTTACAAATCTATTAAATGAAAACCCGGGAACAAAACTAATTGAATTTTGTAAATTTTGCCGGATAAATTGTAGTGCTATTTCTACAAGCACTCATAAATAACGATTTCTTCGAGGCTCTTCCTTTTAGATTTATGGCGGTTTTCATCTGTCTGCGAAGCAGGATATCCCAAAGATAGAAACACGATCGGTTCAAGGTGCTCAGGGAGTTGAAGATGGGCGATTGTTTTTTCTTTATCAAAATTACAGATCCAGCATGTTCCCAAACCTCTGTCAGTGGCTGCCAGGGTCATATGATCTGCAGCAATGGCTGCATCAATATCGGCATGGTCTTTACCATCACCTCGTTTCCAGGCCAGAGAATGATCGGCCAAGACAATGATCACCACAGGAGCTTCCCTGAACCACTCCCTGTGGTATAGCGGGTACAAACCTTTCAGGTTTTTTTCTTCTTTAATAACAAGGAATTTCCAGGGTTGATAATTGACAGCCGAAGGAGCGACTCTACCCGCCTCAAGAACGTAATTCAGATCTTCATCTGTTACAGGGATATCTTTATAGCTTCTTGCAGAAAAGCGTTTTTTTGCTAAATCAAGAAAAGTCATAGTTTTATTTGTTTGAGAATTTGAAAATGAGTTGATTTGAAAATGAAGTAATTTGAGAATAAAATAGTTTGAAAATGTATATTTTTCATTGAAAATAAATTTGAAAGAATGATTTTTCCCTATGCTTATTCACCTAATTACCTCTTCACTTATTTACCTATTATACCCTATACCCCCATTCCCTAAATCATTCATGCGACACATCAATCAAGGTTTGCCTGTAGGCATTAAATATATTAGCCCTGGATACAAACCCAACGTATTTACCTTTGTTTAAAACCACCAGGTTATAATTCCCTGTCTGTTTAAATTTCTCCATCACCGATTCCATGGTATCATCTACCGATACTTTTTCGTTACCAATGATATGACGGATATAGCGGGTAATCGGCACGCCGTATTTATCGCGGTTAAACATATCTTCCCTCACATCATCCAGAATTACCAAGCCAATAAATTCTTTGTTTTTTTCGACAACAGCAAAAATATTCCTTTTCGATTTGGCAATTAATCTGGTAAGATCCTTTAATGTGGCATTGGGTGATATGGTCATGATGTCCTTATCGATTACATCTTTTACATTGAGTAAAGTCAGCACTGCCTGGTCTTTATGATGGGTAAGTAATTCCCCACGTTCAGCCAGTTTTTTGGTAAAAATGGAGTGGGGGTCAAAAGATTTAATGGTGATAAACGAAATAGTGGAGGTAAGCATTAGGGGTACAATCAATTCATAACCATTGGTCATTTCAGCGATGAGGAAGATAGCTGTTAATGGGGCATGCAGTACTGCTCCCAACACACCTGCCATTCCTACAAGGGTGAAATTAGCTTCTGATAAATGTTTAGCAAAGCCAAGGTCGTTATAGAGACGGGCAAATAAAAAACCCGTAAGTCCACCACTTATTGCACTGGGAGCAAAAATTCCCCCGATACCTCCACTCTCGATGGTTAACGTTGTTGCAATTACTTTTAATACGACAAGAAATGCCAGGAAACCTACAAAAAACCAGGCATTATCCCTGAAGGCATAAAAGAAACTATTGTCTAGAAGGTTAAGGGAGTTGCCGGAGATGATCAGTCGGATAACGTCATAGCCCTCCCCGTAAAGCGGAGGAAAGAGGAAAATTAAAATCCCCAGTAAGGTGGCACCAATCCCAAATCGTACATAAGTATTCTTAATGCTTTCCATTTGATAGGTAACAAAATGGGTTGCCCGGTTGAAGTAGAGTGAAACCAGTCCTGTTAGTATACCAAGCAATAAAAAGAAGGGAACATCAGAAACAACAAAGGGCTCAGAAACATTAAAATGAACAAGCATTTTTTCAGCAAAAAGTAATTTAGTAGTAATGGCTCCTGTGGCTGAGGCCATTAATAATGGGATAATAGAGGAAATAGTAAGGTCGAGCATCAGGACTTCCAGACTGAAAATAACGGCCGCAATCGGTGTTGTAAAAATAGAAGCCATTGCACCCGCAGCTCCGCATCCTATGAGGAGTATTGTTGTTTTATAGTTTAAACGTAAAACCTGGCCCAGTATCGATCCCATCGACGAACCAGCAGAAATGATGGGCGCTTCCAGCCCAATCGATCCTCCAAATCCGGCTGTAAGCGAACTCCCCAGAAGAGAAGAAACGATCTTGTGTTGTTTCATTTTTCCACCCAGTTTGGATATGACATATAAAATCCTGGGGATGCCATGCCGGGTTTCGTCTTTAATGATGTAACGGATAAAAAACGCAGTGAGGAAAATGCCTATAGCTGGGTAAACTACGTACCAGTAGTTTTGTTGTTGGAGCTGAAAACTGGCCGTTAAAAGTTTTTCGATATAAAAAACGGATGACTTTAAAAGGTAGGCTGCAATTCCTGAAAGAAAACCAATTATTGCACTAAGAATGATAATGAAATACCGGTCGTTGATCCGTTTCAACCGCCAAATCAAAAACCGGTTTATCAGCGTTTTGTCTTTCATTACAGGGGTTCTGTTGTATTCCTCTTATAATCGCTTCATAAGTGCACCTCAGGGTAAAGCTATTAGCTATTAGCTTGAGGATTTTATTAATTATCAAATGGTCCAGGTGGTTAAACCTGAAGTGGTAAACTCATACCTTTTAAACTCACCTCCTAATTTTGTAAGAGCTTCAACCACTTTTACACGGGTATTGTTCGGGCAATAAAATATCATAAACCCGCCACCCCCGGCACCGGAAATTTTACCTCCCGAAGCCCCATTGTCCATGGCTGTTTTATAAATATTATCAATGTCTTTATTGCTGATTCCTTTAGCCATTTTCTTTTTGTTCTGCCAACCGAAATCCAGGATTTCACCAATCCGGTCGAGTTCACCTTTTAGGATAGCTTCCTTCATTCGTATTGCCTGGAGCTTAAGGTTGTTGGTCGCTTTGATGGATGAAGCTACATTATTGATCACATTTTTACTCTGTGTCTCGATAATACTTGAAGACAGGCGGCTGGTTTCCGTATAATACAATAGCAGGTTATGGGCCAGTTCGTTCAGAATCATAGGCTTGATCCGAAGTGGATTCACTATGACTTTATCTTCTTTGAAAAATTCCATGAAGTTTACCCCGCCAAAAGTTGCGGCATACTGGTCTTGTTTTCCGCCAGCCATATTTAAATCTACCCGCTCAATTTCATAGGCCAGGTGGGCCAGGTCGTATTCACCAAGGGGTAGGTTTAGCCATTCTGCAAAAGCCCCAAGGATAGCCACTACCAGGGTGGAAGAGGTTCCGAGCCCTGACCCAGGGGGGGCATCTACAATTGTGGTTAGTTCAAATGATAGGGGTTTTTGTGTAAAATCTTTCACAATCCGGTTATATATCCCTTTTGCCAGATCAAATTGATGATCCAATTCGAGAAACTCAGATTCAGGATATTCAAGGGTGGTTTTTTTATCCAGGGAGTGAAGTATGATCTTGCCATCAGTCCGTGGTTGGATGGTGGCATAAGCATACATACTGATCGTGGCATTTAAAATGGCCCCACCATACAAATCTGAAAATGGGGCTACATCGGTTCCTCCTCCTGCAAGTCCAAGTCGCAAGGGCGCTTTGCTTCTAATTATCATATTGCATGATTCTATCTCAAAAGAGTAATTGTTCCCTTCCGTTGAGATTGTTTAATTTGACTGGTAAAATTAGTACAATTATAGGAAATAATGTAAAAGTATGTACCCTCAGCACAAGGATTACTTTTATTAGTCCCATCCCAATAAAAATCAACGTCGTCTGAAATAAATACTTTTTCGCCCCAGCGGTTAAAAATCTGAATACTAAATTGTTGGATGCTATTCGCATCCACGTAAAAATAGTCGTTGTAGGAATCCCCGTTTGGGGTGAAAGCAGCAGGAATATACATCTCACATTCCCAGGGTTCTATTGATATGGAATCAGTGGCAAGACAGCCTTCTTCATTTTCAACGCTTAACCAATAATCTCCGGGTTGTTCAATTTCCAATACCGGATTTTGTGACCCATCATTCCACCAGTAATTGTGGTAGGATTCTTCTGTATACAACAATAACGAACTCTCCTGGGGCAAAGTATCAATTTGGATTTCAGGTTGTGGAGAGGGCAATTCGTTGAGAAAAACAGTATCCGAAACAGATCCGCAATTATTGGAAATGGTATAAGAATAGTATCCGGGTAAGGAAATTGTAAGAAGGGAGTCATACACATTATTTGCCCATTGATAGGTGTATTGGTCACCAATGCTTATGTTCAGGCTAAGAGAATCTTCCTGGCACAAATAGTAATCATGGAGTAGCGCTGGAAGTTGGGGTACTTCTAACGAGCCAATGGTTATGGTGTCATATCCGTAACAAACTTTCTGATCGACAGAATCAAATACCCTTACCCAAATTGTTCCCGCATTAGCCAGAAATTCAGGATCAAATCCCAGGCTATCCCCCCAGATATATCCCATATACTCAAGGTCCGTTGATAGGATTATTTCTGTATCAGGACAAATGAGTGTATCAGGCCCCAACTCAGGTTCAAGTATCATTTGGTCGATATAAATTTCATCACTGGCCGAACAACCGTTTATATCGGTTACCTCAACCTCGTAATAACCATTATCAGAGGTGAGCAAAAAAGGGCTTGTTGACCCATCCTGCCAGAGGTAGGAGGCAAAGCCCGATCCGGCAAAAAGCATGATGGATTCTCCTGCACAAAGAATAGTATCATTTCCAAGGTCAACCGTTATTTCAGGATAGTAGTTTATTTGAATACTATCGGATGATTGTCCGCAGTCGTCAGAAACCGTTACAAAATACAATCCGGGAGCATTGACATTGTAGGTTGGCTCATTGGACCCATCCTGCCATTGATAGAAGTAAAAATTTCCAGGTGATAATACAATGGATTCCCCAAAGCATAATATGGTATCACCTCCAAGGTTTACATTGGGGCCTGCTGCGAGGCCTATATATATACTATCTGTTGCTTCCCCACATTGATTAGCAACAATTACATAATATAATCCTGGTTCTGTTACAATGAACTCAGGATTTTCCGATCCATCCTGCCATAAATAGGTTTCAAAACCTTCCCCGGCAGAAAGTAAAATGGTATCGTTGTTGCAAATTACAGTATCATTACCAAGATTCAGCAGTTCTGATGGATCCGGGAAAAAGTCCACTACAATTGTATCAGAAGCGATACAACCATATTCATCAGTTACCTCTACCCAATATGTTCCACTGGACGATATATTTATAGAAGGATCAATGGCCCCCGTATTCCATAAATAATCCATGAAATATTCACCTGCTGAAATGGATAGTGTGTCCTGAGAACATATTATTGTATCATTTCCCAGGTCAACAAAACATGTGTAGAATATTTCAAGTTTTGGTCTTCTTTCCGGATCAGGATAATCGCTTGAAGCCTGGGCAAATCTTCTAAAGGTAAATTCATCTTTAATCCTGACTAAGAAAGGAAAAGTATAATCATTCAATACAATTGCATCATTTAATAAGTTTGTTACATCTATATTGAGATAATCCTGGTGAGGATTTGTTGCTGGTGGTACCAGTATTTCATTTATTGTTGAAATGGAAGGTTGGTTCGCCCATGTAACACTTGATTCAGTCCAATCAGTGGTAGTACGTTGGATTAATAGGCTGTTGGCTCCGTAATTGGTTTGTTCAGGATTGCCTGGCAGATAATGATAGTAAAATGAAAGCTTTGCCTCATCAATTTCCATATTTGGGGTTAAACAGTGCAAATCAAATTTTAAATATGATCTTTCAATTCCAAAAGTGGAATTCCAGGTCCATGCATTTGCCTTTATGTAAACATGATCAGGGAAACTTGTGTTAGGATCCAGCGACCAAACCCTGTTATCAATGCCATCTGCCGGACCAGGCTGTACAATAATAATATTTTGAGCAGTAATTGGAGAATGAGTAAGTATTAAGGATATCCCTACCAAAAGGTATATTATTTTTTTTACCCTCTTGTTCATGAAAACAAATATACATCTTTTTACACTTCAGATGCAACCTTGTCAATCGCGTTTATCATGGTTTCCCATGAAAATCTTTTTTTCTCCGATTCGATGTTTTGAGAAAAGCCGGCTTCTTTATTTTGTTCAAAATATTTAACCATTGCCTCAGCTATTTCTTTTGCATCTGGTTCTACAACAAATCCAACTTTATTATTGATAACAATCTCAGATAATCCACCCACATTGGTTGTTATCATTGGCTTATTAAAATGATAGGCTACTTGAGTAATCCCGCTTTGGGTAGCTTCTTTATATGGCTGGACAACAAGGTTTGATGCACAGAAATAATTTACAACTTCGGCATTGGGGATAAAACTAGTTTTAAGAATTACATCATCGTTAATTCTCAATTTATTTATAAGATCGAGATATACTTTTTTATCAGTATAAAATTCACCTGCTATTAAAAGTTTTATTTTGAATTTCATTAATCCTGAAATACTATAAGCTTTCAAAAGCAAATCCAAACCTTTATACTCCCTGATGAAACCAAAGAAAAGGATATATTGGTAATCTGGACTTAATTCTAATTTCGCAATAGCTTGTTGTTTGGAAACAGACTCTCCAAAATTATCATACAGTGGATGGACGGTAAGAAGCTTTGGTTTTTTGTTGTCAAATTTATTCAGGTCTTCCAAAACCGCATTTGACATTGTTACGAAACAATCAACACTTTTAACAAAATAATTCGCCAGTGCGTGATCCATTATTTTCTTCTCATGCGGAATTATATTGTCCACAATAGCAATAACCCGGATGCCTGACTTGCGAATTGATCTGGAAATTTTACCAAGGCACGGAGCCATAAAAGGAATCCAAAAACGTACAATCACTATATCTGGCTTTTCACGCACGATCTCTTTCCCAACTTTTATCCAGTTAAAAGGATTTATAGAATTAATTTTAATTTTTATTTTAACATTTTCAGGAGGAGGTTCATTTGTATATTGTGAGGTTCCCGGGAAAAGGAAAGAAGGATATTGCAAGCTGAAAGTGTAAATTACCACATCATCTCCATGATCAAAATAAGCTTTAGCCAGGCGTTCATTAAAAGTTGAAATGCCACCTCCTCTTAATGGGTGTGCAGGCCCTATAATCACCACCTTTCTTTTCATACCTGCCAATATATTTTATGGATCAGAATCCTGATTTTTTTTCAACTAAATAGATATTCCTGTCGTGAGAGCTTCTGGAGATCATTTCCGCAATAAAACCGGTTACAAAAAGTTGGGAACCTATAACCATAGCCAGCAATCCAAGGTAGAATAATGGCCGTTCGGTCATTTTAAAAACATGGTAAAAGTATTTTTCGACGCTTAAATATACCCCTATCATAAACCCTATAAAAAAAACCAGTGAACCCATGGTACCGAACAAATGCATAGGTCGTTTTCCAAATTTAGAAATGAAGGTAATCGTTAGCAAATCGAGATATCCTTTTATCAGCCTTTCCATTCCAAATTTTGTTACACCATATTTGCGGGCCCTGTGTTGTACTACCTTTTCGCCGATTCGTCTAAACCCGGCCCATTTGGCAATAACCGGTATATAGCGGTGCATTTCACCATAAACTTCAATGTTTTTTATCACCTCCTTACGATATGCTTTTAATCCACAATTAAAATCGTGAAGTTTTATCCCCGAAATATAGCGGGTAGTGCGATTGAATAATTTGGAAGGGATGGTTTTACCCAGGGGGTCATGCCGTTTTTTCTTCCACCCCGACACAATATCCAGGTTTTCGTCATGGATCATGTTAACAAGGCCAGGGATCTCATCCGGGCTATCCTGCATGTCGGCATCCATGGTAATAACCACCTCCCCACTTGCAGCTTCAAAACCCTTGTTGAGGGCAGCCGATTTTCCGTAATTTCTCCGAAACTTTATCCCTTTATAATGACTGTTTTCACTAATAAGACTCTCTATCACTTGCCATGAATTGTCGTGGCTGCCGTCATCCACAAAGATTACTTCGTAAGATATGCCCGATTGCTGGCACACCTTACTTATCCAACCGGCAAGTTCGGGAAGCGACTCCTCTTCATTATATAAAGGGACTACAACCGATACATCCATCTTATTCGGGAGTTATTGCAGAATTTTCTTCTTTTTTAATAAATATGCTGGCAATGAGTGCAAAGATGATGGAGAATAATGCATTGCCCAATAATGCCAGGATGGCCATCCAAGCGGGTTTCATCATTCTTTTAGCCATATTCAGTGCCATGTCGAGCTCCTCGTCCGACATGTCGGGCCGGGTAGCAAGCATGTTTTCTTCAGCTGCTTCCAATAATATTTTAATATAGTCCTCACCCAAAATTGACATAAAGAAGTAAGTGAAAATCGCCGCTAAAATACCTGCAAAAAATCCGCTGAGAAATCCAACACCTACACTTTGTCCGTAAGAAATATATCCATCAAGATATTTATTCCTGTAATTAACAGAAGCCAGGATTATTCCGCCAAGTAAAACGGCGTAGCTCAGATAGCTAATCCATTTTTCGGTATAAAGGTCGAGTAAATAAAAAATAAGGGATAAGATAATTAAGGCGATCCCGATATAAGCGCCATACAGCAAGGCATGTTTCCATGCGGGATAATTTTTGTTTTCCATGGTAATAAATTTTTGTTGCTAAGTTGCAAAGATAAAATTAATGAAGAATAAAAAGCGGATAAATTGTTATCCGTTAAATAATATTGCTAATTTTGCCACGGGTAAGTCTTATACGACCAGCTCCTGCTGAAACCCCCCAGGACCGGAAGGTAGCAAGGGTAGGCAGTTGTAGCGGTGCGATATAAGTAGCTTACCCTTTTTTTATCTTTCTGATTTCAATTATCCGTCCTTTCTTTATTTTATTTAAATTAGCCCGTGATTTAAAATCTTAAGAAATGAAATTTCAAGGAATTGTATTCCTTCTCTCAATATTCAGTTTCCTCCATCTCCAGGGCCAGTTTGCAGTACATGAAAATTATACTGTAAATAATGGATTGCCAAGTTCTCATATCTATGATATAATCCAGGATTCGGTGTTCAATATCTGGTTTGCAACTGAAAGTGGTGTCTCTTGCTTTGATGGCAATCTCTTTAAAACTTATACCACATCAGATGGACTACCTGATAATTCCACAGTGAAGCTTTACCTCGACTATAAAGGAAGGGTATGGTTTCTTTCATACCAGGGCCTGATTAGTTATATTGAAAATGATAGCATCCACGCCCACTGGCTCAATGACTCACTTTCGGGTTATGATATCCGTTTTTTCGACGGAATGTACCTTGGTGATGATGGCACCATGTTTTTATCTCATTTTACCGGGGGCATTGTAATGGCAAACGACTATGAAAATACATTTGATATTATTATAGACGACACAGGGGCAGTTTACCCTTATTGGCATGCCGTTTTTTATCATCACGAAAAATATGGTGTTTTCAGTGGAGATGTGAAAAAGAGTAATATTGAGAGATTTGGATTAAAAACTCTTTTCCCGGATATGCAATTTTGTTACATATTAAATGATGCTCACCGAAATTACTTGCATAAAAACCTATTGATTGCAAATGATAGCATGACCTATGCCTCTTCAGGCCCCAATTTCCAGGCATATAAAAATAACAGCATTATTTGGGAAAAAACTTTCGACAACAGGATTATTAATTTGTATTGCGACTCCCAAAATAATCTGTGGATAAGTGATGAATTTAAAGGTATTTTGATGTATAAAGATGCCGATTTAACTAAAAACCCAATCGTTTTTTTAGGTAAAAATACGGTGTCGAAAGTGCTGGAGGATCATGAGGGAAACTATTGGTTTAGTACTACTGAAAATGGTGCATTCTTAGTGCCATCGGTTCAATTCTATTGTTATGATAAATCATACCTGGGAATTGAAAGCGACATCATCCTGAAACTTGGTGTTGAGAATCAAAAGCTTTATTACAGTACATCCAATAAAGGTTTTCATAGCGCCCTGATCGATGGTTTAAATGTGAAACCCATCAATGACTTTAACCTTAATGGGATTAATTACTCAAATATTTTTGATTTTCAAATATCTTCAGATCATGCACTTCTTGTCCCTAGCGGGCAATATTTTAAATTTAACCTGGATGGAAATAATCTTCCTTTTGCCCATTCATACAAACATGGAGGTTATTCCGTGCTTGAGACGATGGAAGGAGACATACTACTTGGTATAAGTAAAGGGTATCTGACCTATAGTAAAAGCGGGGATTTTTACAAATCAGAAACAAAAGGATTTGGATTAAAGACTTTTGATATTGCCCAAAGAATTGACTCCACGCTGTTATTGGGTACCATTGACGGTTTATACGAATATGATGGTATTGAATATAGTAAATATGATGATACCCATCCTGCATTAAATGGTAGGATTACTAAAATTGAACTTTTTAAGGAGAAAATACTGGTAGGGACTTTTGATAAAGGACTTATTATTATTTTAAACGATAATATTGTGGTTTATGATCAAAGCCTGGGACTATCAAGTAACAGGGTGAAGGCTATATATCCTGAAAATGACACTATCTTATGGGTAGCGGGCAATAGGGGCTTAAATAAACTGATAATAAATGAAAACTATCACATTGTCAGGAATATAAAATATACACTTGCTGACGGACTTCCATCTAATGAAATTAATGATATTCTCAGGATCAATGAAGCGATATGGCTGGCCACAGATAACGGATTGGTTGGCTTCGATCCGGGAAATTTAATTAATAATAAAAACAGGCCTCTGATCATTTTAAAAGATGTGGATGTAAACGGTATATCCTATAATCCACTTGAGGGTTACCATGCTTTTTTAAACAGTCAGAATAACATCACTTTTACTTTTAAAGCTCAAACTTTTAATAAATCCGGCGAAACCAGATTTTTTTACAAATTATCGGGCCTTGAAAATGATTGGATTATAACCAAAGGCAATACAGTTAGGTACTCAAAACTCCCGGCCGGGAATTATATGTTTAATGTAAAAGCCGTGAATGATGACTTGTATGAAAGTGATTTGCAAAGCTTTCCTTTTCGGATTAAAATTTCTTTTGTTCGTACCTTTTATTTTTATATCCTAATACTCCTTGTGGTTTTTCTGAGTTTATTTTTTGCTTATCGAATCAGAAGTAAAGACATTAGTCGGCGTGATGACTTAAAACGTCAAATTATTCTTGCTGAGCAAAATGCTGTCAGGTCACAGATGAACCCTCATTTTATTTTCAACTCATTAAATTCAATTCAAAATTTTATTCTGGATAACGATGAAAAGAACGCCAATATATACCTGGTAATATTTTCTTCACTGATTCGCCGAATTTTGGAAGCATCTAAACACAATTTTATTTCTTTGAAAGAAGAAGTAGAAATGATCAAATTATATCTTGAACTTGAAAAATTCAGGTTTGATAAACAATTTGATTTTGAAATTAATGTGGATCCGGAAATCAACCCGGAGTTGGTATCCATTCCTTCCATGATCCTTCAACCTTACCTGGAAAATGCCATATGGCATGGCCTGGTTCCTAAAAAGACAAAAGGGAAACTCGATATTGAAGTAAAATACGTGAAATCCAATAAATTAATTATAGCGATAACCGACAATGGAATTGGAAGGCAAAAAGCAGCCCTTATTTCACAGAAGCGAAAACTTCATAAACCAACCGGAATTAAAAATGTGGAAGAGCGCTTAAAGCTGTTGAATAAGCTGAACAAAACAAACATGACCGTGCGTATTATCGATTTATTTGATGATCAATCTGTAGCCATTGGAACAAAGGTCGAGTTTTATGTCGATATTTAGTTTATTCTACGTATATTTGTTTGTGATAAAAACTTTTTTTATTTACTAAAATTTCATTATAATTTTGATGGCTGATGATTATAAATCCATACTTGTAGAGGGAGCAATCCGATCCTTTATTGTTGAAGATGAGCTGCGTAGTCAGGCCACGCTTATAAAATTGCTTAAGGAATATTGTCCACAGGTGAAAGTTATCGGCAGGGCTTCATCCGTTGAAGAAGCAGTCACAAATATTAATAAACTTGAACCTGAACTAATTTTTCTTGATATAGGCTTACCCGACGGAGATGGGTTTAATGTGTTGGAGAATCTTTCATACAACGATTTTAAGGTGATTTTTATCACGGCTTATGATAAATATGCCATCAGAGCCTTTGAATTTTCAGCTTTGCATTATCTGTTAAAACCCATTAGCCATATCGAATTGCAGATGGCTGTCAAGCGTTTTAGTTTATTAAAAAAAGAAGAAAACTCCAGTTTTGAAGAAAAGATCAATATCCTAAAAGAAAATATCCAAACTGATCCCCAAAAATTAATGCTCCCAACTGTAAATGGTTTTGAGATCATAGCCTTGGATGAAATTATCCGGCTGGAGGCAAGCCATAATTATACAGACTGTTTTTTGCTCAATAATAAAAAGATATTGGTATCTAAACCTTTAATCAATTTTGAGACGATTCTTAACGACCTGAATTTCGTCCGAGTGCATAACAAACACCTGGTAAACTTAAAATATGTCGTACGCTATTTTAAAGGAAGTGGAGGCTATTTAAAAATGACAGATAATTCTGAAGTAAGTGTTTCAAAGAGCCGAAAAAATGACTTCCTGGAGCGGTTAAATAATTTTGCCCGTCATTTGTAAGTTTCCATTCAGACATTCAAAAGCGTATTGTACACCCTATCCCTATCCTCTTATACATTGCAGATTGCTATCCGCACCGTAATGTCGTATCATTGTAACGCGAGACTCAAAAGAACCGAAAGGATTGAAAAATATGAAACGTGTCCACCCGATTACTTAAAAGTAATCGGGTTCGGTTTTTTTAGGGCACTGGCCAATAAGTTCTTAGGATATTGAAATGAATGTCAAAAATTATGGCCAGTTACCATACGAATTGGGTTAAATAGATATTCAAAAAGGTTAGTTATACATTGCTTGTTGTACTTTCGTTGATATCGACGTATACTTGTCGTACATAAATTTTCTTACCGAAAAATCAGCATCGACCTGAAATCTCTTGGCCCGGATGGTTCCTCACTATCCGGGTTTTTTTCATTTCCCTTATTTTGAATAAATAAAAATTACAAATTTAAACGCTACCAGATCAATTAGTTGATATATATGCACAACCTACTACTAAAAATAAAATGGTACTATGTATTGCATAGTACTATAATTTGTTATATATTTGCCGCATGAATATTGAAAAGACAAAAGCACAAATGCGGAAAGGTGTACTTGAGTATTGTATTCTATCAATCATCGAGGAGAAAGAAGTGTATGCCTCCGACATACTGGTGCAATTAAAAGAAGCTGAATTGTTGGTAGTGGAAGGTACACTTTATCCCTTGCTTACCCGGCTTAAAAATGAGAACCTCTTGAGCTATCGCTGGGAAGAGTCGAAATCGGGGCCGCCACGAAAGTATTATACCATTACAGAAACCGGCAAGCAATTTTTAACCGGCCTTCATCAAGGTTGGAGAAATCTTGTACAATCCGTAAATAAAATTTCAGGAAATAATAATCTTACAAATATTTAAACCATATAAAAATGAAAAAAACGCTAACAGTAAATATAAATGGCATAGTGTTTCATATTGATGAAGACGCATTTAATGTGCTAAACAATTATTTACAAAGTATTAAGGTGCATTTTTCCAGAACACAAGGAGGAGAAGAAATCGTTTCAGATATTGAAGCACGAATTGCTGAAATGTTAAAAGAAAAAATCGGGGATGAGCGGCAGGTGATCACAATTGATGATGTTGAAAATGTGATAAATGTTATTGGCCAACCCAGTGAGTTTGGTGAAGAGTTTTCTGAAAACCAGTCGGAACCAGGATCTAAGACTTATGAGACCACGAAAAGGTTATACCGCGATTCTGAACGATCAATACTGGGAGGTGTATGCAGTGGACTGGGTGCTTATTTTCACACGGACCCTATTTGGTTTCGCCTTGCTTTTGTGATTTTATCTATTCCAGGGATTGGTACGCCGCTATTGCTTTATGTAATTTTATGGATCGTTTTGCCTGAAGCGAAAACCGCAGCAGAACGGCTGGAGATGAAAGGGGAGAAAATAAATATTTCGAATATTGAAGCTTCCATACGAGAAGAGATTGGTAATCTGAAAAATAAATTCAATAACCTAAAAAACGAGGCCCGGCGTACTTATAAAAAAAAAAGCGCAGATCATAGGTCAGATATAGAAGGAGTTGGAAATACCCTTTCACGGCTTGCAGAATTATTTATTAAAATGATATTGGTTTTTTCCGGTGTCATTTTATTTCTTTTAGGCTTATCCTTTATTCTTCTCCTGGCAGTTTTACTTTTTGGTTTTGGCCAGGATATTTTTATTGTGGATTCCGAGTTGGTCTTTGTTTCGTTTCCTGCCCTGGTCGATTTCTTTTTGGGGTCGGTAGGAAGCAGCCTTTTGTTTAAGCCAGCATTTTTCATGCTGATCGGAATCCCGGTATTTATGATTGTTTATGCAGGGGTGAAATTAATTTTCGGAATTGATAGAACTCGTTTTGTGGGGATAACGGCCTTAAATTTATGGATACTTGCCTTAATTGTTACAGGATACTATGGATTCAAAGTATTTAAAAGTTTTAGCAATTCAGGTGTATATGTACAAAGTCAAACTGTGCAGCCGGCACCTGATAACCTGATCTGGCTTGATGTGAATGAAAACGATAAATTTGAGCGTTACTATCGTTATAACGAATATGTGGAAATTGACGAATCCAATATGATCATCACCAATGATGAGAATGATTTTTTCTATGGTATTCCTAAACTCGAAATTGTAAAAAGCCATAATGATAAAGCCGAAGTTGAAGTATTTTTCAGAGCAAGGGGGAAATCGGGGTTTCAGGCAGAAGAAAGAGCAAAAATGACTAAGTTCGATTATGTTGTGTCTGAAGGGAATATCACTTTCGATAGATTTTTTAAACTGGATGACAATGAGGTTTGGCGGGATCAGCAGGTGGATATCGTTTTGAAATTGCCTGTAGGATACTATGTTTATTTATCTGAAAACATGTACTCTATTCTCAATGAATATCGCCATTCGCAGTACAGGTTGTCCGGCGAAATGTGGGTAATGACTGAAGATGGTCTGGAAGAATCTGATCTTGAACCATCACTTGTCCCCCAAATTAATATAGAGGACTCAGAAGAACTTCCTGTAAATGGAGAGGAAGGAAGTATCTCAGCACCTGCTTCCCAGGTAACTATTACCGGAATAATATTCAGGCAATTTATAGCGCTGTTCGGATATATCGCATAATTAGTGAAGAAAGTTATGCGAATTAATTGAGAGTATTAAATATATCAATTTTGCGTTCAGGCCGTAAAATAGCCGGAATAAATCAAACACTATATTTTATTTCCATATTTGTATCTTCGCATGAAAATTCGGCTGGATGCAAACAATTCGAAAAGTGGTGGTGATAGGGGCTGGCAATGTGGCTACACAATTGTCATTTGCCCTGGAGTATGCGGGATTGCAAATCATTCAGGTGTACAGCCGTACAAGTAGCTCAGCTGAAAAATTGGGTAATGATCTTTATACAGATTTTACTACGGATATAAAAAAAATTAACTCCTCTGCCGATTTATATATTTTGGCCCTTAGCGATGATGCTAACAGGCAATTTGCTAATGATCTGTCACTTGGAGATAAACTGGTGGTGCATACTTCAGGCTCCTTAGAACTGGAGGATTTGAAAGGTTGCTCTTCAAATTATGGGGTATTTTATCCTCTGCAAACCTTTTCTAAAACCAGAAAAATTGAGTTCAAAGATATTCCTGTGTGTATCGAAGCAAATTCACCAGATAATCTGAAAGCTCTTTACGAGCTTGCAAGCAAGGTTTCTAATAATGTAAGGGAGGTAACATCTGATCAGCGCCATCAAATTCATTTGGCAGCAGTTTTTGCATGCAATTTCCCAAATTATATGTTTACCATTGCTCAAAAAGTAATGCAGCCTTCAGGCATTGACTTTGAAATTTTGAAACCTCTGATCAGGGAAACTGCAGAAAAGATACAAAAAGTGAGCCCTCTGGAAGCCCAGACCGGACCTGCCCGCAGGAAGGATACAGCCATAATGGAACGACATATACATTTGCTAAATAAATTCCCTGAATACAAACATTTATATCAGCTGATCAGTGAAGAAATAGGCAATCAATATGAATAATAACCTTTAATGCAAAGTAAGAAAAAGTAGACATGAGTAATTATAAAAGTAAACTTAAGCAAATCACCACCTTTATTTTTGATTATGACGGGGTTTTAACAAACGGAACAGTTATTCTTCAAGGGGATGGTGATGCTCTTCGCACCGCTAATGTAAAAGATGGTTACGCCCTGCAACTTGCCGTAAAATTAGGCTATAATGTAGCCATCATTTCCGGAGGTTATTCTGATTCGATGAAAAAGCGATTTGAAGCATTAAACATTAAGGATTTTTACCTGGGTGTGTCCAATAAACTTGATGTCTTGCAAAACTATTTTAAAGAGACAGGAATTCAACCTGAAAATACTTTGTATATGGGTGATGATATCCCCGATTATAAGCCTATGAAAGCTGTGGGTATAGCTTGCTGCCCGGCAGATGCTTCCCCTGAAATAAAAGCAATATCGGAATACATTTCCATAAAAAAAGGTGGGAAAGGCTGTGTTCGGGATATTATCGAGCAAACCCTTAAAGTACAGGAGAAATGGCTAACAGAAGAAGGTTTTAGCTGGTAAGTAATTGTCAGGAAGCTGAAAATTAATTAAGATTTGTAATAGTGAATAAGTTTTTATCCTATATAAAAATAATCCGGCCGTCAAATCTGCTTATCATCATTATTTCGCAGGTTTTTCTGAGGTATTTTATAGTGGATACCTATTTTGAATTGGGTGGAATAATGCCTGCTTTATCTGACTTCCAATTTTTTCTTCTTGTACTTGCTACTGTTTTGATAGCAGCAGGGGGATATGTGATCAATGACTATTTTGATGAAAAACCGGATGCGATAAATAAGCCTGAAAAATTAATTGCCGGGGAAAAAATTAGTCTAAATTTCATCCTCATTTATTACTGGTTACTTACAATTGCAGGAATTGTTTTGGGTTTAGCTCTGACATATTGGATTGATTCCTGGACCTTAGGTTTGATCTTTCCTCTGGTAGCTATAATGTTATGGACCTATTCTTCTCGTTACCAAAAAACGTTTTTGGTAGGAAATATAATGATCGCTTCCATGTCGGCACTGGTAATTCTTATTGAATGGCTGTTTGAATTTTTTGCTCTTAAAGCTCAACCGGTTTTATTTGTTGAAGTTCACAATCAATTAAGTGCTATACAATTTATTGTCTTGTCATTTACCTTTTTTGCTTTTTTCACCAGCCTTATCCGCGAAATAGTTAAAGATATTGAAGATATGGAAGGGGACAAACAACAGGGATATAAAACCCTGGTTATACTGTCTGGAGTTAAACAGGCAAAAATGCTGACTATTGGCTTACATATCTTAACTATGGCGCTTCTCGCTTTTTGTCAATATGTTTTGTATGTACAAAACCTCTTTTATGTCTTTTGGTATACAAGCATAGCAGTTCAACTCTTATTTGTTTTTGTTTTATATTACCTTGTGATAGCCAAGGATAAAAAGGATTTTCACTGGTTGAGTAATGCCTATAAAATTTTAATGGTTGCCGGAATACTTGCCATGCAACTTTTTAATATTAGTTTTTAATGTTACAGGATATTTTACAGGATTATCAAATTATACTTGCTTCCGGATCACCCAGAAGACAGCAACTATTAAAAGAACTTGGGATTAATTTTGCGGTCAGGGTTTTAGATGTGGAGGAAATATATCCTGAAAACCTCACCGGGAAAAAAATCGCAAAATATTTAGCCGAATTAAAATCCATAGCTTTTGATTTAAATGAATTAAGTGAAAAATCCATTATAATCACAGCGGATACCGTTGTATGGCAAAACGGAGAAGTCCTTCCCAAACCAAACGACAGGAAGCATGCAATTAACGTACTTCAAAAGCTATCGGGGAATTCACACGAAGTTATTACCGGGGTTTGTTTAAGAAATTCAGAAAGGCTGGTTTCCTTTACTTCATCCACAAAGGTTTGGTTTAAAGCCTTATCTGAAGAAGAGATAGATTTTTATATTACAAACTACCAACCCTATGATAAAGCCGGTGCCTATGGTATTCAGGAATGGATAGGTTATATAGGTATTGAAAAAATAGAAGGGTCTTACTACAATGTTATGGGATTGCCAATTCAAATGCTTTATTCGGAATTGATCAATTTTGTTAAATAATTCAAAGGGCAAAATTTATATCTTTTGATAATATATAATCTTATTCTAAGAAAATAGAAAATCCTTCATTTAAGTCTATTAAAGAATATCCTTTCGGAGTTTCGTTATAATCCGTAATTTTGCAGCAAATATTTTTGAATGAACAAACCAGTCATATTAATAACGAATGACGATGGCATATTTGCTCCGGGGATAAGAAAATTAATCGAGGTTGCCCGGCCACTGGGAAATGTGATTGTTGTTGCCCCTGATTCGCCCATGTCGGGAATGTCGCATGCAATCACAGTTAAAAACCCATTGCGTTTGCGAAAGATAGTAGAAGAGGAGAATTACCTTGAATACAGTTGCAACGGTACCCCGGTAGATGCTATGAAACTTGGCGAACAGGTTGTAATTGGCAAAAAGCCTGACATTGTACTTTCCGGTATCAATCATGGTTCCAATGCATCGGTCAATATTGTTTATTCAGGAACCATGGCAGCAGTTATCGAAGCCAATATCGACGGAATTCCTGCCGTTGGATTTTCACTGTTGGATTATTCACATGATGCTGATTTCAGCGCAGTGGATGAGTTTATTCGAACAATAATTTTAAATGTATTGGAAAATGGACTACCCGAAGGTGTGGCACTTAATGTAAATATTCCTGCGGTACCCAAAAACCAGATTAAAGGAATAAAAGTATGCAGGCAGGCTAAAGGGAGGTGGGAAGAAGAATTTGATGCACGTACAGATCCTCATAATCGTGAATATTATTGGTTGACAGGTGCATTTAAAAATGGAGATATGGATAAAGATACCGATTCATGGGCCCTGGCAAATAATTACATTTCTGTCGTTCCGGTTAACTATGACTTTACTGCACACAAAGCATTAAAAACAATTAGTAACTGGAAGATGAATAATCAGGTTTAATAATATAACTCCCTAATTAATCATTTATGCAAATGTTCAAAAAAGATCACTACTTGTTTGGATTAGCCATTGGAATTTTAGTTCCGGTTTTGCTTTTTGGGATTATCTACCTGATTAATTTCCTGATTTTACAAACCGGGATTACTAAAACTAATTTAGATCTCCAATCACATGTCCTGATTAGTCTTTTTGGAAATCTTTTCCCCATACGGTATTATTTCGTAAACCTGAAATTTGAAAAAACCGGACGTGGTGTATTGCTGGTAACGTTTGCCTTTGTTCTGGTCTCATTTGCTTTTAAGGATATTCTGTTCCAATAAACATGAAGTTTTATATCATAGCCGGCGAAGCTTCAGGCGACCTCCATGCCTCCAATCTGATCAAAGAAATCAAGGGTCTGAATGCATCGGCTGAATTCAGATGCTGGGGTGGGGATTTAATGGAAAAGCAAGGAGCTGTTATTGTAAAGCACTACCGTGAACTTGCTTTTATGGGCTTTGCTGAAGTTCTGGCCAATATCCGCACTATTGCTGCAAATATCAAGTTTTGTAAGCAAGACATCCTTTCCTTTAAACCGGACGCCATAATTTTGGTCGACTACCCGGGGTTTAACCTGCGTATTGCCGAATTTGCCAAAAAGCAAGGATATAAAGTATTTTACTATATATCACCCCAAATCTGGGCATGGAAAAAGAACAGGGTTTTCAAGATTAAAAAGTATGTCGACCGCATGTTTGTAATCCTTCCCTTCGAAAAAGAATTTTATGCACGCTATGATGTGGAAGTTGACTTTGTTGGCCATCCTTTATTGGATGTAACAGAACGGCTTAAGGGTCTGGGGGATCATAAATTCAGAGAAGCAAATCAATTGTCCAACAAACCGATCATTGCACTATTACCCGGCTCAAGAAAGCAGGAGATAAAAAAAATGTTGGCTGTTATGCTATCTGTCACGGATATTTTCCCTGAATATCAATTTGTAGTTGCTGGCGCTCCTTCTATTGAAAAAACTTTTTACGATCCTTTTATTAAAAGTAATCCCGTAAAACTTGTAGAAGGACAAACCTATGAATTATTGCAAAATGCCTATGCTGCCCTGGTTACTTCCGGAACAGCTACCCTCGAAACGGCTTTGTTTGATGTTCCCGAAGTGGTTTGTTATAAAGGCAGTTTCATTTCCTATACCATTGCCCGGCAGGTGGTGGATAAAAGTATTATTAAGTTTATCTCGCTGGTAAACCTCATTATGGATAGGGAAGTAGTGAAGGAATTGATTCAGGGTGACCTCACGAGAAAGAAACTCAGCGATGAATTATTGAAAATTACACAACATGGCAACTACAGGGAAAAACTTCTCAGCGAATATGCCATGTTAAAGACAAAACTTGGTGGGGAAGGAGCTTCACATAAAACCGCAGAAAAAATTATAAACTTCCTTCAATCTTAATTGTTAGTTTTATTTTAGGCAAAGGATTTGAATCATTGCCTGATATTCGAAAAACTACAATTATTATGCATAATAAAACAATCCTTATTACTGGATCCACCGACGGTATTGGCCTGCAGACTGCTGTGGAGTTGGCCCAAATGGGTGGACACATTATCGTTCATGGCAGAAACCAGCAAAAAGCAAAACTAGCCAGAGAAGGTATTCTGAAGCAGACTTCAAATGAACACATTGAATATGTAGTGGGTGATTTATCTTCTCTCGATGAAATAAGGCAGATGGCAAAAGATATCCATGAAAGATTCGATAAAATTGATGTACTGATCAATAATGCCGGCGTAATTAAAAAACAACGTGAATTAAACCAGGATGGCTTTGAAATGACTTTTGCCGTCAATCATTTATCCTATTTTTTTCTAACGGGATTATTACTCGATTTGATAGAAAAATCGGAATACAGCCGAATTGTCAATGTAGCTTCCATGGCTCACGCTTCTTCCTTAGACTTTGATAATTTGCAAAGCGAAAAGTATTTCGACAGCTATGACGCATATTCCAGATCGAAACTCTGCAATATTTTATTCACGTATAAACTGGCTGAAATGTTAACCGATACTCACATCTCGGCCAATGTTTTACATCCCGGTGTAATAGGTACAAAGTTACTCCGCGAAGGCTGGGGGAGTGGTGGCTCTTCCTTGAGTAATGGTGTAAGAAATAGTGTTTATTTGGCTACCAACCCCGAATTGAAAAATGTTTCGGGTAAGTACTTTTCAAACTTAAAGGTAGTCAGGTCTTCCTCCATTTCCTATGACATTGATATTCAAAATAAACTTTGGGAGAAAAGTGAAAAAATGACGGATTTTCATTTTCAGCTTTAACTCTTCTCCATAAAAAGTACTTGATATTTTGAGCTTATTATAGTATCTTTGAAACTAATCATTTCCTACTAAAACCTATTGCTATGAAAATTTATGATCTGCATGCTCACCCATCAATTAAAGCCTATGGGAACCGTTTTGAAGACGGAAAATTTGATATTTGGAAAGACCGGAAACACTTTCTTCCCAAACTGTCCTTAATCGACCGGCCTTTTACCGGGCTACTTTCCATATTTAACAGGCCAGTGGCAGGATATCTTCGGGGGAACCTTGAACATCTGGGGGATGAAATGGCGGCGATGATATCTCAGGCAAATTTGAAAGCCGCATCTCAGGGGAAAGTCAAATGTATATTTTTATCTATTTACCCGGTTGAAAGGGAATTTTATACACGCGGGAAGAAAAAGGAAAAAGGGACACAGGACAAACTACAATCATGGATATCCGGACAGAGTGTGGATTATGTGGATGATGTGCAAGCGGGTAGATTTAGTTATTGGGATCAGTATCTTGAAGAGATTAAACTATTGGTTGAAGGCCAGGCGAAAGAATTGGGCAACACCCAGTGGAAATATAAAATAATTACAAGTTATGAGGACTTTGAGATCATTGAACCTGATGAAAATACAATAGGAATAATTATTTCAGCTGAAGGGATTCAGTCAATGGCCTCCAATATCAAAGGCCAGGATAAAGACTTTTTTGCCCTGAAAAAAGCGGCGAAAAAAAATACAGAGGACTTCAAAAACTGGAGAAAACAACTATTGGAAAATATTAAATATGTAAAAGAAAATCAGGAGATTAAAAAATACTCTCCCTTGTATGTTACCGTGGCTCATCATTTTTTCAATTATATCACAGGGCATTGTAAATCACTGATGGATGTGCGGTTTGGCCCATTGGGTGCCTTAATATTTAAACAGGATGGAAAATATGAAGAGGATGGCGAAAACCTTTCCTATTATGAATGGGGGTTTGTGGGTGATTATGGTAAATCGGTTTTTAAAGAGTTGTTAAGGCGGGATCCTGCAAATAATATCCGCAGAATTATTGTGGATATTAAACATTTAAGCCCCCAATCCCGTCTGGAATATTATAAAATGTTAGAAACTGAATATGTTGGTGAAAATATTCCGGTACTATGTAGCCATACCGCATGTAACGGAGTGAAAAAGCTTGTACATACGATTAGCAATAAAATGAAAGAGGAGTCGGAATTCCAGGTGATGGAGTTAAATACTTATGATGAGGATATTATAAAGATTTATGAAACTGGTGGCGTTATGGGACTTATGCTCGACGATAGCCGGATTTGCTGTAAAGGTGTTTCTAAGCAAATAAAACAGCACAACCGAAAAATTGATAAGTATGAGAGAGAAATTGACAAGAATAAAAGGGAACTGGAAAAAACAGAGGATATAGCCAAACAAAAGAAATTGATTCGCGAAATCAATAGTTTTAAAGGACTGATCGTGGGCCAGGAAGTGGTTATTACTGAGCTGTATTGCATGAACTTTTTTCGTCAGGTTTTTCATGTGGTAAAAGTACTTCAGGGCAATCCTGCAAATGCTGGAAATAGGGCCTGGGATATCTTGTGCATTGGATCGGATTATGACGGGGCTATTAGCCCAATGGATTTATATGGATCGTATAGCCGTATTGATGAATTCGCTGATGACCTGGTGAAGCATTGGGAAAGCAGGTTAGTAAAACCTGATGCATTTGATGAACTTGATTACCAGGCCTCGTTGTTTGGAAAAGATCCCGAACATTGGATCAGGAAAGTATTTGAAACTAATCTTAATGATTTTCTCAGGAAATATTTTCATGAGGATTACCTGGTACATGGCAATGTACACTAATGCCTATCACCTTATTTTAGATTAAAAGTAAAAGCGATAAGTTTGTTGGATACCCGCTTATCTATAAGCTTAATCATGTTGAAATAATCTGGTTAACTAAATATCTGGCAATACTTTAATCAATATCTTTGTTCCTTTTATATTATTAACATTTCAGATGAAATTTGACGAATTTAAATTAAATGAAGCTTTACTCGAGGGGTTATCCTACATGGGATTTGAGAAAGCAACGGTAATTCAGGAACAAGCCATTCCACAGATTATGCAAAACAGGGACCTTATTGCCTGTGCCCAGACAGGTACCGGAAAAACCGCTGCTTTTGTCCTTCCCATATTGCATAAACTGGCCACCAGTGAGCGAACCGGGGTAAATACACTGATAATTGCACCTACCCGCGAACTGGCTATTCAGATCGAGCAACAAATACAGGGATTTTCCTATTTTGTAAATGCAAACTCTGTCGTTGTATACGGAGGTGGAGACGGCTCAGGATGGGATAAGGAAAAAAAGGCACTTACAAGTGATACGGATATTGTAGTAGCTACTCCGGGCAAATTAATTGCCCACTTAAAAATGGGGTATGTAAAACTTGATAAAGTTGAACACCTTATTCTGGATGAGGCCGATAAAATGCTCGATATGGGGTTTTTGAATGATATTCAGAAAATCATTTCCCATATACCGGAAAAAAGGCAAACACTGATGTTTAGTGCCACAATGCCAGCCAAAATCCGGCAACTTAGCAAACAGATTTTGAAAAATCCTGTAGAGATAAGTATCGAAATGTCAAAGCCTGCTGAGGGCGTTTTACAGGCAGCATATTTAACATTTGATGCACAGAAAACACCACTTATAAGTACTTTAATTGAAGATAAGCCTGATTTCACGGGCATCTTGATATTTACTTCCACAAAAAGTAAAGTATCAGAAATTCTTAGAGCGCTAAAGAGAAAAGGCCATGCAGCCGAAGGAATTTCCTCTGATCTGGAACAAAATGAAAGGAACGAAGTCCTGACCCGGTTCCGGTCGAAACAAACCCGTATTTTAGTGGCTACCGATGTTTTAAGCAGGGGGATTGATATAAAAGACATCAACCTTATTATTAATTACGATGTTCCTGGTGATGCCGAAGATTATGTGCACAGGGTGGGCCGGACTGCCAGGGGTACTGCCACTGGTATAGCCATTACATTGATTAATGAAAAAGACATGGGTAGGTTTAAACGGATCGAAGAACTAATTGAGCGTAAAGTACTGAAGATACCACTTCCTACTGAGTTAGGTGACGGCCCTGAATGGAATACAAAATCAACATTCGACAGACGGGGCTTTAAGCCAAAGCAGAAAGGAAAAAAGTGGAATAATAAGGATCGCAGAAAAAAATAGCATGAAGTTAAACCGAAGATGAAAGCTTTAATAATTTTTCCTTTTAATTTCCCGTGCAATCCAATGGGATAGTTTTTCTGAGCCTGAATAATTCAGGTGGTCTTCATCATACCAATTGAAGGGATCATTGAATATTTCAAAAGGAGGAATTATTACCTCTCCGTAATCAACATATGTATTATATTCATTTGGAATTTTAGTTTGAATTCCATACGAAGGCAGGTAAAGAAAAAAGAGCTTAATATTATGCTGCCTGCAAAATTTATCGATCTTGTATAAATAGTGCCTCGAAAATCGCATGTAGAAATTCCTTTCAATATCCGATAATTGGGGTCCAGGAATTGACCTTTTTGTTTTGATTTCCTCAAGATAACTCAAAGAAGCAGTATCGGAAGTTGTGCCATGTCCAAAATCCTGGGTATTTATTGGAACAAAATCATAGGATTGGTAAAGTTGGTCCTGGAATATATCCAACTTGTAAATAAAATGTGTCCAAACATCAGTGAAATAATCCCTGTTAAAAAACTTATTGGCCATGAGCACATCACTCGTTTTTGCTAAATAAGGGAAAATCGGATGGCTGTATCTTCCCTCGTCTTCCCTGACTTCGATAAAAACAACCTTCGGGTTTTTAGTGAGAAGGGTTTCTTTTAGTAATACATAGGCCAAATCTCTTCCTGGCCGGCAATAACCCATATTGGCTATATGTAAAACCTTAGGATTAAGTTCTCTTTCTATTATTTTCTCGTTGATACTATTAAGGGTTTGAGATGTCCCTAAAAATAAAATATCAATAGGTTTGGTATTATTATTTAATCTGTCATAGATCCATTTTGCATGATTGGAGCAGTCATTTTCCAGGCCCAGATATAATAGTCGTTTGTTTACAGGTAAAAGCAACACGACAATCCATATTGGCAGAATAAATAAAACGATATTTATCAAGAGCTTCTTCATTAAAACTGGAAATAGATAAAATAGGGTTTTACATCAAAATTTCCCACAGTAACAATTATGAATATGATCGTGTAGTACAAAACCCACCTAAACCATTTTTTCTTTTGCTTGATCCATTCTGAAAAATCCAACATTTTTATCTGATACTCAATGATCATAAAAAGGATAAATACACCAAAAAAGACAAAAAATTTGAATGCTGTAAATGAGGATATGCCATTCCATATTCCTTCCATCGACCATGTGTTCCAATCAAATAATGAACCTGACAATTGAATAAAATGTGTGGTGTTTTCTGCACGAAATGGAATTAATAATAAAACAAAACATGCAAATACAAAAAACCCTTTTAGTGTTTTATTTATATTGAATTTAATTCGTTTTTCAATAATCAATAACACTCCGTGCAAGCCACCCCATATGAGGAAAGTTAAATTTGCACCATGCCAAAGGCCGGAGAGTGAAAACGTGATAAACAAGTTAAAATTAACCCTGGCAATACTTCCTCTGCTTCCTCCCAAAGGAATATAAACGTAATCACGGAACCAGGTGGAAAGGGATATATGCCACCTTTGCCAAAGCTCCTGGAAGGAAATGGAAAAAAATGGTGTTTGAAAATTTTTCATCAAATCAAATCCAAGCATCTTTGAGAGCCCAATAGCAATATCTGAATAGCCTGAAAAATCAGCATAAACCTGGAAAGCGAAAAATAAGGCTCCCAACAAAGTTGTAACTCCTGAAAGAGGTTGATCAGGCCCATATAAATTGTCAACTAAAATCCCAAAATTATCTGCAATAACAATTTTTTTAAACAGACCCCAAAGGATAATTCTCAATCCATCCACACTTTTTTTATAATCAAAAATCTTTTTTTCCTGGAACTGGTGAAGTAGTTGGCTTGCCCTTTCAATGGGCCCAGCCACCAGTTGCGGGAAAAAGGAAACAAAAACAAAAAACGAAAAAATATCTTTAGTGGGTTGAATTTTTTTAAGGTATATGTCGATGCTGTAACTGAGTGTTTGAAAGGTATAAAACGAAACCCCTACAGGCAATATAATGTGCAGCGTATGTATGTTTAAGTTTATTGAAAATAGCGACAGTAAATCATGGAGTGAACTAATGAAAAAATTAAAATATTTGAAAAATCCAAGGATCCCTAAATTGATAACTATACTTGAAATTAATAATAATTTTCGTTTTAACTGATTGTTGAAATAAAACAGCATGAGGCCTATAAGGTAATCAGTTAATGAACTTATTATAATCAGGCTAAGAAAACGCCAATCCCAGAAAGCATAAAAAAGATAGCTGGCCAAAGTGGTAAAGACATTCCTGACCAAAACCCCCATTTTATTATTTATCCACCAGTAAAGTAGGAAAAAAGCAACAAAGAATACCAGAAATGTTGAAGAATTAAAAACCATTTATGCTATTTGATTTAAATGGGATTTATGCTTAACAGCAAAAATAGCATAAGTTTTTGTTAGGGATAGAAATGCATCGATTTAAGAAAAACAAAAAAAGAGGCAGGATTACGTCTCTGCCTCTTTTCGCCTTTATATTAATAATCTATCTAATATTTTACAATTTGTTGCGATACTGCTCTGTTCCCGGTTTCTAATCTAAGGAAATAAATACCTGCTTTTAAATCAGCAATATTTAATTTAAATGATTTTGAATCTACTTTTTTCTCAAATAGTAACTGGCCAGAATAGTTGTATAATTTCAACCAATGGATTGGATCCTGCGAGCTCAGCATTACAAAACTTTCTGCAGGATTTGGAAATACGTTAAAGTAATTTGATTGAATCTCATCATTGCCAGTCAGTAAAACTTCCTGTGTATTCGTGGGATCTGATTCACCCTCGTCATAAACTGCAGTTAAATAGTAAGAATGAAGCCCGTTTCCGGGTGATTCCACAATAAGGGAAGTTTCCGTTGTGTTCTCAAGCAGGTCATAATTGCCTCCATTATATGAATAGTAAATATTATAACTATTTGGGGTCATGCTTCCGGGTGCGTCCCAAGTAAGTTGTAAGTTTTCGAAGGCCACATTAAGTGCGAAATTCAATGGGGGCAACAGCTGTAATTCTCCAAATTCCTCGATCATAAAATCATCGAAATAAAATTTAGGCGTACCTTTTTCAGCACCTGTCCAGGCATAAAAGTTTACACCGCCCAATTGGTTTAGTGAGCCCTGTCCAAACGATCCTATGCTCCACTGCCAACCATGAATAGATACACCATCGAGTTTGTACTCGGCCCAATCATTATTTAGGTCAATGATAACTTCGTTGTACATCCAGGTATCATATGGATAGCTGAAGGTAGCCGCCCCTTGTGCTCCCCCGTCAATGGATCCCTGTCCGTTTTCATCAAAAAAGACTTGCATACCCCATTCACTGCTAGCCCCGTTAAACAATTGTAAAGTATTGAAATATCCCAGAAAACCGGAGGGAACATTCATTTGAAAACTTATTTTATACAAACCTTCAGTATAGTTTTCAATTACCTTCACTACATCATTGGTGCCTTCAATAATAGCTGCATTTGATCCTGCATAAGTAACATCTGAAGAAATATAAGCATCTTCAGCCGAGCAGGGTGTATTGCTCCAGGTGGTCCAATCTGTCGAGTTCTGGCAGGCTAGTTGTCCTCCTGAAGTATAGGCTTCAAAATTGTCCTGATAAACTGTGGTTGTTCCTCCCCCGCTAAATACTGAAACCGATTCGGAAGGAAAGGCTTCTCCCTCTTCGTAAAGGGCACAAACATAATAAGTGTAGCTTCCCTGAGCAGGGTCTAAATCGGTATACTCAGTATCACTGGTAAATTCAATGAGCACATTATTTCTATAAACATTATATCCTAAAAGACTTTTTCCTGAAGGTGCATCCCAGGCCAGGTACACGTCATTATCAATAATTTCTGCTGTAAAATTTTCAGCCCCGGCCAAAGTAGGGGCCCCTTCCGGGTAAGTGTAAAATAATGCAGATTGACCCTGGTTAAATTGAGTGCCTCCGGGGTTTAAATTGTTCAGATAAAAATAGCCGTTAGCATAACCACTCCATCCCCAGTTAAAATGGAAATGATCATTTCCCTGGTAGCCATCACATACAAAAGCATGGCCTCCTGCGCTGCCACTGCCGCTATAATAAACAGGCCGATTGAGGTTCAATTCATTTTTAAGTTTATAAATAAAAGTTTCTATGGGAAAACTACTTTTTGGAAGTAACATGGCGTTTTGGGAATAGCCAAAATAGTTAACTAAAGCATCTCTTGCATCGGAACTATATGCTCCTGAACCAGAAGGAGAGTACTGCATATCTACCGACACACCCAGGTGATATAAGAGGGTGGCTATGGCCACATTGTTAGAATAAATTTGATTTGGCATAGAGGCCCAATCGTAGGTTGTAGCACCAAAGTTGGCAGTTTGTGTACCATAACCGGCAGCATAATAAGAATGTGAACCGGTACCCTGATCAGGGTAGTTATGATATTTCATAACTTGCGACATCGCCGTGGCAACGCAGCCAGCCCATACGTGTCCACCCGGGCCACTGGGGTCAGAAGGACAAAGTTGGTTATAATAAGTTCCCTGGTCCCAAAGCGTGGTGAGCAATGGATTTACATCATCAAAGTTCTCAGGTTTTGAGGAAGGCACTAATAAATTACTCCATGAGGCCGAAATATATTCATCAGCCGGAAGGGAATTTTCACGGGTATAGATAATTTGATTAGTGTAATTATCCATCCAGTAATTAAAATTTGTGGCATCAAAACCAGGATCATTTGAATAACTGCCTTCAAATGCATAACCTAAAACAGGATAGACATGATCCTCTGCTGAAATAATGATAAATCCCTTATCGTTGCCCACATTGAAAATATAATATACGGGTTCACCATTTTGGCTTTTGGTATAAATAAGACCCAAATTTATACTGCTATAACTACTAGCAGATGCATAGGTGAAATAATGATTTTTTGCAGCTTTTGCTGCGGTAGTTTCATTTACTACATCTGCTTTAGTTAAATAAACAGATACGATAGTAACTAAGAAGAAAAGTAAAAATTTTTTCATTTTGAATATTGATGTTAGATTTATATGAATTGACAATGCTTACAACTTATAATGACAATATTTTGGGGGTATAAAGTTGCAAATGTAACATAAAGATTAAAGGATGCAAAAAATAGCTTTTATATGGCATTTGTGGTTTATTTTAACAATAATGAAAACAAAAAACCCATTCACTCAGAGAGGAACGGGTTTTTTGCACTGATTGTTCGATATTACTTGTTAAACACATCTTCAGATTCTATACCTGAACCAGGTATAAACCTGTCGAACCATTTAGTCTGAAATGGCTTATTCATTCCTCCATAAATAAGTTTAAGTATTTTTTGAATTTCGCAATCATTATTTTAATTCCAGTTTTAGACACAGTTTTATAGTTATAAATATTTTAATCTTAAAAATATTCATAATTGCCATTCGTGGGTTTTAAATTTGAATAAATAAGGAAATATTTAATTCAAACCTGATTCTCTTTGGTTAGTCTTTACGAAAGTTTTCAATAATTGTTTTATAATAGGGTAATTATTATTTTTCTAATGATAAGGCTTTATATAGGTCAAACAAAACTTGATGATCTTTAGCAGGATTTATTCTTTTCAGAAATAATAATTTATTTAAAATAATATCGTGCAACTATGATTACTCAGAGAATGTCTTGCTCTTAAATATTTTATAAAACATCGAAATTTTTTTACAATGGGGTTATCGAAGAATAAAAACTGGAAAGAAAGAGCATTAAAAGTGGTGAACGGTCACAAAGGGAAAAAGAAAGTTTATGAATCCTACCAGGAAAAAGATCCTAAAATGGCTGAAGAGTATCTGAAATTTCTTTCCAAGCAGCCCGATGCAGTCTATATTTCATGGGACAGCGATAGGGGTCGTTTTGTAGCCTAAGCTGTTCTTCTTTATTGAATAGACATCTTTATTTTTAATTGCACGTTTATAACTTGTTCACATTTCATGTTTGGCAAGAAAAATTCCTCCCTTATTTACCATTTTTATATCGAAGATTTTCAATTACCAATACATAGGTGAAAGGCCTGAAGATTATTTTTTGGAAGATTTCTAAAATATGAGTACAGATTTGGGAAAATCTCCCAGCCTTATCTTTTTCTTTTTTATTCCCCATTTTTTTTGAATATCACTTTTGACTTTCTGCCATTATAAATTTGTATCACATTTTCAGGGAGTTACGGTTTTTTATTTTCGATGGCCGTTGTTTGAAAATCAAAAATCACACTAAATATCAGGTAAAATTATTTTTTTGGTATGGTTCTTTATTTGACTATTGAAAATTCAAAAGTTTAACGAATTAACAATATGAAGTCATGAAACTATTTAGTAAAAAAAATTGGAAGACAAAAGGATTGGAAGTAATTAACAGTCATTTTGGAAAAAAGAGGACATACGAAACTTTCCTAAGGATAGACCCATCAGTTGCAGAGAAATATTTAAGGTTTATTTCCAGAAATTCGAATGCGACTTATATCCAATGGGACAGGAGTATTCAAAATTTCAGATACTAACAAAACATCCTGCTGAACTCGCTCGAATATAGGATTATTACATTTATTGTTTTGTAAACAGAGTTCTTTAAGGAAAAAAAGCCGGTCAAATCTTTGACCGGCTTTTTTTATATTTCACTAAAAGTTGAATCAGATCGAGTCCGTGAAAATTTTCCTGAAATGATAGCCATAAATTGAATAAGTAATCGCCTTTGAGAAAACTTTTGGCTTCCTAAATAAACTCCAAAAAAACAGAGACCAGTAATATTTTCTATCTGAATCGAAGATGCCAATGTGTACCATCGATCGAAAAAGAGCTACAATGTCCACAAACCTTAGTTTTAATCCTATGTTATTCCTGGGTTCAAACCGCTTTAAAAAATCGCCGACCCTGGCATAGTATGGTTTTGCGGAATAGATTCCTTTCAAAATATTCTGATACCCTGATAAAAGCTCCAACTTATTCATTTTGGGAATAAAATTTAGTGTAGTATCTGTATTATCCCCGCTCATTTCATAAAGTAACCGGCCTTCAATTTTCAAACGCTGATAAAGCCGTGTTTTTTTGGGAGCATTTAAGAGGCCTACCATAGCAGAAATGATTCCACTTTCCTGTATGAATTCTATCTGGCGTTGGAAAATGCCGGGTTGATCGCTATCAAAGCCAACTATAAAACCGGCAGAAACCTCCAGGCCTGCACCCTGAATTTTATTCACACTTTCAATTAACTCCCTGTTTTTATTTTGCTTTTTGTTGCATTCAGTCAGGCTATTTTCATCTGGAGATTCTATTCCTATAAAAACATTGCTAAACCCTGCCTTCGACATTAGACTCATTAATTCTGGGTCATCTGCCAGGTTAATAGAAGCCTCAGTGGTAAAATCAAAGGGGTATTTATTTATTTCCATCCACTTAATGATCACCGGAAGTAAATTGTTTTTCAGATGCTTCCTGTTCCCTATAAAATTATCATCAACAATAAAAACATTTCGCCTCCATCCCGAGGCATATAAATGATCAAGCTCTTTAATAAATTGATCAGTTGATTTTGTACGAACCTTATGCCCGAATAATCCGGTTATATTGCAAAACTCACAATCAAATGGGCAGCCTCTGGAATATTGGATGCTCATGCTCCCATACCTTTTTTGCTTGAGAATGCGGTAATCAGGTGCAGGTGAAAATTGCAAGGAAGGAAAACCTTCTGATTGGTAAATTCTTTTTGGAATCCCAGCATTTAGGTCATGAACCAGCTGATCAATAACTTCTTCCGCTTCGTTTAAAAGAAAATGATCAACGCTGTGATATCCTTCATAATCTTCGGTAAATAATGGCCCACCTGCAACAATTGGAGTTTTCAAATCATTACACAATTGAATGATTTCATTTGCGGAACTTCTTTGTGCTGACATAGCGCTAATAAACACATAATCTGCTCTCATGATTTCCTTTTTCCTTAATTTTTCAACATTAAGGTCGAGGAGCTTTCTATTCCAGTTTTTAGGTAGCATGGCTGAAATAGTCATTAATCCCAAAGGAGGGTTTGCAGCTTTTTTTGAAACAAATTTCAGTGCGTGCCTGAAGCTCCAAAAGGTATCAGGATACCTGGGGTAAATCATTAAAATTTTCATGAGAATATATTTTATATTCGAAATAGTTCAATTTACAGTCTGATTATCCCACTGTTTTGGCAAAATTAAGTGAGTAAATACCGAAAGCTTTGGCATTTGGGATTTGTAAACAAAAAATGGTGTGAAGAATAATTATTTTGGGGCGAATGACACTTACCAAGGGGTGAATAAAAATGACAGGAAGAAATTATTTTAGGGCTTCTTTCACTTTCTCGAGATATTGCCTGGAGACAAGGACTTCTTCCTCAAAGTTTTTAAGTTTTAAAATTAAACTTCCTGGCTGACCACCAAATTTTAAAATATGAATAGTGTTAATTAATGTCGTTCTGTGACAGCGAACAATATTACGAAATTTTGCTAACTGGTCCTCCGTATCCTTTAAAGTAGCCCTGATGAGTTTCTTTTGGAGTTGATTTTTATCCTGGAAAAATATTTCGATGTAATTATTGGCTGATTTGATAAAAACCAGGTCGGATAGTTTTAAATTAAAATTCTCCTTCTTATTATCAGATTGAAAAGTAATATTTCTGTCCTGGCCTTCATTTTTAAGCGGAATACCTGCTTGTCTCGTCAGGTCAATTAATTGTTGCACATGTTTTTTAAGGTAGTTAAACTGATGAATAACAATAAGGATTGCGACTGGAATCAGTGAAAGTAAAATAATCCGGAAAGAAACATCAAAAGTGATACTTACAAGGCCCACATACCGGGCATAAAAATGAAAAGCAACGGCCAGCATAGCCCAAATAATGAGATTTAGGGTTAGATCTTTGTATATCTTCCAATTGCCTGATAAAAAAATCCTTGTGAAAATTGAAGGAATAATAATCAACCAAAAACCCAGGATTATAAGACTTATTCCACCAAAGCCTGTAATGATCAACAGCCTGTTGTTAAATTCGAAACTTCGGAGTTCTATGGGTTGGAAGAACAGGAAAAACAAAAACACACCCAAACTGATCCCGAAAATAACTTTAAGGTTATAAATGAGATCATCATAAAATGGATAGGGTTTGTTTAAGCTTTTTAACATTTCCTGTTATTTGTTTGCAAAGATAGGAATACTATAGATAAAATGGATTTAAACGAAGATTGAACACTTTCATATTACATTATTATGTTAACTTAGCATGAAAGTATTTTCAATTTATAAATAATGACCCAGAGATTAGAAATATCATTTGTCATTGGTGTCTTTGCAATTATAATTTGTTGGTCTCAAAATTTGATTGGTCAAACCCTTATTTCGGAGAATTTTAGTTCGGGACAAATGCCACCATCAGGATGGTCAATTGAAAATGTATTTGTCCAGTGGACAATCAACAATACTATAGCAGCCGGAGGAACTCATCCTGAAGCTCGGTTCCAGTGGCTACAGCTCGTCGATACAACAAGACTAATGTCTCCACTAATTGATCTGACTGGGGTAAATACAGTCATTTTTCAATTTAAGCATTTTTATGATGATTATGATGGGGAGGGCCCTTCAGTTGGTGTGGCCACAAGATCAGGCAATGGATTCTGGAATACCGTTTGGGAAATAATTCCTGATGGAAATGTTGGTCCTGACGAAATTATTCTTGAAATTTCCAATGAGGATGTGGGACAGGCCGACTTTCAACTTTGTTGTTATGTCAAGGGTAATCTGTTCAACCTGGATTATTGGTACCTGGATGATCTATTATTATACCGGCCAATTGAAATCGATATTAGGTTATTCCTTGAAGGCCCCTTTCAATCAGATCAAATGAATAATCAACTGAATGCATTCGGGTTTTTGCCACTAAGCCAACCTTTTAATACTGATCCCTGGAATTATGATGGAATGGAGGAGGTATCATCGATTCCAGGTTCCGGTATTATTGACTGGGTGCTCGTTGAATTACTGGCGAAGGATAGCAATGTTAATAACAAATTTAAATCTGTTGCCAAACGAGCTGGATTTATTCATTTTGATGGAACAGTAACCAAAATTGATGGTGAAAATCCTTTATCCTTTCCTGTTATTGATGAGGATAGTATTTACCTTTGGGTCCATCCCCACAATCACCTGAGTGTTATGTCTTCTGAAAGTTTACTTTCTGGTGGAAGTAAATACACTTATGATTTTTCGATTGATACCGGGCTGGCGATATATCCAAAAAGATCAATGAAAGAAATTTCAACCGGAGTATGGGCGGTGATGAGTGGAGATGGAAATGCCGATGGAAAAATTGATAATTCAGATAAAAACCAGATTTGGGTAAGCCAGCAAGGTAATTCCGGGTATTTGAGTGCAGACTATAATATGAATGGAATAGTAGATGAAGCGGATATTCAGATTTACTGGAAATTAAATGCAGGCAAGGGGCATTGGATTCCTGATACCGCCACCGTACTTCATATTTGCGGAGATCCATTTATTGATTTTCGTAATGGGAATTCCTATTCTACTGCTTTAATTGGTGTTCAATGCTGGATGACAGATAATCTGAATTATAATACCGGAACCAGTTGGTGCTATTATAATAATTCTGCCTATTGCAATATTTATGGAAGGTTGTACAATTGGTCTACAATTATGAATGGAGAATCCGGTAGCAATTCCGTACCAAGTGATGTGCAGGGTATTTGCCCTGCAGGATGGCACATACCTAGTGATGGGGAATGGTGCATCCTCCTGTCATGTATAGATTCGACAATAGTTTGCGATACAGCTGGATATAATGGAACCGATGCAGGAATAAAAATGAAATCAACCTGGGGGTGGAGCAGCGGAGGAAACGGCACCAATGAATCTGGTTTTTGTGCTTTACCCGGAGGTAGCATGGGGATTTATCATTTTGATGACCTTTATCTTTTTGCCAATTTTTGGACAACCACCGAAGATTATCCTGGGTATGCCTGGTTTTATAAATTAAATTATGGACTCCCTACCATTGGTCGCTACTTTAGTTCGAAGAACAGAGGTTACAGCCTCAGGTGTTTGAAGAATTAAATATATCCCATCCGACAAAATCCTTAATTTTCTGTTAAGATTTAGAATCATTCTAAATAACAAGTTACCTTTGACCTATTCTTAATTAAAGATTATCAAATTTTACAAGATTTTCGTCCTTTAATTTATTTAAAATGGTTTAATATCATTAGGATTAGGAGATGTTAATGTTTGAAAATTTAGATAAATATCGAAGTAGCCACTAAAAATTAGATTACCAAATCAGTTTATTATTAACCAAATAAAAGAGATATGAAATATAAAATTACTTTATTGTTGTCAGCTTTTGTGTTTGTGTATTTCATCGTTTCTGCCCAGGAAACGGTGGTTAACCCGAATACGAACATTACTATTGCTGCAGGGGCATCACTTGATTTATCCAATTATAACCTTGTTCTTAAATCAGATGCTACAGGAGATGCATCACTTATAGATTTTGGGACCATAAGTTATAGTGGGGGAGGTGAGGCAAAAGTTGAGCGCTACCTAACAGAAGGTCAATGGCATTTAATCTCCTCACCTGTGAGTAATGCTTTGGCAGGAATGTTTCTTAGCGATTACCTCCAGAATCATTCTGAGAATTCAAACGGATGGACTGATATTGGAGCTGATAATTCACCACTCAATGTTATGAATGGATATGCTTTATGGTCAATAGATGCAAGTCCAACCACAGAAGTGTTTTCTGGTATTACAAATTCGGGGTTACTAAATAGATCGTTTTCTCAAAATAATGAAGGTTGGAACATTATGGGAAATCCTTACCCCTCAGCCATTGACTGGGATGCGGTGACTATACCTGCTGAACTTAATGGGGCTATTTGGTTATTCGATCCAAGCATTGGAGCCAACGGCGACTACGTTTATTACATTAACGGAGGAGGTGTTGCCAATACTACTTCACAGTATATTCCTTCAGGGCAGGGTTTTTTTGTAAGGGCAACTGGCGGTGCAGGAACGCTTACATTCGATAATGACGTGAGGGCGCATAGTTCACAAGCATTTTATAAAGATGCCCAGACTGATTTACTTGTTTTAAAAGCCACGGGGAATAACCTCACTACTCAAACAGCTATCCGATTTAACCCGGAAGCTTCGGCTCTGTCCGATAGGTTATTTGATGTGTTCAGGATTATATCTGACAGTCCTGACTTACCCATGCTATTTACAAAAGTCGGGACACAGCCAATGGCTATCAACACCCTGCCATCTATCGAAGAAAATGAAATTGTACCGATGTGGTTCAGGGCTGGAACAACTGGGAAATATACCATTACCGCAACAGAAATGCAATCATTCGATAGTGAAACTCCAATTTATATTGAAGAAATACAATCGGGGTTTATTCAAAATATGCGTGAAAATCCTCAATTTACATTTGATTACACTACCGGTAGCGATAAAAGTTTCCTGATTTATTTTGCAAAGCCTGAAAATAGTAACAGAATGGAAGAGGTTAAAATTTATTCTACTATCAATGGATTGCAAGTTAATTTTCCTGTCTCTGAATTTGTAAATCCGGATTTTGAAGCCCAAATTCTTTTATTCGATCTAACGGGAAGGAAAGTATTTGAACTGCAAACCACTGAAATAAATAACGAAATTTCATTTAAAGGCAATAACAATATTTATATGGTTTCGGTTATTTCGGGCTCAGATGTTGCCAACACAAAAGTATTTATCAAGTAAAACATGAAAAAAATGAAGAATATAATTTATAAACTATTTGCAATAGCAGCTATGATGCTCTTATCATTTGGCCTATTCGCCCAAAATCCCCCTCACCCTAATGGTGGTGGTGGACCAACTGGAGGAAATACTCCGGTAGGTGGTGGTGCCCCCATTGATGGTGGATTAACCTTAATGATAATTATGGGTGCAGCTTATGGAAGCAAAAAACTATTTACTGCAAAAAAATTAACTGAATAAAAAATCAAGATAAAAAATAAAAAAATTATACACTATGAAAAAAATAACTACAACTGGAATTTTTCTATTGCTAATGGCAATATCTGTTTTAGGTCAAATGGATCAGGATGGAGCTATAGTTACTAAAAAAGATGGTACCAACAAAGGTATTATGACACAAGTATTTGCCGAAGATGTAATTGTTCAGGGCAGTCTTGCTGTGGGCTTAGATGCAACAAGTGGCGAGGTATTCGGTTTTCATACTATAAGATTAAAGGAAAATAATCTTAGAATAGGATTTGAAGATACCAGTAATTCAGGGTCATTTCCTACTAATGATTGGGAGATTGCAATAAATGGTGCAGATAATGGAGGGCAAGATTATTTCAGGATTAATGATGTATCAGGTGGAAAATCTCCATTCTCACTCATCGCAGGGGCACCTTCACATTCACTATATGTTGATGCACAGGGTGACGTGGGATTAGGTACCGATGCTCCGGTTGTGGAATTGCATGTTAAAGATGGCGATACCCCAACCATGCGTTTGGAACAAGATGGAAGTTCAGGATTTACTCCCCAAACATGGGATGTTGCGGGTAATGAAACTAATTTCTTTGTCAGGGATATTTCTAATGGGAGTTTAATACCATTCAAAATAAAGCCCGGTTGTCCTACCGGATCTCTTTTCCTGGCTGCAAACGGTAACGTTGGTTTAGGTACAGAGAACCCAGAACATAAATTGGAAGTTGCAGGTGATGCCCAGGTGAATAATTATTTTTACTTTGGCGACGAAAGTACAGATGGTAACTGGAGAGTTAGTGTGGTTGCCGGTAAACTTACTTTTGAAAAGCGTGAGGGTGGTGTTTTTGTAACTAAAATTGAAATGGAATAGAAAAAAGCTTGTATTATATTTCATTAAGAATTAAATTTTAATGTAACAATCATAAAACGGTGTAGTCAGCGACTACACCGTTTTTGGTTGTATGATAAATGAAAACAATTATTGTAAAGGGAAACTAAACATTAACCTTATTTTGGTGTTAATTTCATACCACAAGTATTAACCCCTTTAAGTTAGTTTCTATAAATGTCGAAATCTATAAACATCCTTAGCAACTTCATATCTTAAATTTACACTAAAATGATTGCTCGTATTCTAAAAACAATGTTAATTGGTTTTGTTTGCTATTTTTCCATTAGTGGAGTTATAGCCCAACAGAAAAGTAGTACATCGGATATAATTAATAAAATTTATCAACTCGAAAAGAACAGAGATCCTAAATGCTACGCGACTGCTAACCGCCTTGAAGACTTCATGTATGGAACCCCCCTTAATGAAGATGCACGGAACCTTAAAATTGAGATTCAAAAAGAGATCATTTATTACTTAAAGGAAAAGGGTACAGAAAATGCCAAAAAATCCGGTGCAGGAAAGATTAATCCTGAGCATCTTCTCCCCATCCTGAAAAATATCACTGAATACCATAATAATGAAAATGGCGACTACATTTATACATTAAAAAGTGGTGATATTACAATCTTAAAAAAGGACTATGATCAATATTCTTCAGTTTCCTATGGATACCGGTCCCTATTATCTGTAGAGCAGGACTTGCTTTTTGTTCCTGAATCTGATTTGCTTTCGTTTGATGATGATGCTTTGCAGGCAGCTAACGATTATATCAATCTGATCACCCTGGTTACCCTTAAGATTGCCGACATAAATGCCCGTAAGGCAAATGAATTTGCCATTTCAAAAAAACGTTTACAAGATACCTGGATTACTATTTTAAACGAGTCGGAAAATCAAAACACCTTAGCTAAGGTAGACTACCCTCAATCTGCGCCAAATTTCGTTTCCAACACAACAGATAATAATTTTCTTGTGAAAGAAATCATTGCTCAAAAGATAGCATCTTATGAGACTTACAATCAGTTGACCGAAAGCGTGTTTCTAAGAAATATCCAGGTGTATTTCGCTCGGCAAAAGTGGCCAGTAGATGCTGAAGAATCTAATATGTTAAGGTCATATTACCTCGAATCTTTAATTCAATTTACAAATTCATTGTTACAACTCTCGGATCAAAATGCGGAAGAATCACACCATCAAATAATACGTGTTGCAGATGTATCTTCTGCATTAAATGCATTTTTACCAACCTCTACCAATTATTTTGAGGATGTTGTTTTTTTCCCAGCAAATTCCACGGATAAAATAACCATCGAATCATATGATTTGGATGCTTTTCGGGATAGCGGCTTTCATTGGCAGATATTGGGTTATGCACTGGATGATTCCGAAGATGCTACGTTAAAAGGCCTCGACCCGAATGCTGCTGAGCAAACTGTTGAGGGGATTGCACAGATGGGTGTTCTGGTATTAAGGTTGGCAGGTGACGAATCACATAAATTGGGAAAAAACGTTTTGGACATTGATGACATTACTCGTGGATTTTCTATTATTCAAGAGTTAATTTTAAATTATGATTTTGAAGCTGAGGTAATAACCACAACCGAAATAGCCTCGTCATTTACAACACCTTCTTCTAAAATGTTTGGATTTGAGGATGTGACTCAAAGTGCAGGAATTGATTTTGAACATAAATCATCCGATTGGCTAAACCGCTTCATCAGAAGTTATTCCTTATCTCGTGAAGAAGGCGTAATAAAACTTGCGATCCCTCCGGCTTTTGGTGGCTCTGGAGTAGCTTGTGAAGATATCAATAACGACGGCCTTTTAGATGTATTACTTTTAGGTGGCTTTGGCAATAAGCTTTACCTGAATACGAAGGAAGGAACTTTTAAAGATATTACAGGGTCATCCGGAATCAATGACCCGAACCAATCACCTGAAACCACTGGTGAGGTAAGGCAGCCTATCATTGCTGATTTCAATAACGATGGTCTTCAGGACATTTTTATAACCTATGTGAATGAGCCGCATAAAATATTTAAAAACCTGGATGGTTCCCACTTTAGTGAGCAAAGTACAAACGCTAATCTTGGCGGTGAGAATGCTGTAGCCGGTCCCGCTACTGCTTTTGATTATAACAATGATGGCTTACTTGATATTTATATCGGATATTTTGGAAATTATGTGAAAGGTATTTTGCCTAATCTTAGCAGGGACAATCAAAACGGGGAGCCAAACAAACTTTTTAAAAATCTTGGTGACTTTAACTTTGAAGAAGTTCAATTTACCGATAATGTTGCCTCTAATACAGGTTGGACGCAGGCATTGGGCCATACCGATATTGACCAGGATGGTTTGCAAGACATCATCGTGGGCAATGATTTTGGCCAAAATAAATATTATTTAAATCAGCCGGATGGCAATTTCATAGAAGTTAGCCGGGCATTAAAAACGGATAAGCCATCCTATACCATGAATGTGGGTATTACCGATCTTAACGGCGATCTTTTTCCTGATCTGTATATCTCTAATATTGTAGTGATGCAGAAGGATGAGAAATATGTGAGCCCAAATGAAACCACAGAAATGAAATTCGATCCTGATAAAATGGCGAATATCCGAACCATCGAAGCCAATGATTTGTTTTTGTCATCTGCTAAGGATAATAAACTGATATCTTACCAGCTTTCAACTAATGTAGGAAGGGGATATTCAGCTACAGGTTGGTCATGGGATGCAGATTTTTTCGATTTTGATAATGATGGCGATGAAGACCTTTATTGCCTGAATGGGATGAATGATTTTAGCGTTTATTCAAGTGAAAATCCATTTTACTTTGAACGTGCTGAAAAATCCAAAACAATTCGATATGCCCAAAGCAGCCGTGAAAAAAACGTATTTTTTGTAAACGAAGGTGGACAATTAATTGATAGAGCTGCAGAACTAGGAGCTGACTTAAATAGCAATGCCAGAAGTGCCAGTTATTTTGATTTTGATAATGATGGGGACCTGGATATTCTAATTAACAATTACCATGAAAGGGCCACTTTACTCGAAAATAAAATTCCTGCTACAAATAATTGGATAAAAATAAAATTAATCGGAAGCCCGGAAGCTGGAGTAAACAGGGATGCAATTGGTTCAACATTAATTTTAGATAGTGAGAATCATAAAAATATTTGGCGGGAAATTCACAGCACCACAGGCTACTTATCAGTGCATCCCAAGGAACAGCATTTCGGACTGGGCAAGGATACTATAGTTTCTGTGGAAATACGATGGACAAATGGTGAAGTTTATTCCCTTAATAATTTGAAAGCTAATAGCGTATATGAAATTACCTATCCTGACAAATTACAGGAGAAAACAAAACTTTAAAAAGGTAAATAGAAATATCATGGTTTTATTCCTTTTGAAAAACTTTCAGATTTTTCCTGTTTGAGAAGTAAGTTTCTTCATGGGCAAGCCTCGCTTTATTTTTAATTGGCTCTCTTAAAATACTATGTATTTTGTACGATATCCCTATACTTAGATAAGAGTAAAAATCGAAATCACTACCTCTATAAAAATTATCCAGCTTATCGTTACGGCATTGGCGAATAGAAAAGTCGCCTGTCAGAGATAAATTTGCAGGAAGTTTGTACAATAAACCTGCTCCAAGAAAATAAAGAAATTCCGGAACCCCAGTATTATAATTATCTATTCTAGTTGTCTCAATATTGCTGTATGTCGTAGTTGTATTAAAATAAAACTGCCCGATACCCAGGTATGGCGCAATTATTACTCTGTGCCGGCCTTCAGTTTGAAAAAGTTTTATTAAATCTGCTCTTACATGAAAATTAAATTCCAGTATTTCGGTTGAGAATGTTTGTTTTCTCACACTTCCTCTAAAATTGCCATGAATGATCTGGCCGGAAAGGCTAAACTTGGGCAAAAAATGTTTTGTAACAACAAGACCGCATCCAGGACCACTTTCGAATTCTATTTTTTTTATCGGTTTTTTATCATACTTGCTAACATCACCCGAGTAGGATAGCAATCCTACATTTGCATTTACTTCATACTCTTTCCATATTTCTTTTTTGTTTTCCCCTCCCCATTTCTGGGTAATTGCATCTTTGTAAAGAGTAATAAACAAGATGCAAATAAGGAGATATAATGTTCTTTTCACGGTGGTGATATTTCAAATGCCAAGCAATTTTGGCTCAATTTAGACGCACGAAATATGATTTGTCACACCTGTTTTAAATAATGGAAAAAATATTTGTTGGTTTAATTGAATATAAAGTAATCAAAAGTTAATTTGTTATCAATTTTCCAAAATTTTGTTTTTCTATTTTTTTGCTGAAACTAATTATTCGTTTCATCGTTAAAGTTGTTAATATATGATTTTGAATCATTTATTAATAAAAAATCGAATAATAAATACCTAAAAGAAATACTGCTCAAATCGAGACCCTGGAATATAAACCCATTAGTTGCATCCAGGTCCTTTTGTGCAAAAATTTAAACTTTTAATAAAAATCGAATTATGAGAAAAAATCTAGCATACCTGACCTTATTGGTGATTTTACCATTTATTTTGTTTTCACAGAGTGTTACTGTTCCTAAATCTTTAAATATGACCATCGAGTCCGGATCACGTTTGATCCTTAATGATGGCTTCAATTTACTGATAAAGGCAGATTCGGAAGGAACCGGTTCAGTGATAGATAAAAACTCATCCAATGCAATATTATTTAGCGGGGGAGGTGAGGCAGATGTTGAAATGTTTCTGGTGGATGATGACTGGCATTATATTTCTTCGCCGGTAAACCAGGAATTGTCAGGTGCTTTTTGGGATGTATACCTCAAGAAATTTTCTGAACCCGATAGTGCCTGGTTTTATATTACATCTACTGATACGATACTGCATCCTATGCAGGGTTATGCCGCATGGGCCTCCAGCTCCTTGACGGAAGACACTACTATTGTTTTTCGTGGCTTGTTAAATGCAGGTAGCTATTCCAGAAACCTAACAAATACTGGAGCCGCTTCCCATGGAAGCAAAGGTTTTAATTTTGTTGGTAATCCCTTCCCATCAGCTATAGATTGGCAGGTTGGAAGCGAGGGTTGGACAAGAACCAATATTGATCCTATCATCTATTTATGGAATCCTGTAGCTGGTCAATATGGAAGTTATAATCGAAACTTAAAAGTTGGAACAAACAGTGTGGATAGTATCATTCCGCCTAAACAAGGGTTTTTTGTGCACGTAACCACAAATGGTACAGGATTTATTTCAGTAAATAACAACGCACAACTTCACCATCATAAAGCATTTTTTAAAGCTGGGGAAGTAAATGACTTTTCACAATTATTAATTGTTAAAGTGGCTGGAAATGGATTTAGCGATGAAAGCATAATTTATTTTAAAGAAGAGGCAACAGCAGCTTATGATGCCTCTTTTGACTCATTTAAGTTAAATGGTAAAGGTGAGGCACCACAATTATATACAATGGCGGGTACAGAAAAACTTGCGATTAATACAATGAAAAATATATCTGAAAATGAAATAGTACCATTATTTTTTGAATCTGGTGAAGAAGGTCAATATTTGCTTAATTTTTCTAAAATAGAGAGTTTTGAACCTGACATTCCAATTTACTTAGAAGATATTCCAAATGAATATTTTCAGGATCTTAGAGAAAATCCTGAATTTGCTTTCTATTCTTCTCCTGATGAAGATGCCGGCAGGTTTAATATACATTTTGCGGACCCTATGTCAGTATATGAAAGTCCCCTTTTGAGCATGATACAAGTTTATTCTGAAAATCACAATATCCATGTCAAACTTCCAATCGAATTTCAGGCTGATATTGAAGTCTTAAATTTAATAGGTCAACCTGTTTGTGCAGTTAAAAATGGCTCTGGACACCAAACATTGACTGTAAGACAAGACAATACCTTTTATCTTGTTGTGATCAGGTCAAATCAGGGCAATTTCACAAAAAAAATCCTTATTAAATAATCCATATTCAACCCAAAAAATTATTTAAATTATTTAAAACCCATAATTATGAAAAAATTAGTATTTCTTATTGCTGGCGCTATTTTATTTGCTTTAAATGCCAGTGCTCAGGTAGTTGTAACTGATGATGAAAGCTATACAACAGGAGAATCGAGTTCTGTCCTCGATATTCAGTCTGATTCAAAGGGATTATTACTTCCAAGGATCAATGGACATAATATTTCAAATCCTGTGAACGGCTTGTTGGTTTTCGATACGGTAACCGATTCATACTGGTACTTTAAAAATGATGATTGGTTTGAACTCCTTTCCGGAGGAACATCTGCCAACAGAATGATGATTAGTGACAGTGGATGGATACAGTTTATTGGCGAAGCTACGGCATGGGAAGATTTAACGGTATCAGTAAACTCAACGACTGAAGGCGGTTCAAATCCTCCAAGATTTGCACAGTTTGCTCATGATGGCGGATCAGTCCCGGGAGCGGCCAAAGCCCTAAACTTTATGGGCTCAAGTAAAGCTTCGATTAGCGATAATGGTCTTTATTCATTGAATTTGGATCATTCAATCGAGTTCTGGATCAAACCTAACAACGAAACTGATAAGAATAAAAAAATTATTGAAAAGGATGGTGTATTTTATCTGGAATTCAGAAAACATGGAAAACTGGCGATTAAATATGATGGCATTGGATGGCAGGAATCAGAGGAAGAACTCGATGATGGGGCCTGGAATTATGTGGTAATTACTATGGACGACCTGGGGTCTGAGAAACTTATTAATTTATATATAAACAACGAAGAAGCTTTGACAATATCTGATGATGATAATATTTCGACCAATACTAATGACATTGAGTTCAATACAAATAATACTCATTTTGGATTAGATAATGTGGCTATCTGGGGTAAAGTATTATCCGAAACTGAGATTGCAGATGGATACAACGAAGGTGCAGGGAGGTCGCTGACCGGTAGCGAAACGGACCTGAATGGGTTTTGGGAACTGGATGAAAGTTCAGGAAGTACATTTAGTGATGAAACATCAAATAATAATACCGGATCCATATCTGGGACTGAAAACAGTACGTTCGAATGGACAGATGGGTTAGTAGGTTCAAGTGTAACAGCCAGTGTGGGTGTTTATACTTATTGGTTTGATTCGGAAAATGAGGAGGAGTTATATTTCTCTGTTCAACTTCCTCATTCCTGGCTTCAGGGATCTGATATCCTTCCCCATGTTCACTGGGTTGGGGACGAAAATGGTGGGTCAGGAGAAGATGTTTGCTGGGGACTGGAATATACCTGGTCGAATATTGGAACGGTGTTCCCCAACACAACAACCATTTATAGTGACACAACCATATTTAATGAACCCATTGTTAAAGCCAAACATTATCTTACCAAGCTCCCAACGATCAGTGGATCCGGGAAAACATTAAGCAGTATGATACAATGCAGGGTGTTTAGGGATGCTTCTGGTAAAGGAGGAACAGATGCTTACACTGGGAAAGCTGGCTTGTTAGAGATAGATTTCCATTACCAGGTTGATGCACTTGGTAGTGATGAGGAATTTATTAAATAAAAGATTTATATTTTACCTATAGGAAAAAAGGATCTTTTTTTAAAGTATTGAATCCACAGTCATGAAGATAATCATGAATAATACGAAATAGTTAATTTTCATAAAATATAACCGGGCATTGAAAATTTCTTTGTCCGGTTTTAATAGTTTTGAAAATACCACAACAAGCCAGATTACAGCAATTAACAAGCCTATTGCAATGACAACTGAATTTACAATTCCGAATACAGGAAGCATTAATGCTGTAACCCCAGTTGCCATTGTCCAGATAAAGGTTGTAAACTTTATTTGTTTATCTGAATAGATACTGGTTAGTGAAGGATATCCAGCCTCTTCATATTCTTTTCCATATTTTAAAAGCAACAACCAAAAATGCGGGACCTGCCAGATAAAGAAAAAGAAAGCAATGATCAAAGCTCTTGGATCAGCCAGGCTGCCACCTCCAGCTACCCAGCCAACCATGGGAGGTAGTGCCCCAATTACTGAACCTGGAACCACAGCAAAAGCTGTTCTTTTCTTTAATGGAGTATAAATGGCATTATACCAGATCAGGGCTAGCAAAGCCAGTTGTAAAGCCAGGAACCCTGAACCAAAATAAATGAGTAATGAACCTGCAACAGAAAGAAACAGGGCAACAGCTAAAGCTCCGTTCGCAGAAATTCTGCCGGAAGGTATCGGCCGATCCTTCGTTCTTTCCATCTGCCCATCCTGATCTTTTTCCTGGTAATGGTTTAAGGCCGAAGAGCCACAGGCAAGTAAGAATATTCCCAGAGTAGGTAATATCAGTCCGGCATCGAAACGATTGCTCGCCAGCACATAACCTGTAATGGTGGTTAAGCTAACCGCAAAGGTGATCCGAACCTTACTTAGTTCTAAAACAGTATGGATGAAATTTTTTACCAAAATCAACTTAAATTAATTGTATTCAACATAAAACCCTGAACTACTTCAATGTTTTCAAATAATCAATGATCTGGCCCATTTCCTCTTCCGAAATAATATCCTTATAAGTAGTGAGCATAAGACCCTGGTTATATCCTTTAGTAACATCTGCATTGGGATCATAAATGGAACTTCGTATGTAAGCTTCATCCACCACAATTTCTCTTTCTTCTCCATTGGTAACAACCGTTTCAGTCTTTCCCCAAATACCTTTAAAGGTTGGGCCAACGATCCTGCTCCCATCCAGCGAATGACAACTTAAACAGGCATTTTTCTTCATGACCTGCAATCCCGGAGGATCAGCCGAAGCCGTGGTATCGTTATACCATTTATTGTAGTCGCCTTCCTCCAAAACCCATACTTTACTAAGCATTTGCGAATGGCGGTCGCCGCAATATTCTGCGCAAAAAATATTGTAATCACCTTCTTTCTGGCCAATAAACCACATTTGGTTGTTTCTTCCAGGGACTACATCTTCTTTAATACGGAAAGCGGGAATATAGAGGCTGTGAAGCACATCTCTTGAAAACAAATTCAACACAACTGCTTTATCTTTCGGAACAACCAGGGTATCTGAAGTTTTGCCGTTTTCGTATTCAAATTGCCAGCTCCACATTTGTGCTGTTGCCTTAATCGGGATGGCATCTTTTGGAATATCTCTCATGGGCTGATAGCCTGCCCATCCATAATAAAACATCACCAAAACAAGAATAGTTGGGATCACAGTCCAGATAATTTCAAGTTTATGATTGCCTTCAATATTGGTAGCTTTGGGGTTTCTTTTGCGATTATAACGTATCACAAAATAGATCATTACCGCGGAAATAGCAATCAGGAAAAAGACGGAGAAACCAAGAATGACAGCAAAAGCCGTATCTACACCATTTACAAAATTCGACGCATCAGTGAACATAATAGTCTTGTTTTTTATCTGGTTAAATAATCAAAAGCTGTGAAAATAATGAATACCGCAAAAAGCAGCAAAGTAATTCCCAGCATTATTGTAATGATTTTATTGTCATATTTTAAATGCATGAAGTAATTAACAACAACAACAGCTTTTGCAGTTGCAATTATCAATGCGGTAACTACAGAAAATGCCACAAGGCTAATTCCCATCACCGAAACCAACACAGTCATTACAGTTAGAATAATAAGACCTACCCATATTCCAATGTGGAATTTATAAGGAACAATATGATGCTCTTTAGGATCTCCCGGTAAAAATCTGCTAGTATTTTTTTCTGACATAAGATTCCGTTTTATTTTTTTAATGTATGAGGTAGAATAAAGGGAATAAGAATATCCATATAATATCTACCAGGTGCCAATATAACCCCCCGTTTTCAAGGTAAACGAAATTGGTACTTGTGACTTCTTTTTTCTGAATAGCCCTGTAAACGAAACCCAACAAAACGCCTCCGATAATCACGTGCAGACCGTGTAAACCAGTCATAAAAAAGTACAGGAAAAAAAACATCTTCTCTCCCGGTGCCATTTGATTATAATGTTCCATTCCCGGAAACAACCCATGATCAAATTTAGCGGTCCACTCAAAATATTTAATTACCAAAAATGTAAGTGCAAAAATGATGGTAGCAATGATCAACCAAAGAGAAAGTTTTGTGTTGCCTTTTTGCAATGCAGTTATTGAAAGGGCCACGGTCAAACTACTTGTAAGCAGCACCACAGTATTGATTGTACCCATAATAACATTAAGCTCATAGGATGCGTGTAAAAAGGCGTCGCTGTTTAAATACCTGTAAATGGTATACACCAGAAACAAGCCTCCGAACAGCAACAATTCTGTGAACAGAAACAGCCACATCCCGAATTTTGAGGCTTCATCGTCACGATTGTGACCAGAATTAGTTAATACAAAGTTTGCCATAGTTTAATATTTAATTGTGATCGTAAGGTCCACCTTCCGGAATGATCGGTTCTGTATCAAAATTATGCAGGCTTGGTGGCGATGCTGTTTGCCATTCAAGAGTAGTCCCTCCCCAGGGATTTCTTTCTGCAATTTTTCCTTTTCTTCTCGAAACAATGAGGTTTACCAGCATCATAATGATTCCCAGAATCATGATCCAGGAGCCTACAGTTGAAATGACATTCAAAGTGGTAAATTCTGCCAGGTAATCGTAATACCTTCTGGGCATGCCCATAATCCCAAGTATTAGCATAGGGAAATACAAAATGTTAAACCCGACAAATAAGAAAGTGAAAGCAATCTTAGCCCTTAATTCATTGTACATTCTACCATATATTTTGGGAAACCAATAGTGCAATGCTCCAAAAAAAGCAAAGCCAGCACCCCCAAACATCACGTAATGGAAATGGCCCACAACAAAATAGGTGTCGTGCAAATGGATATCAGTAGCCAACGCTCCGATCACCAATCCGGTTAATCCGCCGATTAAAAACTGAAAAATAAAGGCCAGTGCATAAAGCAGCGGAGCTTTTACTTCGATAGAACCTTTATATAAAGTGGCTACCCAGTTAAATACTTTTATAGCTGATGGAACTGCCACAAGAAAAGTCAAAATGGAAAAAATGATCCTTGCAGGGCCGCTCATTCCTGAGGTAAACATATGATGACCCCATACAAAATATCCAATAAATGCAATGGCCAGACTGGAGTATGCAATTGCTTTATATCCGAATATGGTCCTGTGACTAAATGTAGGAATAATTTCTGAGATCAGCCCCATAGCCGGTAAAACCATAATATAAACCGCAGGATGCGAATAGATCCAGAAAAGGTGCTGATATAAAATAGGATCACCGCCCAGTGCAGGGTCAAATAATCCAAGTCCGAATGCCCTTTCAGCAATGATCATTAAAAGAGTTATACCGATGATTGGAGTTGCAAGTAATTGTATCCATGCAGTAGCATAAAGCGACCAGGCAAAAAGAGGCATCTTGAACCAACCCATTTTAGGTGCCCGTAACCTGTGAATAGTCACGATAAAATTCAAACCGGTTAATATACTTGAAAATCCCAGGATAAAAGCCGCTAAAACTGCAAGACTTACATTGGTGCCGGTAGTCACACTATATGGGGCATAAAATGTCCAGCCGGTATCAGCAGGGCCATCACCAACCACTAAAGTAGATAAGGCAAATAAACCTCCAAGTACATACAGCCACCAGGATAATAAGTTTACTTTTGGGAAAGCCACATCATCGGTGCCTATCATTATAGGCAGGAAAAAGTTGCCAAAAAATGCGGGTACACTTGGGATCAGGAATAAAAAGATCATGATCACTCCATGCAAGGTAAAAACCTGGTTATAGGTTTTTGCACCCATGATGGTTTCGCCCGGGGAAATCAGTTCAAGGCGCATTAAAAATCCCAATACCATGGCCACCAAAAAGAAGGAAATAATTGCGTAGAAATATAATAAACCGATGCGTTTATGATCGGTGGAAAATATCCAGCTGAATAATCCCTTTTTGGCCTGGTAAAATGAAACCGGTTGAGATAAAGTTTCTGACATATTATTTATTCTCTTTTATTGAATGATTAGTCTTGTTTTTTCTTTTAAACATTAAGCCTCCAAACAAAGCCAATGCAAAAAGCAGGATCAGTGTTCCTGATATTTTAGTAATGTTAAAAACATATTTTTGACCCTCGGGGTCATAGCTAAAACAATACTGAAGTACTTTATTAATTGTTGGCCCTGAGCGTTCTTCGGAAGCTTCTACCACAGCCATTTTTAAATCGAAAGGCAGAAAGTAAACTCCATGCAGATAACGGGTAATTTTCCCTTCAGGACTAATAACAATAAGAGCTCCTGGATGAATAAATTCCTCTCCCTGCTTTTTAACTTTATAACCTAATGAATTGAGTAAAGTATTGATGTTGGCACTATCGCCTGTAAACCATGTCCAGCCATTGTCCACATCCTTGCCTTTAACAAGTTTAGAATAGGTCGTTTTTTTATCCCTGGCGAGTTTTGGTTTTTCATCCGGATCAAAACTTATGGTAAATACCTGGTATTCGGTTCCCAAATCTATTTTTGCTTTGGTTATAACGTCTGCAACTCCTTCGAGCAGCGGGCTGCACAAACCAGGGCATTCGTAGTAAACCAGCGCGATGACTGTTGGTTTATCAATGGCGTCCTTCAGGTTAATAACATTATAGTTTTCATCAGTAAGTTGAATGTTATCAGGTATGTAATGGTCAAGCTTTTCATAAATCCCCAATTCTTCAGGAACCGAATCAGCTATTACTGGAAATGTAAATAAAAGTAACAGAATTGAAATTGGCAGGGTTTTATGCAACCCTATCATGATCATTTTAAAAGCCTCGTTGTTTTTTAATTCCATTTTAGAAAAGATTTACAAATTTAGAAGTAATCCAAATAATGCTGTTTACTGTTGGTCTCATTAACAAAAATTTAACAGTTTGGTTCAAAAAACTAATAAAAAATGCGATCCGCCATTCGGCGGATCACATTCAATTAAAGTCAAATCAGCTTTCTAATCAAATACAATTTGAAGATTATGAATATCAAGTGGGTTGTAAGGGCTTAACCCGGCAATGATATTTAATAGCTCGTTATAATTCTGGCTGGGGGCAGTACCTCCCTGAACAAAACCATAATGATCAAAAAATCCGGGAGCTTCTGTATTGTACAAATAGGCTTCCACAGTCTCCGGGTCAATCCATGGCCATACTGTATAAATTTGAGTCTCAAAAACATTTTTAATCGAATTTTCTATCAGCAAGGCATAGCGGTCGGATGAGTTCAGAGTATTGGAAGGAAGCCCAACTTCTGCAACTCCAATGTCTTCCGAGTTTTTACCGGCAGCCGTAAACGCCCAGTCGAAACCTGTTTCCCCGGAAAAGAATGTAGCATTTGGATGTTCAGAATTTCCAAATACACTAACTGCATCGCCATTTTTACCTACAAACATTTTCATCGTCGACATGCCGTAAGGTTCTGTCAATGGATCCTCCATGGGTAATCCATCAATGGTAACGATCATGTGGTGCTCATAACCCAGGTCACCCTCTTCACTGTAATCAATGCGGTACATGGTTTCTAGAAATTTTGGGTTTGTATTCCGGTCAATGTTATAAGGATTAAGCAGGGCTATTCCCTTTATTGGGTTTTTGTCCCAGAAAATTTGTAAAGCAGTATTTTCATTCCCACTATCACCAGGACCTTCATCGGTAATGGTCATTTTGTATGCCCATGTATACCCTTCAAAAGTGGCATTCTCAATAATATCCACATGTTTTAGGCGACCATCATCTTCACTGGTAAAGGTAAATGACATGGGTTGACTTAGGTTGTGCCAGGAAATCACTAAAATAATATCCCCAACAATATCAGCTGCATGTTCACCCACATGGATAAACGTGCGCATGTGCTGGTAAATGTCAGCTCCCTGAAGGGTATCAAGGTCGCTGTCTTTATACAAATATGATGAACTGATGGAATTAGGGATATCTACCTTAAAACGTTCGGGCATAATGTTTTTTTCTTTCTGGATGGGTTCCAGTTCATTTTTCTGGCATGAGGTAAATACAAGAGCACTGAACAGGACACCTAATGTTAAGATTACTTTTGTTTTTTTCATTTTACTAATTTTAAGTTTAACAGATGTGTGATTTTGATTGTAATACACATAGGATTTGTTTTACCCTTATTCTAAATCAGGTTTTTTTAGGATATTCTACAAATTTTTAAAGAAAGAATTAAATTAGAGAGATAATGTTAATGCACGATAAGGGTATCCACAATCACCGAACAAGCGCTAAAGTAACCCAGTCCTCCATTAGAAATATTACCTGGTAAATTTCCACGAGCTACTTCAAATAAGCTGCCCTGCCATTCTGTTTCGGCCACCAGTGCACGGAGGTAGGCTGCATATTCTTCGGTTAAGGAGTATTTTTTTACTATGGCAATACTATTTTTGGGAAAAAGAACTTCATCCTTATCCAGGGGTAAGATTACATAGCTTACATCAATTGTACTAAAGGTATAATGCATTATTTTAGCAGAGGTCAAGGAATCAGGATAGTTATTTCCAAGCAGATGTTTCCAGGAGATCACTGCTTCAAACATCCATTGTTCATAAGGATTATAAGCCCCCTGTTGCCAGTTTATTGAATATAAGCCGCTTTTTTGATCATAATGCCAGCCTGGCAAATGTGTATTCGATACCGGTATCATATAGTTTTGAGCCTGGTATTGCTTACCCTCAAAAGAAATGTTCAACGTATAATTTTCGCTCACTGAAGCAGCAATTGGATTTTGGGAATAATAATGCCCCGGATTTTCGTCTGATTCAATAAATGAAAATAGTTGGTTTTCTGTCGCCACTATTACATCAGCATTTGATACAGCCTCTGCTTTGCCATTCAGATCAGTATAAGGGCGGGAGAGATGAATATGCTGATATTTAAATTCATTAGTGAGCTGGGCATTTACCACCACGGTGTTTAAATTTTCAGATTGGATTTTCCATTCAATTTTTTCTTCGCAGGATGGGAGAAAAATAATACCTGCAACAAATATGATCCATAGGTATGATACTCTTTTTTTCATAGCTTAAATTTATACGTTATGGATGGCATAATTCCCATCAGGTATTTATTCGTCGTTAAAATTTCACTTGTACCATAAAGGTTTTCGGGAATAACGAACCCACCATCTTCTTTTTCAATTTTATTAAAGTTGATGGATACAGGGTTGTGTTTATTGTAAAAGTTATAAATAGCCAATGTCAGGTTATGCTGAAACTTTCTTTCTGGCTTATTTAATTGCCATGACAGGGCTATATCAAGTCGATGATAATCAGGCAGGCGGTCGTTATTTTTATCGCCATAAATGGGAACCACATAGTCATTGTACTCATAGAAAGAGATAGGGGTTGTGATAGCCGATCCGGTATAATAGGTCCAGTTTGCCGAAAAATTTAATTTCTTAGTCAAGTGATAGGAGAAGAAAAATGACAGATCATTTGGCCGGTCATAATAGGCCGGGTATTCGCGCCCATCATTTATCCCATTGATACGTTTAAAAATTCTCGAATAAGTGTAACTGACCCAGCCGGTAAACCGGCCCTTTGTTTTTCTTAATAACAATTCAAAACCATACGACCTTGCTTCACCAAATCTTAATTCGCCCTCAATTAGTGGATTCAACATCAGGTTAGCATGCGTTTCGTAATCAATTTGATTTTTCATCCACTTATAATATACCTCACTGGTTAATTCTATATTGGCTTTTGAAAAATATTTGAAATAACCAAAAGCTAACTGGTCAGCCCGCTGGGGTTTAATATTTGAATTACTCGGTAGCCAAATTTCAAATGATGAAAAAGGACTGATCGAATTTGAAATCTGATGGATATACTGATGATATATTCCATAGCTGAATTTCAAGGAGGCAGTTGATGTTAATTTATACTTCAAACTAATCCTTGGATCGAGGTTGACTATTGTTTGCATAGCATCTGAAGTTTCAAAAACCATGGTATCTATTACCTGGTAATTAGTGTCATACCGATAAATAATGGTGGGTCCTTTGTTGTTCCAGATGGGTATTCTAAGTCCGGCTTTGTAAGATAATCTATCAGACAGGCTATGTTCTCTATTGATATAAAAAACAATTTTGTCTGCCTGACTTTTTGCAATAGAAGGAACGAATTTGCTTTCTTCAGATTCTGTTAGGTTTCCCGGATTAAAATTATGCCCGGTAACACTCGCTCCAAACTTATATGTGTAATCAGGGTGGGGGTACCAGGTCATGTCATAATTCAGACTGACATTATTGATGCTCGAATTCCACTCAAAACTCCCTAGCGAAAGTTTATAGTAATAATTGCTGGCATAAAAAGTAGTATTGGAAAACAAACGATTGTTAAAGACATGATTCCATCTGAAAGTAGAGGTAAAGTTGAACCAGTTAATCCCAGAAAGGTTGCCGGGGTTATCATTTGTAAAGTTATCGGCACCATAAAAAAATGAAAAATATATCCGGTTGTTTGAATTAATTTTCCAGTTGATTTTTGTGTTCACATCCAGTAAATACAAATTATTATCCGGAGCGGCCTGTCGGTAAATCCACTTAAAATTGGAATGGCGAAAAGAAGTAAAAAATGAGCTTTTATCTTTTTTTATAGGCCCTTCCATTGAAAAACGATACATGAATGGATTGAGCACACCATTCATCTCCAGTTTTTTTAAATTCCCGTCTTTCGTCTGTACGTCAATAATCGAGGATAGACGGTCACCCTTTTCGATAGGCATATCTCCTTTATAAATGCTGATGTCTTTGGCCACTTCTGGAATAATTACTGAATAATAGCCGAAAAGATGGGCAGGGTTATACACCGGGGCTTCATCTATCAGGATCAGGTTCTGGTCTTTGTTGCCTCCCCTCACAAAAAAAAATGCAGATCCATCACTGTGTGTTTTTATCCCGGGAAGAGATTGCAAACTTTTAATTAGTCCAACCTCCCCGGCAAACTCAGGCATTGCGGATAAAGATTGGGGGTTCACTTTAATCCGGCTCATCTGGCTTTTTTCAATCGTTTCCAATTGTTCGTTTGTCTCTATGGTGATCTCTCCCAAAAGTTGGGTATCCATCATTAAGGATAAGTTAAGTTTCAGGTCCTCGGTTAAATTCAGTACTTTTTGCTGCTTACTAAACCCGACAAATGAGAAATCGAGGATGTTCTCACCTTCCTCAAGAGTAAGCGAATAAAATCCATAATTATTACTTATGGTTCCTTTGTCTGTGCCAGCAATCATCACTGTGGCTCCAGGCAAAGTTTCTCCGGTTTCCTGATCGCGGATGAACCCACTAATGGTATATCGTTTAGTCGTGTCATTTTTCCTTCTTTGAGGTTTAAGAATAATCTGTTGCTTTACCAATTTAAATTCAATGCCGATACTATTGCATAATTGATCAAGCACTGAACTTAGTAAGGCATCACTAACCTTAAGGGTAACTAGTTGATCATCGTTGACCAATTTGCTGTTGTATGAAAAGTCAATCCCTGTTTGTACAGAAATCTCATGCAACACCTCTTTTAGAGGCTGCTCTTCAAAGCTCAGGGTAACTTTTTTCATTAAAATATCGTCCTGGCCCGATACTCCAAGCAGTATAAAAAAGCATAGGAAAGAACCAAGATATTTAATAAAAAAATTCATTAAAAAAGCTGATTAAAGTTCTGAAAAATGAATATTGTTGTATCTGTCATACAAGTTGTCCGCAATTTATTCTTCACAACCAGTTCCTTTGATAATGTAGGTCTCCCCGGTTTTTGTAACAGACATTGAGGGGAATGTTTCCTGCAATATGTCAAACACGACAGAAATTTCCAATTGATTGAAAGTTGAAGTCAGCCTGCAATTAGATAATTCGTTGCTGCTCAATTGAATCTTAATCTGATAGGTTTTTTGTAACATACTTATTACCTCCATCATCGGGGTGTCATCAAAAACAAGATGTTTCGTTTTCCAGGCCAGGTAATTTTTGTCTTTACTTTGGCCCTTCACCAATTGTTTTTTCCTTTTAATAAATGTGGCGGTTTCTCCGGCCAAAAGTACGAATTTCTCTTTCTCTTTAGCAACCACCTCTACCTTACCTGAATTAACGATCACCTTCACCTCAGGGTTTTCATTCCGGGCATCCACATAAAACGATGTGCCCAACACCTTTACAGTCACCCCATCGGTTTCAATTATAAAAGGTTTTTCTTCATTCCTGGCCACTTCGAAAAATGCGTCTCCGGAAAGATTAACCCGCCTTTCTTTTTTATTGAATTTGCGGGAATAGATTAGTGTAGAATTTTGATTAAGTGTAATTTCAGATCCGTCAGGTAGTTGTTCGATTAAAATACCATTTGAAGCGAGAAGCTCTTTCTGCGGAGGATTGATAAAGTAAAAATATGTATACCCGATAGTAAATAAAATCGCTATTGTTGCGGCTATACGATATCCCCATGATAATCCTGTAGTTCTGTTCTGAAAGGAAATCACCTTTGATCGTGGTTTTTCTCCTAATAATCCTTTCTCTATCTTATTCCACGCGTTTGCAGGATTAAATTCTGTTTTGGAAGAATGTGCAATTCTCCAGGCTTTTTTATAGTCGATAAATTTTTTTTTATTTTCTTTACTCTCTTTCACCCAGGATTCCAGAATATTTACCTCTGCATCGGTAACTTCCCCACTTAGGTATTTTACTATTAAATTTTCAAAGTCGATATGTTCGTTTTTGTTATTCATATTTAAATCTCACCTTCAATACACTTTTATTTGGCTTTACCCTTATACATTTACTAAACTAAATACTTAATAGTATAATGATCAACGGGATTAAATCTTTCAATTCTTCCCTTAAAATCTTTAATGCCTTTGACATTTGGACTTCCACTGTTTTTATAGAAATGCCCATATTTATTGCTATTTCCTTATATTTCATTTCTTCAAACCGGCTCAATTCAAAAACCTGCCTGCATTTTTCAGGAAGTTTATCTAGGGCGTTATTTATTTTCTTTCGGGTTTCCGATTCTGAAAACATATCCACATCCTCAAACGGAATTTCTAGTTCAAGTTCAATATCCAGATATTGGCTCCTAAACTTTTTATGATCACGAATATAATTCAGACAACGGTTTTTAACTGAAGTATAAAGGTAGGATTTGATCGCCTTTTGCGGATCCATTGTCTCCCTCTTTCCCCAAAGATTGATAAATACATCCTGTACAATTTCCTGGGCTGAATCGCGGTCATTTAAGTAGCCATATGCAAAAAAACACAAGGGTTTAAAATACGCTTTGAAAACTTGTTCAAAGTGTGTTTTATTTTGAGTATTATGTGTTGAATTTTCTGCCAATTCGAATCAGTTAAACTGTATCAAAGATAACAGGAATCTTTTTTAATGTATTTTTAGAAGATATAGTCTTATCAACAAAATTCATTTTAAGTGGAGAAGAACATCATGAAAACGGATGTGATTTTTCTAATTCAAAAGCTTACAAATCCCTTTCAGCATTCTTTTTTTAAATTCCCAAAAGAAATTGAATTGCCCTGCTAAACTACCCAGTATAAGTAAAACAATGAAATATACCGGAGTTATTATAAGGACATAAAGCAATATATATAACAACAAGTGCAGAGAATAGCTGATACCCAGAAAATCAAACAGGTGTGGTTTAATGAAAAGTATTAAGGTGCCTGTTAATCCAAAAATTGTAAAGACTAACCAAAATTGAAAATTACTCTTTATCCCCCATTTATTTTTTAAGTAGCTTATCATATACTGGATTTCAACAAGTGTTTAAGCACTTTGTTTATCATTTTGCATTAAAAGTTTTTAAGTAAATGAAATAATTAAGTTGTTTTGCAAAATAAATAGATTTTCAGATGCAATATCTTTTCATCATTCTTTTACTGTTTATCATTATTAGCTTCATACTCCTGATCCTTGTTTCACGAACCTATGTTGTAAAAGCCACCCCACATAAAAAGACACCTGCAGAATTTTTAATTCCCTTTAAGGAGATAAAATTTCGAACTAAAAATAATTGCCAACTTTATGGATGGTGGATTCCACAGGAAAAAGAGGCCTCGCAATGCAATACCATTATCCTTGTACATGGTTGGAAAAGAAATGTGGGCCGATTGTTGCCTTATATTGAACCGCTCTATAATGCAGGGTTTAATCTCCTTGCCTTCGATGTCCGAAATCATGGAAGTAGTGATGTGGATGGGGTTTCCTCTATGCCCCGGTTTACTGAAGATATCCTATCTGCTGTAGATTTTTTGCAAAGTATTCCCGGTTTTGAAAAAGCAACTCCTGGGATTGTGGGTTTATCTATGGGAGGTGCAGCTGCGATCTATGCTGCCACCCACGATATAAGAATTTCAAAAGTAGCTACAGTTGGTGCCTTTGCCAGGCCGCAGGATGTGATGCGCCGTGAAATGGAAAAGAAATACATACCTTACTATCCCTTTGGATGGATTATCCTGGAATATGCCCAGTACAAGATCGGGCAGCGATTCAAAACATTTGCACCGGTTAACAATATCATGAAACTCGATGTGCCCTTGTTGCTCATTCATGGTGAAATGGATGAAACAACACCATTTGCACAAGCCAAAGAATTGTATGATGCATCCCGCGGAAAAGCTAAACTTTGGTCTCTGCCCAATCAAGGCCATTCAAATTGCCACCACCATCCCGGCTTTTGGGAAGGGCTCATTGCATTTTTATACGAAAAGAGATAAATCCCTGCATGGGATTGATCTTACCTGATCCAAACCTTTTCTGAAGTTATGCTGTTCCCGCTGATCACATGCACCACAAAGTATCCTTTCTGAGGCATCTCAAGGGTATGCAGCTTATTTGATAAGTATTTCTCTGTAGTTTTTCTTCCCAACAGGTCGTATACATTAATCACACCCTCAAGCATAGACGGATTGAAAACATACACAGTATTGTTGTAGGCATATATTGTAACTGCCTCACGGGCAATGCTATTTTTTTCTGTGGGTGTAAAGTGCAGGATAAAACGGTCGTGATCATCTTCGGGATGTGCATAAAATATGTAGGAATCTTCTGCTTTGAGATCAGTCATGATCTGTTTAAACTTATCCTCCAGGTAAACATGATTGTATACGCTGAATTCGCTGGAATTTGATGCCAGTGTATAAATCCCTTCAATGCCTGTAACAATTGAGAGTGGAACAGAGATTTCTTCCTTTTTGGGCAATGTGTTTACCGCCAGTTTGGTATTCCCTGACAGTGTGTACAATTGGGGTGCTTCAGGACTTCCAAATAGTTTGTAGCCATCCCATTTTGTGTCGAACTGAAGGGTAGCCATGTCATTGAACGAAACGAACGACAGGTCATCATAGCCATTACCTGTGACTTTCACGAAGAAACAATCTGAAGATTCGTTTTTATAGAACGTTTGCGTGCCATGCATTCGTTTGGCATCGGGTATGGTCAGTCCGGGATTATCAGCATTGGCATGAACCCAAAATGCCTGGCCAGGTGCTATTTCTCCGCTGCCATGCGCCCCAACGCTTCCATTCCAGGTAACGTACTGCGTGCCATCGTAAAGGTATATTGTTTCATCCACATTTGAACTGGGCCAACTGCCATCATAGTTTATGTAAGAAGGATAAGGATTACCTACCAGGTTCCAACCTTTACCCTCATGCTGTGCTGCAGAGGTGTAGGATAGGTTTGGATTAAAATCACCTGAATTCAATAACCCGGAATAGGAAACAGTTTGGTTTTCATAATTCCATGCGAAGTATCCCCTTCCTTCAAACAAAGGTGTTGTCAGATAGTTGATATAGGTCCAGACAGAGTCGGGCTCAGAATAGAATTTTAAATACGATCCTTCAAATACACCTGCCAAAGCATTTGAAACCGGTGGCGTTATGGCATGCCACTGATCTTCTTCAAAATAGCAATCGATAGTTGCCTGTAGGTTTGGTGAGTTATTGATCAATGAGCCTGTCCCTGTTTCATACGCCTGAATATGAATTGAACCCTTGTTGTTTACATTGCCATTTAAAGTTAGTTTGCCAGTTGGTTTAACAGTTAAACAAGCAGGAGAGGTGATGTTAATATCGTTGTCGCAAGTAAGTGTTCCATCAATTTCAATTGAATTTTGGCAACAGCCGATTGAGACGATATCTCCGGTTTCCGGTATTGAATTGTTATGCCAGTTTGAAGTTGTATTCCAATCCGAAGAGGTATAACCTGTCCAGGCTGCAGTTGTCCCGGTAAAGAAGGGATAGCCATTGTTTGTGGTTCCATCCTGGGTCCATTCATCATCGGTGCCGTTGGCTGTTTCTCCACAATAATCCCAGCCAGATGTTGTAAATGTTGAGATTCCTTTCATCTGTGAAGTGGTTTTTCCTGTGCCCCCGGCACTGTTTGATCTTCCTGATGTTTCGGTATCCCAAAAGGAATCTGATACAGTTGATCCATTGTAGCCTAAAAATCCACCAACCCCATCACCACTGCAGGAAACTGTGCCAATGCTATAACATTTATTTATTTCAGCCGAGCTCATGTTTTGACCAGCAAAACCTCCTGCATACCTGTAAGAGGCAATTATAGAACCCAGAGCATAGCAGTTGGAAATTTGGCTATTCAAATAATTATATCCTACAAGGCCACCAACACGCTGGTTGCCTGATACAGCAACATCTGAAAAGCAATTGTTAATTACGCAATCGGTATGATTGTACCCCACCAAACCTCCGGTTTGATCAAAGCCTGTCACCATGCCTGTAACCGAACAATTATCAATTGACCCCGAAGAATAATTGTAACCAATTAAACCACCAGATTGATTTCTACCCATGATGTCAGCATTGCTAAGCCTGATATCATTTAATGAAGCCCCTGTGGCGTAACCAAAAAATCCATTATAATCTGCTGAAGGCCGATTAATAGCCAGTCCTTCTATTGAATATCCCTGTCCATCATATGAGCCTGAAAAACTAGTAGTGGGATTGCCAATGGGCGAAAAACCGTCTCCATTATTCCAGATTGAGGTTGATGATGCATCTATATTTGCTGTTTGAATAAAATATTTGTCCCATGAATCCGGGTTTAGAGAAATCCATTCAAGGTCATCCAGAATGCTAACCTGATAGGGGTCACCCAGCGTTCCCTGACCTGTATTTGAAGTTGTAAACTGAACCTGCTCTCCGTAGCTTGTTCCCATATCATTGGTTGCATAGGCTCTTGCATAATAAGTAGTTCGTATACTTAATCCGGTCATCAATGATGTAAAAGTGCCCAAACCAGAAGGTGTTCCTTCAGTTGTTTTATAATCTGATATATCTGGATCTGGGGTAGTACTCCAACAAATACCATATTGAGAAGGATCTGGATATCCAAGGTTTATTAATGTTCCATTTCCCAGGGCTGTTTGTCCTGTAATAGAAGTTGCCTCCTGAGTGGAAACTATCGGAGGAGTTAAATGTGTTAATCCTTGCCAGGCCAATGAAGGATAACCAATGTTATCAGGGTTTGTGCTTTCATCAATATGCCATGTATTTGGGAAATCCCATCCCACATCAACAAATGTTGATAGGGTTTTCATTTCAGCGGTCGTTTTTCCTACCCCACCACCACTTGATGTTTGCCCTGATGTTTCCATATCCCAGAATGAGTTTATGCAGGTGGCTCCATTGTAAGAAGCGCCAATCAGTCCTCCGGTACTTTTAGAGGTTGAATTAACAATCCCTGTGGAATAGCAATTTTCTACATGGCTGCTACTGTTATATCCAAACAATCCCCCGATATCATCTGATCCTGTTACGCTGGCTGTAGAATAGCAGTTTTGAGTCAAAGAATTAGTTTTATGACGACCGATAAGGCCACCAACATACATGTTTCCAGATACTGAGCCTGTTGAAAAACAGTTTTCAATGGTACAATTCAGATTGCAATACCCTGCTAAAGCACCTGTACCAAGATACCCTGCTGATGTGCTGGTGATATTTACATTAGTTAACCCAAGGTTTTTAATGGTTGCTCCAATCACAAGACCAAACATTCCGGTATTAATTGCTTCATTTATTGAAATAAATAAACTGTCAATTGTATGACCCTGTCCATCGTACGTTCCTGTAAAATTTGTGCTGCTATTTCCAATTGTAGAAAATCCTTCACCATTGTTCCAGGTTATTGTAGCGGAGGCATCAATATCTGCAATTTGTATGAAATACATATTCCACAAGTTAGAATTTTGAGAAAGCCACTGCAGGTTTTCAAGTACTCCAATCTGGTAGGGGTCTTCTATGGTACCAGTTCCTCCTATCAAAGTTGTAAATTGCACCTGTTCGCCATAACTTGTTCCTGTATTATTGGTTGCATAGGCACGAACATAATATTTTGTAGATGGACTTAAGCCAGTTATTCCGGAAGTAAATGCTCCTGTAGCACTCACAATTCCTTCAGATGTTTTATTATCGTCTATTGTTGGATTTTCTTCAGTACTCCAGCAAACACCATGATCAATAGGATCTGGAAAACCTAAAAAGGTAATGTTCCCATTTCCGGTTGCGGTTGTTAATCCAACCTGACTTACATCTTGGGTAGTTACAATGGAAAACATTGCAAGGTTTAATCCCTGCCATTCCAGCGAAGGATACCCATTGTTATCCGGTGAAACCGTTTCATCCATTTGCCAGGGTTCAGGAAATATCCAACCTGCATCAATATAGGTTGATGAGGTTTTCATTTCTGCGGTTGTTTTCCCTGTTCCTCCAGCACTGCTCGATTCACCGGAAGTTTCCATATCCCAAAATGAAGTGTTGACAGTTGATCCATTATATCCGACCAAACCACCTACTCCTGTGCCACTGCAATCAACTGATCCGATGCTGTAACAATCAGAAATGGATGCTCCGGATAAGTTCATGCCGCAAAATCCACCGGCATATCTGTAGCTTGAAGTAACTTCACCCAGGGCATAGGAGTTGGAAATACTACTGCCAAGATTATATCCAACTAATCCTCCAACCCTCTGATTTCCTGAAACCGCAACATCAGCATAACAATAATTGACAGAACTTGAAGATTGATTATATCCCAGTAATCCTCCGGTTTGATCATAACCTGAAACTGATCCAGTAACTCCGCAGTTTGTCACAATTGAACTGTAGTTATTACCAACCAATGCCCCTGTTTGGTATGATCCTGTAAAGTCAACATTGAGTAGTATCAGATTGCTGATTTCAGCGTCTTGTGTAAATCCGAAAAATCCAACATTAGATTCAGATCGATCAATGGAAAGTCCATCGATTGTATATCCCTGGCCATCGTATGAACCTGTAAATCTGGTGGGGTCAGTTCCAATGGGTATAAATCCCTGTCCATTGTGCCAGTATGAGGTTGTATCCGCATCAATATCATTCATTTGAATATAATGCATATCCCATTCTTCTGAATAGCACGACATCCAGTAAAGATTTTCAAGAATTTCAATCTGGTAAGGAGCTTCCAGAGAGCCTTCACCCAGTGGGGTTTGTGCATGGAGAAATCCCTGCCAGTCTAAAAAAGGATATCCTTCATTATCAAGTGCGTTAATTCCCCAAAAGTCGTTGACGCCGTTTTCTGTTTCAATCATGAAATCCCAGGTCTCACTTGTATAAGTTGAAAGTGTTTTCATTTCGGCGGTCGTTTTACCTGTACCACCTGCACTTGTTGTACAACCTGAGGTTTCTATATCCCAGAATGAATAGGTAATGTTAGCTTCTGAAGAACCAATTAAACCACCCTTAGTTACTCCAGATACTGCGCCCGTTGAATAACATCTTACAACACCACCACTGCCTGAAATTTCTCCTACCAAACCACCAATATCGTAATCCCCTGAAACCGAGCCTTTAGCATAGTTATTTGTAACCCAGCAACGATAACTATAACCTATTAAGCCACCACAGGAACTTCTTCCTGATACAGTGCATTCGGAATAGCAGTTATTTACATTGCTCCTTGCGCTATAATAAGATAAGGATCCAACGAGTCCTCCTACATGGCGGTCACCTATCACTGTTCCAGTTGAATAGCAGTTAGAAATGTAGCTTGTGTTTCCATATATTCCAAGACTGTATCCAATAATTGCCCCAACCTGATAATCACCCCTTATATATACATTGGTTACCCCTAAATTTTTAATGATTGCATTGGTATGTGCAAAAAGACCTACTTCATCTTCATTACTCCTGTTGATGTATAAACTATCAATTATGTGATGATTGCCGTCATAAACGCCTTTAAATAAGATAGAAGTTTCTCCAATTGGCTCCCAGCCTTTTCCACCAAACCAGGTTGAAGTCTCACTTGCATTGATGTCAGCAGTTTGAATAAAATAAGTATCCTCATACCAAACATAATAGGTCTGTGATAACCAATAAAGGTTTTCAAGGGAGGAAATCTGAAATGGGTCACCTGAAGTGCCTGATCCTGCCGGAGGTATAGAAGTTTGACTGTTTGAGGTAAGAAAAAGCCCGAATAAAAAAATCAACAGGATAATTTTTTTCATAATCTTAACATCTTATTTTTGAAATAATAATTTACCAAATGCACAACCAGTATTACATTTTGGCTTTTACCAATTTTAAGTTTTAAAATGGAATAATTCCCTTGGGTTATTTTGGGTCATTTAACATGCAGCTTATAATGATGCAACATATAATTCCATTAATTCGATTTGGGTTTTACGGCTATTATTTATTTATAGATTCATTTTTGTTAATTTTTATCCAAAAAATGTTTAACAACCAGGTTCAAGACCCACCATGTTAGGTTACCAATGGATATGTTTAACAACGAGGTAGGCTATTGAATAAAGCCCTGATTATTTATAGTTTAGTTTTTGGTTCTTTTAAACCTGCGAAACATTTTCATCTGAAATTTCCAGAAAAACCTGAACTGACCCAGAATAGCAGCATACAATAAAATTATTATAAAATAGGAGGGAGTGATAGTAAGGATATAAGCCGGAATTACAATATACCAGTGTGTATGTCCGGTTATCCCCAGCCAGGCAAAAACAGGACGGCGGACAAAAAGAGTGGAACTTCCGGCAGCTGCAAAAATAAACATGATTAACCAAAAGCGCGATTTGCTTTCAATGCCCCACTTGTTTTGCAGTTTGCTTAGCATAACACAAAGTAACACATTATTGATTTATTCTGCTAATACTCTGCTTAAATAAAATGAAAAAGGCTGACAAATATTTGTCAGCCTTTAACTTATTCATTTATTTATTATTCCTCGATAATAACCCCAATGGCTTCAAAAGTATATGCCATTTCAGGCTGGGTTATGGCATCTATTTCCTCCTGCGATTTTCCATCATCTTCTGCGTAGTGCCGGAGTATATCTACAGGGATTTCTTCTCTTTTAGCAAATCCCTCCACGATAGCTGTTTTCCCTTCTGAATCCAGTGGGATAAAAAACGCATAATCCTTAAAGGTAACTTTTATCACTTCATTGTTGCCAAGGTCAAGGTCCATCCAGCAACCTGAGTGTTGACAGTTAGAAATAATCCTCGATTTCATGGTGACCCAAACGGAATCATTTGTTTCCATTAGGCTCAAGAGATCTTTTCCATTTATTGGATTTTCACTGCTAATTTCATCACCATAAATTCCTGTTTCTGAAGTGCCTTCGTTTTCAATAGTTTGTTCAGGTGTTTTAACTCCCGAATTACATGAAAACAGAATTCCCAGTATTCCGAAAAAAAGAAGTTTTTTAATCATTTTTGTATTATTTCATGGGATTGATTACCACATCTTTTGCATCTTCAATGCTTAGCAATTGATCATCGGTATACTCATTAAAATGTTTAAGTACATAATTTATAACGGCTACAGCTTCTTCTTTGGTCTGAACCTGAGGAGTCATGGGGGCGAGGTATTTTTCACCATTTACGATCATTTCTTCATTTGAACCATTTAATGTTTGAGCCACTCCTCTGATAGGATCAGCCAGGAGATAATCAGACCCGGCAAGTGGAGGAAATGCACCTTTTAAGCCCTTTGCATCGGCCTGGTGGCATACAATACATTTTTCATTGTATATTTTTTCACCCAATTCAAGTTGTATAGCAAGTTCGGATTTTGCTGCGGGTTCAACGGTTTCTTTTTTAACAGTTTCCTGTTCAGTCGTATTTTGAGTCTCCGTACTGCCTCCTCCACATGAGGTTAAAAATAAAACAGCCAGAATAATAATTGCTGATAAAAATGTCCTTTTCATGTTTTCGTATATTAAAATTATTAATGATTTAATTAATGCAAAAGTACACTATATATTTAAAATTATTCGAAATTACCCTCTATATTTTATTCTCATTCCAATTAAATATTGATGCTCTTTTACAGCAAGGTTGCACGTTAACTTATTGTAGATATTAATGTTTTGCATAACTGATAAACTCTTTTGCCAAATTGTCATACAAAAACCAATGGCATATGCTTTGATATTTGCGCCCTAGTTGAATCAAAATATTAAAAAAGCGTGACTATGCAAAAAGGAACAATTAACGTACAAACTGAGAACATTTTCCCAATCATCAAGAAGTTTTTATATTCAGACCATGAAATCTTTTTAAGAGAACTGGTTTCAAATGCCGTGGATGCAACCCAAAAACTCAAAACCCTTGCCTCAATGGGCAAAGTGAAAGGTGAAGTGGGTGATTTGACCATTCAGGTTGAAATAGATAAAGAAAATAAGTTGCTCAAAATTATCGACCGAGGAATCGGGATGACAGCCGAAGAGGTGGATAAGTACATAAACCAGATCGCATTTTCAAGTGCTGAAGAATTTGTTAAAAAATATAAGGGGAAATCAGATGCCGATAAAAATGCACTGATTGGTCATTTTGGACTTGGCTTTTATTCGGCATTTATGGTGGCCAAAGAAGTAGAAATCATTACAAAAACATACAAAAAGGGAGGCCCCACAAAAGCGGTACACTGGGAATGCGATGGAAGCCCGAACTATACACTTGATGAACACGATAGAGAAGATAGAGGAACGGAGATCATCCTTCACATTGCTGACGATTCCACAGAATTTTTAGAAGAGTACAGAATTTTAAACCTGTTGAAGAAATACTCGAAGTTTTTACCGGTACCCATTCAGTTTGGTATGGAAAAGACTTCTGAAAAAACCGGGAAAAAAGACAAGGATGGAAATGACGAGTATAAAGAGCTTGAAAAGCCCCGGATCATCAATAATGTTACACCTGCCTGGACACAAAAACCCGCGGATCTGAAAGAGGAAGATTACAAGAGCTTTTACAGGGAATTATATCCAATGAATTTTGAGGAGCCGTTGTTCCATATTCATCTAAATGTGGATTATCCTTTTAACCTGACTGGTATTTTGTATTTTCCGAAAGTTAAAAAGAACATTGAAGTACAACGTGATAAAATTCAACTTTACAGCAACCAGGTTTTTGTTACCGATTCTGTAGAGGGCATTGTTCCTGATTTTCTAACCTTGCTTCATGGGGTAATTGATTCGCCGGATATTCCTTTAAATGTTTCGAGGAGTTACCTTCAAAGTGATTCAAGCGTTAAAAAGATATCTAACCATATCATGAAAAAAGTCTCTGATAAATTGGAGGAGAAATTTAAAGCAAACCGTGAGGACTTTGAGAAAATCTGGGACGATATCAAGGTTTTTATCCAGTATGGGATGATTTCTGAAGAGAAGTTTTATGAGCGTGCAGAAAAGTTAACATTGTTTAAAAACACCCAGGGGAAATACTTTACTTTTGAAGAATATAAAAAGCATATAAAGAAGACTCAAACTGATAAAGACAAAAAACTTATCTATCTTTATACCACCGACAAGCAGGAACAGCATGCTTTTATTGAGGCAGCTTCAGCCAAAGGATATGATGTTCTGGAAATGAACGGTGTGCTCGATAACCACTTTATCAATACCCTTGAACAGAAATTCGAAAATTCATCCTTCGCCAGAGTGGATGCCGATATCATTGATAAGATCATTAAAAAAGAAGATGAGCAGCCCTCAAAACTTACGGAAAAGGATCAGGAAAAGTTGAAGCCTGTTTTTGAAAAGTTTGCTGCTAAGGAAAATTACTCAATTATTTTTGAAAGCCTTAGTGAAAAGGATCAGCCGGTTATCATCACGCAACCTGAGTTTATGAGAAGGATGAAGGATATGAGCAAATTGGGAGGAGGAATGGATTACATGGGAACATTGCCAGATAGCTATAACCTGGTGATCAACTCAAATCATAAAATAATAGGAAATATACTTAGCGAAAAGGATACTGCTAAACAAGAAGAACTAGCCAAACAGGTTACGGACCTTGCGAAATTGTCTCAGAATTTATTAAAAGGGGAGCATTTAACAGAATTTATTAAAAGAAGCATTGACATAATTACTCAGGAAAACTAAAACTACACACAGATATGAAATCGATAAAAAAATCATGGATAATAATTGCAGTTATCGTTTTAGCTGTTTTTATATTGTATTCTTCTTTTAAAGGTTCTTACAATAAAATGGCCACCATGGATGAAGCTGTAACTTCACAATGGGCTCAGGTAGAAAATGTATATCAACGTCGTGCTGACCTAATCCCAAACCTTGTAGCCACGGTTAAAGGATATGCTGAACATGAGCAGGAGACACTGGAAGGTGTAATTGAGGCAAGATCAAAAGCTACTTCAGTAACCATTGATCCAACGAATCTAAATCCTCAGACTATTCAGCAATTTCAGGCTGCACAGGATGGCTTGAGTTCTGCACTGTCGAAATTAATGGTAGTGGTTGAGCGTTATCCTGACCTCAAAGCCAATCAAAATTTCCTGGAATTACAAACTCAACTTGAAAGAACTGAAAACCGGATTAGTGTGGAGCGAAGGAGTTTTAATAATTCAGCACAGGAATACAATACTTTTATCAGGCTATTCCCAAAAAATATTTTGGCTTCCATGTTCGGATTCGAAAAGAAAGCCTATTTTTCTGCTCAGGAAGGTTCTGAAGTGGCTCCCAAAGTTGAATTTTAATCCTCTACTTATGCCTGTTAAAGATTTTTTTAGTAATGAAGACAAAGAAGATATTACACTGGCCATTAAAAATGCCGAATTGGATACCTCCGGCGAAATAAGGGTTCACATTGATGAGAAGTGTAAAGGTGATCCCAGGGATACGGCTGCGTATATCTTTCAAAAACTCGAAATGCATAAAACAGAGCAACGAAATGGAGTTCTCTTCTACCTTGCGGTTAAAAACAGGAAATTTGCCATCTTAGGTGATATCGGAATTAACCAAAAGGTGCCTGAAAATTTTTGGGATGATATCCGCGACACGATGCTGGAGCATTTCAGAAATGATGAGTTTACGGAAGGCCTAATTGAAGGTATAGAAAAAGCCGGAATACAACTTAAAGAGCATTTTCCTCACCAGGCAGATGATGTAAATGAACTATCAGATACGATTTCATTTGGCAATAAATAATAAAATCATGGCTATAACCCCCTTACGAATTTCGTCACTATTTGTTTTGATAATATGGGTTAGCTTTGCTTATAACCAGGATTTGCCTGAAGCACCTAATCAGCTTGTCAACGACCAGGTAAATCTACTTAGTGCTGAACAAAAAAGAGCCCTGGAAAGGAAGCTTGTCAATTTTGACGATACCACATCTACTCAAATTGCCATTCTTATAACCAATGATCTTGCGGGATATGATATTCAGGATTTTTCTCAGCGTGTGGCCCATAAATGGGGAATAGGGAGAAAAGGTAAAGATAATGGTGTAATAATCGTTTTGGTTCCCAAAACCACTACTAGTAGGGGACAAATAAATATTGATGTAGGTTATGGCCTTGAACCTATAATTCCGGATATTACCGCCAAAAGAATAGTGGATAATGAAATGATCCCGCACTTTAAAACCAATGACTATTATGGTGGCCTGGAGGCCGCCACTGACGTAATCATTTCACTTGCAGCCGGACATTTTTCTTCTGACGAATACAATAAAAGCAGCAATGGTGGAGGTGGTTTAGGCCTTATTGTGCCGATTATCGTACTGATTATTGTAATATCAATGATTAATCGCCGAAGGCGTGGCTATTATACCGCTGGCCGAAGCAGCCTTCCTCTCTGGACAGCTTTGTGGCTTGGTAGTTCGATCGGCCGCGGACATGGTGGGTCATGGAATAACTTTTCTTCAGGTTCAGGCGGGTTTGGAGGAGGTGGTTTCGGTGGCTTTGGTGGAGGTGGTTTTGGTGGCGGTGGTGCCAGTGGTAGCTGGTAATATATCCCCTTATTGGTTTTATTTCCCCATTTATTAAATTTTATTTTTATCCATTAACTCTCGTTGTTTGAGTTCATTCTCAAATAATTAAAGGTATTTCCCATCCTGTTTTCAATAATTTGGAAAACATATAAATAAAATTTAATAAAGTAATCCTTTACCAAAATTTAAATATACTTTGTATTTTTGCCTCAGATAATACGAGAGGAATTTTTTTCCTACCTATCTTTACAGATTTAAATGAGAAAAAATATCTACCAGAAAATGAAAAAAAGTATTGTTTTTTTCCCAGTCTTGTTTCTTTCATTTTACATTTTTGCAATAAGTCTTCAGGCACAAAATGCTGCGCCAGCTGAATGGGCTGTATGTTCAGCATGCCATACCATTGGTAAAGGAAAACTTATTGGGCCAGATTTAAAAGGGGTGAATGAAAGAAGAGATCAGAAATGGTTGCTGAGTTTTATTAAAGCATCCCAAACCATGGTTCAGAATGGAGATCCAATTGCCGTTCAATTGTTTGAGGAATACAATAAAATTCCAATGCCCAATAATGACCTGACAGACGAACAGATATTAGGGATTTTGACCTATATAAAAAATTATGATGAAAATGCCCAGGCGGAAACCGTTGCCACTGCAGTACAGGATGAAACTCATAGTAGCGAAAACATGGAAACGGAATCTGCTATCAGGATGCACAGGCAAAAATATGGGCCCGGAAATACACAGCCTACCTTTATAGTATTTATTATATTATTGATTGTGGCCCTTGTTGATTTAATTATTACCCGGATAATCTCCGCGAAATTTATCCACATTATTATCATCCTCGTTTCTTTTTTTGTTTTGGGTGAGATTGTTTATGTGGAAGCAAAAGCTCTTGGACGCCAGGAAGGTTACTCACCTGACCAACCCGTTTGGTTTTCGCATAAAGTGCATGCACAGCAAAATAAAATAAACTGTTTTTATTGTCATAGTAATGCTATGGAAAGCAAAAGTGCAGGAATCCCGGGTACCAATGTGTGTATGAACTGTCACAATGTAGTTAGAAGCGGGAAGCAAACCGGAACCAGCGAAATTGATAAAGTCATTGAATCCTGGAATACAGGCAAACCCATTAAATGGGTTAGGGTACATAACCTTCCCGATCACGTATTTTTTAGTCATGCCCAGCATGTGAATGCAGGTAAGAGGGACTGTCAGGAATGTCATGGCCCGGTAGAAGAAATAGACAGAATAACCCAGGTAAATTCACTCGGAATGGGTTGGTGTATAAGATGTCATAGAAATACTGCGGTACAATTCCAGGAAAATGGATTTTATCAGGAGTATATAAATTATCATGAAGATATAAAATCCGGTAAGCGGATCCGTATCACTGTGGATGATATTGGTGGGAATAACTGCCAAACCTGCCACTATTAATCAATTAAAATCTTTAAGACCCCAAATAAATAATTATTCATGAAAAAATATTGGAAAAGTTTAGAAGAACTTAAAGATATTACCGAAGGACACCAGGAAATTAAACCTGAGCCTGAGTTTTCTATTGAAGGCTTATCGGAACAGGAAGTGTCTGACAAACTAAAATCGAACAGGCGCGACTTTCTTAAGTTTCTTGGATTTAGTGTAGGAACAGCAGCCATTGCAAGCAGTTGTGAACAACCGGTAAGGAAAGCAATTCCTTATTTAAATAAACCGGAGAACATTACTCCGGGAATGGCTAATTATTATGCTTCCACATTTTACGACGGCCATGATTTTTGCCCTGTGGTGGTGAAAGTGAGGGATGGCAGGCCCATAAAAATAGAAGGGAATGAATTGTCAAAGATTACCAATGGTGGAACCAGTGCGCGTATCCAGGCATCGGTATTAAACCTTTATGACACAGGACGATTGCAATTTCCTCTGAAAAATGGAACGAAAACAACCTGGGCCGAAGTTGATTCGGATATTAAAACAAAGCTTGAACAAATTGCAGCAGAGGATGGCAGGATTGTCATTTTATCTTCTACAGTTATCAGCCCTTCTATGATTAAGCTTTTTGAAGATTTTGGTGCACAGTATCCCACAACTGAAGTGATTTATTACGACACTATTTCATTCTCCGCCATGCGAATGGCCAATTTGCAAACTCTTGGTAAAGCGGAAATACCTTCATACCGTTTTGATAAAGCGGATATCATTGTAGGTTTTAACTGTGACTTCCTAGGGTCATGGCTTTCTCCCATTGAATTTGCGAAGCAATATGCCAAAACAAGGGAGCTTAGTGAAACAAAACCCAGCATGTCAAAACACTATCAGTTCGAATCCTATATGTCGCTTACAGGAAGCAATGCGGACGAAAGATATTCCATTAAGCCTTCGGATGAGCTAACCATATTATTGAACTTATATAATAAAATTGCAGAGAAGTCGTCAATGCCAACCTTTGAGGCAGAGGCCTCACCTGTTGATCTTGACCACCTGGTAGAAGATCTTTTGTATCATCAATCTGGTTCTTTGGTGGTTTCGGGTACTAATGATGTGTATATACAGGCCCTTGTCAATGGGATTAATTTCCTTTTAGCTAATCTGGGGGCTACCTTCCATTTTGAACGTACATTAAATACAAAAAGGGGAGACGACCTGGCGTTTGAAGTCTTAATTGAACGTATGAATACCGGGGACATTGATGCCTTGTTGATGTATAATGTGAATCCATCATACGACTATTTTAATGCAGAAGCATTTAATGCTGCATTGCAAAAAGTAGAATTAAGTGTCAGTTTAAGTGAGTATAATGATGAAACCGCTAAACTTGCCAAATATGTTTGTCCCGACCATCATTACCTGGAGTCATGGAATGATGCGGAAGCCTATTCAGGTATTTATAACCTGGCCCAACCTACGATTCAACCCTTATTTAATACACGGCAAGCTTCGGATAGTTTAATGAAATGGGCAGGTATGGATGGAGATTACCATACTTACATAAAGAAATATTGGGAAAACTATCTTTTTGCGACCCAGGAGAAATATGTAATTTTTAATAACTTCTGGAACCGCAGCCTGCAGGATGGGGTATTTAGGTTGGAGCAGTCCACTCTGGCCTGCCCATTGTATGATTTTGAATTCCTCGGAGCAAATGTGGATAAATTAAAGCCCACTAAATCTGAGGGATTGGAAATTGTCCTGTATGAAAAAATGGGCATTGGTACGGGTAAAATGGCAAATAACCCCTGGTTGCAGGAATTGCCTGACCCAATCTCAAAAGCGGTGTGGGATAATTACCTGGCAGTATCACCCAAATATGCAAAGGAAAATGGAATCACCCAGGAGGATGTGGTTAAAATAAACGGAGAAATTGAACTTCCGGTGATGTATCAGCCCGGTCAGCCTTACGGCACGGCTTCTGTGGCGATTGGTTATGGGCGTCATGAAATTGGTAAAGTTGCTAATGGCGTGGGCAAAAATGTCTTTGGCTGGGCAGGAATGAAAAACGGATCAAGGCAGTTTGCCATTAAAACTGTTTCCTTTGAGAAAACAGGAGAAACCTATCCTTTGGCAACTACACAAACTTATCATTCTATGGAAGGCCGGCCAATCGTTAGGGAAACCGTATTGGAGAAGTGGAAAGAAAAAGCAAATTCAGGGAATGAGTTGCACGAGATGAACGAGAAGAAAGCCGTTACCCTTTACAAAAAACCTGAATATGAAGGTTTCCACTGGGGGCTGGGTATTGATTTAAATAAATGTATTGGTTGCAGTGCGTGTGTGATTGCCTGTCAGGCTGAAAATAACATCGCGGTGATTGGCAAAAAAGAAGTTAAAAATAAGCGGATCATGCACTGGCTAAGGATCGACAGGTATTATTCCCTTTCGGAACCGGAAAGACCAGGCCCGGACAGCATATATAAAATAGAGCCGGAAAATCCTGAAGTTGTTCATCAGCCAGTGATGTGTCAGCATTGTGATAATGCTCCCTGCGAAAACGTTTGTCCGGTTGCCGCAACCCCACATAGTAAAGAAGGCCTAAATCAGATGGCCTATAACCGTTGCATAGGTACACGATATTGCATGAATAACTGCCCTTACAGGGTGCGAAGGTTTAACTGGTACCGCTTTGTCGATAATGATAAATTTGATTTCAATCAGAATGACAAAATAAGTAAGATGGTGCTTAATCCCGATGTGGTGGTGAGAGAAAGAGGAGTGGTTGAAAAGTGTTCCTTCTGCGTGCAGCGCATCCAGGAGAAAAAACTTGATGCGAAAAAAGAAAACAGGTTACTTAAAGATGGAGATATAAAAACAGCTTGCGAGCAGGCTTGTCCTACAAAAGCACTTGTTTTTGGCGATATGAATAATAAGGATACGCGTGTAGCTGTGGCAAAAGCAGACCCACGGACTTACAACCTTCTGGAAGAATTGCACACCCTTGCATCAGTAAATTACCTGACTAAGGTGAGAAATAAAGCAGCTGATCCAAATGATGAGCATGAAACCAGTCACTAGTGCGGGTTTAAAAATTTGATATTAATAAAAAGAAATAAAACAGAAACATATGTACAACAAAAATGTCAGAGGCGTACTTATAAAAGGCAATAAAACCTACAGCCAGATCACCAATGAGATTCTGGCCCCCCAGGAGAGGAAGGCCCCTTCCTGGTGGTTTATTGCTATGTTTATTTCAAGCCTGGCTATGGCTATGGGCCTTTGGGCCATGTATACCACCATTTCACAAGGAATAGGCACCTGGGGTGTAAATAATTCCATTGGTTGGGGATGGGGTATCATCAACTTTGTTTGGTGGATAGGTATCGGCCATGCTGGAACTGCTTTTTCAATCTTTCTTTTGATATTACGACAAAAGTGGCGGACCTCTATTAACCGTGCTGCAGAGGCAATGACAGTTGTAGCTGTGTTGTGTGCAGGTCTGTTTCCCCTTTTACACATGGGAAGAATTTGGATGGGATTTTTCATTTTCCCTTACCCCAACTCAAGAGGCCCACTCTGGGTAAACTTTAACAGCCCTTTATTTTGGGATGTAGTGGCAATCAGTACATACCTGATGGCTTCTGCTACCTTCTGGTACATTGGAATGATTCCTGACCTGGCTACTGTTCGCGACAGGGCAACATCCAAAGTGAAAAAGGCCATATACGGATTTATGGCCTTTGGTTGGGTAGGAACAGCCCGTTCATGGCTACGTTTTGAAACGGCAGCAATGATCATTGGAGGACTTGCTGCTCCACTGGTAATTGCTGTTCACTCCATTGTTTCTATGGACTTTGCTACTTCGGTAATGGCAGGGTGGCATACCACCGTATTTCCTCCCTACTTTGTGATCGGGGCAATCTTCTCCGGTTTTGCTATGGTGTTGACCCTGATGATCATTATCAGAAAAGCATTTAAGTTCCAGGATTTTGTTACTGAAGGACACCTTGATGCTATCGGCCGTATTCTTACATTTATATCCCTTATCATGGGGACAGCCTATGCCACCGAAATATTTATAGCCTGGTACTCAGGGATGGAAGGTGAAATTTATACCTTTTTCCATAACCGAATCTCAGGAGACCATACCAAAGCATTCTGGACAATGGTAACATGCAACGCCATTATCCCGCAGTTTTTCTGGTTTAAGAAAATACGGAAGAACATCACGATGATTTTTATCATTTCAATTATTATTAATATCGGGATGTGGTTTGAAAGATATGTGATTGTTGTTACTTCTCTTTCAAAAGACCACCTGCCGGCTAACTGGTCTGAGTATTCTCCCTCTATAGTGGAAATTGGAACATACATCGGTACACTTGGGCTATTTGGCATTGGGGTATTATTGTTTATCAGGTTTATTCCAATGATGGCTATGAGTGAATTAAAAATGATCCTTAAAGGAACCAGTATCATAACAAATCAAAAAGATCATGAATAATACAAACATTTTCGGCATTTTTGACAGTGAAGATACTTTACTGGCCACAGTCAGGAGCATAAATGATAAAGGAATAAAGATCAGGGATGTTATCTCACCATATCCGATCGAAGAGGTCTTTCATTTACTTAAACTTAAAACCAGGATCCCATTGTTAGCCTATCTGTATGGTGTTTTTGGTATGCTGGCAACTTTCGGATTTTTATACTGGACTTCTGTAATAAACTATCCCCTGGTTTTTGGTGGGAAACCTCAAAATACCCTTTCATTTGTCATCGTAATATTTGTAATGGTTATTAACATTACCATTGCATCTACCCTTCTTACTTTCTTTCTCAGGGAAAAAAAGGGTCCTGGAGCTAAACCTCCATACGAATATGAAGGCATGACAGACGATAAATACTTCATTGTAATTGAGAAATCAAGTGACATTAACCAGGAGGAAATAAATAAGTTATTGACCTCAGGAGGAGCAATTAGTGTTGTGGAACAATAAAATTTAATAGATAAAAATTCATCAGAAATGAAGAATATTAAAAACATAAAAGGACATTACAGTTTAATTCTTTTTGCAATTGTATTGGCTGGTATTGGATGTAAACGAGATAATAATTATACCGGACATGCCTATTTCCCGGATATGGCCTACTCAAATGCATTTGAAACTTATGGGTCAAGTCCGAATTATGCCGACTCGGTAGTTATGCTTCTTCCAGTGGAAGGAACTGTACCACGTGGGTATATCCCTTACCAGTACACCAAATCATTTGATGAACAAAAAAGGGCAGGGCTTGAGCTGGTTAATCCAGTGGAAAAAAACGAGGAAAACCTTCAAAGAGGCAAAGAACAATACACAATTTTTTGTATGGATTGTCATGGTGAGCGAGGAAATGGTGACGGACACCTGTATACCAGCAAATTATTTACAGCCAAGCCGACTTCTCTTCGTGATGATTATGTACAAAATAAACCCGATGGTGAAATTTACCATGTAATTACCCTGGGTTCTTTGTCAGGGTTGATGGGTGCCCATGGCTCCCAGATTAAACCGGAAGATCGCTGGAAAATCGTAGCATACGTGAAAAATGGTTTTGAAGTAAAATAAGCCGGTTTAAGTGATTTAAGTTAAATGAAGAAATTGAAAAAATAACAACCAATGGAAAAACAATTTACATTTACCAAAAACCTGAGGTTTTTCACCTATGGCCTGATGTTGATCGGAATTGTGGCAATTGGATATGCTTTTGCTCAGGATGGTTTAAGGGCATGGTCTAATCTGTTGCTCAACAATTTTTATTTCCTGTCGCTGGCAATCGGGGCCTCCTTTTTCCTGGCATTGCAATATATAACCCAATCGGGTTGGTCATCGGCGTTTAAGCGTATTCCTGAATCGATGAGTGCATATATTCCTTTCGCAGCCATCATCATGGTGATCCTCATTTTTGGAATGAAAACCCTCTATTCATGGGTCAATCCCGAATTGCATAATTTTGATGAACATCAGTTGCATCTTATCCATCATAAATCGGGCTATCTGAATGAAATATTTTTTATCGTGAGGCTGGTGCTTTATTTTACGGTTTGGATCATAATGACTAAAATTTTAAGGAGATACTCCTTAAGGGAAGATAAAGAGGGTGGATTGGTTTACTTTGAGAAATCAGAGTTTTATTCCAAAATTTATATTTTCACCCTTGCCTTGACTTTTTCACTGGCTTCGTTTGACTGGTTAATGACACTCGAACCTACATGGTACAGTACCATATATTCACTCAAAAATTTTGTCGCGGCATTTTTCCATGGCTCTTCCATTATTGTTCTTATTGTTCTGATTATGCATGGCCGGGGATATTTCTCTTTTATAAATGATGCCCACTGGCAGGACTTTACCAAATATGTTTTCATCTTATCCATAGTATGGGCTTATTTTTGGTTCTCACAGTACCTGCTGATATGGTATGCCAATATCCCTGAAGAAACAACCTATTACGTTGAAAGGCTAACCGGTCCATGGAAGATTAATTTTTATGTAAACCTGGTGTTAAACTGGATCGTGCCATTTATGATCCTGTTGCCAAACTATTTTGCCCGTAAGAAATTTATCCTGGCTTTTGTTATTATCTGTTTGATTGTAGGCCAGTATACCGATTTGTATGAACAAATAATTCCCGGTACTACCGGTATTTTTCAAATAGGATTTATTGAGATTGGATCTTTCCTCGGATTTGCAGGATTATTCCTTTACATCTTTATGCGCACACTCAGCAGTGCTTCATTAATCCCGGAGAAGCATCCCTTACTTAATGAAAGTTTAAATCATTCAGGTCATTAATAGCCTAATAGGAGGCTTTACGGCAGGAATCCCTAATGGGATTCCTGCTTTTTAATTAAACACCACCACCTTATTGATCTTCACCACGGTGTTCTCTTTAAACGCTTTGTGGATTAACTTAAGGTCTACATTAAAATCCTTATATACTTCGGGTGGTATGCTGATGTCTGCCAGGTAAAGGTCACCAATAAGTTTAGAAGCGTAAAGCTTAAAAAGCCCGACCTTGGGCAGCCCAAGGGTCATGGTTGCTTTTGCTTTAATGGTTGGCTTCCCGGGTTTGCCTGTGGTAAGGTTTAAACCGGAAGGTGCATCCAAAGCCAGCACCGGTATTTTAGATTCATTCACCCTATGTATATATTCGGCAGCTTTCCCAGCTGGATCGCCTTTGATGCTGTATCCGATCATCCCGTCAATAATAAGGTCTACCGCTTCAAGTTCATGGATAATTCCAATTCCAATATTTTGGAGGATAGAAAACTGGTCGATGGTTTCTTTGATGAATTTGCCTTTGGGCGAACTGAGAATGACCTTAACATCTGCCCCCCAAAGTTTTAAACGGCGGGCAGCCGCCATGGCCCCTCCACCATTTCCACCGCTTCCCGCAATAACGATTACTTTTTTATCCTGTAATTCATTTTTTAAGAAAACAGTTTTAGCCACCAGGGCAAGGTTCAGCCCGGCATTTTCCATCATTTGGATAAGGCTTAACCCATAATCATCTATAGCCCTGCGGTCGGCCTCAACCATCTGTTCTGTATCAATAAAGGGAATATTTCCTGTATAGTGCGGTATCATATATTCGAATTAAGAAAAAGAAAAAACTATAATTACCTTCTTGTTCTAGAATCTTTTGGTATACCCATGACAATAAGGTAACGAACCTTTATTATCATAATAATCCTGGTGATAATTTTCTGCTTTCCAGAAGGTGTCGGCCTTACTAATACGCGTGGCCACTTTGTATCCCTTATCCTTAAGTATATTAACCAATTTTTCAGCAGTTTGTTTTTGCCCCTCGTTTAAATAAAAAACTTCGGAACGGTACTGTTCTCCAATATCTGGCCCTTGCCGGTCGACTTGTGTGGGGTCATGTATTTCGAAAAACAATTTTGCCACCTCTTCATAAGAAGTAATATTGGGGTCATATTCTATTTCAACCGCTTCAATGTGCCCCGATTTTTTACTCAATACGTCCTGGTAGGAAGGATTTTTAACATGCCCGCCTGTATAACCCGAGGTTGCTGATATTACCCCTTTGTGTTTTTCCATGTAATATTCAACGCCCCAGAAACAACCACCGGCAAAAATCGCTTTTTCAGTTTTGTCTGAGCTTGCTTTTTTTTCCGGCTCAAAATTCAGTGAAATAGAATTTACACAATGCCGGGTATTTTTATCGGTGAAACCCTCACCTTCAAACACATGGCCAAGATGGCCACCGCAGTTAGCACAAACAATTTCAGTGCGGCGTCCGTCAGCATCAGGTACGCGTTTTACCGCACCCTCAATTTCATCATCAAAGCTCGGCCATCCGCAATTAGAGTCGAACTTATCTCCCGAAAGATAAAGGGGGGCATCACATTGTTTGCAGGTATAGGTGCCATCTTCTTTATGATTTACATATTCGCCTGTATAGGGCCGTTCAGTTCCTTTATGAAGGATCACATTTTGTTCTTCAAAGGTTAATTTGTTAAATTCCATTTTTGCTCCGTTCTCCTGTGCACATGAGGATAATCCTACCGCTACCAGTGCAATCAGCATTAATTTATTAATCATTTTTATTTTCTATCAATTAACAATTCTATTTTTGTAAAGTTTTCATATGCAAGGACAAAATGACCGGTAACACCTTTCATTCTATTAGGTGAAATTAAATGTAAATCCTTACACCTAAATAGGATAAACTTTCGTAAAATTTTAATATTGCAACTTTCCAATTTTTTAACATATAGTTCCCTTCCAAATTTGGCTAAATTTGCACAATGCAAAAATTTACTGAAATCACTTATGCACAATTATATAAATTATCATTTTGAAATATTGTTTAACAAAAAATAATAATAGTTGAACAAAGTTTGCAACCATTTGTTTGCTTGTTGATAACATAACATAAAATGAAACTAACGAAATATTTAATTTTAATCCTCCTTTTTGCTTTACCGCTGAAATTGATTTTAGCCCAGGGAGGGAAGATTACAGGCAGGGCGTTTGATGCTAAAAACAACGAACCACTCCCATTTACCAATATTGTTATTTACGGAACCAACATTGGTTCTACTTCGGATCTGGATGGTAATTTTACTTTTACCGGATTAGAACCGGGTTATGTAAGATTGGCAGCAACCTCCGTTGGATATAAGGAATACATTTCTGAAGACATACTGGTAACCAATGCCAAATCTGTTTTTATTGAAATTCCTATGAAGGAAACGGCTGTTCAGCTTGATGAGTTTGTAGTTACAGCTTCTCCATTCCGAAGGGTAGAGGAAAGTCCGCTATCAATGAGGAGTCTGGATATTTCTGAAATTGAAAAAAACCCGGGCGGAAATCGGGATATTTCACGGGTAATACAATCTTTGCCAGGAGTTTCCTCTACTGTTTCTTTCCGAAATGATGTGATCGTTAGGGGAGGGGGTGCCAACGAAAATTCATTCTTCCTTGATGGCATTGAAATTCCAACAATCAATCACTTCTCAACCCAGGGAGCGTCAGGTGGACCAGTTGGAATTATCAACGTAGACTTTATTCGGGAGGTGGATTACTATTCAGGGGCTTTTCCGGCTTCAAAAGGATCCAATTTAAGTTCAGTTTTTGAATTTAAAATGATAGAGGCTAATAAAGAAAAAATGAATTACCGCGCAACCGTAGGAGCTTCCGACCTGGGATTATCCGTTAACGGGCCCATAACCGAAAACTCTGGACTATTATTATCGGTGCGCAGATCCTACCTTGGATTTTTGTTTGACATCATTGGTTTGCCGTTTTTGCCTACATATAATGATGTCCAGTTAAAGTACAAATGGAGGATAGATAAGAAGAATGAAATTTCCCTTATTGGCCTGGGTGCGATTGACCAGTTCGAGCTGAATACGGGTATAGAAGATCCGGATGAAAGCCAACGATTTATTTTAAATGCACTTCCGGTAAACGAACAATGGAGTTATACAGTAGGCATTGTTTACAAACATTTTCGTGACAAAGGTTTTGATACCTGGGTGTTAAGCCGGAATTATTTGGATAACAGGGCGTATAAATATTTTCAGAACAATGAAATAGATTCTTTAAAAACATTCGATTATTCCTCAACAGAAGCAGAAAATAAATTAAGGTATGAGCATTTATCAAGGGTAAATGGCTATAAAATTACGTATGGGGCCGGACTGAATTATTCACAATATACCAACAGAACTTTTCAACAGGTTTTTAATACACAATCCGAAACAATTAATTATAATTCTGAATTAAATATTTTTAACTGGAGTGCATTTGGCCAGGTAAGTAAATCTATTCTTAAAGAGCGTCTGACTTTATCTTTGGGATTAAGGATGGATGCGAATAACTATTCGGAAAGTATGTCGAATATGCTTGATCAGTTTTCACCTCGTTTTTCGGCTTCATATGCGCTTACCGAAAAATTTTCAATCAACTTCAATACAGGTCGTTATTATCAGCGTCCGGCTTACACAACACTGGGGTTCAGGGATAATGAAGGCATGCTAGTAAATAAAAATAACGGGCTTACATACATATCGGCTGATCACCTTGTGGCAGGCGTGGAATTTTTACCCGATCGAAATTCCAAAATTACCTTTGAAGGATTCTATAAATTCTATCAAAATTATCCGTTTTCCATCAGGGATTCAATTGCACTGGCCAATAAAGGTGGCGACTTTGGAACGGTTGGAGATGAAGAGGTCAGGTCTGAATCTGACGGCAGGGCATTTGGATTTGAGATCCTTGCCAGGGAAAAAGATTTTAAAGGATTTAACATAATCCTCTCCTATACCTTTGTAAGAAGTGAATTTAAGAATATAAAGGAGGAATACATTCCATCCGCATGGGATAACAGGCATATCTTAAATTTAACGGTTTTAAAAAGCCTGAAGAAGAATTGGGATGTGGGCGCTAAATGGCGATTTGTTGGAGGCCCTCCATACACACCCTTCGATGTCCTTAAGTCAAGTATTCGTCCGGCATGGGATGTTCAAAATAGTCCCTATCTGGATTATAGCAGGTTTAATACGTTAAGGTACGGCAACTTTCACCAATTGGATGTGCGTGTAGATAAAAAATATTTCTTTAATCGCTGGTCGCTGATTTTGTATGTGGATATCCAGAATTTGTATAATTTTAAATTTGAAGATCAGGGTTTTTATACCAACCTGGATGAAAATGGAAATCTTAACATTGATCCTGCAACTGCGGATTTACCTTATGACCAGCAAAAATATAATTTGCGCCTACTACCCAATGAAAGTGGCACAGTGCTGCCTACCATTGGAATAATTGTTGAATTTTAATCACGGTAATCATGAAGCTAATACATGTAGTACTTCTTTTAATCTTTTCAGTCCTGATATTGCGCAGCGATCCTTACCAAATCAGTGAACTGCAGCAAGAAAATAAAAAGAAAATGAAAGAAAAAACAGAAATAATTAGTACCAATCCTATGGGTAAAGGGACTGGTCTTGAAATCCATTTTATAAAAGGGGAAGGACACAACTATCCATCTTTTGCAATTTGGGTTGAGGATATGGATGGAAAATACATTCAGACCCTATATGTGTCGCAATCGGTGGCGAAAGGAATTTTTAACTACGGAGATAATTCCGATGGTGAATGGAAACAGGGAGAGGTTCGCCGCCCAGCATCGCTGCCATATTGGGCAAATAAAAGAGGAGTGAAAGAAGCTGATGGATTGGTGGTTCCTACTCCTGAACACCCCGTGCCTGATGCGTATACCGGTGCTACTCCTCATTACAACTTTATTTTACAAACTAAACTGGATGAAAAAGAACCCCAGATTTTTAATGTACTACTTGAGCTGAATCAACCCTGGGACTGGAATGAAAACTGGACGAACAATAAGTTTCCGGGAGATAAAGAATACTTGTCTTCTGCTCAACCGGCAGTGGTTTATCAGGCTACAATAGATCCCGGAACAGGTCAATCGGAATTCCCTATGCAGGTTATCGGCCATAGCCATTTTGCAGGTGCTGATGGAAGTTTAAATACCGATCTGACTACCTTAACAACCGCCTTAACAATAGGAGAAAAGATTGTGGTTAAAATTATTAAATAGGCTTTTCCGGTTTATTTAGGCGGGATATTGAAATAGTCTTGATCAAATAAATAATGATTTTCCTCAAAGTGGCCTTGATCAGAGATTCGGTTAAACTTTTATTCTTTAAAGTTGTTATTGTTTAAAATCACATTATAACTTTAAAATCAGGAGAAATATCATGAGAAAACTTACAATTCCATTTATCGCCTTATTATTAGGCTTTAGCCTAAATACAAAAGTATTCGCACATTGTGAAGTCCCATGCGGAATTTATAACGACGAACTTCGTATAGCATTGTTATACGAGCATTTTACTACTATTGAAAAAGCCATGACGCAGATTGAAGAATTATCCAAAGCGGATAATATAAACTTTAATCAGATAGTGAGATGGACCACAACTAAAGAGGATCATGCCAATGAAATTCAGCATATTGCCACCCAGTATTTTATTACCCAGCGTGTAAAGCTTCCTGCCACCATGGAAGGACCCGAATATGAAAAATATGTGAAAGAACTTTCGGCACTGCATGCGGTAATTGTATATGCCATGAAGGCGAAGCAAACTACCGATGTTAAAAATGTTGAAAAACTTCGTGAATCGCTTACGGCTTTCGAAGCAGTTTATTTTGAAGGTGAGCATAGGCATAAGATAGAGGATGCCCATTAAAAATTAATGATCAAAAGATGACCCGGCAAATTTTGCCGGGTTTTTTGTTTTTGGTTAATGTCAAAGTTAGTACACCTTGAGTCACCCAGCCCTTCACCCTGAGTTGCCCAGCCCTTTAGGGCTGGGAAAAAAGCATTTTCCAGCACCACCTATTCCTTCTGAACTGTTGATTGCAACAATTTCTATTAAGCTTCAGGTCTGTTTTAGGATCTAAGAAAAACTAAAATTTCTGATTTATTATTTGTTACTTTTGGGCCCTATGCTTCAAACACATTTCGGAGAAATAGCAGCTTTGTTTACTGCCTTGTTCTGGACGGTCACTTCTATGTCGTTTGAAGCTGCCGGAAAAAGGATTGGATCATTAACCGTCAATTTAATCCGTTTATATACCGCCTTCGGGATTTACACTATTTACCTTTGGATTGTCAGGGGATTACCATTCCCCGCTGATGCCACGCAAGAAGCTTGGATTTGGCTATCCCTTTCCGGGGTTATTGGTTTTGCTGTGGGCGACTTATTGTTATTCCAGGCTTTTGTGGTTGTGGGTGCAAGGATATCTATGCTGATCATGGCGCTGGTGCCTCCCATTACAGCTTTAATGGGATGGATTTTAATGGGAGAAACCATCACAGCCATTGGATTTTTAGGAATGGTTTTAACCATTACAGGCGTTACCATGGTCGTATTAAAAAGACCGGCCCCCAGTTTGATCCCTGGAGGTAAAATAAAACGATTCTCTTATCCTATAGCTGGAATCCTTCTGGCATTTGGTGGTGCCATAGGGCAGGCCGTTGGATTAGTGCTTAGTAAATACGGTATGGCCGACTATGATGCATTTGCAGCTTCGCAAATAAGGGTACTGGCCGGACTGGTGAGTTTTACATTGATCTTTCTTTTTATGCGAAGGTGGCAGCATGTACGACGGAGTTTGAAAAACAGAAAGGGAATGTTGTTTACGATATTAGGTTCTATCTTCGGACCTTTTCTGGGTGTATCTTTTTCTTTACTGGCTGTACAGCATACCGAAACGGGTATTGCAGCCACCATTATGTCAATCGTTCCTATATTGTTGATCCCTCCTGCTATTTTTCTTTTTAAAGAAAAAGTTACACTACGGGAGGTAATTGGAAGTTTTATTGCCGTAGGAGGTGTGGCAATTTTATTTTTACAATAAATAAATTCTTTGGCCTGAGTAGCCCTAGTGAGCAGCCCTGCTGAGTAGCCCTGCCCTTCAGGGCAGGGAGAAAAATCCAATTAGGAATTATTATAAAACTCTTTCAGGTTTTTGTTGTTTTATTTTACAAACTATAAAAGCAATTTAAATGAAAATAAGTGCACGAAATCAACTCAGGGGCAAAGTCAAAAAAGTGAATACCGGTAGTGTAAACTCAGAAGTTATTGTTGAATTGGCACCGGGTATTGAAATTACAAGCATCATTACAAAGGCCTCAGCGGAGGATATGGACATTAAACCCGGAAACGAAGTCTATGCGGTAATTAAAGCTTCAAATGTAATATTAGGTGTGGATCATTAATTATTGAACGATCAGCTTTTTCGTATCCGTCAACAGCCCGTTGAGGTAGAACTGAACCAGGTAAATTCCAGGGTTCAAATCACCCTTATTAAGCACCACTTCCGGTGAATCCTTAAATTCCATTAGTTTAATTCCTGTAGAATTAAAAATGGAAATAACCGAATTTTTCAAACCCTGGGATTGAGTTTTGATTTTGGACAGATTTTTCATTGGGTTGGGTGCTATGCTTATTACCAGTTTTGAGACCGGGAGATCAGTGGTACTTACTAATAAACTGTCGCAATTATAAGGTTCACCCCATTCTTCGGTGCCTTTTTTATAGTAAACCAAATATTTGTGGTATTCATATCCAAAATCTCCATATTCCCAAAACGGCCCACCCAAACCTTCAAGGTAATAGGAGTTGGAATAATATTTTTCGTCAGTGATGATCGGCTCAATACAATCATGTGGAGCTACTGAAATAAATCCATCATAGAGATTTTTTCTAACTTTATTCATTTCGCTGTCGTATTGCTGCTTATACCAGCGGTATTCATAATATTCCGGGTTTCCCTCCTTAAAGTATTTATCGGGTACATCATTTAAAGCCGGATCGGAGTAAGCATTGAAATCCATTTGGATAATCAGGGTGTCGTTTTGGAAATGAATCGTATCGTATCCTGAACCCAAATACTCGTAGTGAAGTCGGCCACACCTTTTAAATGTATATTCAATAAGTGTTTCGTTTACATATTGTTTTCCTATAACTTCATGAATGGTTTTAAAATAATAATTATCGCCCCACATCAATGCATCTTGATAGGTGTGAAATTCATCCCCAACCTCGTAGTCAAATATTTTTTCAATTGATAAATTTTGTATGCCAATTTCAGGTTCACTTATGCCCACAAGTTCGTATTCCATGATTTCATCTTCCAGGAAGTTATCAATAAGATCGGGGAAAACTTTAAAATTCAGGGTTTGGATCAATCCGTGGTTTTCACTAATCAGGATGTATTTGTCGTTGATAGGATGGATCATAGGTTCGCCATTACAACCGTAAGCCTGGAAAGTGATTTTCTTCACCATGTCGGTAATGCCTAAAAAATTCATTTGCGTAAGCGATTCAAGCTGGGCTTTGTAAATCGCTCCGGTAATAAAGTTAAAACAAACCCATTCATCACCTACATCAGCCTGGGGTTTGATAAAAACAGGCCCATCGTATAAATCGTAAAACAGGGTTGTTCCGTCATCCAGTACATCTATTCGTTTCCCGATCCAAGAGGGCCAGCTGCCGGAATAACATTCCCATTGCCCGTTCTCAATCCCAATGACCGGGAACTGATAATAAGAGGTAGTATCTTCATTAATGGTAATGGAATCAATTTGGATGGCGTGGTATGATTGCTCTCCGGTAAAATTAATATCTGATTCGGAAAAGTAATATGTAGCATCCGTTTTAATACATTCAAAATTTTGTGAAAAAGCCTGCAGGAAGAATATTCCTAAAAGACAAATGAGGCTGATGCGTTTCATTGGTTTTATTGTTTTGCTTAGGATAAAAATAGTGAAAATAAAGTAACATTCGACATAAACCTTAGTAAAAGTTTAGAACTTAATATTTAATCCTACGTTTATTGTTTATGCTCAATGCAACTAAAAACATTCTCTTATTTTTTTCCCTTTCCATGCTGATATATGGTTGCCAGAAAAACCGGCCTGAACCCTCCTGGGAAGTGGAAGTATTAAGCCCGCTTATGCTGGATACCGTTTTTCTGACTGATGTTATCAGCGATACCCTGATAAATATCAACCCCGACCATACCGTATCTTTTGTTTTTAGTGAGAAACTTTATGATGTGAATGTTGATTCGCTTGTGCAATTGCCAGATACCATTTTTAGCTGGAGTTTTAAGGTCCCGGTTGAAATAACCATACCCCCTGAAGGTACCATCATTGAAAACTTTGACTGGCCCCTCGACTTTGCTTCAATGGGCTTAGGTGATGTTAAAATGGAAAGTGCCCTGATCCGGTCGGGGAAGTTAAGGTTTGAAGTACTTAATGCACTAAGCAAAGATATCTTATGTGAGTTTGGGATCAATTCCGCAATAAAAAATGAAACCGATACTTTTTTAGTTTCAGAAGTTGTTCCCCATGGCCAGCTTACATTCGAAGAATTTGATCTTTCAGAATACCGCTTGAATATGGTAGGCCTTGAAGATTCGGTGTATAACACACTGAATTACTTCGTGGGATTATATAATGATGACCAATCCTTACTCGTGGAACCAAGCGATTCCTTTATCGTAAATATCCGTTTTATTGATATTGTGGTTGATTATGCCAAAGGCTATTTCGGTCAGAATACTTTTGGACTGGGTCCGGATGAATATCCATTTTCGTTGTTCGACGACCTGGATGTGGCAGGCTTCTCAATTGAAGAAGCAGATGTACAGCTTAAAATAAAAAACCAATACGGCATTGAAGCGGATTTTATCATTAAAGAATTAAAAGCAATCAATTCCCAAACGGGTGAAGAGGCTTCTTTGGAAAGTCCTATGGTTGATTCCGCTTTGTACATCGACAGGGCTTTTGAGATCAGCCCGGGATCAGGAATTATTGAAGCCTCTGTGCATACCTTCGATTTTTCCCAATCCAATTTCGGGGAGTTATTCTCTATTATGCCCGATAATATCTCCTATACCCTTGAGGTGAATACCAATGTTTTTGGCGATACTAATGATATAACTAACTTCTTTTATTATGATGCTCCCATTCAGGTATTTATTGATGCTGATGTAAGCAAAGGAGTTATGATAGATGATATGTTTGCACAAAACCGTGTGGAGTGGAACGGGCAGGGATTAAAACTCGATAAAGTGAAGAGCGGAGATCTGGTGCTGGTGTTTACAAATGGTTTCCCGTTTACTTTTAGTTTAAATATGTACCTGGAGGATGAAAATCTTGAAGTTGTGGAAGTACTTATACTGGATGCATTTATTGAATCGGGCACCTTGAATGCGGAAAATGCAGTAGATGAAGCCGTAGAAACAAGAATTATCCAACCACTAACTGAAAGTTTAAAACAAGTGATCAGGGAAGCTGAATACGTGACTTACGAGATACTGATCAATTCAGCAGATAACCAACATGTAAAGATATATTCTGATAATTCAATGAGTTTGAAAGTAATCGGCGATTTTCAGTATTTAATAGAACAGTAAAAACTGAGATGTTTAGAATTAAAAATACAGGGATCATATTGCTTGTGTTAATGGCAAAGTTAACACTGGCTCAGCATGCAGATTTTAATCATTATTTTCCTGGAAACACTTCGGCTTCTTCGCATGATGGTATAGAAGCAGTTGTTTTTGTTTCTGAAGCGGCCAACTCAAATGTTATCTCAAATGGATTTATAAAAAAGATAAGGAATTCAGAATTTTTAGATGCATCCACAATCAATCAGGAAATTAATAATTTTAACGATGGCAAAGCCCTGTCAGGCACAATCCGAAGTCTTGGCGCAGGGATATGGATTCCCAATAAAAACAAGAGCCTGACATATTACTTGGGATACCAGCATCAGCAGTTTCTTGACAGCTATCTGGATGAGACCCTGATTAGCCTATTACTCAAGGGAAACGGCCCCTATGCCGGTGAAGTGCTGCAAATGCCCCTTTCGTCCTATTACGGTATTTATTTCAACCAGGTAAAAGGAGGTGTGAAATTTGAAATAAAGAGCCAGAGCAGTGTTGTTCACCAGTTTTCAGCAAAGGCAGGCTTAGCCTTCGGCCAAAATTACAATTGGTATCAACTCACAAATTCAAGTTTTTATACCCAACCAGATGGTGATTACCTGCAAGTGGATATCGTAGCTGAAACCCGGCTTTCTGATACCGCCTGGGCAGAGGTGACGGATATAAATGGTTTTGGAGCTTCAATGGATATAAACTATGGCTTGTATAATCCCAATAAATTTTATCTGGGATTAAATGTCAATAATCTCGGATTTATCAATTGGAACGGAAATCCTTTTACCGCAAGCATGGATACCAGCTTTGTTTTTGAAGGTTTATCCAATGATACCATTTCAGGAATAAATGGAAGGATACCTGATGATTTTTCGTATGATAACCTTCGGAGGTTATTTTTTAAAACTAATGACGATGCTCCATTTTCCCAAGCACTCCCTTTAGTATTAAATGTTTCAGGAGGGTTTTTCCTGAACGAGGAACAATGGTACATCGGGATAAATGGATTTTATTATCCCACCCTTGAGGCTAATTATAAACTTGAATTTTTTACAACCTGGAATCATAAGGGTAAATTCCAATTTACGCCAATAGGTACTTACAGCAGCTATGAAAAAATTAATTTTGGATTGGCATTTGGGATTACTCTCACTGATAAAGTTTATCTCTCGGCGGGTAGCCAGTATCTAAATAGCGTATTTTCTGAAAGTGCTGTAGCAGGAACCGGCGGCTTTTTAAGATTGACTTTTCTATTGTAAATAACTATCTTCGTGGTTTATAATATCTGCTAAAATGAAAACCACATACAAAAGGGCCATCCTCACAGGATTCGTGTTAACCTTTCTTTTTCAAACCTGTATTTATTCTCAAATTCAAATTGACGCTACGGCCACGCCGGCTGATATGGTAGAGTTTATGATGGGGCCGGGTGTTTATTACGATAACATAACTTACCAGGGTGCCGACATCGCCAAAGGAATTTTTACCAGCGGAAATTCTACTAATATTGGTTTGGATGAAGGTATATTTTTAACCTCTGGTGCGGGCTATATCATTCCGGGACCTAACATGAGTTCATCATCGGGAGTCAGTAATGGTCTGCCAGGCAATCCCTGGTTAGATGCCATTTGTACAGCCTCAACCTATGATGCTTCTGTTCTTGGTTTTGATTTTGTGCCATTAAATGATACGATAAGATGCAGGTATGTATTTGGATCAGAAGAATACAATGAATATGTAAACTCCTCTTTTAACGATGTTTTTGGTTTTTTTGTCAGTGGGCCAAATCCAAACGGTGGTAATTACGGCCTTGAAAATATTGCGCTGATTCCCGGGACGAATGAAGCTGTTACCATCAATAATGTGAATAATGGGTGGTCTACGGGCGGTATTCCCCCCAATGGTCCCTGTACTAATTGTGAATATTTTATAGATAATACAGGCGGATTAACAATTGAATACGATGGGTTTACCACCGTATTAACTGCCTGGGTATTGGTTATTCCTGGGGAGACCTATAATTTTACATTTGGTACCGCTGATGCTGGGGATCATATTTTTGATTCTGGAGTTCTGATGGAAGGAAATAGCTTTAAAAGTCCTGGCCCGGCAGAGTTTTTCGCCTTTAACTTTTTAATGGAACACAATCCCGACTTAGCTTTTGATGTCATTGGTGAAATAGAAGGGCACAATGTTTTCCTTTCTGTTCCGGATGGTACAGACTTAACTGATCTGGTGGCTTCGTGGGAAGAACATGGGGCGGATGTATTTATCGGGGAAGAAAGGCAGTTGAGCGGACAAACAGCCAATGATTTTACCAACCAGCAAATTTACCATTTGGTAGGGTATGAGTCAGCTGAATGGAATGTTTTCGTGGATGTGGTTGTCGATGTCCCTGACTTATTATTCAGCGAGGTAAAAATTGGCCCAAACCCTGCAGTAGGAGAAATCCTGATTGAAAATTCATATGGCTTTGAGTTGACACTATATAACACCCTGGGTGTAGTTATATATCATTCTGGTAATTCTCAGAATAAATCGATGATTGGTGACCTGCAAGCAGGTATCTATTATATCAAGCTAAAGAAGGAGGGGAAAACAGAAGTCAGAAAGATCATAGTGAAATAGAAAATCAGATTTTAATTATTAAAATTAGAGGGAACCAGCACCTTTTCATTTTCCCATGTCCCCACAAGTTCTTTAGCATGGATAATTTTACTTTCCTTATCCAGGAATTGACCTGAGGTGTTTTTCTTGATAATCTTCATTTTCCCGCTCAGGATGGCCTCTACTACTAATTGCTGAAGCTCCTTAGAAGAGAGGTTTTTATTTTTTTGTCCAATTTCTATTCCCTGCAGATTGTTCCATAGGTCCATTTCAGAACCTGCCTTATCCGGTAAATTCCCTTTTCCTTTTTGTATTCCTTTTTTCCATCTAAGATAACTTCCTTTCTCACGTGATTTGCCCAGTTGTTTTGCTTTTCGCCAATGAATCTTTTGGACAAGTGAAGCCATCCAGTAGGCATGCTTAAATGCATCTACCTGCCCGCCATTAATGTCTCCATCAAGGCTGTCGGCTGTGGCATATTGCTCGGAGATTGCCTGGCAATTAGTTGAAATTTCAAAGGTTTTTCCGGCAATGAAAATATGTTTAATCGCCCAGCATTTTTCTGGTCTGCTAAGTGACTGAAACGACTTATATCGTTTTGATTTTTGTGCTTCAAGGTTGTTTTGGAAAAGGATTACAAAACACACAAATACCATTATTGACTTCCATTCTCCGATTGCTGACTTTCGATATATTTTCATCTGAAAGGCAAGTATAACAATTATTTCATCAAAGATAAGCACAGTATATTTTAAATTTTTTACATTTGTCTTCCTTTTGTTAAACAATAAACTATATGAGCATTATTTCGGAAAGGATCAGGAAATTATCAAATTCAGCCACACTGGAGATGGCGCAAAAAAGCAGGGAATTGAAAGAGAAGGGTGTGGATGTGGTCAACTTGAGCATTGGAGAACCCGATTTCAATACGCCTGATTGCATCAAAAAGGCAGCGATAGAAGCCATCCATAATAACCATAGTCATTATACACCAGTACCTGGCATAATGGAGTTGAGACGAGCGATAGCCAAAAAGTTAAAGAAGGAGAATAAGCTAGACTATAGCCCGGATCAAATTGTTGTTTCGAACGGCGCAAAGCATTCCATTGCCAATGCCATTCTCTGTTTAGTTAATCCTGGTGATGAGGTCATTGTTCCTTCTCCTTATTGGGTTTCTTATCCTGAAATAATCAAACTCGCTGAAGGGAAAATGGTAGATATACCGGCCTCCATACATCAGGATTTTAAGATCAGTGCAGACCAATTGCAGGCAGCCATTACGGACAAAACAAAAGTATTCCTTTTTAATTCTCCCAATAACCCTACGGGTTCGGTTTATACAAAAGAGGAATTAAAAGCTTTCGCAGATGTTTTGGCACAGTACGAAAATATTTTTATTATCTCAGATGAAATTTATGAGTACATAAATTATAATGGGAGCCATGAATCTATTGCACAGTTCGACTCAGTTAAGGATAGGGTTATTCTGGTTAATGGGGTATCCAAAGGGTATGCGATGACAGGTTGGCGGATTGGCTATACTGCTTCTTCTCTCGAAATTGCTAAAGCATGCAATAAACTACAGGGACAAATTACATCTGGAGCTGCTTCGATTTCTCAATATGCCTCACTTGCCGCTATGGAAACAGTTCCTTGTGCTTCTAAAGATGTACAAGATATGGTGATGGCTTTTGCTGAAAGAAGAAATCTGGTACTGGATAAACTGAAGGCTATTCCGGCCATGAAAAACAATGAACCCCCAGGCGCCTTTTATGTGTTCCCCAATATTTCATATTATTTTGGGAAATCGCACGGAAAATATACCATCAACACGGATAGTGACCTGTGTTTGTACCTGCTTGATCAGGCCCATGTGGCTACTGTTCCGGGGGATGCTTTCGGAAATGCCAATTGTATCCGAATATCATATGCTACTTCAAAAGAAAACCTTATTAAGGGATTTGACAGGATGCAGGATGCCTTAAACAAATTGAAATAATATAGGAAAAGCCTTAACAAATAAATAAAAGTGTTAATCCAGGATGCCTAAATTTGCCTAACAGAGGATAATACAATGATAAATTCTGCAATAAATTACCAGGAGCTTTTTGATCAATTCAAAAATCTGAACGTGATGGTCATCGGAGATGTAATGGTAGATTCCTATTTATGGGGGAAGGTCAACCGGATATCCCCTGAAGCACCCGTACCGGTGGTTTCGGTTAAAAGTCGTGAGAACCGCCTTGGAGGAGCTGCCAATGTGGCCCTTAATATCAAGTCGATGGGAGCCAATCCGATTTTATGTTCAGTAATAGGCAATGATGTAAAAGGGACAGAATTTATGGAGTTGCTGCGAAAAGATGGAATGAGCACAGCTGGCATTGTCCAGAGTCAGGAAAGGGTAACCACAACAAAATTCAGGGTTTTAGGCAATAATGTACAAATGCTCAGAGTGGATGAGGAAGTAGAACATGACCTTGTCGCACAAGATTTTGAAAATTTAACCACACAATGTTTTAAAATCATTAATGAAGAACGGATAGACGTTATCATTTTTCAGGACTATGACAAGGGGGTAATCAATCCATTTTTGATTCAAAAGATTGTGGAAAAAGCCAAAGCTAAAAATATCCCGGTGTCGGTTGATCCTAAAAAAAAGAACTTCCTGGAATATAAAGATGTTAGCCTGTTTAAGCCCAACCTGAAAGAATTAAATGAAGGTTTGCACGAGAATATAGATTTATCTGACTTTACTTCACTTGAAAAAGCTGCCGCTAAACTCAGGGAAATGTTGAATGCACAAATTATTTTAGTCACCCTTTCCGAAGCCGGGATTTATGTGGATTTTACCAATGATAAAGGCATAACTAAAAAAGTAATTCCTACTAATGTCCGGTCTATTTCAGATGTGTCGGGAGCGGGGGATACGGTGATTAGTGTGGCTTCGCTATGTCTGGCTTTAAATGTTAAGCCTGAACAAATGGCCTTTATTTCGAACCTGGCCGGTGGACTGGTTTGTGAAAAAGCAGGAGTAGTTCCGATTGATAAAACCCATCTGCTTAATACCCTGCTTCGTTTTTAAAATGAATGCACAAGGAATCAGCAAAATATTATTTAAATTTGCCCGAAAATAAAAATTACTTGTCCCCGTTTATACATATTAAAAAAAGTAGATCCTTGAAGATTCAAACTCTTTTGGCAAAAACACTTATTTTTTTCATCCTCCTTGTTTTCAGTTGTTTTTCATACGGCCAGAAAGTTGAAAATATGCCTACCTATGATTATCAAAAATATCATTTTGGATTTATCCTGGCGGTAAATGAAATGCATTTTACTATCAAACCTTTTGAGGGCTTAAATTATACTGTTTTCGACTCTCTTTATTCCAGCGACATAAATGCCGATTCATCTTTGATCTACTCCATTGAGCATTCACCTTCTATAGGATTTACGGTTGGAATTGTTGCGAATCTTCGTTTAAGTAAATATTTCGATTTAAGGTTTATTCCTTCGCTCGCTTTTGGTGAAAGAAATTTGGAATACCGTTTTTTAAAATACCGTGATTTTCAGCCTGGCGACAGTAAAGAATTTGTGAGCATTACAAAGAATATTCCTTCCACATTTGTTGAACTTCCCCTGCATGTAAAATATAAGTCGATGCGGCAGGGCAATATGAGAGCCTACTTACTTGGGGGCACTAACTTCAGAATTGACCTTGCTTCGCAGGCCAACAAAAATAAGGATGCCGCCGAGGTGCAGGTAAAACTATTGCGAAGTGATATATATGGCGAGCTGGGTGTAGGATTTGACTTTTACTTTGAATGGTTTAAGTTTGGGACGGAGCTCAAAATGTCTTATGGCGTACTTGATATTTTGAAAAAAGAGCAAAACATTTACACAGAAGGCATCGATAAAATGCGTTCCAAAATTTTTCAGTTATCCTTTACATTCGAATAAACTATTTGCTTTATGAAAACGGATAAAAAGACCAGTAAACTTTTTGATTCCCTTGTAAAAAAAGGAACCCTAAAGCAACTGGTCTATCAAAACACCCTTACTTCGTTAAACTTTTTCAAAAAGGGTATGCGCGACCTGACAGAGAAATATGAAAACCTGGATTCTGTGGAAGCTAAGAAACTTCCCTTCATTTATAAGGATAAAAGTAAATTTGAAGGAGAGTTGAAATTTGCTGGCGATATCCTGGTATTTTTGATGCATACTAATGTTTTCGAATTTCCACCTGATCATGAAGTGGTGAAAACGCCCTATGTGAATGAAGATAAAGAGCGCTCCTATTGTGGAATAATCAACATTTTTAATTTTTTGAGTGATTCCTTTAAATACAACAGAATGAATGATGTTGGCTACCTGGTAGCACGCATATTTATCAATAAGGATATGAATTATTTTATCGAAGGCAAGCGGGAGATGGGTTTTTTATATACAAATTTTGGAAATGCAGTGTTAAATCAGGAAAGTGCTTTTGAAATTCTCGAGTCATCAATATACTATACCCTTAACTTTGATTTACTTACGCCACCTTATGAGCAAGTAAGGGAAGTCACGGTACAGGAATTCAGTGCCGAAATTGATTCTATGCAGATCAAAACAGGTAAACGTCTGGGGTTTCAGTTCAATGCGGATATAAAGTAGCGTTGCTAACCAAAAATTTTGTCGGAATTAATTTTTCAAATATTCTTGTTTTTTTAAAAAATACGCTTACTTTTGCACTCCGAAAATCAAAATCGTTCTTTGATTTTAAAACATATGGTCCGTTCGTCTAGGGGTTAGGACGCCAGGTTTTCATCCTGGTAACAGGGGTTCGATTCCCCTACGGACTACTGGGAGCTCACTTTATTAAGGTGGGCTTTTTTTATTTCATACCTTTCCAATATCACACTATTTAATCCCAACAATTTGATGTATTTTTGCTTAATAATTTAGGGGATGACTTCATTTCGGCAATTTTATTCAATTTTTATTTTACTGGCCCTGGCTGTGATACTTTCCGGCTGGGGATATGTGGGCCATTACCGGATCAATACCGATGCAGCCCTTTCGTTTAACCAGGAGATGGGGCAGTTTTACCAGTGGACCAGTATTTTAGCGGAACACGCTTCGGATGCGGATGAGCGTAAAGCATGGGATCCAACAGAAGCGCCTAAACATTATATTGACATTGATAACTACCCGGAGTTTGTTCTAAACGGGAGCATTCCCCAAACGCTCGATTCCGTCATTGCTTTGCATGGTTACAATTTTGTTTATGACCAGGGGATCTTGCCTTGGGCCACTGAAACTGCTTTTGATTCATTACAAAGTTGTTTTGAACGCGGGGATTGGGAACAAGCTGTATTATTTGCAGCTGACCTTGGCCATTATGTGGCAGATGGTCATATGCCTCTGCACATCACACGAAATTATAATGGACAGTATACGGGTAACCAGGGAATTCATTCCCGCTACGAGTCGGAAATGATAGGAATGTATATCAATCAAATCTTATATACAGGTTACCCCATTGAAACCATTGGAAATGTGAATCAATATATTTTTAATTATTTGTACCAGAACTATACCTATGTGGATTCGCTTATCGCTGCTGATGATTATGCCGAAAACCTGGCCGGTAACACCAATTCATCACAGTATTATGCTGCCTTGTGGGATAAAACAGAAAGCTTTACCAATATTATGTTTAAAAGGTCTGCGCATAACCTTGCCGAATTAATTTATACTGCATGGTTCAATGCAGGCAGCCCTTTGATAACTTCGGATTTTTCGCCATTTATGAGGAAGAATGATATTTCTCTCCAAAATAGTCCCAACCCCTTTTATGGTAAAACAAACATCACGTATTTTATCCCCGATGATTCCCATGTTTTGATTGAAGTCAGGGATCTAACAGGCAGTCTTGTTGCAGTTTTAGTTGATGAAGTAAAACCTGAGGGTTCATACCAATTTGAATTTAATTCGGAAGGATTAACTGATGGAGTGTATTATGCCATATTGCGTTTTAAGGATAATGCAATTATTCGGAAAATGATACGTTTGCACTAATTCATTTTATAATGATAAATTTAAAAGTCGTGACTCTCTGACATACCTTTTAAATTGGTTGTCCATCACTTTATATAACATTTTCTTTCTGTTTATTTAAATTAGTGTAAACTTGAACAAACAATTTTAATAACTGTTATTTACCCAAAGATTAAAATGCAATTATTTATTAAATACATAGCACTATTGGCCGCGATATTCCTGATTTCATTTGCTACGGTTGCCGGAGAAAGTGAATTAGGCAAAGGTGGAAAAATAGAGGGGCAGGTAATTGATGCAGGGACCAATACTCCGGTAGAATTTGCCAATGTGGTAGTATTCAGTTCCTCGGACTCATCCATGGTGGCTGGAGGAATAACAGGAGAAAAAGGCGACTTTAATTTAAGCGGTATACCTGATGGTACGTATTATGTCAGGGTTCAGTTTATCGGGTACGAATCGCGGACAGTGAATGATGTGATTATTTCGGATAAGGGCAGGAAGTTTGACCTGGGAATGATCCCTTTAGGCATGTCAGCTGTTACCCTAGAAGGAGCAGTGGTAACGGCAGATAAAATGGCAGTGGAATATAAGATCGACAGGAAGGTGATCAATGTAGGGCAGGACCTTGATGCAGCTGGCGCCTCGGCCATAGAAGTGCTTGAAAAAGTTCCTTCCATACGGGTAGATATTAATGGCGATGTATTTTTAAGAGGAAGCTCCAATTTTACCGTCCTCATCGATGGTAAACCAAGTGTATTGGACGGAAATGAAGCTTTGCAGCAAATTCCGGCAAGCACCATTGAAAATATTGAAATCATAACCAATCCTTCAGCAAAATTTGATCCTGACGGTACAGCTGGGATCATCAATATAAAATTAAAGCATAATATCCTGGAAGGTTTTAGTGGTATGATCAATACCACGGCAGGGACGGGTGAAAAATATGCTTCGGATCTTTACCTGAATTACAAAACCGGAAGTTTTAATTTTTATGGTGGACTTGAATGGAACGATCGTAAATTTCCAGGAACAGGCACAGAGAAAAGAGAAACCTTAATCAACGATACCATTCAATACCGAGAAGCAGAAACGGAGATGGCTTGGATGCGGCATGGCCTTACCTTCAAAGGCGGGGTGGATTATTCTATGGATAAATCTTCGAAAATTTCAGTAGGAGGCGAATATGGCTCCGGCGGATTTGGAATGGATAATTATGGCAAAATACATGAATACACCGATCCAATAACATATGATGACTATTATATCAATGATAATAGTTTCAGGTGGAGTAGAAATTATTACAGCCTGAATGCTAATTATAAACGAAAGTTTGAACAGGAAGGCCATGAGCTTAACCTTTTTGGTTTCTTTTCGGAGAGGGACGGAGCACAAAAACAAACGCAAAGCAACATTACAACCGATAATAACTGGAATGTGGTTGATCAATATCCCGACTTATTAAGATCGGTGGAAGAAGGTCCTTCACAACAATACAGGGTGGAGCTTGACTACACCAAACCGGTATTTACTTCGGGCAAACTAGAAACAGGCTATCAGTTCAGGAGAAACAATGAGAAGGAAGATTATTTTTTAGAAACATTCGACTATGACAAGTCTGAGTGGATAACCGATGATAGCTATACAAAATACAGCACATTTGAACGTAACATCCATGCCTTGTATGGCGTGGTAAGCAATGAGTTCAAAGGCTTTGAGTATCAGTTGGGCTTACGCGGAGAATACACATACAGGAATACTAAAGTAATCAATACCGGGGAAAGCGCCCTGGTCGACCGGCTGGATTATTTTCCCTCACTGCACATTGCTAAAAAAGTTATGGAGAAAAACCAGTTTATGCTGAGTTACAGCCGACGGATTGACAGGCCCCGAGGTTGGTATTTGGAGCCATCCGAAACCTATATCGATGAAAACACTCGCCGCATTGGTAATCCTGCCTTGCTGCCGGAATATACCGATTCCTACGAATTGGGTTATATGCGTTCTTTAGCCAAAGGATCTTTATCTCTGGAGACTTATTACCGGGTTACGGATAATAAAATAACCTCCATTCAACGTTTTGATGAAGAGACAGGAATTTTATATACTCAGTTTCAGAACCTTAACAACGATAAAGCCCTTGGTCTGGAAGGTTCGGTAATTTACGACATCAACAAATGGTTTAACCTAAACTGGTCAGCCACTTTTTATAATTACCGCCTGGAGGATAAATCTTCTGAGGGTGCGGAAGAAAGGACCAGCAATAACTGGGATACCCGATTGGTGACTTCTTTCAAATTACCGACCAATACAAGGCTTCAGTTAAATCTTTCGTATAACAGCCCTACTGTTTCAGCACAGGGCCGGGTAGAAGAATCCTATGGTGCTGATTTTACGATCAGACAGGAATTTTTTGAAAAGAAATTTTCAGCTGTCCTGAAGGTAGGCGACATTTTTGCGACCCAAAATAGAGAATATACCTCAAGAGGAGTGAACTTTTACACTTACGAATACCGTAAGCCCGAATCGCGTGTTGTGACCCTCACCTTAAGTTATCGTATCAATAATTTCAAAGAACAAAAACAGGAAAGAAGGATAGATGTGGGTGGGGATATGTAGATAAAACTACCTTCTTCATCTCAACTTGGTTTACCTGACTGCCTGATTGATATTTTTATATTATTCCAAAGCATATATATTCTGTTATGCCTGTTCTCTTTTGATCCTAATATCCGCTTTTATACTCTCCGATTTTAATATAGTTACCGATTTCGGATAGTTTTTTGCATTTTTATATTCCGAGCTAAAATTCATAAATTCAATAAGTTATAATGATTCTGAAAGTTTGGTATGATTGTGTAATACACGACAAGCCGTAAGGTAATCTATTCAAATCAGTAAGGTAATATGAACACAAAAAATGAAGAACTGGCAAAAAGAGAATATGAAGAATCAAAAGAAAGCTTTTCCAAAAGTCTTTTTTACATTCAGTTGATCAGTTTGGTGCTGGCAATATTAAGTTTCTTCTTGATTAATTAATTGAATTTATAAACTTAAAACTTAAAAAGGTGATTACTTCAATAGACTTTCAGAACTTGACCGAAGATTTAAAAAGCTATGTCTTATTAAACAATGGTCAACACGTAGCAGAACGTAACTATGGAATCTACAGTATCCAGCTTTATTCAGTATATGGTTTCTATGTAGAAGTTTATTACTTGCCCGGCTCCGATGAAATTGATCAAATACTGGCTGTAAACTCAACTGAAGTACTGGAAATGTATCTTGACGATATTGACATTACAGATATTTATCTGTAGAAAAAATTATATACAAAGAAATTAAACTTCTTCTTTTTCATAATTCTCTTTATAATACCTCCTTGAGTACTTCAAGGGGGTATTTAATATTTCCGAAGGGCATTGACACCTGAACTCCAGCAATTACACTCTTAATTTCCCTGATCGTTTCCCTGGCTATTTCAAGTCCCACTTCACGGGCCTCTTCTTTAGTTTTAGTGGCATACATCCTGTTCATGATAGGCTCAGGCACAGAGGCACCAGGCACCTCGTTATTCATAAATTCAGCATTACGCACACTCACTAAAGGCCATACTCCGGCTATGATAGGGATATTATATTCTTTTACCCTGTTAATAAATTTAAAGAAAAGCTCATTGTCAAAAACGGGCTGTGTGATGGCATATTCTGCCCCGGCTTTTACTTTCCATTCAAACCGCCTGATCTCATAGTCCAGGTCGATCGCTCCGGGATTCACTCCTACACCCGTAAAAAACCCAGTAGGATGGGGTATCGCATTTCCACCCAGATCCTGGCCAGAATTCAGGTAGGTTACTACGTTAGTCAAACCAATGGAGTCGACATCAAAAACAGCAGTTGCATCAGGATAAGTACCCATTTTAGGAGGATCTCCGGTGACCAGTAATATATTTTTAATTCCCGCCGCATAAGCACCCAGTAAGTCACCTACCATACCCAGCAGGTTGCGGTCGCGGCAAGCATAATGAAGGATTACCTCCATGTCAGCTTTATCCTGGATCATCAGCGACAGATAACTCGCTCCCATTCTTGCAAGTGCCCTCGGCCCATCAGGAATGTTAATGGCATCAATACCTTCTGTTTTGAGCAACCGGGCTTGTTCAACTGCAACATCTGCATTGGCACCTCTCGGAGGAACAATCTCAATGGAGGTAACAAATTTTTTATCACAAATCTTTTTCGCAAATTCAGATTTCTTTTCTTTAGGGATGGATGGTTTTAAATCAACTTCCTGTAATACTTTTATTTGTTTCTGAATAACCTTGCGTGGCTGAATACTTTGGATCGACTTCCTCATTTCTTTTATGAAAGCCGGACTAGTTCCGCAGCAGCCGCCCACCACGCTTGCTCCTGCATGGATAAACCTGCGGACATATTCCGCAAAATAATCTGCTGTGGATAAATAGATATTTCTTCCTTCAACGTTTACCGGTGTACCGGCATTGGGCATAACTGAGAGAGGGATATCGACTACCTCCGACATTTTTTCTATGGCTTCAAGCATAGGTTTTGGACCCACACTACAATTAATCCCAATAACATCGGCTCCCCACTGTTTTATTTTTGCGGCGAACATTTCAGGAGGGGTACCAAATAATGAACTTCCATCTTCACCAATGGTCATCTGTGCAATAACCGGAAGCTCATATTTTTCTTTTATCGCAATAATAGCTTGTTGAATGAGATGGAGATCAGAGAATGTTTCAAGGATAAATAAATCCACACCACCATCATAAAGGGCTTTGGCCTGCTCCTGGAAGATTTCTTTGGCTTCATTTTCTGACAGTGGGCCCCATGGCTCAAGACGCTCGTTAAAAGGACCCATCGAACCAGCCACATATATATCTTCTCCTGCGGCTTCCCTGGCCAATTGTGCTCCTTTAAAGTTTAGCTCATAAACCTTGTCTTCAAGACCATACTTTTGCAGTTTCAGACGATTGGCACCAAAAGTATTGGTTTCAATTACGTCGGCACCCGCATCCACGTATTCCTGATGGATTTCCTTAATCAGTTTTCCCCTGGTCAGGTTCAGTTCATCATAACAGGTATTGATAAACACACCCCGGTTATATAATTCTGTTCCCATGGCCCCGTCGAACAATACGAGGTTATCTTTTAAAAATTCAGAAAATGGAATTCGCATGACAATTGTTTTTTGAAAAAATTAATACGTTTGAGCAGGTTTGAAGTTCTCCGTCTTAATAACTGAATGTTTATTATTAAGCATCCCCGGGTCTACTTATAATTAAGGTTTGCGTTTAACCAGGTTTCAATTTGCTTTACCGAAGTGTTTTTACGTACTGCATAGTTTTTTACCTGGTCTTCACCAATTTTCCCAACATTAAAATACTGTGATAAAGGATGAGCGAAATAGTATCCACTGACCGATGCAGCCGGGTACATCGCAAAGTTTTCCGTTAAGGCAATTCCTGACTTGTCCGCTTTTAACAAGTCAAACAAGATTTTTTTCTCAGAATGTTCAGGGCATGCCGGATAACCTGGAGCCGGACGAATTCCCTGGTAGCTCTCCTTCAGAATGGAATTAATATCAAGACTTTCATTATTTGCATAACCCCAATACTCTTTTCTGATCTTTTCGTGGAGAAGCTCAGCAAAGGCTTCGGCCAACCGGTCGGCCATCACTTTCATCATTATACTATTGTAATCATCCAGATCTTTTTCGTATTTCTCCGTCCATTTTTCAAGCCCTTTTCCGGCTGTAACCGCAAATCCACCAAAATAATCTTTTAATCCAGAATTTTTTGGAGCAACAAAATCAGCCAATGATAAATTTGGAATATTCTTTTCCTTCTGTTGTTGATTTCTGAGGAAATTAAAAACAGCTGTTGGATTATCCCTGTTTTCATCCGTATAAATTTCTATCGCTTCACCGATGGAAGCTGCAGGATAAAATCCAATAACCCCATTTGCGGTCAGGCGTTTTTCATGAATGATCTTATCCAGGATAAATAAAGCATCATCATAAAGTTTCTTAGCTTCTTCTCCTTTTATCGGGTCATCAAAGATGGCAGGAAATTTTCCATTAAGTTTCCATGAATGGAAGAAAAAGGTCCAGTCGATATATTTACTGATCTCTTCCAGGGAATAATTGTCAAAGTATTTATTCCCTATAAATGCCGGTTTGTAAATATCCTCTGCTTTCCAGTCAATAATAAGCTTGTTATCAAGGGCCTTTTGATAAGGAATATAATTTGAAGTAGCCCTTGATGCCTCGTGTTTTTCCCTCATTTTACTATACTTATCTCTAATTTCCCCTGCATATTTTTCTTTAAGGTCATCGGAAATAAGTGAGGCGGACACCCCAACCCCTTTTGACGCATCCCGCACATGGACAACAGGCGCTGAATAATTAGGGGCAATTTTCACTGCCGTATGTATTTCAGAGGTAGTTGCACCGCCAATAAGAAGCGGTACCTTTATTCCGGATCGCTCCATTTCCTTGGCTACATGCACCATCTCTTCAAGAGAAGGGGTGATCAGCCCGCTTAATCCAAGCAGGTCGGCTTTTTCATCCTGAACAGCCTTCAGGATTTTATCAGCCGGAACCATCACACCCAGATCAATGACCTCAAAGTTATTACAGGCAAGGACTACTCCTACAATGTTTTTGCCAATATCATGCACATCACCTTTCACTGTTGCCATTACAATTTTTCCTGCAGTCTGTACTTTCCCTTCTTTGCTTTGTTCCTCCTCTATATAGGGGAGAAGAATGGCCACCGCTTTTTTCATCACCCTCGCGCTTTTTACCACCTGTGGCAGGAACATTTTGCCCTCACCAAATAAATCACCTACTATATTCATCCCGTCCATTAAGGGGCCTTCAATCACATTAAGTGAGCGTGTATGCTGTTTCCGTGCTTCTTCTACATCCACATCAATAAAATCGACAATACCTTTAACCAGGGCATGTTTTAATCTTTCTTCCACGGTTTCGGATCTCCATGCATCTACCTTAACAATGGCTTCACCTGAAGTGTCTTTAACTTTTTCAGCGTAATTGATCAATCTTTCAGTTGAATCCTTCCTCCTGTTCAGAATTACATCTTCAACCAGGACAAGTAATTCCGGAGGAATTTCGTCATACACCTGTAACATCCCAGCATTTACAATACCCATGTCGAGGCCTGCCTTAACTGCATGATAGAGGAAAGCTGAATGCATGGCTTCACGTACGGTATTGTTTCCGCGGAATGAAAAGGACAGGTTACTGATTCCCCCGCTGACTTTTGCGTAGGGCAGGTTTTCTTTGATCCATTTGGTCGCCCGCAGATAGTCTACAGCATAGTTATTATGTTCATCAATCCCGGTAGCCACTGTTAAAATATTTGGATCAAAAATGATATCTTCGGGTGGAAAGTTTAACTCTTCTGTAAGGATTTTATAGGCTCTTTCACAAATGCTGATTTTACTTTCATAGCTGGCTGCCTGTCCTTCTTCATCGAAAGCCATCACCACCACAGCTGCCCCATAGTCCCTGATTTTTGCAGCACGTTTTTTAAATTCTTCTTCCCCTTCTTTCAGGCTGATAGAGTTCACAATAGCTTTTCCCTGGATACATTTCAGCCCGGCTTCAATTACAGTCCATTTTGAAGAGTCGACCATGATAGGAACCCTGGAAATGTCAGGTTCAGCGGCTACCATATTTAAAAACTTTTCCATGGCCATTTCTGCGTCAAGCATAGCATCATCCATATTGATATCAATGATCTGCGCGCCATTTTCCACTTGCTGCCTTGCCACCGATAAGGCGTCTTCATATTTTTCTTCCCGAATAAGGCGGGCAAACTTTATTGATCCACTAACATTGGTCCGTTCTCCAATATTGATAAAATTACTTCCGCTATAAACCATCAGAGGTTCGAGGCCACTAAGTTTTAGGTGATGGTCATTAGGAGGGGCTATTCGCGGTGAAGCTTTCTCTGCAATTTTTGCAAAAGCCCGGATATGATCGGGTGTGGTTCCGCAACATCCCCCGATAATATTTGCAAACTTATGATCGAGGAAATCTTTTAATTGCACTGCCATTTGTTCGGGAGATTCATCGTAACCACCGAATTGATTGGGCAAGCCGGCATTAGGGTAAACACTTATATTAAAAGGTGCTTTTTTAGATAATTCCTCGAGATATGGCCGGAGGTCCTTTGCGCCCAAAGCACAATTCAGCCCAACTGAAAACAAATTTAAATGAGATACCGAATTCAGGAAAGCCTCTGTTGTTTGGCCAGACAGGGTACGGCCGCTTGCATCCGTTATTGTTCCGGACACCATTAATGGAAGATCAACTTTTTTTTCTCGCATTACATCAGCCACGGCCATTAGGGCGGCTTTAGCATTCAACGTGTCAAATATTGTTTCAATCAGGAGCAAATCCACACCTCCATCAATAAGGCCATTACATTGTTCTTTATAGGCTCCATGTAAGTCATCAAAATTTACAGCCCTGTATCCAGGGTTATTCACGTCGGGAGAGAGTGAAGCCGTTTTATTGGTTGGCCCGAGGGCACCTGCTACAAATCTGGGTTTATCAGGATTTTGTTTTGTATAACGATCTGCAACTTCCCTTGCTATTTTTGCACTGGCCACATTAATTTCATATACAAGTGCTTCCATGTTATAATCTGCCATGGAAAATTTGTTGGCATTAAATGTATTGGTTTCAATGATATCCGCACCGGCATCCATATACTTTGCATGAATCTCTCCTATTATTTGGGGCTGAGTGAGCGACAATAAATCGTTATTGCCCTTCAGGTCGGATGGATAACCGCTAAACCTTTCTCCACGATAATCCGCCTCAGTAAGCTTATATTCCTGGATCATTGTACCCATGGCGCCATCAAGCACAAGTATCCTGTTTTTTATTTCGTTTTTAATGTCTTTTTTCATTAGGCTGTTCTATGTGAGAATTGAACTTAAGTGCAAATTAAAGAAAATAAGATAGTTTCACCAAAAAATATGTAATTCTTGAATCAATAAACTACCTTTGTCAGGTCAAATAACATTTAAGAGAGGAAAATGTTTGAGATCAAAGAAGTTACTACAAATAAAGCACTAAAAGCGTTCATTTTATTCCCTTACACCCTGTATAAACAAAATAAATATTGGGTGCCACCTATTATTAATGACGAGTATAGTTTATTGCAGCCTGAGTTAAACCCATCGTTTGAGTCATGTGATGTGAAATTATGGTTGGCATACCATGATACCCGATGCGTAGGCAGGATATGTGCGATAATCAACAGAGATTACAATCAGCTTCATAATTCAAAATTCGGAAGAATCAGTCGGGTGGAGTTTATCGATGACCTTGAAGTTTCGAAGGAATTATTTAAAGTTGCAGAAACCTGGCTTAAAGATATGGGGATGAACACTGTGCATGGCCCGCTTGGCTTTAATAATCTTGACAACCAGGGATTGTTGATTGAAGGATTTGATCATCTGCCGTCCATTGCTTCGGTTTATCATTTGCCTTACTATCAAAATCATTTTGAAAAATTGGGATACGAGAAGGAAAATGACTGGATTGAATTCAGATTAACGATGGGGGAAGTGGCAACCAAAAAGGCGAGCCGGGGTGCTGAGATCGTAAAAAAACGTTATGGCTTCGAGGTTGTTAAGTTCCAATCCAATAAAGAAATGTTCCAATACCTTCATCCGATATTTGAACTTTTGAATAAAGCATTTCTTGATTTGCCTTACGTGACGCCCTTTACTAAAAAAATGATTGATGCCGTTGGGAAAAAATATTTTAAAGTGTTAAATCCCAAATTTGCCCGAATCATTAAAAAGGATGATGAAATTATAGCCTTTTTGGTCGCCTTGCCATCTTTATCAAAGGCAATGCAAAAGGCAAATGGCAAATTATTCCCACTGGGTTTTTATCACATCATGAAAGCCTTAAAAAAGCCTGAAGTAGTAGATTTACTTTTAACAGGTGTGCTTCCTGAGTATCAGAGTGCCGGGGCAGCTGTTATCCTGTTTGCTGAAGTTCAGCAGGAAATGCTGGCTCATGGTATAAATCAAATGGAAACCACCGGTATTTTTGAAACCAATCACAACGTAATAAGCAATTGGAAGAACTATGAGCATATACAGCACAAAAGGAGAAGGTGTTTTATAAAATCTTTATAACATTTTCCCATTTTTGTTGTTATCTGCTCAGGAACTTTTATTCCTGAATTTAGTATAATGTGCTAAATCGTAAAATTTTTTGGCGAAACAAAATTCATTTATAATTTTGTGCGCTCAAATATTCTAAAAAAGCTAAAACTTTATAACAAAGATTAAATAGATTAAAATGGAAACTTTAACAGTTGATAAAAATCTTGCCTACAAAATTGCAGATATTAAACTTGCGGACTGGGGCAGGAAAGAAATTGAAATTGCAGAAAAAGAAATGCCCGGATTGATGTCAATCCGTAAAAAACATGCAGCCAATAAGCCTCTCAAGGGAGCAAGAGTGATGGGTTCATTACACATGACGATTCAAACGGCTGTACTTATTGAAACACTTGCTGAGCTCGGGGCCGATGTGCGCTGGGCAAGTTGTAATATTTTCTCTACCCAGGATCATGCAGCTGCTGCTATTGCAAAGGTTGGAATTCCTGTTTTTGCCTGGAAGGGCGAAACATTGGATGAATATTGGTGGTGTACCAACCAGGCACTTACCTGGCCTGATGGGAACGGCCCGGATTTAATCGTTGATGATGGTGGCGATGCGACTATGTTAATTCATCATGGATATGATGTGGAGACAAATCCTGAATTATTAAAGGAAAAAACAGATAATCCTGAATTTGCAGCATTTATGAGGCAACTCCAGGCAACTTATGTAGAGGACAATACGAAATGGCATCGTGCGGCTAAAAAATTAAAAGGTGTTTCTGAAGAAACTACTACAGGGGTGCATCGTTTATACCAAATGATGGAGCAAGGAAAATTAAAGGCCCCGGCTATTAATGTAAACGATTCTGTGACTAAGTCAAAATTTGATAACCTTTACGGATGCCGCGAATCATTAGCTGATGGAATTAAAAGGGCAACGGATGTGATGGTTGCTGGTAAAGTTGTGGTAGTTGCCGGATACGGTGATGTTGGCAAAGGAAGTGCCAAATCAATGAAGGGATATGGTGCCCGTGTTATCATTACTGAAATTGATCCTATCAATGCTTTGCAGGCTGCAATGGAAGGTTTTGAAGTAACTACTATGGAAGCAGCGGTGAAGGAAGGAAATATTTTTGTGACCACTACGGGTAATAAAGACGTTATTACCCTGGATCATATGAAAGCGATGAAAGATCAGGCAATTGTTTGTAATATTGGCCACTTTGATAATGAAATTCAGGTTGAGCCTTTAAATCATATGCCTGGCATCGAAAAAATTAACATAAAACCACAGGTGGATAAATATGTTTTTCCTGATGGACATGCGATATTTATGCTTGCCGAAGGTCGCCTGGTTAACTTAGGTTGTGCCACAGGCCATCCGTCTTTTGTTATGAGTAACTCATTTTCAAATCAAACCTTAGCTCAACTTGAGTTATGGCAAAAAGATTTTGAAGTTGGTGTTTATCGTCTGCCTAAAAAACTGGATGAAGAAGTAGCACGTTTACACCTTGAACAAATAGGTGTGAAGCTTACAATTTTAACAAAAGATCAATCGGAATATCTTGGTGTTCCTGTTGACGGGCCTTATAAGCCTGAGCATTACAGGTATTAATGCCAATAAATTAAGTGAAAACAGAGGTCCGGGGTTTAGGCTCCGGACTTTTTTTTTAGCCAAATGATTCTTTATTAAACCAGCCCTGTTCCCAGACTTTTTCTGTAATGTTTTTCATCCTTTCAAAAAATACTTGCGATAAATTGTGTGATTCAAAGTATTCAAGAGATTCTTTATAAGATCTGAGAATGCTGATGTAAAATGCTTCTTGCCGTGGCATCTTTTTAGAAGAAAAATCGAGGGCAGTTTCCAGGTTAAAGACCATTACCTCTGCAAGAAGTTGGGGTTCTACTCCCAGGGTTTTAAAATGTTTGATCATTTTTTGAGCCACTGATCTCCTGGCTTTGGGTTTTCTTTTACCCTGAGGGAAATACTCTTTATATATTTTAAATTTGGCCTCATCGATGAGCTTTCTCTCGTTGGGCTTAAACACAAAATCGTAGTATACTTTTACATTTTTAAATTTGGCATATAAATCAAGAATCTGTTCTTCAAGTTCTGGTTTTGGCAATTGATGAAGGTATCTTTTCAGTTCACGTTTGCTCATAGTGTAAAAATAAAAAAACTCTTTATCAAAAAGAGTTATTGGTAAATAAAAAAGATGATGAAATTTTGAGGGTTAATTCTGAGACCCCAATACTGTTACATTCCCTTTCAAAACCTTTTTAAAGTTATTACGGCCGTAATAAACCTCTAATATCCAAAAGTAAGTTCCATCTGCTACTACTTTGCCGTTGCGACGACCATCCCATCCATTAACAAAGTCGTTCGACTCCCAAACTTTTTCTCCCCAACGGTTAAATACCGTCATGGTATGCTTGTTAATACCTGACCAGGTCTCAGGGTCGGCAATGAACCTATCATTATAGCCATCGTTATTTGGAGTAATAGCATTGGGTACCCAAACCTGGAAGCGCTCTATTTTTATTGTGTCGCTATTTTTGCACTGCCCATCCCAAACATCTACATAGAAATAAGGATTTTCGTCCTCAATGTTATTTTCAGTTACCACAAAAAATTGACTGTTTGTACCATCCTGCCAAAGGTACTCATCGAAACCTGATCCTGCATTCAGTTCAATTGTTTGACCGGCGACCAATACATCATCCGCTCCAAGATAAACATAGGGGATGGGTACAACACTAATTTCTATTTCTTCACTTACACTATCACAAGGATTTGCCATAGCAAGGGTGTAGGTTCCCGGTTCAGAAACTTCATAGTAATTGTTGCCAGCAACCCCATTCCAGTAATAAAGAAAATCGCCTTCAGGAGCCTCCAATATGGTTGATTCACCTTCACAGATTACCAGGTCATCTCCGAGGCCAGGATTAGGATATGGATAATAGGTGTAGGTTACAGTATCTTTCGATTCACAACCAAATTCATCAATTGCAGAAACATTAAACTGCCCTGAATAATATATCATAAGTGTTGATTCTGTAGAATTGTCCTGCCACAGATAAGACTCGAATCCTGCCCCGGCATTTAAAAAAACGGTATCCCCGGCACATAACTGCTTATCATCACCAAGTTCCACCATCATTTCTGATATTGAAATGTAAACCTCATCTTCTCCCTCACAACCAAAACTGTTTTCTACGGTTACTGAATATACTCCGGTGGAGGTGGCAGTGTAAAAAGCAAGGGTGCTGTTGTCCTGCCATATATAACTTGAATATTGTCCCCCCGGGTTAAGAAAAATTTCTTCCCCCATACATATGGTAGTATCAGGCCCTAGGTTGGGTTGAGGTTTAGGATGCAGTATGATGTTGATAGAATCTGTAGCCATTCCGCACCCATTATCAACACTTACCCAGTATGTGCCTCCCTGGGTAACTGTATAAAGCTGACCGGTGGAATTATCCTGCCACAGATAGGAGAGAAAACCAAGTCCGGCATTCAACACCAATTCATCTCCCTGACAGAGTGATGTATCCGCACCGAGGCTTACTATTGGCAGTGAAAGAAATTCAGCATGCACTGTGTCGGTGGCATGGCAACCATTAATATCGGTAACGGTTACCCAATAGGTTCCCGAACTGTTTACAGTATAGGCAGTATCAGTAGAATTATCCTGCCATAAATATTCCATAAAATCACCACCCGCATTTAAAAGGAGTGTTTCACCTACGCACAATGTTGTATCATCCCCAATATCAAGCTGTATGGGAGGAAACACATCGATTTCAACACTGTCGATAGCCACACATCCAAAAACGGATATAACCTGAACCCAATAGATTCCAGGTTGGGTTACTGTGTAAGTCGAATCCAGAGATCCGTCCTGCCATAAATACTGGAGGTATCCCCCGCCGACACTTAAGGTATAGTCACCATCGGCGCATATTAGCGTATCTGGTCCCAGGTTAATATTCGGGCTCTCGATAACGACAAGTTTTATCGAATCGGTAAGTGTATAGCCACAATGATCGGTTACTGTTACATAGTAAAACATAGTGGAATCGGCCGTCACGGTTACGGCCTGGGTCGTGTCTGGCAAATTCAGCCATTGATAGGAATAGGGTTCAACCCCGTTTAATATATTAATTGAAAGGGTAACTTCCTGGTCTTCGCATACTAAGGTGGAGTCGCTCATTTGGGATTCCATTTCAATATATTCCTCATAAGTCACATATATGGAGTCTGTCCATGAACATCCAAACTGATTAAAAACCTGAACCCAAAAAAGGCCTGTAGTATCAACAACATAGGTCTGTTCCATAGAACCGTCCTGCCACAGATAGGAATAAAAACCCGGGCCGGGATCCAAAATAATTGAGTCATTTTCGCAATAAGCAAGGGTGGTGTCATTTCCCAGCTCCATAAAAGGTGTTGGATTGATTCTTATATTGTCAATCAGCATATACCCCCAGTAGGGATAGGAACCTACATAATATGTTTCCAATATCAAATCCGTAATATCAAACTCAGTGTTATGGATCATAAATTCACTTGTTTGCCAATCAATATTAGAAATAGGGGCAGACTCCCAGAGCACATTCTCTTTTTGGCAGTTCACATTGCTTCCATAAATTCTCAGGACAATGGGGCTTACAATGGTGAAGGATAATACTTGCTGGAATGCGAGGTCAATTTTAAACATATAACATGAATCCTTCGAAAGGGGTATTTCAAGAGGAGCATACATATCCTCCCAGGTAAAATTTTCACGTGTAAGAAGGCCAATGTAAGTAATCCCGTCAGAGGGGGGCAGGTATATAGCATATTTTCCTGGCTGAACATTGGGTGTACTTGTTGTATCACAAATATACCAATCAGGGGGGGGGCCAATCATAAGCGGGACGCCTTCAAAAGAGGGGTTTGCCAGATATTGGCTGAAACCCGGCATTGAAAAAATCAGCAAAACCAATGTAAGTAGTCTCGTTGGCATCATTATGCAAATTAGACAAAGATTATTTTAACATCGTTGCAATAGCAGCCTAAAATACTAAATATTTAGGTATTACGGTTTTCATTTATAAAAATATTTATACAATTTCTTTAAAATGGCGGCTTATAGTAAGAGATTTATCAAAAGTAAATTGAAAGGCATTTTTTAATATTCAAATTAATATTATTTTTGCCACCGGAAACCGGCCCTGTAGTTCAACGGATAGAACGGAAGTTTCCTAAACTTTAGATAGAGGTTCGATTCCTCTCGGGGCTACAAAAAGGACAACAGTTTTTGTTGCCCTTTTTTCTTTTCTCCCCATAGATTTCCGTATTTTTACCAAATAAAATTGGATATTATGCGTTCTTTAGATCTTCCCTTTTCCCGGAGTTTTTTCCCTGCCCTTAAAAGTGATTGGGTATTTATGGACAATGCCGGGGGTACGCAAACGGCTGTTCAGGTGACAGAACGTATTACAGACTATTTATGTAATACCAATGTGCAGTTGGGTGCTTCATACGACATTTCTGTTCAATCAGGAAATCGGGTAATTGAAGCCCAAGAAAAATGGGCTGAAGTGATTAATGCTTCTGATCCTTGTGAGGTTGTTTTTGGTTCGTCCACCACCATGTTGCTCCAAAGTTTGTCGAGGTCGCTGGTCAAACTTTTTAAACCCGGCGATGAAGTAATTGTTACCAATTGCGACCATGAGGCGAACATCGGCCCATGGATGGCCATGAAGGACTTTGGTATCGAGGTGAAAGTTTGGGAGCTTAACCAGGAAAGTTTTACCCTCGAAATAGATGATTTAAAAAAACTGCTGACTAATCGTACCCGGCTTGTGGCTTTTACCCACGTTTCGAATATCCTTGGTACTATCAACCCAGTGAAAGAGTTTACAAAATTCATTCATCAGCAGGGAGCTATGGTATGCGTGGATGGTGTAGCTGCTGCCCCTCACCGTTTAGTAGATGTACAGGAACTGGAAGTGGATTTTTATGTGTTCAGCCTGTATAAAGTTTTCGGGCCTCATTATTCGTTGTTGTATGTTCTTAAAAAACAACTTGAAGTTTTGCCAGGGATCAACCATTTTTTTATTAGAGATCTGCCTTATAAACTTCAACCCGGAAATGTGAACTACGAGCTAACCTATGGATTATTAGGTATAACCGATTATTTTACGGAAATAGCGCAAAAGCATTTACCTGCTGCGATAAGAGAATTGCGTGACCAGGTTATTTTCACATATGATCTTTTTGCAGATCATGAAGAACAGATGGCAACACTTCTTCTTGATTTTTTAAATTCGAAACCGGGGGTAAAAGTGATTGGTGAGAGATCAGGGAATAAAACAAAACGGGTATCCACTATTTCTTTTACGGTAAATGGCAAGAAAAGCAGTGATATCCCTTTGAAGGTCGATAAACATAAAATAGCTATACGTTATGGTGATTTTTATGCCAGAAGACTTATCACTGATATGGGATTGACTGAAACCGAAGGAGTGGTAAGGGTAAGTTTAGTGCACTACAATACCATGCAAGAGGTGAACAGGCTTATTGACGTACTGGATCAAATAGTGTAAGCCGGATTCAATGTAGCCGGTATTCAGGGTTTATTTATTTTTACATTTAAATTCCATTGTTATGAAAAGTTTAATAGCTGGCTTCTTTTTATTTACCATTTTTTTACTATGTCAATCGATAAGGGCCCAGGCTGTTTTTAGCCTGAGTTCTCCCGACGGGAAAATAGTAACCGAGATATTTACTGGCGATTACCTTGAATTTGAGGTAAGTTATGATTCTGTAAAAATTGTGGACCGATCAAGAATTTCAATGAATGTAAATGAACATGAAGTTTTAGGATTAGCGCCAAAGATCAGGAAAAAAATAACAAATTCAGTGGACAGTAAAGTTATACCTGTGGTATCAGAAAAATTTTCTGCGATCCCTGAAAAGTATAACGAAACAAAGTTGATTTGTAAAGGAGGGTATTCCATCGTTTTCAGGGTATACAATAACGGATTGGCCTGGCGGTATGAAACCACTTATGAAGAAGATATACGCATAAACAGGGAGCTTGTTAATTTACAGTTTCCCTCAAATAGTATGGTTTGGTTTCCCGAAGAGGAATCTTTTTTTTCACACAATGAACGGTATTATAGCCGTGAAGAAATTGAACTCATTTCGAATGAAAGGTTTTGCAGTTTGCCTGCCCTTGTAGAATCATCTGAAGGAATAAAAATACTGATAAGCGAATCGAACCTTAGGGATTACCCCGGAATGTGGCTCAAAGGTACAGGATCAAAATCTTTGCAGGCTACTTTTCCCGGAGTTTCTTTAGAAGAAGAACAATCAAACGATAGGAATGTGAAAGTGATTAAGTATGCCGATTATCTTGCTATTACAAAGGGTGCAAGAACCTTTCCATGGAGGATGCTGGCTATAGCAAAAAAGGATGCCGACTTGCTTACCAACCAGTTAAGTTATTTATTGGCAGACCAATGTGCAATTGAAGATCCTTCCTGGATTATACCGGGCAAAGTTGCCTGGGATTGGTGGAATGCTTGGAATATTTACGGCGTCGATTTTAAGGCAGGTGTTAACACACAAACCTATAAATACTATATCGATTTTGCCTCAAAATATGGGATTGATTACATTATTATGGATGAAGGCTGGTACAAACTGGGTGATTTACTGGATGTGGTAGCTGAAATTGATATGGAAGAGATCATTGCCTATGCTAACCAAAAAAACGTTGGAGTTATTTTATGGGTTATATGGAAAACCCTGGAAAATCAATGGGATGAAACTTTTGATCAGTTTGAAGCCTGGGGAGTAAAAGGGATAAAAGTAGATTTTATGCAGCGCGACGATCAGTCTATGGTTAATTATTACTGGAGAGTAGCTGAGGAAGCGGCTAAAAGAAAAATGCTTGTTGATTTTCATGGGGCCTATAAGCCCTCTGGATTAAGAAGAACCTATCCCAATGTGATCACACGGGAAGGACTGCGCGGCCTGGAGCAATCCAAATGGTCGGATAAAAATACCCCGGACCATAATCTTACTTTACCTTTCATTCGCATGGTGGCAGGCCCTATGGATTATACTCCCGGAGCTTTGGTAAATGCTACAAAAGAAAACTTTAAACCGATTTATACCCAGCCAATGAGTATGGGTACCCGATGTCACCAGTTAGCTATGTATGTAGTTTATGAAAGCCCCTTGCAAATGTTATGTGATAATCCAAGTAACTACCTGAGAGAGCCTGAATGTATGGATTTTCTATCAGCAGTGCCTACTGTATGGGATTCAACAGTGGTTTTGAAAGCAAAGATTGGAGAGGTAATTGCTCTTGCAAGGAAAAAGGGAGAAGAATGGTATATAGGGGCAATGACCAACTGGCAACCTACAGAATTGGAAATTGATCTTTCATTTTTGAGTGAAGGTGAGTATAACGCTGATATCTGGCAGGATGGAACCAATGCCAACCGGTACGCAAGTGATTTTAAGAAAACAAAGCAAACACTAACAGCTGACAAAAAGCTTAAATTAAAATTAGCCCCTGGTGGAGGATGGGCTGCAATATTATCCTTGAAATAATTAAGGGAAAGACTTAAGAACTGTTTATAATAAAAAAGGGAGGCGAAAGCCTCCCTTTTAATGAAATCCAAAACACTATTTTATAAATTTTCTTGAAATACAATTTCCCTCCGAATCAATCAATTGAATATGATATAAACCGGAATTCCATTGTGAGGTTTTAACTTTAATTAGCTGATCCCCGTAATTTGCATTAACCTTAAAATTTGAGACTATCTGGCCCGTTTGATCAACTACTTTGATTAGTAGTTCTGTTTCTTCCAGTGTGGTTATCCTGATATTAGCAATGCTTGTAGCAGGGTTCGGAAATACATTGCCTATAGAAGCAATGGAAACAAGAGACTGCTTAATGTTAAGGTAAGCGCTGTTATCCTTAACGTAAAACTGTACTTCCTGTACTTCGTTTTCTTCATTTAGGATGATGGTTGCCACTTCTGAATTTACCCCGGGCATTTCAACTTTTAGCTTATATGTGCCATATCCCAGGCCAGAAAATTCAAAGTCTCCTTCTTCATTTGTTTGAATATATCTCATGGCGTTATTATTTTCATCCATAAGCATCACCTCAATATTTTCACCAGGGCCCTCTTTGGTATTCATCAGATAGACATTTCCATTGATTTGTGCAGAACCAGAATTATAGCTGGTTATCGGTACTAAGTGTATGTCATATGGATTATTTGCTGTTCCAAGACTAATCAAGTCAGCATCAAACCAGAATATTTCATCGCCGTAATAAGTTGGGAAATAGTCGAAAAATAAACCTGATTGTGGAGTTAAACTTGCAAAAATATAATAATCTCCTTCCGGAATGTTATCAAAGAAATAGGAACCTGTTCCTGGTTGAGTCATAGTAAACTCATAATTGAATGAGCCTGCCGGATCCATTCCAAATAGCCCGACAAGGGCGAAATCGGCTGGTGCATTGTCAGCGTAAATCATCCCAAACAATTCCTGCCCGGATTGCCCGCTTAAAGATATAATCTGGCAAGAAGTAGCCACACAGCTATCTCCCATTGGTGATGCTGCTGATATTGTGGTAAGACATACATTAAAAACATTTCCTAGTGATGGATCAAAAGTGTGTGTAACAACCTGTCCGGTTGAAGTAGATCCATCCCCAAAATCCCATAAATAATCGGTTGCGGGCAATGGAAGAGCTTCTCCGGAGAATTCATACTCAAATCCATTTAATGATTCATACCAGAACCAGTTTTCACAATCAGGGATCCCTCCACCAACCATAACTGGCTGGCTTGAAGTTGCCATACATGAGTCACCAGTTGCCGGGTCGTAAGAAAAAGTTGTGAGCACTACATTGAAAACATCACCCATAGCTGGATCATATGTATGAGTTACAGCGGGGCCAAAGTCTACTGTGCCATCCCCAAAGTCCCACATAAATTCGTTGGCTGGGTAAGGAAATGCCTCTCCGAAAAAGTCAAAGGTCAGGTTATCGAAACTTTCGTACCAGAACCAGTTTTCACAGTTCCAACCCCCATTGTTAATCCAAACCTCTTGCATGCTTTGAGCGATGCAACTGTCGCCAACCGGACTGTATGAAAAGGTAGTTAAAGTTACCATAAAGGCATCACCTAAGCCAGGATCGAAAGTATGGTCAATTACCTGCCCACTTGCAGTACTGCCATCCCCAAAGTCCCAGTAATATTCTGTAGCAGGGAAGGGAATACTTTCGCCTGCAAAAGTGAAGGTGAAATCACCCTGTGGAACATACCAGAAAAAGTTGTCACAATCTGGAATATTGTTACCGATTGAGATGATTTGTTCTGAGCTTGCTATACACGTATCCATAGTTCCACCTGTGGAATGAATCGTAGTTAAAGTAACGATCACCACCTGCCCTGCGAGGCTCTCGTCGTAATCATGTGATACAAACTGGCCCGAACTGGAATTATTATCACCGAAATCCCAGACATAAGAATCGGCTGGTGGGATACTTTCCCCTTGAAAATCAAATGTGAAACCATCACCTGTTTGATAAATAAACCAGTTATAGCAATCGTTTCCCTGGTTACCAACCCAAACAATCTGACTGGAAAATGCTTCACATGAATCGCCAGTTGCAGGATCGTATGAAAAGGTTGTAAGACTTACTAAAACTGAATCCAGGGTATTGGGGCCGTAGCTGTGGTCAACCATTTGGCCTGTACCTGTGGTGCCATCCCCAAAGTCCCATGAATAATAAGCTTCAGGATAGGGAAAAGACTCACCCATAAAAGTAAAGTCAACCGAATTCCAGGTTTCATACCAGAACCAGTTTTCACAATCGGGTACTGAATTGCCAACAATCACATCCGTACAAAATACATCATAACAGCTGGAATCAGGGGATGAAATGCTTAAACAAACCGGGTAAATTCCTTCATCGGCATAATCATGAATGGGATTTTGCTCCAGTGAAAATTGCCCATCACCAAAGTCCCAATACCAGTCTGTAGGGTTGCCTGCGGACATATCTGAGAAGAAAATAGTGGTTCCTCCTGCAGGTGATCCCGAATAGCTAAACATTGCAGTGCATCCCATAGGAATGCTGTCGTTACAAATGAGAAAATCGTGATTATAGGTGTAATTGCCGGGATTAAAAAAACCAGAATCAGCATGGATCATTCCAATGCAGTCGAAAGTGTAAAGAAAAACTGATCCCTGGCTAAATACCGGGATTGAGTCTCCGTACTCTCCTGATGCATTGGTGATGAAATCGTATGTCATAGTCATTCCCCCACTCATAATTTCAGCGCTTACCAAATGATTGGAAACAGGCGTTCCTGTTATTTCATCCAACACATGCCCTGACAGGGTAAGTATAGTGTTTTGGCCAATCCCTGATAGTATCAAAGAAAAGAAGATCAGAGTGGCTATAAATGTCTTTTTCATTTTCGTTTTTTTTAATTATTAATTAATTTGAGTAATTATTAGCATGATGACCGATAATAAAATGAAGCTTCTAATTTCGTTTTTTGATCAAAAAACTATATACAATAGACTTTCAAAATTTATAAAGTTGCCTGAGCCTAAAAATTATTTAATAAATTTTCTCAGTTTCATTTGATTTGAAGCCAGTTCTTTTACCACTATTAGGTAAACACCTGAAGGTAAATCAAGGGTATTTAATTCTGCTTTATTCGAACCCTTATGAATAGCTATGTTTTTATCCACAAGGGTCCTTGCCATCAGATCTGTAATTTTAATATTTACTTCTGAGTTATGTTCAGAATTAATATTAATAAATGCTTTTGCATACACAGGGTTAGGGTAAACATCGCCTACCAAAAATGACTGGGAATTGTTTTGAGAAATGCCCACAGCATTTTCATACAAACTCAACTCAACCGTGGCAGAAGGGTACTGACTATCTAGTGTAGCGTATACAGGCAGGGTGTATAATCCTGTAGCTTCTGCATAAAGTAAATAGGTATCAAGGGGTAGCTCCGAAAAAGTAAAAGCGCCGGCCGGATCAGTATATACAAATGACAACACCTGGGAATTTTCATCCATTAAAAGAACTAAAACATCCGTTTCAGTGGCCAAACTTTTTAACTTACTTCCATAGGTTACAATGCTTCCCGATATTTCTCCCGTACCCTGTCCTATGGGAAATACAGGTTTCAAATTTATATTTGCTTCAAAATTATTTGCTTCGGATAAATTTATTAAACCTGCCGTAGTCCAGTTAAGTGCATTTTGATGATAGGTTGACACATAGGAGTTAAAGTTTTCTGAATTAGGGGTTAAGGCTGTTTTTACGATATAGTTACCTTCTCTTACATCGGCGAACCAGTAATATCCGAATTCAAAAAATATATTGGTATCCACTGGGATAATTTGGTTTTCATATTTGCGATAAAGAAAGGCCATGCCGGTATCCACTACTGTGGTATCTCCGTTTATATTATTCATTGGGTTTCCATCAAGAAAAACCTGCCCGCCAAGATAAAAGTAGTTAGGTGTAATGAGGGTATAACAGCTTTCATCAGAATAAAAGCTAAAGTTTTGAAATGTTCGGCTGATTTGTAAACATACTTCATACTCCCCTGAATTTTCATATTGATGTTGGGGATTTTCTGAACTTGAATAATTCCCATCACCGAAATCCCAGAGAAAAGTGGTAGGATCGCCAGTAGATAAGTTCTGGAAGAAATATAAATTGTTATTTCCCGAAAGGGTATCGAGCGACCAGCTAAATTGCGAACTAATTGAATATTCAATGCTCAGGTCGTAACATTGCATGTCGGTGCAAAAAATCCCCAGGCTATCATTAAATATAGTAAGACAGACCTGGTAATTTCCGGGCCCGGGGAAGAGGTGCTGCGGATCTGTTTCGTCAGAGAAATTTCCGTCACCAAAATCCCAAAAGTAATTTGAAATAATCCCGCTTGAAGCATCCACAAAATAGTAATTCAGGAAATTAGAGGAATCAGGCTCAAAGGAGAAATCAGCTGTGCAGGGTTCAGGAAGACCAACAGGAATAAATTGCTGGGATTCAGCAGTGCAGGAATCTCCAGACATCGGGTCATAGTGATAAGTGACCAGAATAACTGGAATATAATCGCTGATGGTGCTGCTATAGGTGTGCAAAACATCCTGTCCGGTTGCAGTCTGACCATCCCCAAAATCCCAGAAATAAGATGCATTCTCTGGAAAAGAGAAGCCATGAAACTCGAAAGTGAAATTGTCATTCGATATATAGTCAAACCAGTTATAGCAATCAGGGCCTGTGTTTCCTACCCAAATTTCCTGAGATGAAACAGCGATACATGAATCACCGGCAGGTTCAGAAATTATTGTAGTTAATTCCACCGTAAGAAAATCATTTAACATTGGATCATAAAAATGCTGGCTAACCTGTCCAAAACCAGTTGACCCATCCCCAAAATCCCAGATGTATTCAGTTGCCGGATTAGGAAAGGATTCGCCAAAAAAAGTGTAATCCACAAAATCAGGTGTCTCGTACCAAAACCAATTGTCACAATCAAGGGTATCAGCAAAAACACTTATAGTCTCACAAAAAATGTCGTAACAAACCGAATCAATGGACCAAATTGTGAGGCAGACATTATAATCTCCAGGATTTACATAGGTATGGATTGGGTCCATTGCATTGCTGCCGGATCCATCCCCAAAATCCCATTCATAAAAATCAGGATTTCCTTGTGACAGGTTAAAAAATACTACATCATAAAAGGAAAATGGAATTTGGTCATGTTCAAAATAGGAAACACATTGAAAAGAAGAATCTGTACAGATATAAAAATCAAACCAGAAACTGGTGATATTGGGGCTAAAATAGGCTTGCTGGGTGTGGGGTTGTCCAACGCAATCGTAAGTAGTCGCAGAAATAATTCCGGGAGCAGGGGCAATTATTGAATCAACAATATAAAAACCCGTGGGATCTGTAATACTCTCATATGAATATATCGTGCCACCCGATTCCATATATATTTCAACCAAATGGCCACTCACAGGGGTACTATTATTTATATCCAGCACAAAACCCTCTACACTCAGTTCAATATCCTGTGAAATGGATAAGTTCACAAGATGAGTAAATGCGATTAAACAAAATAGCCTGTATATAACCTTCATTTTCATTGTATAAATTTAAAGTTTTATTATCAAACCCAGCCGAATTCCAAAAGAAGAAGGCGCATTTAATTGATATCGATGCTGGTATATCGACTGTAAATAGTGATTATAAACTGGTTCGATGGATAAATAATAAGAATTACTTAGTTGGTAATTTAAAGCAATTCCGGCCGACAGTTGCAAATTGGAATGAATTCGTGCGCGTGTATTGTCAGTAATATTTACCCACGTGGCATTATCATTCTCAAATTGTGCTATCTTTTGATTTTCATTCACTAATACCGAATAAACCAGCCCTCCCTTAAGGTCGATTGAGATTCGTTTGTAGGTACGAAAGTTAATCCCTATGTATACCGGGATGCGTACATATGAATAATAATTCTTTGTTTTTTCGATGGTATTATATGTTATGGTGTCAAATAGGCCTTCTTCTTCTGTAATGTATTCAGGCTTTCCGGTATTTGGGTTGATCGTAAATGAACTCACCTTATAATAATAGCCTATACTATCGTATTGGGCGTAGTTAATATCAAATACTCCTTCATCCTCTGTAATTCCATAACCTAATCCAGCCTGGATAAACCAGTCGTTCCGGAAATAATATGCTGTTATTTCTGCATTGAGTGAAGAGTTAATTTTTCCCTCATTAAATAGTACTTCGGGGATAATCGAAAGCCCTAATCCCAATTGGTATTCTCTTAGGTATGGGGTATCCTTCATTTTATGATTTATGAAATTAGACCGGGGGTAAATTGCTGAGGTAGCAGTCCAGCTCTTAGTTAACAGGGTCTTGGTTTTTAATTCAATTGAATTAACATGCGTAACATCATTAATTCGCTTAAGGCCCGGATAAATATCGAAATGATTATCAAATATCGGAACTGGTTCGTGATAAATTAAATCTGAATTTTGATGAGCAGTTAAAATTAATTCTTGCGATAATTTGGGATTAACAATTTTGGACTTTTCAATTAAGTCAGCTGTATAAGTCTGGCTGTTTTGTTTATTATTAGATTTTTTTACCTCTTCTGGTTGTTTTATTATAGCAGATGAATTTTTTGGCAAAGATTTATAGGATGAAGACATCGGGCTAAATGTGCTAGTTGATGACTGCTGGGGTGAAGGACTTGTTTCAAGGTTTTTGAAAGTAAAAAATAGAACGGGAGTAATAACCAATGCCACAAGCAAAACAGATAAATAGATACCCCATTTCGTTGTAAATAGCTTTATACTAACGTTTCTCCATACCCTTGCTGAGGGGTTTACAGAATAGCCTTCCAGGGAACCTTTTAATAATTCATCAATATTTTTAAATTCATCTATCATTAATAAATCGCTGTGTTTTTGATTTTATTTATTTCATCTAATTTCAATCTGACCATTTTTCTTGCTTTTGATAATTGTGATTTTGAAGTGTTTTCAGAAATATTTAACAGATTGCTGATTTCTTTATGCATGTAACCTTCGAATACGTATAAGTTTAATACCGTGCGATAGCCATCTGGCAGATTTTGGATAATTTGGATTAATGTATTTTGATCCACAGGTTCAAAAATTATATCATCCTGCACTTCTGAAGGATAATTAGAATCCGATATTGGTTCAAAATATATTTTGTTTTTTTTCAAATGTGTAATGGCTGTATTTATCATGATGCTTCTTATCCATGAAGCTAAGGCGCTAATTTCTTTCAGTTTATTTATATTCGTAAACACTTTAATAAACCCTTCCTGTAAAATGTCTTCTGCTTCTTCCCGGCTTTTACTATATCGCATGCAGAGACCCAACATACCCGGAGCAAAATATTTATATAATTTGGTTTGGGCACGCCTTTTTCCTACAATACAATCCTCAACTATTTTTCTTTCAACAGCCATTCATACATAATACTATTATGTCAGACTTACCTTTTTATAAAGGGTTGCCTGAGCTAGTTAAAAATAATAGATCTCTTAAAAAGGATTTGTGGAAATTCAATAAGACGGAAAAATTATTTTTTGATGAATCTCCTAACTATTTCTTCTGAATCAGAATTTATCCTGAGGTAATATAGTCCGGAAGGTAAATCAGAAATATTTAAATTCCATGCAGATAAAATATCAGGTGAAATTTTACCATATATTTCAGTAATACCCTGCTGATTATACACAGTATAATTCAGATCAGAATGGATATTGGCTTTAACGTTAATATTAATTTCTGAAAGTGCAGGATTTGGAAAAATATTGCTGGCAGAGCTCACCAGAGAATTTTCAATCCCTGAACTTATGCTTCCATAAACCCCATAGTCACCAATTGTAATTTTTACATAGTCGATTTCGGGATTTGTTTGGTCAAGCTCAATAAATAGTGGTACCGTATATTTTCCTGTAACTTCAGCATATAAATAGTACATCTGCAGATCAAGGTTAGGTAGACTAAACTGACCGTTTTCATCGGAGTGACAAATGTCCATTGGGTGGTTGTCCGAATCATAAAGGATTAATTCAACATAACATGCCGGATTGATAGATTTTGGATCTGAACCAAAAGAAACCTCTCCAGAGATATTACCAGGCCCTGCAAGCACTTGATTATTTGGAACCAATTCAATGTCATAATCAAAGTTAGTGGAATAATGAAAGATTGTATCAGCTTCTTCCCAGTGCAACTTATTGCTGTAGTATGTGCTCATAAACTGATTATACAATTCAGAAGTATGATGTAAGTCTGCTTTTACAAGATATTCACCCTCCAGGAGTTGATAGAAATAGTAGAAGCCTAAATCACCATTAAACTCAGCTGTATCTATAGCGACATAATTTTTATCTTCAATTTTATATAAATAGGCTTCCCCTTTATCAATTGGAAAATATCCAGCCATCACATGTCCACCCATATGAAAATAATTTTTGGCAGTTACATTAATTATTTTAACAATGGTTGTTTGAATAGGATTATGGAACAAAGATGATTTAATATAAACCGTTAATTTAACACGATATAATCCGGGTTCAGAATATGTATGGCCTGGATTTTGTAAATTTGAAGTGGCATTATCCCCAAAATCCCATATCCCCGAAATTACATCTACTGAATTAGTAATGTCATAAAACTGGTATTCAAGATAGTTCGTGCCATTTGGATCTTTCTGAAAATAAAAATTAGCCTGATAAATAACTGCCGCAGGTTCTACAGGAATTTTTAGGTTAGCGAACAATACAATATCCTCACTCCAGTTAAAGCGGTAATGGACAATGGTATCATGATAATTTCCCTGGTAATCGAAGGTATAAATTTTTAAAGCCCCTTTCTGATGGTCGGTAACAATGGTATCATAATAATATCCTTCGTGATCAGTAAATAGTTTTTTAAGATAATTAAAGCTTGGTTCAAAGGTGGTATCCGAAGTAATAATTACCTGATGATCTTTAAGGGGAGCCCCATTAATATTACTGGTTATTTGACCAATCAAATAAATTCGGTTCTTTTCAGAAAAGGATTGTGCGTTTGCAAATAATATTACAACCATGAACGTAATCGACAGAATTATTCTTCGACCCGATATGTTAAGATGTTGTATGGCAGCTATATTAGTGATATTCATTTTACTTTTTCATTAAAGATCTAATAACAATCCTGTTCTCAATCCTATGGAGTAAGGATGTTTGGTTGATAACCTGTCCTGTTCGTATGCTGAGTTAATATAATATCTGAATAATGGTTCGAACGACAATTTTAAATTGTTTCCAAGTTTCATGGTCGTTCCTGCTGAGAGGGTAAATTGCCAGCAACTATGTATCCTTGAGGGCAAATTATTATCAGCGTTCAATACCCGATTCTCAAAACTTGATGGTAACTCCTGGGGTATGTTTTCGTCAACCATTAAAGATAATGAAGGCCCTCCTTTAATAAACCAGCCTAAACGCTTTCCTTCTTCACCGTATCCAACCAATAGAGGAATATTGAGGTAAGAGAACTTGCGTTTGGTAGGAGATATCATAGTATGATTAACCGTATCGTACACCTTCACGGTTTCGGTATAAAAAGTAGGTACAACTTCTCCCTGAATTGAATCAAATGTAACATCATATACATTTTCGTAGTTTCCCAGATATTTATTGTACTCAATATTTGTATTCCCTTTATCCATAACTCTTGAAAGGCCTATTCCACTCTGGAGAATAAAGTTGTTATGGCTTATACCAACCAATAAGTCAACGGCATAGCTTCTGTTATCAAAATTATAATCAGATGGATATTTAATTATTTCAGGGGTGAAGAAAGCGCCAAAAGACCAAACTGGCTTTTTACCATAATCATTCTTAATACGCGCAGTGGAAGCATAACTTTCTAGAGGAAATTCCTTCCTTGGGTCAATACTGTTTATAAGCTTTTTCTCATTTGAAATAACCAAATCCTTATTAAGCGACAAGGAATTATTCAGGGAGGGCAATTCATTCCTAACTGGCAGAATCACAGGCTCTGAGGTTGTGGCAATGGACGTCTTCCCGGTTCTTTCCGAATCGTAAGAATTTTCAAATACTGGATGAATAGTTGAATTTTTGGTTTTACTATTATTCCTTTTGGATTTGGATTTCTTTTCTTTAGATTTATTTATCACTGCTGGCTTAGTCTCTTCTTGAATTTCTGTTGGCCAGCTTTCATCCGCAAATTTTTCAGATTTAACTATTGGATTAACAACCGCCTCAGAGGCAGAAGAATTAATATTGCTTGCAATGATTTCATTCGTAAGTGTTTCAGACTGGTTGTTATTTTCACGATTAGGTGTATCGTAATTAAGTAAAAATGCAGAAAACATACCAGCCACGATAATTATAAGTGATATACCGGCCAATCCTTTTCCAGAGCCACCTTTTGAAGGGGTGCCTCCTTTATTCCCTGCAATGCTGGATTTGATATTTTCCCAGACATGCTCAGGGGGATCAAATTCGAAGTTCTCAAATTTGTCCCTAAAAAGGTCGTCGATATTTTTATAATTTTTACTCATGTTTTTTTCCCGATAGTTCAGCTATCTTTCTTTGTAATGTTTGTCTGGCCCGCGAAAGTTGTGACTTAGACGTGTTTTCAGAAATATCAAGTAAATGACTGATTTCTTTATGTGTGTAGCCCTCAATCACATTCAGGTTAAAAACCATTTTATAACCTGTAGGTAACTCAGTAATCAGTTTTAAAAGTTCTTCAGTACAAAGGTTATCCACCGCGCCCGGATTTTCACTTTGCATAACTTCTGCTTTGTCAATTTCAATGTCTTTTTGGTACTTGACGTTTTTCTTGTAGAAATTAATAGCGGTATTTACAATAGTGCGCCTAATCCAACCTTCCAGAGAACCTTCATTTCTGAATGTTTTCAGGCTCGTAAAAACTTTGATGAACCCCTCCTGCAAAACATCGTCTGCCTCCATTTGGTTTTTGGCAAACCGAAGGCAAACACCGTACATTTTCGGTGCAAAACGCCGGTAAAATTCATCCTGCGCTTTTGATTCCTGATTAAGGCAACGATTTACAAGTTCTTCTTCAGCGTACATTTTTATTGACAAAACAACCCTATAAAGGATGGCGTTTTCAATAGCTAATATGCTGATAATGAAATTAGCTATTTATTATTAGCTCGTAAAATTACGATTAAATTAATGAATAGCAAACTTTTTTTAAATCGTGCTACATACTTACAATAAACTACTGAACAAAATGAGCTGGAAAAAAATCGCAGCTCAAACATGATGAAGACAAGAGTTGGTAATTTATGGTTGCATGATTCAAAGGTTGATATTATAGCTAAATAATTTAAAAATAACATGTTGATCACAGTATTTTTTATAAAAAGTACAACCTCTTCTCAAATTATCTTTAATTTCGCAGCAGTTAAAAAATTTATAAGGATATGGTACAGAAAAATTTAGTATTTATTTTAATTGCGACCCTCATGTTTTCGCTACTTTCATGCTCAAATTCAAATCAGAATAATTCAGCACAACAAACCACTGATGAGCAGGTGAATGAAGTAATTCAGCAAAAGCTGGATATTTACGTTCCGGTAAAGCTGACTGCCGACATTTCACATTTAAGTGATAATGAAAAAGAAATGCTTAAACTATTATTTGAAGCTTCCGGGCTAATGGATGACATCTTTTGGAAGCAAAATGTAGGCGAAAAGGAAGCCTTTTTATCTTCCCTGCCTGACAAGCAAACCAGGGCATTTGCAACTATCAATTATGGACCCTGGGACGAACTTGATGATTTAAAACCTTTTGTGGAAGGTTATGGTGACAAACCAGCAGGTGCCGAATTCTACCCTCATGACATGAGTAAAGAAGAGTTTGAAGCTTATGAGCATGAAAACAAAACCAGCTTGTACACTATCATCAGGCGAAATGAAAATGGAGGCCTTGAAACCCAATGGTATCATGAAGCATTTAAAGATGAGATCGTAAAAGCTGCTGACCTGCTTTTAAAAGCCTCGGCATTGGCAGGTGATAAGGAATTTGCCAATTACCTGAAATTGCGTTCTGAGGCCCTGCTTACTGATGATTACCAGGAAAGTGATATGGCATGGCTGGACGTAAAAGATAATAATGTGGACCTGGTTATCGGGCCAATTGAGAATTATACTGACCAGTTGTTTGGATACAAAGCTGCACAAGAGGCATATATCCTGATAAAAGATAAAGTTTGGAGTGATAAACTCTCGAAATATGCTGCTTTTTTACCCCAATTACAAACTGAACTTCCCGTTGACCCTATATATAAAAAGGAAATTCCCGGATCAGATGCGGATCTTAATGCATACGATGTAGTTTTTTATGCTGGTGATTGTAATATGGCCGGAAAAACTATTGCCATAAACCTCCCAAATGATGAGGGAGTACAATTGAAAAAAGGAACGCGTAAACTTCAGCTAAAAAATGCGATGAAGGCAAAGTTCGATTATATTCTTGTTCCTATAGCGAATGAGCTTATATCAAAAGACCAACTTAAACATATCACTTTTGATGCCTTTTTTAGCAATACCATGTTTCATGAGGTGGCTCATGGAATGGGAATAAAAAATACAATCGATGGCAAAGGAACAGTTAGGCATGCGCTTAAGGAAACCTATTCAGGTATTGAAGAAGGCAAAGCGGACATACTTGGGCTTTACCTTGTAACCAAATTGCATGAAATGGGCGAATTTACCGAAACAGACCTCATGGATAATTATGTGACTTTTATGGCCGGAATATTCAGGTCCGTTCGTTTTGGCGCTGCCAGTGCCCATGGAAAATCCAATATGGTCAGGTTTAATTTCTTTAAGGAAAAAGGTGCTTTCTCAACAAATGAAAATGGCAAATATGTGGTAGATATGGAAAAAATGAAAATTGCGTCAACCGAATTAATTCAGCTAATACTTGAAATACAGGGTAAGGGTGATTATAAGGCCGCCGAAAAAATATTAGCCGACATGGGTGTAATTCCGGCTGACCTTCAATCAGAACTCGATAAATTATCCGATGTTGGAATTCCGGTTGATATTGTATTTGAACAAGGACCAGAAATTTTGGGCTTATAAGTTTTGTTCGTTTTTGAACAGGAAACAATACAGGCGAACACTTTTACCCCTGGTCGTTCTTTGCTAGGATGTATAGCTATTTATTTTGCAATATTTTAGATTCTGTGGCATAGTTTTAGACTAAATGAAAAAATTATCAAAAAATTATCAATAATTTAATTTTATCAAAAATGAAGAAGTTTATTCTAATGATTTTAGTGTGTTTGTTGGGTCTGACAAACTTATTTGCGTTTACCCCTCCTGATGAAGGTATGTGGTTGCCTATGTTTGTTGACAGGCTGAACTACACCGACATGGAGAAGATGGGTTTAAACCTTACCGCTGAAGAGATATACAGTATCAATAATTCCAGCCTGAAGGATGCCATCGTAGGATTATCAGGAAGTGCCACTCCGGGTGGTTATTTTTGTACGGGTGAAATTGTATCTGACCAGGGCCTGCTTTTTACTAACCATCACTGTGGATATGATATCATTCAGCAGCATAGTTCACTTGAGCATGATTATTTGAAAGATGGATTTTGGGCAAAAAGTTTTGCTGAAGAGCTTAAAAACGATGCTTTGTCAGTTTCTTTCCTGATTCGTATGGATGATGTCACAGATAGTATTTTTGGCCAGCTTTCAGATACTCTTTCAGATGCTGACAGGAATTCTGAGATTCGGAAAATCAGGTCAGAATTGGCTGAAAATGCAAGCGAAGATGGCAAATATCATGTGGTTGTGAAAAGTTTTTTTGCAGGCAATGAATATTACCGGTTCGTGTATCAAGTTTATACCGATGTTCGTTTTGTAGGAGCACCACCATCATCTATTGGAAAATATGGTGGAGATACGGATAACTGGATGTGGCCAAGACATACAGGCGACTTTTCAATTTTCAGGGTGTATAGTGGCCCTGATGGATCTCCTGCTGATTATTCAGAAGAAAATGTTCCGCTTAAACCAAAACATCATTTGCCTATTTCCTTAAAAGGAGTTGAAAAAGGTGACTTTGCAATGATTTGGGGCTATCCCGGAGGAACAGACAGGTATATGACATCATATGCACTGCAGTTTCAACAGGACTATTTTGCACCTGCTATTATTGAATTATTAGGAAAACGCCTGGAGATCATGAAAGAAGATATGGATGCCGACCGTGAAGTAGGTATTCAATATGCCTCTGATTATGCCGGCCTGGCTAATGGATGGAAATATTACATAGGACAGTCGCGCGGAGTTAAAAATTTAAAAGTTATAGATAAGAAAAAACAAATAGAGGAGAAATTTACCAAATGGATTGAAGGAGATACTGACCGGGAAGAAAAATATGGCAAAGTGCTTTCCGACTTTGAAAATGCATATAGCACTATTGGTAGTGCCTTTAAGCCATTTATTTATGTAAATCTTGCTTTATTGTCACCCACAATAGTTGACTATTCACAGGAGTTTGCTCAATACCTCGAGCAACTTAAGGGAATAAAAGAAAACCCCGAAGCCCCGGCTGAAACAGCTGCTGCTCTGAGGGAAGGCATAGATGAACATTTTAAAGATTACAATGCCCCAACGGATCAAAAAATAATGGCGGGATTATATAAAATGTATCATGATAATATCCCGGTTGAACAACAGCCAGATTTCTTTAAATCTTTAACAAAAAAGTACAAAGGGGATTTTGATAAAATGGCCCAGGATATTTTTAAAAATTCTGTTTTTGCAAGTAAAGAAAAGGTCGAAGAATTTTTGGACAAACCAAAAGCTAGAAAACTTGAAAAAGATCCTGCATTTGTATTAAGTAGTGACGTAATGGAGTCATTTATGGGAGCCATGGGACAATACAGAGCAACACAGGCAGGGATTGGCAGTGCTGAAAAATTATTCATAGCCGGATTGCGTGAAATGAATCCTGATAAGGTATTCTATCCGGATGCTAACTCAACGATGAGGCTTTCATATGGTTCGGTGCAGGATTATTATCCTGCTGATGCTATTCATTATGATTATGTAACTTACCTGAAAGGAGTAATGGAAAAAGAAGACCCTTCCAATGATGAATTTATTGTGGAGTCAAAGCTGAAAGAACTCTATGAGGCAAAAGATTACGGAAGGTATGGCAAGGACGGGAAACTGGTTGTTGGATTTTTAACCACCAATGATATTACCGGAGGAAATTCAGGAAGCCCCGTTATTAATGGTAATGGTGAGCTTATCGGGCTTGCATTTGATGGGAATTGGGAAGCGATGAGCGGTGATATTGCATTTGAACCTGAATTGCAGCGGACAATTTGCGTGGATGCCCGATATGTGCTTTTTATTATAGATAAATTTGCAGGAGCTACTAACCTTATTAAGGAACTAACCATTATTCAATAATGATTTTTCCTTTCACAGATTTAAAAAACCACTCTTTTTAGAGTGGTTTTTTTTGTCCCCTAACTGCGGTTTATTATTTCTCCCCTATTTTAAATACTCAAAAGCCATGAAAACCAAGGTTTATAATTGTAACAAACTACTCTTAAAATCGTAACAAAACAGATGTTTTAAAGTTTTAGTAAAGCAGTTTCTATGAGTAGAATATTTTCTATTATTGCAATTATTTGGTCACTATTTCAAGTTTCGGCATTTTCGCAACAGCATGTATTGATCAATTATAGCCTTGAAGATGGTCTGCCTCAGGCCAGTGTCTCCAGTATTTACCAGGATGCGGATCGGAATATGTGGTTCGGAACGCAGGGGGGTGTTTGTAAATATAATGGAAACACTTTTGTGAATATGGATACCCGAAACGGTTTGTCAGGAAATCATGTTCATTCAATTTTTCAGGACTCAGAAAGAAGAATATGGCTCGGGCATAGGTACAAAGGCTTATCTTTAATTATTGATAAAGAAATTATTGCCATTCCGGTATCAGAAAAACAAATTTCATCCATTGCAGAGGATAAGCAAGGAAATATTTGGGTAGGTACTAATGGAAAAGGAATTTTTATTCTTCCCAAAAATTCAAATCCATCCATCGAAAATTTTATCAGATTGTCTGCAAGGATAGAAAATCTTCATTCTAACATTAATGATATTCTCGTTACCAGAGAGTTTGAGGTTCTAGTGGCTTCCGATAAGGGGATAAGCTTCATCACCTTTGATAAAGATTTGGAAAAGTTTGAAATAGAAAATATAAATACGGATAATAGTGATTTGCCTTTTGAAAGAATAATGGCCCTTTTACAGGGAAAAAATCAGGAGATCTGGATGCTCGGATTAAATGGTATTGCTAAATACCTATCCTTGTATGAAGTCGAATCTTCAAAACCCATATATTTCAGGTTTCCACCAGAAATGCATTCAGTGTACAAGCATAACATGGCCATAGATAATGAGGGTACGCTTTGGGGAGTTTATGACTATGGCTTGTTTAGAATTAATGACGGAAAGCTACAGGCTGGATTCGAAGGCCCCGGATATAAATCATACCCTACTGAGAAAGTATTTGCTGATTGTGAAGGTAACATATGGTTTGGTACTACTGGCAGAGGCGTGTTCAAGTATCCCGGGGATAAATTCATGCTCTTTGATAATGAATCCGGGTTGAGTAATAATTTTGTACTTACCATAATTGAAGATAACCTGGGAAGGAAGTGGTTTGGAACGGAAGCAGGAATTTGTATTTATGATAATGGGAAGTATAGTTATTTAACTAAAAGTAATGGCCTGCCCGACAATAGTGTGGACGTAATATTTCAGGATTCAAGGGATAACATCTGGATTGGCTATTATACCGAAGGGCCATTGGTAAGATATAATCCAAAAACAAAAAAATTCAGGTACCTGACTGAAGAGGATGGCTTGAGCACAACTTCGGTGATAACCATCAATGAAGATAAGAATGGAAATATTTGGTTCGGTACGTTAAGTAATGGAATTTCAAAATATACCTATCCGCAAAATGGAATTGCTGAAAAGTTTACTCCTTATACACTTTCAGATGGAATATCTGGTACAGATATTTGGATTATTCATACGGACAGGACCGGAAATTTGTGGTTTGGGACTGATAAGTCAGGATTAATGAAATATGATGGCAACCGTTTCGTCACTTATAACGCAAGCGATGGCTTAACAAATTTATGTTGTGGCGCAATTACCAATGACAGTGAAAATAACTTATGGATCGCCACTATTGGAGGAGGTGTATTTAAGTTCGACGGAGAACATTTTACCAATTTTACAACAAGCGATGGCCTGAGTTCTGATAGTCCTTTTAGCATTATCTGTGATAATAAGGACAATGTGTGGGTAGGAACCAATTCAGGGATTGATAAGTTTGAGTATGGAACCAGTTCATTCAAACATTATGGAAAAGATGAGGGGTTCCTGGGAATCGAGAATAATCAAAATGCAATTTTAAAAGATCAGGAGGGGATAATTTGGTTTGGAACTATGAATGGCGTCGTAAGATTTGACCCCTCAAAAGACACTGAGAATAAACTTCCGCCGAATATTGTCCTTAAAAATATCAGGTTGTATTATAATGATTTTGATTACAAAGATTTTACTAAAGAATTTGATCCAATAACCCATATACCAATAAATATGGTTTTTAACTATAAACAAAACCACCTTACTTTTGAATTTGATGGAATTACTCATATAGCTCCTGCCAAAGTAGCTTATCAATATAAACTTAAAGGTTTTGATGAGGACTGGAATCCGTTGACGAAATCAAATATTGCGACGTATACCAACATCCCCCCAGGTGAATACCAGTTCCTGGTAAAATCTAAAAATGGGGATAATTACTGGAATGAGCACCCCCTTGCTTTTAGCTTCATAATTAAACCTCCCATCTGGCAGGAGACCTGGTTTAGAATTGCAGCTGTTATATTCTTTGCCGGGTTGATATATTTAATTTTCTGGTGGAGGCTTAAAAGCATAAAGGACCAGAAGATCAAGCTTCAGAAACTGGTAGACGAAAAAACCATTGAATTAAAAAAGGAAGCAGAAGAAAGAAAAATTGCCCAGGTTAAGGCCGAACAAGCCGACACCCTGAAAACTGCATTTCTGGCAAACATGTCTCATGAAATCCGAACACCGGTAAATGCAATTGTTGGCTTTGCTGATTTACTAAAAGATAAAAATCTGAGCGACGAAGATAAAAATGTATACATCGAATATATTACAACCGGTGGAAAAACTTTATTAAACCTTATCAACGATATTATTGATATATCCAAAATTGAATCTGGCCAGGTAAATATTGCTAAGGAACCTTGCAATGTGGAGGTTCTGTTTACAGAACTTTATTATACCTTCAATGAAATAATTAAGAAAAAAGGGAAGTCAGATATTGAACTACGAATTGCCAATACTGATTATAACCAATTGATCTTAAATGCTGATCCTTATCGTTTAAAACAGATATTATCAAACCTGATAGGAAATGCAATAAAATTTACCATGGATGGGTTTATCGAATTTGGATACAGTATCGATAATACTTCCCAGGTTACCTTCTTTGTAAAAGATACAGGTATTGGTATCCCGGAAGATAAACAACATGTAATTTTCCAAAGGTTCAGGCAGGTAGAGGAGTCATATACGCGTAATTTTGAGGGCACCGGCCTGGGATTGTCAATTAGTCAAAAACTCACTCACCTTATGAAAGGTAAAATGTGGGTGGAATCAGCATCCGGCGAAGGCTCAACCTTCTATTTTACGCTACCCCTTGATGTAGCAGAGGAATCAAAAAAATCACTTACCCCAAAAGATATGAATTACGATGAAGTATTAAACGGAAAAAGTATACTTGTTGTAGAAGACGAGGACTCTAACTTCCTCCTGATTGAAACCATGCTTTCAAGGGATGGATTAAATATTACCCGTGCGGTTAACGGCAACTTAGCCGTAGATATGTTCAGAAATAATGGACATCATTTCGACGTGGTGTTAATGGATATAAAAATTCCCGGCTTAAATGGTTATGAAGCAACGGCTGAAATAAAAAAGATAAAAGCTAATGTACCGATAATAGCCCAAACGGCCTATGCCATGTCGGGGGAAAAAGAAAAATGCCTGGAAGCAGGTTGCGACGACTATATTGCTAAACCTTACAACAGAAAAGAGTTACTGGAAATTCTTCATAAGAACCTGGCTCCCTGCCATGTTTTTCAATGATAAGATTTCTGAAGCCATTACAAGGGTATGTAATGACTTGCTAAGGAAAATTTATTATTGAAAAGGTTAAGAAACAAAATTAATTTTTATGACTTGCCTTTCTTTGGCTTTATTTTATTTTGACCTGAACCAGAATTAAAATTTGAAACCGACCGGCAAATATTAGTTAAATGGTTTGGCTATATGGAGTGCGGGACTTTTAAAAACTTCACAGTCAGGCTGCCACTGAGCCAATTCGTTTATTCAATATTTCATTTTTTCCGTCACTCGTCGCATACGAATTGGCGGTGTTGCAACGAAGAACTGCGGTTGAATTACCCGCTAAACCTATGCTAGCGAGAGCTTCAGGCCTATGCTAGCGCGAGCTTCAAGCTCGTGCTGTTATTTACATCCTATTCCAGCAAAGTTACCCTAACATAACTCTTACAACCAGCATAATCCCTTGCACTGCTGTATTTCCATTGTTCAGGCTCATCAACAAAACCAGCCTCTACAGGGTTTTGATGGATATAATCAATTTTCTGGTCAATTACATGATTGCTCCAAAGTTCTACAGGCTTATTATGTTGTTGCCAGAATTGATGATTTTTTACATTGCTATTCTTCAAGCCTGCATCTTTCATCATTTGCAATATCCAATCTTTCCGGCTCTCTTTTGGATTCATTTCAATCTCCTTCTTCATTTGTTGTGAGGTGAAAGTTTTAAACTCTTTTAGAAGTTTAGA
>JAIOZL010000013.1 GCA_021740645.1 Bacteroidales bacterium
CTACTAAAGATGCAATTCATTTATATAATCATAAAAGATTACATTTATCTTTGAACTATAAAACACCTGATCATGTGTATAAATTGGTCGCCTAATTTATTTTTTAACCTGTAGACTTATTTTAGGACTAGACATTTTAAAAGACAGAAACCAATTGAAGAAAATGAATAGTAATAATGTTTCGATCAAGTTTTAATTATTGGAAAGGAGTATTAGACAAAATAATCCCTGCCAAATACCAGGGTTATATTTTTCTATTGAGTTTGGTAATTATTGTTCTAGCATTGACCTTGAATAACAATGAAAAGGATAAGACTAATCAAGATTTCTATAATTTAGAATTAAAAAGTAGGGTAAGTGAAATTGTTGATAAAGAAGAGGGATTCCATTATAGAATTGACTCGAACTGGTATCTCATAAAACATATTATTGTAAAACACATTTCAATTGGAGATTCAATATTGAAAGACTCAAATTCATTAGACATTATAATAAAAGGACCAAAAGGAATAAAATGGAATTCATCTGTAAATAGGGACATAATTTTTAAACTAATTACACCAGAAAATAAAAAAGCAGAAAAAGATTAAACAAAAAAAAACGACACTCATCGTTGTCCGTAGCGTCCCGGCTACGGACCTTTACAAAAGTACATTTCTTAGCATCCCCAAATGGCGCAAGTGTCCAAGCCAGGCCTCCTGCGCAAGCATCACTTATGCCTAAGTAGAAGGAACTACAGGCTCGTACCTGCAAGATGATTTTTTCTTCTGGGGTTTATAAACATAAGTAGGATGTAAAAAAGAGCGGTGGCCTGAAAAAACGCCGGGCGTGGGCAGGCCATGTGGGTGGATAGGATCGTTTTTTCTTGATTTTTTGTATCTTTTTTATCAAGAAAAAAGATAGAAAGAATGGAAACCTGCCACGGGAAAAATCAGACTGAGACCAGGACATAGGACTACGAAAACGAAAATATAAGAAAGACTCCCCACTACCCCAAGTTAAACTCCGTAGCCTCCCCGGCTACGGACCTTTACAAAAGTACATTTCCCATGTTCTATTCAATTGTGCTTCGTGCTCGCACATATAATAACAATCTACCTTAACTTTAATCTTTGTTCTTTGTTATTGTATAGGTCTAAACCTTAAGATAATTTAAGGGGACAAAACACTGACAAATTGCAGATATGAAAACGAATGAGGAAATTTTCAAAATTTTAATAGAGGAAGGATTCAGTAAAGGTGACCTATCTGTTTTTGATACATATTCTTCACCAAAATTTGTTGAACATCAACATGGATTCTTCCCTCCCAATGTTGAAGGAGTAAAAAAGGCAATTAATAGTCTGCACTACTCATTTCCAGATTTTTCAATGACCATAGATGATATGATTATTGACGGCACCAAGGTTTGGGGGCGGATGACAGCAAGGGGGACTCAAAAAAACAAATTCGGACCCTTGTACCCAACTGGTAAAAAATTTGAGATTACCGTAATCGATATTATGCGATTCGATTCAGGAAAACTAATAGAACACTGGGGCGTCCCCGATAAATTGGCCCTCATGGAACAACTTGGCATGAAACCACCACCAAAACTTATTATGAAAATAATGAGCTTGCTTAACAAATGAAAATGAAAAGAAGAAATTTTTTTATATCAGCACTTGCAATTATACCTACGCTTGTATTTGCTAAAATTGAATCAATAATTCCCATGAGAACGAAAAAAGGGTTTAAAGTAAATGCAGGTGAAGCCAGATTCGGCAAGCACTACAAAATGAAAGGTGTTACACAAAATATATTGGACATCAAAATATCTGGAAATGATACTGAGAATGATTTAGCTGTATTTGAGCAAACCGGTCTTAGTCCTGACGGTGGGCCACCTTTGCATATTCATCCATTTCAGGATGAATGGTTCTATGTTATAGAAGGTGAGTATTTGTTTCAGGTTGGTGAGGACAAATATCAAATGAAATCAGGTGACACAATTTTTCTTCCAAGGAATGTTCAACATGCCTTTATTCAATTGACAGAAAAAGGGAAAATGATTGTTTCTTATTTGCCTGCTGGTAAAATGGAAGAGTTCTTTGCTGTTACTGACAAATGGACATCTCCTCCATCGAAAGAAGAAATTTTAAAAGTATTTACCGACCATGATATGCAAGTTGTTGGACCAGCTCTGAAAGTTGAATGAAAGATAAGTAAATAATACGCATGAACGCACAACCCCCCCCACTGGCCCCATCTTATAACAGGTGCCTCGCTAAAAACAAGATTGCTGGCAAGGTACGAATACCGGAATTGAATTAAAACCCGGGATTATGATGGTAAAATTGGTTTTGATAATGTTTGTATTTTAGGATTAGTTTATTTTCAAGTACATTTTTGAACATCCCTTTAAAAGCCCTAAATTTGATCTTTTATTGAATAAACCGATGTGTTTATGACGAACTGCAGTTATGCATAACTTTGACCCCATCCTGAAATAGAATAACATTATGAAGAAGAAACAAATAAAACGGCCTGCCCCGTCTTTACGGGGAATACTCAGAATAGCATTTATTCTTGCAAGCATAAGCTCGCTGTACTTTGTACCATGGATTTTGGTAAAGGCCTGGATTTTGCCTCTACCGGATACGGTACAGGAACAACTGGATGAAGCAATTGGATATGGATTTGACGGGATGATTGTTTACGTGGACCAGGCAGGGAAGCCTCCGGAGTTTTATGCTGCAGGCTGGCACGACCGGAAAAATAAAATACCTGCCTACCCGCAAGCCTTATTCAAGATTGCCAGTATTACCAAGCTATATGTCGCTGTTGCTACCGCAAAATTAGTAAAAGCAAGGCGTTTGTCTTTGAATAAAACACTCGCTGAATACTTTCCGGAACTTGAGGGAAGAATTGAAAATGCAGACAAAATAACCTTGAGAATGATGCTGCAACACCGGAGTGGCATTCCCAATTTTGTAGACCATCCTGAGTATTGGACAAAACCTCCAAAAAGCAGACAGGAAACACTTGAATACGCACTGGATTTACCAGCAGACTTTGAACCGGGTGAGGATTATGGTTATTCAAATACCAATTATATGTTGATTGAGGACCTCATTGATAGAACATTGGGCTATCCTCACCAGCAATATATCAAGGAGGAAATTTTGAATCCGCTTGGGCTGAAAAACACTTTTGGTTCGCTTGGTGAAGTTGATATAGACGATGTGATGAGTGGCTATTATGTTGGCGTTGATGTAGATTTTAAGTATGAGAACACATGCTTAATGCTGGCTACAGCAGAGGATGTGGGTATATTCTTGCGAGCATTAAACGATGGTTCCGTATTTAATAAAGGTGAACAGGAAATCTATTCCTCCATTTACGTGTACGAACATACAGGTTTGCTACCCGGCTACCAGAGCATAGCAAAATACCACAAAGACATGGACATGGTTGTAATCCAATTCAATAATACAACCAACTTTGATGGATATGACTGGAATTTAGCGGAAATCATTTATAGCCGGGTTGTCAAAATAGTAAGGAATAAATAAGGCGCATAAAATTTTGTATAAATAGAATAGTCCGGAAAGCTTACGAGACTGCCATTACGCCTACAGTTCACCCTTTTAACCCATACCAAAAAGACGCAGCAGAAGTTTGTCATCCAAAACAAACTTAGTTTTTAACTTTCAGAATAAAGCCAGGGAAAAACTCATAATAGGGTTAATTAAATTACTTTATAAGAAAAATGCATAAACGGTTTTCAAAGAAAAACCGATACTTTAAACAAAACGAAAATCATTGAACCGGATCAAGGATGTAACTTAGCGTAATATTTAAACAACTATTTACTATATTAAGAGTTAAATCTTTGTGAAGATTAGTTTAAATCATTTTGAAATGTCAGCTAAAAGATTAAAAACCAAAATGGATGATTTACCTAAGTCATCGCAAAAAATAACTTCACAGCCAAAGGGGAAAATAAAATGAATACCATAATAGAAAACAGCGTTAGAAATTCGGATCATTATGCCAGAAGCCTGATTGAAGCAAGTTTAGATCCACTGGTGACCATTAGCAGAGAAGGAAAGATAACCGATGTTAATGAGGCATCAGTAAACATTACTGGTATTCCGCGAGGAGAAATGATGAATACAGACTTCTCAAATTATTTTACTGATCCTGGAAAAGCGCGGGCAGGTTATCGTAAAGTTTTTGAAAAAGGTTTTTTAGCAGATTACCCATTAACCATAAAACACACAAATGGGAATTTAACAGATGTGCTTTACAATGCTTCTGTTTATAAAGATGACAAAGGAAATGTACTTGGCGTTTTTGCGTCAGCACGTGATGTTACGGAGCAAAAATGGGCAATAGAACTAAGAAAAGTCAATAAAGAGCTTGCCTTTCAAAATAGCGAGAGAGAAAAACGTGCAGATGAATTGGTCGTGGCAAACAAAGAACTCGTATTTCAAAACCAGGAGAAAGGGAAGCGGGCAGCAGAATTAATCATTGCAAATAAAGAACTTGCCTATCAAAACATGTTGAAAGAAAAACGGGCGATTGATCTTGTAATCACAAATAAGGAACTTCAGCAATTAATTCAGTTAAACAAGGACAAGGACAAATTTTTCTCAATTATTACCCATGATCTGAGAAGCCCTTTCAATTCTATTATCGTGTATAGCGAATATCTCGTAGAACAGATCAATGAAAAGAACTATGAAAAAATTGGAGATTTTGCTAATGTCATACTTGAGTCGTCGAACAGGGCAATGGATTTGCTGATGAACCTTATGGTATGGGCGAAATCGCAATCCGGTAGATTGGATTTCAATCCAGAGTATTTCGATATTATCACACTTTTCGACGAAGTTAGGCTCCTATTAAATGACGTTGCCAGGCATAAATCCATCCATATTGAATGTACACCTTCTTCTGGTATTTTAGTTAATGCGGATAAGGAAATGATTAGCTCAGTATTGAGAAATTTGATTTCAAATGCTATAAAATTCACCCAAGCTGAAGGAAAGATTACGATTTCAGCAGTGGACCAAAAAGACCAGTTAACCATTTCGGTAAGCGATACGGGTATTGGAATATCAAAAGAGAGAATAAACAAACTGTTCAATATTAGTGACGGTTATTCAACTCAGGGTACGCAGGATGAAACGGGGACAGGTTTGGGTTTGATTCTCTGTAAGGAGTTTATTGAAAAAAACGGGGGGAAAATTTGGGTTGACGGTGAGGATGGAATCGGGACTACCTTTTACTTTTCATTACCAAAAAGGATTAATAACAGGCTGAGTATTGATACCTGAAAACAATAATATCTTTCGAAACGAATCAGCCCGATTTTTATAACCCACTGTAAAAAGGTCTTTTTTAATATTGTATCTTTTATTTGCTATTGCAGAACTAAACCTGCTTTCTCATACTATACTACTTCAAAATTTAGAACCAATTTAAATACAATATTATCTATTTTAGCTTCACCAAAAACAAACAAATGCTGTTTGCTAAAACCGTTTATACATGCTTATACCTGTTTACAATTGAGTATAACACGATGGTCATAGCCAATTGGCAGGACAGTGGTATTTTGATAGGGAGGTTAGTAAATTGAAATGAAGTGCAAATTTATAAACATACGTGGGGTAAAATGCCAACTGGCCATACCACGATAACGTTATGCAGCAGTTAAAAATACAGACAAATAATACATAAAATCATGACTAATACCATAGAAAAAACAAAATCATTTGCAATGCAAACTGTTTCTTATGGAACACCAGTGGGGATAACAGCTGTATCTGCTGTGGCATTGTATAACCAAGTGACATTACTTGTAAATATTCTTATTCCAACTGCAATTCTATTAGTTTATGGAATGGTTTGGGCTTTATTAGAAATTCAAAAAGCAAGACAAGAAATCTCAAGATTGACCACACAGATTTCAAATGATGATAAGAAGAAATACTATTTACCAAATAAACTAAGATATCAAACAGGTGATCCGACAGAAAATGAGGATTGGTATTTTTTAAGTAACTATTCAGAAACTGCCAGAAAATATGAAGAATTAATACATTTATTATCAAATCGGATTGGGATACAACTAAGTCCAGCAGCAAAAGAATTGTTAATAATTCCAATTCTCGAACAATATCAAATAAAAGGTGAACTTGATTATTGGGAAGTTGAGAATTCATTGAATAGTATTCTCCGCTTAGCTAAAAATGAGCCTTCAGTTATAGAATCTGACAATTCAAATAAAAGGACAACAATGTCTATTATTAAAGCGTGGTGGAAAGACTTCTGTAACATACCACCATTTTGTACAAAAAAAGATAAAAACGAAAAGGACTTAAATGATAGAAACAATGTGTAATCAAGAACATCATAAAGATTCGATTAAAACATATACCGAACAAACAAAGTTACTTGTGACTCTTGCTTCTGCATTTATAATTGCTCCAGCAGCAACCTTCACATTAGTACCTGAGGCTAATCTTTACTTACTAATTTTCTCTGAGCTTTTTTTCGTCTTATCTGTATTATCTGGATATGTTGTTTTAGCATCAATTTCTGGTTGGCAAGCAATTAATAAATACGATGTTGATAGACCTGCAACAAGAAACTCTTCTCGTTTTCAAATTACATTTTATCTCATCGGTTTAATACTTTTTGTAGTAATGATTAAAAATGCAAGTATTAATGATAAAGCGGAAGCAACTAACGAGAATAAGGACTTAATAATCTATACAGACGAAAAAATATTTGAACTGAAGGTAAATCAATCTATAGTAATTTTTAACAATGACACTATAAGAACGGATTTATCAACTGATAGTACAACCAACATAGAATCTATTAACAGAATCTATATTATAGAGAAAAAACAAAACCGCTGCATAACAAAAAATATAGTGCATTTGGCAGATAGTGCTAAATGTGAGGATGATAGCAATTAAGAAACATATTAGAAAATTGAAAGTTTGGAGCGTTGAGATGCCAAACGCACCATATTCAAACCGTTATGGGCAAGGCTAAAAAAACCATGAGAAAACAATAAACGGAAAAAAGAAAATGGGCTCCCTCTCTCAAATAACATTTGCAGACTATCCAATTTTTGATAATAAAAACTGGTATTATAATGAAATAGTGAACCTGATCTTTCAACCAAGTGATTTTCTAATAGAAAAAAGAAAATACTCGACAAGGAACAAGTTGGTATGGGGTGATGCATACGAAAATGAGAAAGGTTATTTTGAATTTAAAGGATTCAGGCAAACGAGAGAAGTCTGTAAACAGCGGATTGAAATTTATGGCAATTCTTTAAAGAAAGCAAAGAAGGACTTTGTTAACGCCAAAAAGATTGCTAAACAAGAAGGTGATTATTTCTTTTCATTAAGTGGTTTAAAATATGAAAGTTACTTATCAGAAATACAAAGCATTATTAAAACTAAAGAAAAGGGGTTCGATCAGGATTCTTTTAGTTTGCGGGATAGCTTAGGTAGTGGAGATTTGGGGATTTATGGACAATCCTTAGAATGTCTAATTTTTTCGATATTGAATGTATTAGAAGATGATGATATCATAGAGTATGATTTGACAGATGTTATAGAAGGCGGTTGGGTAACAGAAACTCAAGCGAAAAGTATTGACATCGAGAAAATCATTATTCTGACTGAAGGAAAAACTGACGTTGAATTTATCCTAAAAAGCCTTGAGATACTTTATCCACATTTAAAGGACTATTATCATTTTATAGACTTTGAAGAATATAAGGTTGAAAGTAATGCATCTGCATTGGTAAAACTAGTTACTTCATTAGCAGCTGCTAACATAAAACATCCAATAATCGCCCTATTTGATAATGATACAACTGGTTTAATGGAAATGAAAAAATTAACCTCACGAAATCTTCCCATTAATTTTAAAGTTTTAAAATACCCTGACATTTCTTTAGCAAAAAAGTATCCTACTATTGGTCCAACAGGTAAAAAACGAATGAATATCAACGGATCAGCTTGTGGTATAGAAATGTATTTTGGTATAGACGTTTTGACAAAAGACGATAATTTAATACCTGTTCAATGGAAAGGTTTTAATGAGAAAGAAAAGAAATATCAAGGAGAAATATCAGAAAAAAGATATGTTCAGGAGACCTTCAGAAAGAAAATAACTTCACATCAAACAAATGATATGACAGAAATGAAAAGATTATTAAATGAAATATTTAATGCATATAAATAATAGCCCAGCCCATAACAGCAAGTATATCACATAGCCGCGTTAGGGTTATCAAGTCAAAGAATTGTAAATTTGAAAATAGTACAAATCAACATAAATCAGAGTAAGGAACGGCTACGTGCCATACTTGCAACACGTCACACTGTGCAAAAATCAGTTAAAAACTTCTCATTTTAAAACACTCATAAAATACTCGTTGTCCGTAGCCTCCTCGGCTCCGGTCCTTTACAAAAGGGCACTTCTTAGCATCATAAAACGAATCATTTTTTCGAAATACCCGTTTCCCCGCATCATATCCTCCTTTGTAACGAGCATGATTTTATAAAGCATCGTATAAAACTACACAAATCTAACAGCCAACAGCTAACAGCCAATAGCTAAAAGCTAACAGCCACAATCCAGAAGCACAAATTTTTATCCCCGGTAATTCAAATTGATTTTATCTTTGCAAAGGTATTATTGCCTCCTTAGCTCAGCTGGTAGAGCAGCTCACTCGTAATGAGCAGGTCGTGGGTTCGAGTCCCATGGGAGGCTCAAAAAATTCATGCACAAAAAAACCCTGACAAAGCAAGCCTGTCAGGGTTTATTATATTTAGGAGTGGAATATTAAATATCCCAGGTCTTTCCGCTGTTTAGCAGGTCATCCATCGTTTTAATGGGGTTGTTGGCCATTTCAAATTTCACCATTTGATCCATTTTCCCGTCATAGGTAAAATCATCTATTGCACGTATCACACCAAAGGCTATCGGATAAAGAGGTGGTTTCATCGTTGCCAGTAAAACATGTATCCCCGATTCTTTTTGTGTTTTATCATGAACCAGGATATCCTTTTCTGTAATTCCGTTTTCACCAATCTTAACCACTTCGAGGCGTGTACCTTTTAACATGATCCCTTTATCATTCTCCTTGCCAAAAATCATGGGTTCTCCATGGCGAAGGAATATCTGCATGTCGTCGCGCGTTTCCCTGGAGGTATATTCTGCATGGATCTTGTCGTTAAAGATCACACAGTTCTGCATGATTTCAATTAACGACGTACCAGAATGCTGCGCTGCCTCCAGCATAACCTCTGCCATCATCTTCGGATTGGTATCTACTGCCCGCGAGAAAAAAGTTCCCTGCGAACCAATAGCCAGCTCACCTACATTGAAAGGATGCTCAATGGTGCCCTGAGGGGATGACTTTGTTTTAAACCCCGTGGGGGTAGTAGGAGAGAACTGTCCCTTAGTAAGCCCGTAAATCTTATTGTTGAAGAGCATTACGTTCACATTAATATTTCTCCTCAACAAATGGATAAAATGATTGCCACCAATAGCCAGGGAATCCCCGTCACCGGTAATCATCCATACCATAAGTTCGGGATTGGCTATTTTAATTCCTGAGGCCAATGCCGCCGCCCTTCCATGAATCCCATGAAATCCGTAAGTTTTCACATAATAGGGAAAACGGGAAGAACACCCGATACCCGATACCACCACCACATTTTCTTTACGTACACCTGTCTGTGGCAATACTTTTTGAAAAGAGGATAAGATTGCATGGTCGCCACATCCCGGGCACCACTTTACCATTTGATCGCTGGTAAAATCTTCTTTTGTCAGTTCAGGAACGATTAGTTTTTGATCTGTCATGATTTTGCCTCCTCTAATTTACGTGTAAACAAAGTAACTAATTCTTTTACCATAAAGGGAAGGCCCTGGATTTTATTATATTGGTCAAATGAAAACTGTTGGAAATTCATTCTCAGGTACAATACAAACTGGCCAAGATTTAATTCAGGAACAATTATTTTTTTGAACCTGCTGAAAATTTCAGCGGTATTTTTTGGCAGAGGATTAATATAATGAAAGTGAGCCAGGCTAACTTCTTTGCCTGCCTCTTGCATTTCCTGAACGGCTTCCATCATTACGCCGTAGGTTCCGCCCCAGCTAACGATAAGTAAGTCACCACTCTGGGGGCCGTATACTTCCTGATCTTTAATATAATTGGCTACTCTGGCCACTTTTTCGGCACGGTACTCCGACATGATCTGATGATTCTCAGGGTCGTGTGAAACATTGCCGTAAATATCTTCTTTTTCCAACCCCCCGATCCTGTGCCTTAAGCCTTCTGTTCCCGGGATGGCCCACTGCCTGTTCAGTTTTTCAGGATCCCTTTTATAGGGATAATAATCCGGGTCATTGGCTTTTGCAATGGGAGGATTAATTTCAGGGAGGTCAGCCATTTTCGGAATTTTAAATACTTCTGATCCATTGGCAAGATATCCTTCAGTGAGCAGAATGACCGGAGTCATATGTTCCATAGCCAGTTTGGAAGCTTCAAAGGCATAATAAAAACAATTGGCTGAAGAAGATGCTGCAATAACAATACAGGGAGCTTCACCATTTCTTCCAAACAAGGCCTGCATCAGGTCAGACTGTTCCGATTTTGTTGGCATACCTGTTGATGGACCGGCTCTTTGTACATCTACTATCACGATAGGTAATTCTGTCATTACCGCTAAACCGATGGCTTCACTTTTAAGGGATAAGCCAGGACCTGATGTGCTGGTAACTGCAAAGGACCCTGCAAAGCTGGCTCCAATGGTAGAAACAATTCCTGCGATTTCATCTTCGGCCTGGAGTACCTTTGTCCCCAGGGATTTGTGAATGGATAACTCTTGCAATATTTCGGATGCCGGAGTAATCGGATATGAACCAAGAAAGAGGGGCCTGCCTGATTTTTCCTGGGCTGCTAAAAATCCCCATGCGGTGGCCACGTTTCCGGTAATGTTCCTGTACTTCCCCTTTGACAATGCTGCAGGCTCCACCTTATAGGTAATTGAGCTCAATGCTTCCACCGACTCGGCAAAAATATAACCTGCCCTGAGTATCCTTTTGTTCGACTCAACGATCAATGGGTTTTTACCAAATTTCTTTTCGAAGAAATCGTCTGCCGTAGCAAATTCCCGGTTAAAAATGAATAGCATCACCCCAAGAGCGAACATGTTCCTGCTTTTCAGGATCATCTTATTATCCAGTCCCATTTCTTCCACACTTTTTTTCGTGAGGGTGCTGATAGGGGCCTGAATAAGATTATAGTCCTTTAAGGAACCATCCTCCAACGGATTGGAAACATAGCCTGCTTTTATCAGCGCTTTTTCGTTGAAAGTATCCGTGTCAACGATAATGGTTCCACCGTCTTTCACCCATACCAGGTTTTTCATTAACGGAGCTGGATTCATGGCTACAAGCACATCAGCCTGGTCGCCGGACGTATGTATCTCTTTATGCCCGAAATGAATCTGAAATCCTGAAACTCCCGAAACAGTGCCTTGCGGGGCTCTAATTTCTGCGGGATAGTCGGGGAAAGTTGCAAAATCATTTCCTGCAAAGGCTGTGGTATCTGAAAACAGTGATCCGGTAAGCTGCATTCCATCTCCTGAATCTCCTGCAAACCTTACAACCACGTGTTCAAGTTCAACCACCTTCTTTTCTTTGGTAGCCATATTTAGCGATTTTAAATCGAGGCAAAGTTAAAGGTTTTATTTTGGAATTATCAAGCTCTTTTTACTATTTTTTAACATTGAAAATAGCAGCAAAATATTTATATAAAGCCCATGATCAGAGGACTTTGAAAACAGCTTGTGGGCTGTGACCATTTTGTTATAAAACAGAAGATGTTAAATCAAGTTAAAATTGTGTTAAGTAAAAAACAGTAAATAAGAAATATTACAATTTACCGTTAAGTATTTATTGAGATTCAATTTGTACCTGGGTTTCCAGATTTGAGAATAATTAGAAATTAAAAAAAATGTGTAAATGTCGCAAAATCAGGTTTTAGGAGTTTTGGTATGTAAATCGCATCACCCAAATAAGCCAGTAATTTTCTTGATTATTGGAAAACCTGAAAGACATCCTAAACTAGTGAATCATGTTACGGTATTGTAAAACAGTTTTGCAAAAAGTGAGCTTCAGTAGGGAATTATTTCAAAGGGAACTTAATAAGTCTATACAGTGGCTTCGGAAAGAAGAAATCAATGCATTAAAAATTTGGTGTATTATCAACTTTGGCGCCATATATATGGATGTGATCAATGAAGTTTTTAAACAGGTTTAACCCTCCTGGTCAGAAGCAAACCATTCGGCAAATGAAGTTGCGGTTTCTCTTAACCGAAGGCTAAATAACTCCATGTTAGTTGGTAGTTTTGACTTTATCCTGTGGGCAAAATCTTCCACCATATTTTCACTGGTCGGCTGGTAGTCCACAAATATCAACTTATCAAAAAGCTCACGGGTTGATTTAAATCCGCCCCCGGGAGTCGCTGCATTCAATACAAGGGCATGATCAAAAATATCTACCACGTTTTCCTTCACAATTTTTTTTAGGTCACCAAAATCGATGACCATACCCAATTTTGGGTTGGTTTTACTTTCGATGGGTTTGCCTTTTACGGTTACTGACAATCCGTATGAATGGCCATGAACATATTTACAAGATCCGTCATATCCCAGAAGTGCATGGGCCATTTCAAACGTGAATTCCTTAGTTACTCTGATGTTTGCCAAAACAATATATTTTTAAAACATGCAAAGTTAGAACAATTTCATAATCTGATAGTTTTATTATTTTTGAAAGCATTATGAAAGACAAAAAATATATAGGTGCACATGTAAGCGCATCAGGAGGTGTGGAAAATGCACCGGTCAATGCCCATGAAATTGGAGCAAAGGCTTTTGCATTATTTACTAAAAACCAAAAGCAGTGGTTTTCCAAAGCCCTCACAGAAGAGAATATCAATGGCTTCAAAGAAAATTGCGAAAAGTATGGGTATACAGCTGAGCATATTATGCCGCATGACTCTTACCTCATAAATTTAGGCAATCCGGTTCCTGAAAATTTGAAAAAGTCGAGGAGTGCTTTTTTAGATGAAATGAAAAGATGCGAACAACTGGGGATCAATTTGTTGAATTTTCATCCCGGTGCACACTTGAAACAAATTACAGAAGATGAGTGCCTGGATAAAATTGCCGAATCAATTAATATGGCCCTGGATAAAACAAAAGGCGTTGTTGCTGTGATAGAAAATACAGCAGGGCAGGGAAGTAATGTTGGATACAAATTCGAACATTTGGCTCATATTATTGATAAGGTGGAAGACAAAAGCCGGATTGGTGTTTGTTTGGATACCTGTCATACCTATTCTGCCGGATACGATATTAAGACGGAAGATGGATATAAAAAAACCTTTCAGGATTTTGAAAAAATCGTAGGATTTAACTATCTGAAAGGTATTCACCTTAATGATACAAAAAAAGAATTTGCCAGCCGAGTCGACCGCCATGACAGTATTGGTAAAGGTTTGCTGGGGGAGGAAGTGTTTAAGCGTTTAATGAATGATTCCCGTTTCGACCATATGCCCATTATCCTTGAGACTCCGGATGATAGTTTGTGGGAAGAGGAAATAAAAAGCTTGTATGGAATGATAGGGGTATAGGGGACTAGGGTTTAAAGGTAAATAGGGAAAAGTAAATAGGGAATAAGGGAATAAGGTATAGGGGAATAAGGGAATAAGGAATAAGGGAATAAGGTATAGGGGAATAAGGGAATAAGGTATAAGGGAATAAGGTATAAGGGAATAAGGGAATAAGGTATAGGGGAATAAGGGAATAAGGGAATAAGGCATAGGGGAATAAGGTATAAGGTAAAGAGGGTATAAGGTAAAAGGGTATTGAGAAGGTTTAGGGTTCTTTTTCGATTGAAGATAGGATGGTTTCCTTCACTATTTTTTTTGTTTCCGCCGGAGTTGGCGTAAGGTCAGCTGTTTGAAATGATCCCTTTTCGGTATCAATGCGCTTATATATTTCAAGATAGAGTCCGAAAATGATTTTAAGGCTCAACAAATATCGTTGATCAAGTTGGGGTTCTAATTGCTGGATAACAATTTCGGTTTTCTGCTTGTATTCCCGGGCATAATCAAGATATGTAGTTACTACTTTCCTGAAATTGGGATGGATCTTTCCACTTTGCGCCATTATCTTTAAATCAGCAGGCTGAAGGTTGTTTTCCCGGAGAATATCCTCCGCAAAATAGTTAAGGTTATTTAACTGGTCGGTTTGAAAATCGCGGATAATATGCACGATATAGCTAAATATGGCACATGGCCGGGCGAGTTCTTTAATATCTTTAACCGGGGTAACATACTCCGTATGAGTTTCAGATAAGCAGCATAGGTGAAGAAAAACAGATGCAGGAGCTACGGCCGCTCCTTCGGTATATTCAAGAAATGAAGTGAAGCTGGGGAAGCCATCATTGTGAATGTCATAAATCATCGACTTTGCAAAATTATGAAACAGGTCCAAAGGAATATGGTAAGCGTTAATTATTTTAATTATTTCTGAAAGAGAAGAATCATTGGATGCAATACCCTGCAAACAATCTACCCAATCATAAACCTTATTGGTAAACAGGGATTTTTCGCAATCGTCAATCGTTTTCATATCTGCTTTTCGATTATCTATCATGTCATCAATTTTTCGCATAAACTGGTAGCAAATTGAAGCTGCATGATACCTGTCGGGTTCCCAAAACCCAGCAGATATTAGTATGTTTGGATGTTTGTTCAATTTGTCGAATTGAATTTCTTCTAATATTTCCCGTATTTTAAGTTTAGTTGCTTGCATACCTATAAATTACAATATTGAAACACTTTCTCTGAAGTCAGTTTAGCAGATAGAAGGACCATTGGTATTCCATTCCCCGGATGTGTGCTTCCTCCAACAAAAAACAGGTTTTTATATTTTCTGTGTTGATTGTGGGGTCGCATATAACCCATCTGCATAAGACTGTGGCTTAAACTACCAAACACTGAACCAAAAGATATATTATATAGACTTTCCCATGTTTTAGGATTGTAACAGGTTTCAAATTTTATATGTTCTTCAAAGTCAGTAAGCCCTTCTGTTTTAAGTCTGGTTATTACTGCATCTCTAACGATTTTTTTTAATTTGTTCCAATCTTGTTTATCTTCTTCGATGTAACGCCCCACAGGCACTATTATTGAAATAGTATCCTGGTTTTCAGGAGCTGAGGATATATCTTTACGTGAAGGAGCATGTACATAAAAACTCACATCCTCAGGGATTTTCTTTTGGGTAAAAATAGCATCTATATTTTGCTTGTAATCTTTCGATACAAAAACATTATGCTGCTCAAACTGGGGGTAAACTTTGTTCATCCCGAAATGAAAGATAAAAGCCGAACAAGTATAATCAAGGTTTTCGATCTTTTTAGCAGTGGCCTTATCAGGTAACAAATGATCATAAACATAGGGTAAATCGGCATTGGCAATCACTACATCTGCATGTTCAATCTCCCCGTTTTCCGACTGAATCCCATTAACCTTTCTTCCATTTACAATAATTTTATCTACGGGCTTGTTGTACTCAAATTCTACATTGAATTGTTTTGCAATCAGCACCAGGTTTTCTACAATTTTTGACATGCCTCCGCGCGGAAACCAAACACCATCCGTTAATTCAAGAAAGGGCAGCATGGCAAATATTGCGGAAGCTTTGTAGGGATCCTGTCCAACATAAATATTTTGAAAGGTGAAAACGACCCGTAGAAAATCACTTTTAAAATATTTGGCTGTATGGCTGTAATGATTATTAAATGCCCTAAGCCGGAAGAGTAAAAACAGGTTTTTAAGATTAAAAAACTCTGTGAATTTGTTAAAATTTCTGTCAATGATATATTTCATTGAAAGCTGGTATGTACGAAAGCTTTGATCCATGTATTTTAAAAATTTTTCAAAACTTCCTTTTTCCACTGTTTCTAATTGATGCTGCATCATAGTTAGATCCGAAGAAAACAAAATCTGCTTCTGCCCGTGAAATTTTACACTATATATGGGATCCATGCGGATAAGATCCAACTCTTTGTAAAGGTCCCTGCCAAAAGATTCCCAGGTTTTTTCATAAATGCCAGTCATCATAAGCAAAGTGGCTCCAATATCAAAACGATGGCCATCTTTTATAAAACTGCTGCAACGTCCTCCCGGATGGGAGTTCTTTTCCACAATTTTTACATTTAAGCCCTTACGGCCTAAATGTATAGCCGTCGTAATTCCTCCGATACCAGCGCCAATTACCAGTACTTTTTTGCTCATATTAAATTCATAAGCTTGATTAGCTTTATGTTACAAAACTATATTATGATCAATTATAATTCGTTGTTTTTGTGTTAAATTTTGCAATATATACCGGTTTTAAATAGCTATAATAAATTCTATGGATTTACTTCCAGTGACAGTATTATTTCCAGGGGGTTGCAAGAGATTATTTAATTTTGTTTTTCTTAAATCTCGTTTTATGCAGATACAGATTAACATAAAAAGAACACTGCTGCCTGTTTATTTATTATTTTTCTTTTTGAATATAATTGCCCAAAATGATTCGTCAACAGTGATCGTAGTTAAAGTTATTGGATTAAGGAATGATAATGGCAGTGTTGGGATTACCCTGTTTAATTCGGCGGAGGGATTCCCAATGGATTTTAATAAGGCTATACGAAAAAAATACATCGAAATAAAAAACAACACGGTTGAAACTACTTTCAAAGATGTACCTGAAGGGGCCTATGCAATAGCCGTTTACCACGATGAAGATAATGACCGGAAAATGGATACCAATTTTCTGGGGATACCCAAAGAGGGGACAGGCAGTTCAAACAATCCAAAACCAAGGATGGGTCCTCCTGTCTATACTAATTGCCAATTCGAAACAAAAAATAGCACCAGCCTCATTATTATTATGAAGTACCTTTTATGAAAAATCCCGGGTAAATAAATTAATTAGGGCTTTATTTGTAAAAGATCACCTAAAGAAAATAGAGGTATAAGGCAAGAATTTCAACGCTGGGGAATTAGCCCATCAGATCTATCTGGAGCATACTCAGGTTTCGGTAAATACCATTTTCGAGTTTCAATAATTCTTCATGTGTCCCTGATTCTTTTACTTCTCCTTTATCTATCACAATAATTTTATCGGCATTATGGATGGTCGATAAGCGGTGTGCAATAATGATGGATGTCCGGCCTTCCATCAGCTTCAGAAGTGCTTCCTGTACCAGGCGTTCCGATTCAGAATCCAGTGAACTGGTGGCTTCGTCAAGAATTAAGATCGCGGGGTCTTTTAATATGGCACGGGCAATAGCGATCCTCTGCCTTTGTCCACCTGATAGTTGTATACCGCGCTCACCAACTCTTGTCTCAAGGTTTTCCGGAAAAGAATCAATGAATTCCCATGCATTCGCTTTTTTGGCTGCCTGTATAATTTCATCTTCCGACGCACCAGGTTTCCCGTATTCAATATTTTCACGAATTGTGCCACCAAAAAGGAGCACTTCTTGGGGTACAATCGCCATATTATTTCTTAACTCTCCTAAATCATAGTCTTTGATGTTTTTCGAATCAATTGTAATCTCTCCGGAAACCGGATCATAAAAGCGAAAGAGAAGCTGGGTTATTGTGCTCTTACCTGCACCAGAAGGACCTACCAGTGCAACCTGCTCACCTTTTTGAACACTAAATGTGATATCGTTCAATACAACCATATCCTTTCTGGTGGGATAGTTAAAATTAACATGCCGAAAGCGGACTTCACCATTACAACAAATATCCTTGTGTTCTCTTGTTAAATCAATGGGTTCAGGATTTTCGTCCAGGATATCCAGCAAGTTTTCAGTGGCTCCAATGGCTTTTTGTAATTGGGAATATAGGTCAGCCATCCCACTAATCGATCCGGCAATAAAAACGGTATAAAGTACAAACTTGAATAAATCACCAGAGGTCATTCCTTCCCCTTTGTTTACAAGGTAAACCCCATACCAAATCACACCTACAATAGAGCCAAACAGGGCAAAGAAAATAAAGGAAACAAAAAGTCCCCGGTATTTAGCTCCTTTTAACGCGATGTCAATAACTTCATCTGTTTTCTTTTTATACCTGAAAATCTCAAAAGCTTCATTGGAAAAAGCTTTTACATTAGCAATAGCTTGTAAGGTTTCTTCCACAATGGTATTGGATTCCGCCACTTTATCCTGGGTTTGTTTCGAAAGTTTCCGGATAAAGGTTCCGAAAATCCTTGCAATAATTGCTACAACAGGAATAAAGGCCAACATAAATAAAGTTAGCCTTGGAGATATTATGGAAAGTAATGCAATGCCCCCAAAAATAGTAATGACCTGCCGGATAAATTGCGCAAGGGTAGAGGTAAAGGTTTCCTGGAGTAAAGCGATATCGGCGGATATGCGGCTATTTAACTCGCCTACTCTGCGGCTCGAGAAAAACACCATTGGCAGTTTGATCAGATGGTTATAGGTGGTTTGTCTTAAAAGGGCAAGTGTCTTTTGAGTAACCACTGCAAACAGGTATATTCTGAAATATGAAAAGAAAGCATTGGCCACAAAAATACCGAGTAAAATAAGGCCAATTTTGTTAATTTTTTCAAGGGTTCCGCTATTTGCTGAATCAAGTAAATCACCTATCAGCATGGGAAAAACAAGTGTGGTGAGACTTGAGAGAATAAGAAAAAACAGTCCCAGGGCAAAAACTTTGCGCTGAGGTTTTACAAAGCGAAAGAGCCTGAAAAATCGTTTCAGGCCCTGACGTGTTACTTTTTTCTTGGGTGTGTCCCTTTCTGAAGAGGGCTTGCCATGTCGTGCCATAATGGTTGGCAAAAGTACAAAAAGAAATCTATCGCACTTTATTTATATTTAGGTATGCCGATACTTTCATGATTAAATCAAAGAGAGAAAGCCAATTTGCGAGCATAAGGTAATCTTCTAATATTACCCAATTGCAACCTTGAACTTTTTTCAGGGCTATTCTCAGGTTAATCATCCGATGACTACGAGTCATCGGATGATTCCAATAGGGCTGATTGTAAAAACTACCGCCTTAACTCCATGTCATCGGATGATTTTTTTTCTATGGTTCATCCTACGATTTTTTGCATACTATTTAGTAATTTTGAAAAAATAAACCATTACTACATTGTGTACTTCAAGGCTGGATATACTTATCACATTTATAATAGGGGGAACAATAAAAGTTTAATTTTCTTTAAAGAAGACAATTACATATTCTTCTTGAAAAAACTTCGGCTCGAATTATCAGAATATTTTGATTTTCTGGCGTATTGTTTAATGCCAAATCATTTCCATATTTTGGCACAAGTTAAAATACCGGATCGTTCATCCGATGACTCCAAGTCATTGGATGAACCTATTATTTTAATAAATTCGGATAATTTTACAACTAAGCAAATCAGCAATAAAATTGCAATTCTACTGCGATCATACACCCGGGCAATTAATAAGCAAGAAGAAAGAATAGGTTCCTTATTTCAACAAAAAACAAAGGCGAAATGTCTCAATGATTTTGATGATAAAAAAAATGATTATACATCTTCTTGTTTTTATTACATCCATCAAAATCCATACAACGCGGGCATTGTAAAAAAAATGGAGGATTGGAAATATTCTTCATTTTTGGATTTTGCAGGTTTAAGAAATGGTACTTTATGCAATCAGAAACTGGCCTTTGAAATTATTAATTTCGAAAAGGAAAACTTCATTGAGCATTCTTATGCCATTATTGATGAGAAAAACCTTACAGGTATTTGGTTATGATTTCCTCCATTAAAAGATTTCAATCCTCGGACTATTTATCGGATAACTAAAAGTAATAAGTCACGTTATTCATCCGATGACTACGAGTCATCGGATGATTCCAATAGGGCTGATTGTAAAAACTACCGCCGTATAATAAATTTTCTGGAAACTGTTTCGTTTTGTGTTTGCAGATTAGTCAAAGCGAAAGAGCCTGAAAAATCGTTTCAGGCCCTGACGTGTTACTTTTTTCTTGGGTGTGTCCCTTTCTGAAGAGGGCTTGCCATGTCGTGCCATAATGGTTGGCAAAAGTACAAAAAGAAACTATTTGAATTTAATGTTTAATGAATCGGGATTTTCGTATTATACTCATCCGATGATTCGAAATCAAAGGAAGTGTTTTTCCTTACTTTATAATATTCAGCTTTTTAGAAAAGAATTTATCTTCTTGTCGTATCTTCACTATATAATACCCTGAAGGTAATAGCGATAGATCTATCTTATCTTTCATTATATAAGATTCTCTTAAAACTTCCAGTCCAAAAAAACTTACTATGGAAACTACACTTGTTTCATGGCTTAGATTTGGAGATTCAATGCTAATAAAATCACTGGCAGGATTTGGATACAATATTAATGATCCACTAGCCTGTGCCTCTGCCCTGGTATACGTATCCCATAACATACCAACAAACTCAGGATGATCAATAAATGGATTCCGGTTATTTTGATAACTATAAATCACATTATTCCTGTTGATTTCAAAGGCATCAGGAGGATCAAAAACATGCCACGACATTAATGTGCTAAATTTACCATGCTGAGGAGCCGGGGCAGTATTCACCCAATCTACCACTTCCAGGTCAGGCTCACCATTATCCCCTTCGTACCTAACGGCCATATATAAAATCATCCTTGCTACATCCCCTTTAACTTCATCGCGTGGTTCCCAGGTATCATTGGTGTAATAGCAACCAGTGGCTTCAGGATGCTGCTGACCTCCATTATCAAAATCCTTATTTCCCCTGGAACTATTTACCGAAGCATCGGTCGGGCGCATGTGATGAGCATCTGTGCCACAAGGTGGGACAGTCCCGAAATCGCCATGTGATTTAGCCCACACATGTTCCCGGTTCCAGTCATCGGCCCCACCTCCAAATGTGTTCTTATTTTGTGAACGACCGGTATAGAGTAAAATAATATTATTTGAATTATTCGGATCCTCATCCGTATCCATCAGAATAAAATCCCTTAAGTCATCATAAGAATACTCCACATGGTCATCAATGATATTATGCAAAGCAGATTTAAGCGCATTGCCCGACAACCCCATTGCACTGTTGTAATAACCAGGGGGGATTTGCCCGAAACTCAGGCTATATAAAAATATGCCTGCAATCAAAAAAAGGATCCTGTTCATTGTGAATAATTTTTAGCAAAATTAGCAATTAAAAATGCTTTAGAAAACTTTTGATAAAAATCTGTTTTTGAAAGGATATATATCTTCAGGATACTTAATTTTGTATGTCAACATTTATCTCACTGTCATGAAAAATATTCTTCTAATATTAATTGTTTTGTTTGTTGCAGGTTGTGGGCCACGAGAGTTTGAAATTCCTGAAAAAGTAACCGCTATACTTGACCTGGCTGGAGAAAACCGGCCTGAACTCGAGAAAGTTATTCGCCATTTTAAGGATAAGGGAGATGTGATAAAAGAAGAGGCTGCATATTACCTGATTGGCAACATGAAGGAGCACGGCTATGCGATTTTTAAACTTGTAGACTCTACAGGCCAAAAAATTGACTTTGATGTGTTGGATTTTGAGGATTATGAAAAATTACTTGCAGGATGGGATAGGCTTGAAGAGCAGAAAGGGATTATCCATTTCGAGTTGGATACCCTGTTGAAGGATTATGAAACTGTAACAGCGGATTATCTCATCCAAAATATAGAACTTGCTGTGGATGAATGGAATAATAATTCCTGGGCGCAGCACCTTTCTTTTGAACAGTTTTGTGAATATGTGCTTCCGTATCGCAGCAGCAATGAACCGATTGAAGATTGGCGTTCCTATTTTATAAATGAGTTAGCATGGGTAAAAGATTCCGTTAAAGATGAAACTGACCCTGTTGAAGCTGCCTGTTTTGTGAATGATTATATCAAGTCGTGGTTCAGGTTTGATCCACGTTATTATGAGCACCCCACTGACCTGGGCTTAAAGGAGATATTGGATAATAAAATGGGCCGTTGTGAAGACATGACCAACATTGCCATTTATGCTATGAGAGCCCTTGCTATTCCTGTGATGAGTGATTTTACCCCCTATTGGGCCAATACCGGGAATAATCATGCATGGAATGCTATTTTAGATAAAAACGACAGCATTATCATTTTTATGGGTGGAGAAGCCAATCCAGGTGAATATCATTTAGGCCATAAAATGGCGAAAGTTTACCGGAAGTCATTTGCAGTGCAGGAAAATAGCCTGCCTGAAAAAATGGAGCCATGGGAAACTGCTCCACCATACCTTAATAAGAATAGTATTTATGACGTAACTCCTGATTATACTGAAACAAAACGAATTAAAATAGAATTAATAAAGGGGATCCCAGATAGTACTAATTTTTCATACCTCTGTGTTTTTAATTCCGGCGATTGGAAGGCTATTGACTATACCCGATTTTATGGAACCAAGGCCTCTTATTCCAAAGTGGGCTTAGGTGTTGCTTATTTGCCTGCATTTTATTATGACGAAGAAATAATTCCGGCGGGTGATGCTTTTATCCTAACAGATTCAGGAAATGTGGAATATAAAATACCGGATGGAAGCAAACGCATTGAAATGAATCTCTTCTCTACCACTCAAAGACTTACCAAACAAACTACTGATTTTATTAGTGAAACTGAATTTGTAAAAGGAGCAGAGTACATTTTGTATTATTGGAATGATAAGTGGGTTGAGGTAGGAAGACAAAAAGCAGCCAATGGACCATTGCGCTTTATGGAGGTCCCTTCAGGTGCAATATACTGGCTGGTTGAAAAAGGATCGAGGGAAGAAGAAAGGATTTTTACGATTGATAAAAATGGAAAGCAGATATGGTGGTAGAGTTTTAAGAAAGCTGTTTGTTGAAATTGAAAATATTTGATTTTGAGAACAGGGTTAACAATAACCCACGGCTTGTCATAAATAAGATCATAGCTAACCATAGCCCATGGTTTCCCATGCTATTCCTTAATAGGTAGTAGGTAGGAAGGAAAACTATCAGCGTTGATATCAGCAAAGTATTTCTCATTGCAGCAGATGCTGTGGCACCAATGTATACTCCATCCCAGATAAAGGCTGCAAAAGTCACTATCGGAACAATTCCTATCCAAAAAATATAGGGTGAGGCAGCCAAAAGCACTTCGGGATTATCTGTTAATAAATATAACATTTGATCTCCTGCAAAAAGATAGACCAGGGTGAAAGGGATACTCATGAACAATCCCCACATAAATAATAGTTTGATTGATCTTTTTAGGTTAGGCATATTTTGTTCTCCAAAAAATTTACCTACCAGCGCCTCGGCTGCATAGGCAAAGCCATCAACCATGTATGAAAATACGAATAAAAACTGCAATAGGACAGTATTTACTGCTAAAATGGTATCATCCATTTTGGCCGATTGTGTAGTGAAAAATGCAAAAGTGAAAATCAAGCAAAGGGTCCGGATAATAATATCAAGGTTGACTTTAAAAAACTTCCCCAGTTTTTTCCAGTTGAAAAATTCCTGCTGATCCCAAAAGGAATACAAATATTTATATTTTCTCAGAAAAAGAATAATCGCTAAAGTTAATCCTGAATATTGAGCAATCAGCGTTCCCCATGCTACTCCATCTGATTTCATTCCAAACCCATACACAAAAATTACATTGGCACCAATGTTTATAATGTTAATTAAAATTGCAATTGCCATTGGAAACTTAGCATTTTGCATTCCTGTATACCAACCTGATATGGCCATTATTCCAAGGGATGCAGGCGCGGCATATATGCGAATATAATAATATTCACGGGCCAGAGATTCAACTTCTTCTGATCCTTCAATCAAATAAAAGCTGAGCCAGTCAATTGGAACTTGCAGTAAAATGAGCAATAATCCCCCGGCGAAAGCAAAAAACATTGACCTGCCTAACATCATCGTTATCTCTATCTGGTTTTTTTCACCAAAGGCCTGGGCAGTAAAACCACTGGTTCCCATTCTCAGGAAGCTAAAAATGGCATATATAAAATTGAAAATTAATCCTCCCAGGGCAATAGCCCCAATGTATGCAGCTGATTCCATGTGGCCCAAAATTGCCAGGTCGACCATCCCCAATAAAGGAACTGTAATATTGCTTATGATGTTTGGTATGGCCAGTCTCAGTATCTGTTTGTTCATGCCGCAATTCTTGTTGCGAAGGTATAAATTTGTTAAAGACAATTTAAGTGGTAAATTAAATGAACATATTTCCAAAGATGTTGTTATGTGTTTAAAATTTAACATAAATAATTAAACAAATTAATGATGAACAGATTAAGTAAAATATTTGGAATGATAGTAATTGCCCTAACAATAGGGGCATGTAATTCTGCCAGCGTGGGAGAAAAAGCAGTAACAGGAGATGCGAAAGAAGTAAATCAGGTTGAGAATAGCGCAGTTACGATGGCAATAAATACAGATAATAGCCTGTTAGAGTGGGTTGGCACAAAACCTACTGGCCAGCATCACGGTACAGTAATGATCAAGAGTGGTGAATTATTCTTAAATGACGGTAAAATTGAGGGAGGTTCTTTTGTAATGGATATGACATCTATTAAAAATGAAGACCTTGAAGATCCTGAATGGAATGCAAAATTAGTTGGACATTTGAATTCATCCGATTTTTTCAATACATCGGAATTTCCTGTTGGAAAATTTGAAATTGCAGAAGTGAAAAATTTCGAGGGTGAAGTAAAGGAAGGTGAAGCTAAGCCAACACATACAATCACAGGTAACCTTACTATTAAAGATATTACCAGAAGCGTAACCTTTAATGCATTTGTTGAAATGAACGAAAATGGGTTTAAAGCTCATACCGCGCAGTTTGCAATAGACAGGGCCGAGTGGGATATCCGCTATAAATCAAAAAAGTTTTTCGATAACCTTAAAGATGATTTCGTTAGTGATGAAATTGGAATCCTGATCAGAATTGAAGGCGGAACACAATCTTAATAATCCAGATAAAGTTTAAAAGTGAAAAAATCAATAATGTTTATAGCGCTAATTAGCGTAGCAATTTTTGGAAAAATGCAGGCACAGCAAATGAATTTTCATGATTTTAAAGCAGAAACTATTGATGGCAAAATGCTTGATTTCAGTACTTTCAAAGGTAAAAAGGTACTAGTAGTAAATACTGCTTCAAAATGTGGTTTTACCCCACAGTATAAGGATTTGGAATTACTATACCAGGAATATGGTGGAGAAAATTTTACCATAGTAGGATTTCCGGCTAATAATTTTTTAAGACAGGAACCAGGGACTAACGAGGAAATTAAATCCTTTTGTGAAATAAATTATGGTGTCACTTTTCAAATGATGGCCAAAATATCAGTGAAAGGTGATAGCATCAGTCCGGTATATAAATGGCTTACGAAAAAAGCGGAAAATGGCGTAATGGACTCAAAGGTATCCTGGAATTTTCAAAAATACATGATTGATGAAAATGGAAACTTAGTGGATTACGTTAAACCTCAAAAAAGCCCAACTACTGATAAAATTGTGAATTGGATAAAAGGCTAACATTGCATACTATTTGTTTTTCAAAAACCGGTTAATTTCAAAAACCGGTTTTTTTGTTTAGGCTCCAATCGACCGGTGTGATATTATATGTCAAAAGGTAATTATTGGTTTTAGAAAATGGTTTACTTCCAAAAAAACCTCTATCAGCTGAAAACGGGGATGGGTGAGCTGATTTAATAATAAAATGTTTGGAGGCATCTATCAGGCATTCTTTGGCCTGGGCAAATTTCCCCCACAAAATAAAAACCAGGTTGTTTTTCCTTTCTGATAAACTTGAAATGGCTGCATCTGTAAATTGTTCCCATCCTTTGTTTTGGTGGGATCCTGCTTGATGCGCCCTTACAGTGAGGGTGGCATTTAACAAAAGTACTCCCTGCATTGCCCAGTTTTTCAAATTACCACTTTCAGGAATGGGTATACCCAAATCGTTGTGAAGTTCTTTAAAAATGTTTTGAAGAGAGGGAGGCTTCCGGATGCCCTCATTCACCGAAAAGCATAATCCATTTGCCTGGTGGGGCCCATGGTAGGGATCCTGGCCTATAATAACCACTTTTACCTGGTGAAAAGGAGTAAGATTAAAGGCTGCAAAAATATCCGATCCCGGAGGAAATATCCGATATCTGTGTTTTTCCTCAATAAGGAATTTTTTTAATTGAGAAAAATAGTCTGATTGAAATTCCTTTGAAAGCGCCTCTAACCAAGAGTTTTCGATGTTTGGTTTGATATTAGCCATATTTGTTGCTCGTTTTTTTCCCGCTTGGCAGATTAATTGCAATACCCGAATCAAAAATAAGTTTTATTCACTTAAAGCTGAAAATTAGAAAATAATTTTATCTTTGTAAACTTCATATTCAAATAACTATGAAAAAAATTGTTGTCCTTGTTCTGGCCCTGATAACCCTGAGTATAATCATGTCATCATGTAAGTCAACAGAAAGTTGTCCGGCGTATGGCGAGGCTAAGAAATTTCAGATTGAACATCGCAGGTAATTTAGTCTTTATTAAGAATAAGTTTAAAATATATATTTATCAGATTTCGTTATCTGGTAAATATTTTTTATTTTAGGGCTCTTATACATGCTTCAATATCCATGAGAATCTTAGTAATTATAGCTGCAATTTATACCATGCTGGTTTCTGCATTTGCCTTAAATGCACAAACAAATGCTGAAGTTGTGGATACTTCTAAAAATATTATTTTATTTAAGGAACGAAGTTGGGGTGGTATTTTTCATACTCAGGGATGGGGGTTGAAGTATTCAAAAGGGTTTAATAAAACTGCCTTCGAAAGAAGAGTGTGGTCAGTAGAGATGGTTGAAATGCAATCTCCCAAACAGATCAGGACAATTAACCCATACTTTACCAATTCTAAGAGTTTTATCCATGGGAAGCTTAATGTGGTGTTTTTATTTAGGGGAAGCTATGGTAATTACAAACAATTGAACCGTAAGCCTTATTGGGGCGGAATTGAGCTTAGGATGTTTTATTCAGGTGGGATTTCTGTTGGAGTGGCCAAGCCGGTATACCTTTATATATACGACATAAATACTAATTCGGATAGTTATATAGTAACGACTATTGAACGCTACGACCCTGAGAATCATGGATTGGATAATATTTTCGGCAGGGCTTCTTTTACTTATGGGCTTGATAAAATAGAATTTTACCCTGGGCTGCATGGGAAAATGGGCCTCGACTTTGATTATGCTTCCTACCGGAATAAATTAAAATCCCTTGAAATAGGTGTTATGCTTGATCTTTTCCCCAGGGCTATCCCTATTATGGCGTTTAACGACCCCAATTATTATTTCCTTACTTTTTATTTGAACTTTAATTTTGGTAAGCGTTTTAATTAATTATTTATTACCCAGCTTACCTTTACTCATCCTTTTCAAATTCACATCAACCTCAGGCTTTTTTTTATTTAGCTATCAGGCTTTTAATTAGAATATAAAATAAAAGCCGGCTCAATTCAAAGCCGGCTTCCTCTCATAAACATAAATTTTCTCTACTTGTCGAGAATGACCTTTTGCGTGTATACGGTTTTTCCTGATTTAAACTGAACGATGTATAAACCATTTTGAAGTTCATCCAATTTTATTGTTCTTTGATTTATACCAGGCCTAAAATCATATTCCTCGGTTAAAATTATTTCGCCGAGTAAATTAGATAATGTAAAGAGCACATTGCCCTGAACTTTTCCACCCACTTCTATATGAAGTACACCATTACTGGGGTTGGGGAAGAGTTTTACATTATGTTGGTTAAGTTGATTGATCCCTAATGTGTCTTCACCGATGGTGAAGTTCCAGGTATCACTCCAATTGGTTGTATCGCCACTGTCATAGGCTCTAATCTTCCAAAAATAAGTCATTCCATCTTGCAAAGCGAAAGGAACTTTATACGTGTTTTTAGGTCCTTCAAGGTGCGCCACAACAGGTTCTGTGAAGTTTTCATCCATATCGTAGTTTACTTCTACTCCACCTACGCCCGATAATTCCATCCATTCCAGCGTAGGGAATATTTCAGGTGTAAATGATCCGTTTTCTGGACTAACAAGATCAATATTGTTTAAAGTTTCAAAGCTCCAGACAGCGGAGAAATCAGAAGTGTCCTGCGTGTGTGCAGCTTTTACATGCCAGTAATACGTATTATTAAAGAGTAATCCCTGTGGAGTGAAAGAGTTTTCATCAGAGTAAAATAAGCAAGGAGTTGAAAAATTGGGATCATCACAAAGCTCAATTATGTATTCAAAAACGCCTGAAATATTTTCCCATTCAACTGTAAGATCGGTCATCTGGTTAGTTGAGTTGTTAGCAGGCCCAACATTGGTTACATTTGCGATGGTGGTAAAATATTTGACTGAAGACCATTTACTTGTATCTGCATTATGAATTCCCCTTATCCTCCAAAAGTACTTTGTGCCAAAATACAATTCGGATAATCTAATTTTAGTACTATCAGCATTGGCTGAAATTTTCTTTGACAAAGGACTTTCAAAACCTCCGTCGGATTTCATTACCAAAGTCCCGTTTTCGCCAACAACCAATGCATGATCTGCATCCTGACTCGAAATTCCACGAAGTATTTTTGTTGAGCCACTTGCAGTTTCAAGCCAACTAATGCCATCATACTCAAGCAAGAAACCATCTTTGCCTCCTGCAATTCCTGAATCCGTTCCATCCATTGATATAAAATAAATATCAATTCCTGAATCAATATCTACTTCACTCCATTCATTTCCGTCAAAAAATAACATTGTCCCGCTTTTACCAGCAGCCCAGCCATTATTCCCATCCGCAAAACTTACACAAAACAGGTCTTTAGAGGAGGGAGAAGTCTGTTCTGCCCATTCCGTGCCATCATAATAAATAATGACACCGTCTTCACCTACAGCCCAGCCATTATTCTCATCTATAAAATATACAGCAGTTAAAGGGCCCGTAACCGGACTATCAGCATATTCTGTCCAATCAGTGCCATCAAACGAAATGATCATTCCATCACTTCCAACGGCCCAACCATTGTTTGCATCCAGCATAACTAATCCTTGCCAATGAGCACTTACGGGACTGGTTTTTTCCATCCATTCGGTTCCATCAAAATATAAGATAGTTCCTGATTCGCCAACAGCCCAACCATTAGAACTGTCAGTAAAATCAATAGCAAATAAATCCTCAGTTGACGGATTGGTCTGCTCGGCCCATGAAGTTCCATCATAATAAAGGATAGTTCCTCCTGCACCGACTGCCCAAACATTGTTGTCATCCAAATAATAGGAGGCAAACAAATTATCTGTAGTAAGTGTTTGGTTGATTTTTCGCCAGAAGAATGCCGTATCAATCTGGCACTGAATAATTGAAAGGCCACTTACCTGTGTTCCACTTATTGATGGTTTCCAGGTAATCGATTCATTGGGTTCTACATTCTCTTCATCATTATTTGGTTTATTTGGTAAGAGTCTGCTAAAAATGCTGAATGAATATATTGCTGACCACTCACTTTCGCCAATATTATCAATGGCTTTAACTCTCCAAAAATAAGTATGTCCGAAAAGTAAATTCTCAAGTTTCTGACTTGTTAATTCTGTATTATAAACCACCGGATTTGGAAATGTGTTATCCTCATCTAACTCTACCCTATACATAACCCCACCAATGCCAGCACTTGCATACCAGTCAAGTTCGGTATCTGGCATTTGTTTAACCGCATCATTTAGCGGAAAAACAAGCTGTGGAGGTAAAATATCGGTTTGCGCGAAGAGAAACATCGATATGATAACTGCAATTTTTGTTAATAGTAATTTTTTCATCAGTTAATATATTTAGAATATTAATAATTGATATCTCATTTTTATTTAACAACCACAATTTTGTTAATTCCAACTTTATTTCCGGAAACCACCTGAATCAAATATGTTCCTTCATTTAGGCCTTGAATTTTTACTGGAATTTTATTATTGTTTTGATCAATTGACGTATATTTTTCTGATATTACCAGTTTCCCTGCCAAATCAAAAACATTTACCTGAATATCCATCCTGGAAGAAAGTTGCACCTCAATGATGGCTATATCTGAGGCAGGATTTGGATAAACACTTAATTGAATGTTGTTGTGTTTCTCTGCATATTTCTGTTCTTTTATGCCAACGTATTCTTCCACATCAACCCTAAAGACACCCCGGCCATGAGTTGCTGCATAAATGTCCCCATAGTTTTCGGTTTCCGGGAAAATTTCCCAGTAAGGACTTCCAGTTGCAGGATCAAAGAAAGTTAAAGTAAAACTACCTTTATATGAACTTTGTTGTTTTAGAGCCATAACGGGAACATCTCCAATTTCCTCAGCAGCTTCATACCAGATACCGGTAGCAGGATCGTCTGATGCCCACACACCCATTTCAGTCCCAAGTAAAGCCATATCCGTATCTTCGCCCATTTCGAGCAGGGATGAATAAACGGGCATCCCTGGGAGGTTTCCTTGAACAGAGGTAAATACAGGATTATCACTTAAGGCATTGGTACTGTAATATACATAATCAGCGTTTCCATAATTACCCAGAGTTACCAAAACCTTATTGGCATCTTTTGGATCTACAGAAATTGAGGTGATAGCCTGGGTTATTCCTTCATAAAGTTCAATCATGGTAGAAGAAATTATACACTCACTGCTGTTAACATCAGCTCTGGCTTGGTTATAGGCTAATGCAATATTGGATATTTTATAAAGACCGCCTTCGTCATTTCCAACATAAAGTACATTCCCATCGGCTGAAACTCCCATTCCAACAGGTACTCCTTCAAATCCATTATGTTGAAAATCTGAAATAACCCACCATTCAGGATTGAGATCAAACCTGTGAGACTCTTTAGTCATCCATATTTCATCTTTAGTAGCAATAAATAATTTAGTCGAAAAAATATCCTGGATCATCATAGAGTCACCATCTTCCAAATTATCAGGAAGAAAGTATATAAAGGGGTGATCATAAATATTACTTCGTACCATAATTGTATCGCCAGCAGCCAGGTCTTCCGTGGCAAAATATTGAATTGAATCCCTACTATTGGGATCATTATAACTTTCCCATAATAACATAGGGGTGATAAAGGCATTATTTGTCATATCTCCATCAAGGAAATTATTTGAAAAATCAAAGCCAAGAGTTTCTGAACGTCTCATTCTTGTATCGAGCCCTTCAGCTGCATCAGGGTATCTTGATTTAGAGTAAAATGATGGGGGTGCAAATTCTTCTATACCAGGTAATACCTTCCTGAAGTTAGAAAAGGCAACTGAACCTCCATCTGTTCCGGTTGGATAAATTGAACTAAGATTTGCAAATCTCCAGATGTCTTCAGCCGTTTTTCCAGAACTACTGTTCCCGCTGTTGTATACTGTGCCATTGTCCTGAGTCCCTCCAATATATTCCATTGGTCTGGTGGAAATATCCAATGAGTAGAATTGGGTCACATTGTAGTTCTTATTAATTGACTGGAAATTTACCAGTGTAGGAGAAGCTGTAGCATAGAACATTCCACCATCAGTCCCGGCAATAAACTGGTTGTTATATCCAGGCCTGAAAACATAGGTGTGATGATCCATATGGCAGTATTGCTGATCATAAATACCATTGAAGAGTAGGTAAGACTCTGAAACGGAAACTTTGGCCCAATCGAAATAACCGGTTTCATTAACTTTCGTTCCCATCCACATATTGATTCCTCCCGCCAGTATCCTGTAAGGATTATTAGGGAATACAGCCAGTGTATTGCTAAAATCACCCTGGTAATAGGCTAGATTAGCACCATAATAAGAACCCAGAATATTTAGTGAACTCGAAGCCCCGGGTGCTACTAATCTCCATGATTGTCCACCATTTTCTGATAAAAATATCCCTTCAAGCCTGTTAGCGTTAGGACTGGTTCCTTTTGCTATCATTGCATATACTATATTTCCATTTGATGGAGCAATGGCAAATTCTGTTCTTCCTCCATCTATGCTTTTGGGATACCCTTTAAAACCTGAAAAATCGTCATAATAGTAATCTGAATGCCAGGTATAAACTTCTGATGATTGGCTAACTGAATCCAGGATTACAACGCCTGATTTATTTTTTATCACAATATGCGCAGTCCAGTCAATATTATCTTTCCGGATACTTTCAGGATTACTCGGATAGACTGACTTATTAACCATTTTGTTAGGATCACCACTTTCAGATACATAAATTTTGTTATTAAATGAGGTGATTATCCAACCCTCGGGGCTAACCTTTACATCGTAACAATTGCCATAGGTTTCAAAGGGCAGATACTCCTGGTATATAACTTCCTGGTTTACGGTATCGTTTATTGTTACGTTAGTTTGCCAGCCTAATGATCCGTGAATTACAAAGTTTCCTTCAACAATGCTAAAGCTGTCGCACAAAATTACCGAGTCAATTGATATTTGCCTGTTTACAATGGTACTATCCATTGAATACTTAAATTCTGATTGCCAGTTATCCAATGCCGGAAGGCTTGCATAATTTAATCCATTTTGAGTCGCAGCAAATAAGCGATTTCCGGTGACATCAATTGCAATATCATTCACATAAGCCCAGTCAGCCGTTTCTCCTGACATTAAAGGTTGTGTGCCGGCAACGAGGTAAAAATCATCGTTGTTATCAGATTTAAAAATGCCTTTCCCAACAAATCCACCTTCATATCCAAAAAATCCTGTACCAGTATAGTTTTGGGTGTTAAACCCTTCACCTGTTCCCACATATATGGTTCCATCAGCAGTCTGAACCATAGAGGATACATTCAAATTTGCTGTTCCACTGCCCATGTTGACTTTAGTCCAATTAGCTCCTACATCGGTAGATTTAAAAATGCCACCGTTTACACTTCCAGCATAAATTGTTTTACCTGACGGGTCCCTGTTGTCGAAAATGAGGGCACGGGTTCTTCCACCCATATTATCGGGACCAAGTTCCAGCCAGTTATAGCTAGCAGCTTTTCCTGATTTAGTATAGGCTAAATTACTTTTTTGTTCTCTTGCTTTTAAAACATCTTGCGGATTGAGCAATCCGGTATGCTGGTTGTTCCGGATAGATGCCAGATATTGTTTCGCCCCTTCAATGCTTTGTGCATCGTTCTTAACCAAAGTTGGTTTTTCATTTTCTTTTGGAATATAGCTTAGCGCAAAAACGCTGGCTATCAGAAGAAGTAAAAATGAAAAAAAACCAAGTGGTAAAAATCTTTTTTTCATATCAGTTTTATTTGATTATTATATTATTATATGTCAAATCTGTGCTTCAAAAAGAGTGGCACAAGTTACACCTTTTTTGTTTATTTGCAAGTAAGTTTTTTCTAAAAAAATATCAACACAACCGGCATATTAATAATGCTGGTAGTGCTTTTCAGGAATATTAGTTTTAGACAATTTCTCAATTCTCTGTTTAACAAGTGCTTTCAACTTTCTACAAAAATACGCGAATTTGGCAAAATGTCAATTGGTAATCAGTTAACGGCGGTTAAAAATCAGTTTTCGGCCATGATTTAGAAAGGTTCTAAATGAGAATATTCAAAAAAGGGCCGGTAAACTTTACCAGCCCTGTGAAAAGTTCTATAAAGATTTTACAACTTCAGGATTTTTTCATTCAATTTAATTGTGTCAGTTTCAACTATTAAATAATATAGCCCATTTTTTAGTGATGAAATATCCAAGTAATAAATTCCGTCATTAGAATTTAAATCTGACATCTGATCGATATAAACAATCCGGCCTGTTACATCCATCACTTTTATGCTGGTATTTTCAGTAATTGATTTCTTCATTCTTACCTGATAAATGCCTGATGAAGGATTAGGGGATACTTCCATGTATTTCCCTGCCTGATTGGAAGAAATTCCTGTCATTTCCGTAACAATAATATCGTCTATAGCCATATCACTTAATTCTCCATTCCCCGTATATCCTCTAAATCTAACATTTATTGTTTTACCCGCATATTCATCCAGGTAAAGATTTCCTTCATGCCATTCAGGGCCAAAATTTCCGGAAATTGGCCAGATAAAATCTTTGTTCAAAATCCCATCACTAATTATATCAACATGCAATGATCCCATATCCGCGCCATTCAGATTGTACCAAAAATGCAATCCCGGGCTTGATAAACCGGAAAGATCAATACAGGGTGAATTCAAAATAGCTTTTTTATTGTAACATTCTCCTGAGGCTTCAAGATAGAGAAAATTACCTGAAATAGTTCCCGAAGTATGATCCCCGGTTGGCCCGGTACCAGTGGTGGGCGTTATTCCATTCATTACACGCCAATCAATTTCATCATTCAATTCATTTTGAAGATTAAACCATTGTACATTGATATAGCAGTTAACGTCTTCACAATCCGGAGCAAATCCGCAGTTATTATATGAATCAAAAGTTTCCGTTGCATTAATATTCAAGTTCTGTGTCGACTTTAATTTACACACTCCTTCTATAATATCATTGGCAGAGTTTTGATCATCTGGGGTTTCAATCCAGGCTGTCAGATCATAAACACCGGTTGAAGGAAGGCTTATACTGGAAGAAAATTCATGGATTATGGTTTCTCCAGCCATGATTGTTCCTGGTATAGCTTCACTTATTGCACCCCCACCTTCAAATTCGTAATAGGCTACTACATTTTGCATATCTTCTAATCCGCTGTTATTTATTTCCACCCTCACCGTTACATCTGAATAATCCTGGCATTCGTAGAGTACGCCTATTGGAGGAGAAATAATATCGGTAATGGCCATATCCTTACTGAATACACAATTCCAGATCCCTGGCTCTTTCATTTTGGCAATGGCTCTTCGACCAACTGCATTATCTGGTCCGATTGCTCCTACGCTGAACCAATACTCATTCTCAAAATTGATCCCTTCTACTAACATTGAATCTGCTGTAGTATTCCCAATAACTTCCATATATTTTTCACCTAATTGATAAACATCATAGGATACCGCATCATCAACAGGGTCCCAGGTAATGAGAACGGATTCGGGACAGGACCTCTCGTAGGTAATTAAATCAGTTATTCCCATAATATTAAAAGTTTCGGGGCTTGTGTCGCTTAATCCATCCCTGCTCACTCTAATGCGTGCTTTTGAAGTAATGCCTGCCGGAACATTCCAATTATAATAACGCCTGTTAGCATTTATACTTGCGTTAGCCGTTGTCCAGTTTACACCATCATCCAAAGAATATTCAACCATAAATGGGCTAGTTTCTCCAAAAGCATCCCATCTCACCAGTACACCTTCACCAGGATCAAAAGATTCTCCTCCAATAGGGTATGTAAGGTTGATTTCATCCATTATCAGCTCATAAAATACGTAATACTCCTGAGGGCCCCAGGGTACTTCAAATCCATCAACTGTTAAGGTATATGAACCAGCGGCAGGATCATCAATACTAACTTGTTCCATATTATTTAAATGATCCATCCCTTTGGTAGCGGGCGAGTTTAAGCTATCAGGATCAGGGTAATGACTCAATACCCATGGCAAATGAACCATCGATGAAGGATCCTCGATTTGAATATCCAGGTCATTCAACAGGGCTTTGTTGGTACCTATACTGGCTTCTTTGTCGGTCCAGTAAACCATTACCTTTAGCTGCTTTGTTCCGGCAGGAACATTAAAGGTATGGATGTTTGTATTTCCTTCATCAATTTCATCCGTTTCATAACGTTCATCTTCAAGTAGTTTGACCGCTTTTAGATTATTTATTTGGCCCCAGCCATATTTAAAGTCAGGTCCTTCATTCCCTAAATCATCTGCTGTATTGAGCACCAAACCTTTTATAAATCCCCCTTTAGGGTCATCACCGCTATTCAGTTCCCTGTAAGCCTGGTAAAGCTGGCCCAGAGACCCGGAAACTCCCGGACATGACATTGATGTTCCGGATTTATAGGCATATTCATTGGGATCAACAGTTGAATAAACATCACTTCCTTTTGCGCTAATATCTGGTTTAATCCGTCCATCATGAGCCGGGCCTCTACTGCTTGAACCAGCTAAAGAACTTGTTTCTGAAAGGTTAGCCACCGTGATTACATTTTTTCCAATTTTATGCCCTCCGGTTATATTTCCCCATCCGGCTCCAGCACCATATCCACAATCTGAACCACCATCGTTTCCCGCTGAAAACACATGCATCAGTGATTCATACTGATTGATTTGTAAATCCATTGTTCGTGCCAGACTGGTATATCCCGCATTACAACCATTACTATACGATGTGGAAGAAATCCGAATATCATAGGTGCCATAATGCGATGGAATTGATGTGAACCCAGGGTATAGGGGTGCTGCTCCATAAGTATAAAGAGTGGCTCCCGGTGCCTGCCCTGAAGTTGTTGGATCAATGTTTCCTGATCCGAAAATAATCCCAGCACAATGGTCTCCATGGTCGCCTCCATTGGTTGTTATAAACTGGTTTCCGATTCTTCCTTCATAGTCGGCATGAGGGCCTATGGTGCCATCATCCTGAAGCATAATATTTACTCCTGTTCCATCATAATGCCTTCCCAATTCATATTTCGAATCTAATACGTTTGAGCGGTGTAGGGTCTTTCCTGTATAGTTTTCCGGTTCCCCCGGAGCATACACAGGTTCGATAAACTGCACATAATTTTGATTAATTATCTTCTCTAAATTTGAAATATTCACCCTGGCGACAAGCGTATTGGAAATGGCATCTTCCTGAATAGATTCAACGAACAATCCGTTTAGTTTTTCAAGCCCAAAGCTGAAAGGTAAATTTCGATAAAAGGAAATAATTACATCCATTTGATTATTTTCCCGCAGTGCCCATTGCGGGTATTTTTTATCAAGGATATATTGATCCTGCTTATATTCCGGCGGTATTTTGGAAAGATGCCTGATGTTAAAATCAGCCAGTTGTTTTAGATCAAAACTGAAAGGAAAGGCCAAGATATAAGCTTTATTCGGAATGTAATCGACAAAAACGATTCCTAACTCCTGCAGTTGTGCCTTAATATCCCTGGAAGGAATTTGATAAAATTGTACTATTAAATAATAGTATGAATTTACCAGGTCATTTTCGGTTATTGGGTTTGCTTTAATAAACTCTGCCGCATTTTCAGCAAGGTTTACATTACCAAATTTAAGAAGCAAATCAAAACGATTATCTGATTGCTGAGCATTTGAGCCCATCATTAAAAAGAAAAGATATCCTGTAATAAAGATAAACCTGAGAATAGATTTTTTCATAAAATTGAAAAGTTTAAAATGTTTAACAATATTCAAACAACACCAGATAATGAAGTGTTCAAATGTTTTTCACCCTCTGAATCAGGTATTAAAATTTAGATAATACCATAATAGTTTCCTTACAAATTTAAGCAAAATTACTTCATAGCATAAGAAATCTCGACTTGATTTAACCAATGGATAAATTCGGTTAACTAATCTAGTTTAAAAATAATGATAACGAAACCAATAAGATTACTTTTCTGCCTGCTTTTTAAGTAGTTCTACTTCAGCTTCCAACTTCTCGATTTTATCGTTTAATTCCTGGATGGCTTTAATGGATATGACTGCGAAACCATCATAAACCAAACCTTTAAAACCATCATCAGTTTCCCTGACCAGGTTCGGGAAAAGTGCTTCCACTTCCTGGGCGATAAAGCCAATTGACTTAATTGATGAAGGGTCTCCGTCAATATAATGATATGTAGCAGGTTTAAGTTGTTTTACTTTCGGCAGGACAGACTCCAAATAGATAATATCCTTTTTTAGTCTTAGGTCGGAAGATTGTGTATAAGCACCATCTGTTGAGGAAATATCTGCCCTAAAAAGGTTGTTGTAGTAAAATTTATAGTTTTTTGTTGTTGTCCCTACACCATTTTCCCAATAATCAGTCGTACTTTGGTGTTCATGACGAATGGATTTATTTGGAATATCTTGTTTAATATGAAGCATCACATCCGGGGAAAGTGTATTGATACCTACCCAGCCAATATCAGTAATCCTAACTTGAGTAGTGCCAACAGTACCCAGGCTCAATGATTTGGTTGGCTCATCATTGATAATATAAGCATTTCCACTTCCGCTCATGCCCATTCTAAGTCCGGATGTGGGCCCCGATGTGTTATCAGATACCCTAATATAGGTTATTCCTGAGGAGGAATGAACGTTTAGGTTCATATCCCCGGAAGAAGTCCCGATTCCTATCCTGCCCTCATTCGGTTCAATCATCAGTGGAGAAAATGTTGTCCCCGTGGTTTTAACCACCCTAAAAGTACCATCAGTCCAGGAAGTCAGGCGCCATTCTATGCCCCCTCCTGTATTAGTTAGGCCAACTGCAGAACCATAACCAGCTGCACTTTTAAGGGATAAACCTGCTCCCGGACTTGGGTTGCCAATTCCAACGTAGCCATCCTCATAATAAATATTATTTCCTGATTTTAACCAATCAGAACCTGAAAATAAGGCATAGGGTACACTCATAAGTTCGGCGGTTCCTAATTCCTGGTAGGTGGTTCCTCCTGTCGGGTCCATCTCCACTTTAAGAAATTTGGCATTTGTTCTCCAGTCAATATCCGCAAATACACCTGAAAGAACATTTCCCTGGCCCACCACAAGATTGGCCAACCCAAAATCATTGGTGTTGACTTGTTGTATTTCTTTATATAAGGCAGGGCCCGCACTGCTTATATCAAGAATGGATAAACGGAAATTAACCAGCTGATTATCCACAATATCTCCGGTGTTATCACGGACGACTGCCTGGTATTTAAATCCCTGAGGAAGCTGTGCAAAAATATTCATACCTATGAATAGGGCACATAATAAAGTAATTACTCTTGTCATGATGGTGTGTTTTAGTTGTGTGAATTGATAGGCACGAAAATAACGATAATTATAAGTGATTGAAAGCAGGTTTATCAAATTATATTAAGTGACCTTTTCAATTTCTTTAACAAAGAGAAAAACATGAAGTAATTTATACCAATTCCAAACTATATATGTGTGAAAAATCAATTTGAAAAATATTTGCCAGTATCGTTAAAATTGTAAATTTGAGGCCTTTATTTTGAAACACAATTAAACATATTATCAATACTTTAAAAGAATAAAAAATGGCAAAAAGAACCATTGTGAGTATGCCTGGAGATGGCATCGGAAAAGTTGTTTTGGAAGAAACCATTCGTGTCCTCGAAGCCGCAGGATTTAAAGCCAATTATGTTAATGGTGACATCGGCTGGGAATTTTGGTGTAAAGAGGGAAACCCTCTTCCGGAGCGTACTATCAAACTGATCGAAGAACACAAAATTGGATTGTTTGGTGCAATTACATCAAAACCCAAAGATGCCGCTTTCGATGAGCTGGCCCCTGAGTTAAAAGAAAAGGGCCTTGTATACTCAAGTCCAATAGTTGGCCTACGCCAGCATTTTGGATTGGATATTTGTTTGCGGCCCTGTAAATCCTACATCGGAAATCCTTTGAACTTTATTCGCAGAGGCCAGGGTGATGCCATTGAGGAACCTGCAGTGGATGTGGCAATTTTCCGCCAGAATACAGAAGGATTATATGGCGGTGTTGAATGGAGCAATCCTCCCGACCAGGTATATGAGGCTCTGATGACCCATCCGAAATTCAAGAAAAATTTTGAATGGTGCCCGAAAGAAGAACTTTCTGTATCAACACGGATATTTACTAAAAAGTATACCGAACGAATATTAAGGGCAGCTTTCGAACATGCTAAAAAATATGGATATAAGTCGGTTACCGTTTGTGAAAAACCAAACGTAATTCGCGAAACATCAGGCATGATGTACAAAATGGCCCAGCAAATCCAAAAAGCGGATTATCCAAATATAGAGCTTTGGAATACCAACATTGATGCACAAATGATGTGGCTGACTAAAAATCCGGAAACATATGGGGTAATAGTAGCGGGAAATATGTTTGGTGATATTGTATCTGATGGTTTTGCCGGTTTGATTGGTGGATTAGGTTTTGCCTGTTCAGCCCAAATTAATCCTGAAAAAGGCATTGGAGTATTTGAACCTACCCATGGGTCTGCACCAAAGTATGCCGATTATAAAGTTTCTATTGTCAATCCGATTGCGATGATAGAATCAGCATGTATGATGCTCGATTTTATCGATGAGAACAAAATCGCAGCTAAAATCCGCAAAGCAGTTGCAGAAGTAATTAAAGAGGGTAAAGTAAGAACCTATGATATGATGAAGATGGCCGGACGGGCTGATGTTGTTGAAAAAGGAGCAGCCTCTACCCAGCAAATGGCTGATGCAGTAATTGCTAAACTATAAGTTATTCACGCTAAGGTGCAGAGGAAAAATAAATATTTTTTTTCACGTCTTTACGCCTTTGCGTGAGATTTTAATTGGTGATTAATATAACTCAAAAAAAATGAATAAAACAGTATTAAAACTCTGGCCGGAACTGGAATGGATCAAAGATGAATCACTCAGGGAACAAACGGCTAAAACCTGGGAGCTGGCCCTTGAAAGAAGTGTGCTTACACCCGATGATTTGAATCGTATTCCCTTCACCCTTTTATGCGGACCTGATCTAAAGGTGACCTTTATGGATCACAAACGTTCTGTGGTGCATATTGCCCGCGATGCCGGACAGAAAATAAACGATATGTACAAAGGGGAACTTACCTGCAACATGGATGTATTGATAGCAGGAGCTATTTTAGCTGATGTGGGTAAATTGCTGGAATATGTTTTGGATGGTAACGGCAAAGCCGTGCAGGGAACCTATGGAAAATACCTGAGGCACCCTTTCAGTGGTGTTTCTTTGGCTGAGGAATGTAATGTTCCTGCTGAAGTTTGCCATATTATTGCAACCCATGCAGGAGAAGGAAATATGGTGAAAAGAACTACCGAAGCTTATGTGGTTCACCATGCCGACTTCATGACATTCTTACCCTTTAAAGAAAGGCTGGTTGTATAAGAGGATTTATCCGGGGAAGGCGTTCAATTTGTAAAAATGATAAAGCTTGAAATCATGACAAGGATAGCTCTATACGCTAAATGGCCACTTTACCTTTAACTTTTTACCATGAATTTAATTGCTCTTGCTTCTGCTCCGGTTATCATTATCCTTGTATATGTATATATAAGAGACAAGTATGAGCGTGAACCTCTTGGCTTGCTTTTTAAGGCACTGTTGGCCGGGGCCCTTACCGTTATTCCAGTCCTCCTTGTTAATTCTCAAATTGAACCCTTTAAAGATAATTTTACAGGCTTATTTCAAACAGCCTATGTAGCATTTATTGTTGCTGCTGTAGTAGAGGAAGCTTTTAAGTTCCTTGCTTTGTATTTGATTATCTGGCGAAACAAAGAATTTAATGAGAAGTTTGACGGGATAGTTTATGCTGTATTTATTTCCCTTGGATTTGCCCTGGTAGAAAATATATTTTACGTAAATAAATTTGGCGAAACCACCGGTTATATGCGGGCACTTACTGCCGTTCCCGCACATGCTTTGTTCGGGGTGGCAATGGGCTATTATTTTGCTTTAGCAAAATTCAGTAAAGGGCGAAACGGGTATTATTTATTGATGGCTTTGGCCATGCCTGTTCTATTGCATGGAGTTTATGACTTTCTGTTAATGGCTCACATGAACATTTTCCTCCTCATCTTTGTACCTTTTATATTCTACCTCTGGAAAGCAGGATATAAAAAGATGAAAATATTGTCGGATAATTCCAGATTTAAAAAAGATATATCATAAAATTTCCATTTAATTTTGCCAAAAATATTTCACATGACAATTATAGAAAAAATCATAGCGAAGCACTCGAAATTCGATAAGGTTAAACCGGGTGACATTGTAGACATTGAAATCGATGCAAGGGTAGCCCGCGACTTTGGCGGGGCTAATGTAATAAAACACATTGAAGACAATAACCTGAAAATCGATGATGTTAAAAAGACCTTTTTTACCTTTGATACCAACCCTACAGGTTCAGATCAAAAGTATGCGGCTAACCAGCATATTATCCGTCAATTTGCCCGCAAGCATGGCATTAAGGTTTTTGATATCAATAACGGGATTGGCACGCATACATTAATTGCTGAGGGTGTTGCTATTCCTGGTGCAACTGCTTTAACCACCGATTCGCATGCAAACATTTTAGGTGCCATAGGTGCATTTGGGCAGGGAATGGGTGATAAGGATATTGCCGCGGCATTTAATAAAGGGAAAGTCTGGTTTAAAGTTCCAAAGTCGGTGAAGATTAAACTAACAGGTAAAAGGCCAAATGGAGTGAGTGCCAAAGATGTTGTATTGAATCTTTTAAACCGTTTTGGTGCAAATTCACTTTTGGGTTATGCTGTAGAAATTGAGGGTGAAGAAGTAGATAAGTTCACCATGGATGAGCGAATTACGATTTCTTCAATGGGTACTGAAATGGGTACTATCATCATCTTCTTTACACCAAACAAGGAAGTGATGGACTATTGCGAAGCAGCAGCCGGAAGAAAACTGGAAGTTATAGCTGCCGACCCGGACGCAAAATATGAACAGGAATTTGAAGTGAAGCTGGATGAGTTTGTAACCATGGTTTCACTGCCAGGGAAACCCCACGATGCAGTGAATATCCTGGAAGCTAAAAAAGTTAAGATCGACTCCGCTTTTGTTGGAAGTTGTACCAATGGCAGAATGGAAGACCTGAGGGCAGTAGCGAATATTCTCAAAGGCCGTAAAGTAGCTCCGGGAGTCGTATTGAAGATAGTTCCAACAACTAATGAAATGTGGGATCAATGCCTTGAAGAAGGATTATTCAAAATATTTAAAGATGCGGGTGCAATGGTTTCCAATGCCGGATGTGCCGGATGTGCAGCCGGACAGGTAGGTCAAAACGGACCTGGTGAAATTACAATAAGTACTGGTAACAGGAATTTCCCGGGGAAACAGGGTAAAGGCAGTGTTTACCTTGCTTCACCGGCCACCGTTGCTGCTAGTGCAGTGGCAGGATACATAACTACCTTTGATGATATCCCAGACGAACCGGCAGTATTCTTACCTGATGAAACCAGAGTAGTGGAACTTAAATCTTCTTCCTCAGATAAGCCTGTGACAAAGGATTCTGTTATTGAAGGGCGCGTTTGGTATATCAAAGAGGATAACATAGATACGGATATGATCTTCCATAATCGTTACCTCACCATTACCAATATAGATGAAATGGGCCAGTACACTTTTGATAACTTGGAGGGTTATGAAGATTTTGCAAAGAAGGCTAAACCGGGAGATATCGTTGTGGTTAAGAAGAATTTTGGAAGCGGGAGTTCACGCCAGCAGGCGGTGGATTGTTTTAAATCCCTTGGTGTTCAGGCTGTAGTTGCTGAATCCTTTGGTGCAATTTACGAACGAAATGCCATCAACGCAGCTTTCCCAATCGTAACGTATACCTCAATTGATGAACTCGATTTACAGGATGGTGATAACATCCGGGTCGATTTTGAAAGGGGTGAGATTACTAACCTGAAAAACAATAAAACGGTTGAAGGAGAAAAATTCTCGGAAGTTCAGTTAGAGATATATCAAAATGGTGGATTGTTTTAATTAAAAAATTATTGTCAATAATAAAGGGCCATCCAATAATTGGACGGCCTTTTTTGTTATACTTTTGTGTTTGATCAAATAAGAGCAAGGAGCCTGTAAATGCAGCGAAACTTTACCGAACGGAAATATATTATCATTGGCTTGTTTATTGTTGTAAGCCTTATCTATCTCATTCGGCTTTTTTATCTTCAAGTCCTGGATGATACCTATATTTTGTCAGCAGAAAGTAATGTTTTAAGAAAGAATATTATCTATCCCAACCGGGGCCTGATTTACGACCGTAATAATAAACTCCTGGTGTATGACGAAGCTGCCTACGACCTGATGATCATTCCGGGGCAGGTGAAAGAAATAGATACTGCTGAATTCTGCACTTTGCTAGGTATTACTGATTCAATTTTTCAACTGAAAATGAAAAGGGTAAATAAGTATTCGAGGTATAAACCTTCCATATTTATTTCACAAATCACAAAGGAGGAATTTGGCTTCATCGAAGAAAAAATGTTTAAGTTTCCTGGTTTTTTTGTTCAGTCCAGGTCTTTACGCAAATACCCAATTCCCATAGCTTCTCACACATTGGGTTATATCGGGGAAGTAAATAATAAGGATATAGAAAAGGATGCTTATTATAAAAGTGGTGATTACATTGGTAAAAGTGGCCTTGAACGCTTTTATGAAAAGGAGTTGCGCGGTAAGAAAGGGGTAGAGATCGTGATGGTGGATGTGCACAACCGCGAACAAGGCAGTTATCGAAGTGGCCGATATGATACCATTTCGGAACAGGGTAAAAATCTTTATTTGTCCATTGATGCAGATCTCCAGGCTTATGGAGAGCAATTAATGCAGAATAAGTTGGGAAGTATTGTAGCCATCGACCCAAATACGGGTGGCATATTAGCCTTTGTGACCAGCCCGGTATACGACCCCAATCTACTGGTAGGGAGAGTGAGAGGCGATAACTTCAACAAACTCAATACCGATTCACTTAAGCCATTACTTAACCGGGCAATTATGGGAAACTACCCCCCCGGTTCCACATTTAAAATGGTCAATGCACTGGTAGGATTACAGGAAGGTGTTTTACATGAAGGAACGAGATATTCATGCAGTGGGCCTGCTTCCACCCCAATCCGATGTACGCACAACCATATCTCCCCACTGGCCCTTCAGATGGCCATTGAACAGTCGTGTAATCCTTATTTCTGGAATGTTTACAGGTCGATTATCACAAACTACCCCTCTTCAAAGGAGGCTTATACTATTTGGCGGCAACATGTCTTAAGCCTGGGTTTTGGGCAGGAATTTAATACTGATATCCCTTTTGAACTGGGCGGAAATATACCTCCTGCCGAATACTTTGATAAAGTTTATGGGGAGGGGCATTGGAATGCTTTTACCATTCGGTCGTTGGCCATCGGACAGGGTGAAATCCTGGTAACTCCTCTGCAGTTAGCCAATCTTGCAGCTGTTATTGCCAATAAAGGATTTTATTACCCCCCGCATTTGGTAACTGCCGTCGGGACAAAGCAAAATAAAATTGAGGCATTTACCGAGAAAAAAAACTCAAGCATTGCTCCTGAAAATTTTACCGTAGTGCAGGAGGCCATGCTTGAAGTGTTTGAGGGGGAACATGGTACTGCCCGCTGGGCGAAACTTCCGGGGGTTCATATTTGCGGTAAAACAGGAACAGTTCAAAACCCGCATGGTGAGGACCATTCCATGTTTATTGCGTTTGCACCCCTCGAAAATCCCCAAATAGCCATAACAGTGATCGTTGAAAACTCAGGATATGGATCTACCTGGGCAGCACCTATTGCCAGTTTGCTGGTCGAAAAATATTTAAATGATACGATCACCCGTCCTCAAATAGAAAAAAGAATGTTAGCCGGAAACCTGATCCATAAAAAATGAGACAACGGACCAACATATTACAAAATATCGACTGGATAACGGTTTCGCTGTATTTTTTGCTGGTGATTATTGGCTGGATTAATATATATGCTGCAGAATATACTTCTGAACATTCCAGTATTTTTGATATGGGTATGAACTATGGTAAACAAATGATGTGGATCCTTACCTCCGTGATCCTGATCTTTTTGATCTTTATCATTGATGCTAAATTCTTTTCTACCTTTTCATGGTTTATTTTTCTCGGCATAATGGGAATGCTTGTTGGCGTGCTTTTGTTTGGTAAAGAGATTGCCGGAAGTAAGTCCTGGTTTCAAATAGGAAGTTTTTCACTTCAGCCATCAGAGTTTGCCAAGTTTGCCACGGCCCTGGCCCTGGCCGGTTATATATCTAAAATTAATACGGACTTTTCGAAGGTCTCCACCAAAATGAAAGCTGCTGTGATCATATTCATTCCATCGGTTCTCATTTTATTGCAACACGATACCGGGTCAGCACTGGTGTTTTTTGCGCTGGTATTGGTTTTGTTCAGGGAAGGTATGTCAGGATCTTTATTATTCCTTGCCATAGTAGCTGCCATATTATTTATATCTGCTTTGCTTATCAACAAGTTTATTATTCTGGGGATACTGGCATTAATTGCTATTCTGATTTTCTACTTTATGAAAAGATTGCGGAAAAAATGGCTTTGGATTGTAGGAATTTTCCTGATTACCTCGGGTTATATTTTTAGTGTGGATTACGTTTTTGAAAATATATTAGAGCCTCACCAAACAAAGCGTATCAATGTTTTATTAGGAATAGAAAAAGATATCCGTGGTGCAGGTTATAATGTGCATCAATCTAAAATAGCCATTGGTTCAGGTGGATTTTCCGGCAAAGGATTTTTAAAAGGGACCCAAACAAAGTTTGATTTTGTACCCGAACAAAGCACCGATTTTATTTTTTGCACCGTGGGTGAAGAGTGGGGTTTTATTGGCACCTTCGTGGTTATTGCCTTATTCCTGGGATTGCTGTACAGATTAATTTTTTTAGCCGAAAGGCAAAGGTCAAAGTTCAGCCGGGTTTATGGATATGGTGTGGCCTCTATCCTGTTTTTTCATTTTGCCATTAACATTGGAATGACCATCGGATTATTCCCGGTAATTGGAATTCCATTGCCTTTTCTATCCTATGGTGGTTCTTCCCTCTGGGGATTTACTATATTGTTGTTTGTTTTTTTAAAGCAGGATGCGGTGCGGCTGGAGTTGTTGTAGAAAGCAGCAAGTTAATGTTAAATCATGTTTGCCCGATGAGGAACAAAGTATTTTGGCCGGGCAAATTATTTAATGATAGATCACTTTTTTGATAAACAACTGATCCCCAACTCGTATTTTTACGAAATAGATGCCTTTAGGATGTTCACTGATATCCACTGCAAAACTGTTTTGATCAAAAGTTTGCTTTTGATAAATCGTTTCTCCAAACATATTGCTTATTTCTGTAGTAAAATCTTCGGTTTCAAAATCATGTAGCTTTATTGTGAAGATTCCCGGGTTGGGGTTAGGGAAGATTTTTACAAAGGTATCAACTAGTGGGTTGTCATCATGCGAACCTTTTTGATTTGACTTTTGATTTTTTTCAGGTACTCCAACGATATTTGATTTTGCATCAGATTCTGATGAGTTTATTGAATCTTTGGATGCTAAAAAAAGTATTTTATGAGCGGGTACAACAAGTTCCTTATCACACTCATTACTTAGGGTTAAATAAGCATCGTATGATCCCGGCCAAACATAACCAATATCAAAACATAAATTTGAAGAAGAAATGCTACCTGACTCACTGAATTTTAACTCGTCATCTTTGTATAGATCAAATCCATAAAATTCGGAATTAAAAATTTCCGAATAACAGACCTGATAACCTGACAATGTTAAGTTTGCCATTGATGGAAGGTTGCCCATACTTGGTAATGGAAAACATTGATCAATTACGGCATGGAAATGCGATCCGGGCTTTGCGTGAAACCCGGGGTTCAAAACTATTTTTTTACCAGAGGCAAATGTAATTTCTGCACCACTATTGATTTGACATTTTTGTTTAACAGGGTTAGGGTGGTCAGAATGATATTGGACATCTCCCAGTTTTGCAACAGACCCATGCACTTCATGATTGGCATAAAACCCAGCCTTATCGTCTGAATCGAATTCAGTTATATTCCACACCATTGTATCACAATCATTAAAATAGCCCCAGTAATTAGGGCTGTCGTACCATTGGTTTATAAACTTGCAGGTCAAGGTTTCAGGGGCTGCACATTTTTTATCTTTTGACTTTTCTCCAAAATAAAAGGTTCTCATTAGAAATGAACTATACGGTTCAGGAATCCAGTTGGGCTTACGGATCCCAAGAGCTTTGTTTTCTACAATCAAGGCTATTATTTCAAGGCCAAGAAACATATCAATTGATAAATAGTTGTCAGTTGGCTTGGTTGAAATATAGTGTGAAACATAGCAATGGTCAAGATTTGAATTATAGGTTTCATGAAAGTAGGCTGAAAGTTTTAGTTGATTTTCCATTTTATCATGGTATTTCCAACCCAAATGAAGTTTATTTCGATTAGTATTATTTGCCCTCATAAAACTTATTCGTCCTGCCTTATTCCATCCGGCATTACAACTATCAGAACAATCGCTATCTACAGAGGCTCCATGGGTCCAGCACTCGTCCCAAAAGGCGATATTAAATTTATACCTCCTGTTGGAAGTATTTGATTTGTCCTTTTTAACCCCTGCCCAGGCATGATCATCGCATTTATTAATTTCCTTTTGACTTCCCTTAAAGGAACCGTAACCCCCATCCGGGTCTGGAAAAATTTGTGCCATTAGGTTATTTGAAATAATAGTAAATAGTATACCACATATTATAAAAAATAAATTATTGTGTTTTATCATTTTTTCTGTTTTTAAAATTTATAAGAAATTACAATTGGTATAATTTCAATTTTTGGAAACTCGTGTCGATCTTCTGTAAAAATACTTTCTGCCGAAACCTGAATTGAAGGGCCAAATTTAAAATCACCAATGTTATAACTAATGATTGCATTTACGCCAAACCTTTTATTCTGCTCTTCTCCGTTGAATAAAATATCTGTGCTACTGAATAATCCTAAGTTGTAGGTGAAATTAATCCTTTCTGATTGTTTTAAAAATAAATCCCGTACATAAAAACCAATTTGTAAACTGGTTAAATGCCATTCGTTAATTTGCTCCAATCGATACTGTATGCCGGCCCCTATTCCTGTTTTAACCCCAATGGATAACCCAGGGTTAAAATTCCTTATGTATGAATAGGAGAAAAAACCAATTGGTTGTAAGGAAACTTCATGGTTACTTTTAGGGATATTATCAATACCCTTTTGACTAAAAGTGTTAGATGGAATAAAAGCTAATCCACATAAAGCACATGTTATCATTACATATAATCTCATGGTTAAAAAATTAATCTTGAATCCGTTTCTCTAATTCGATAACATGCAGAGTAAGCTCCTCTATTTTTTTTAACAACAAGGCATTCATTTCACCCAGATCGATCCCGTTTTCAAGGACTTCTTCTTCTGAAGGCAGGTCTGGTAAGTGACCGTTATTGTTAATATATTCTTCTACATCACTTAGTGGCATTAGTTGATAGTCTGCATCAAATACTTCGTCCCACCAATTGCCCATATGTACTTCAACTTCTTCAGCATCTATTTTTCCGTTTACTTCCATATTGTAGTTATCACTTCCTGTCCCAATAACCATTTTGTCGTCGGCATACATATTCATCCGCATTTTACCATTAGTCCTGAATTCAATGTTCCCATCAATATAAGTTGCTAACTTCAATGACCTTTCATTTGCATTAACACCTTTCCATAGTTCAATTACAGCAGAATTTGAATTTTCACTTCCTTTGATCTCTAACTTACTACTACTACCTGATGAATTTCCCTTAATAACATTATGCACCCGGAGGTTCCCAAATATATCAAGTTTTTCAATTGGATCCATACCAATTCCTACATTACCGACACCCCGTATTATATCACTTCCATCAATTTCCCAGTCCCCATCATCATTATCCGGCATTTCTACCCAGCTTGCATTTCCATTGGCATCTGATTGTAAAATATATCCACTGGCCTGGTTGCCGTCGGTCAACCTGAATCCATTTGTTTTAATTGTTCCGGCAACTTCCAGTTTGTGATTAGGTGAGGTTGTGCCAATCCCAACATTGCCGCTTAACCTGAAAAGATTATCACCAGCAATTGTCCAATCCCCATCATCAACACTTAAGGTCATAGGGTCCACCCAGCTGGCCAGGCCGTTGGCATCGGATTGTAATATCCTGTTGGCGGCCTGCTGGCCGTTTTCAAGGATAAAACCCGTAGATTTAATATTCCCGTTTACCTGGAGTTTTTCGGTTGGGTTGTGTATGCCAACACCAATATTGGAGTCCCAAAACACAAAATCAGAAGCGGTATAGAAATTAAGGTCGCTGTCTGGTTTGGCCTCAATACGGTTGGGTGAGCTATTGGGGGCAGTTTCCCCGAATTTTAGTTTGGCATATTTCAAAGTGGCCGGATCGAGCAATATGTCGGCCTGTTCGTTGTCATCGCCTTTAATGTGGAGCTTTGCCTGGGGGTCGGTAACATCACCGATGCCGATTGAGCCGGTGTAACCATTGCCCGGAGAGGGCCCTACAAAAAGTGTATGTTTATTAGAATTAAAACCAATCATCATTGAATATGCAATGTTGTTTTCGAGAATAGATGATGAACTTTGTCCGTTGCCAAGAACAAATGAATTGGTACCACTGGCTTTGTTAAAACTACCCATTGCAACGGCATTACTGCTTTCTGCAGAAGTTAAAGCACCAAGGGATATTGAATATGGATCACTTGCCAATGCTGAGCTTCCAAAAGCAAATGACACACCCCCTGAAGCAGTTGAATTAACACCTCCGGCAAATGAATAAGAGCCAGAAGCTGTTGTACCCTGCCCTATTTCACTGGCATAATTGCCAGGTGGGTTGCCAGTATTATCACATTGGGTACATGATTGAGAATACATATTTTGTACTAATAATATGGCGAATATGCACATGAATGTGCTTATAAATATATTTGTTTTCATTTTGGTAATATTTAGGTTTATTATTGTTTTAATACTTTTCCAGATTGAATAGTCTTTCCATTATCTGATATTTTATAAATATAGTATCCGGGGTTTAACCCGGTAGTTTCGATTTGTGTACGTGGGATTGAAAGTTTAAGGTTTGCAATCAATTTTCCTCCATCCTGTGAATATAAGGACACACTTAAATCGGCCCTGTAGGTTTCTATTTTAATGTAACTATCAAAGGGGACCGGGTACACCAAAACATCGTAATCATTTGGATCAGTTGTCTCTTCGGCATGGGTAATGATGCTTTCTGGCATTACCTTCTTAAAATATGCATCCCGGTATCCAGTGCCCCCTTCATCGTCCTGAATGCCTGTAATTATGCAACCGCCATCTTCAAGGGCTTTAATGGAATACAAATATCTTGGGGTACTGCCCCCAAAGTATTTGGCACCTTTTACATTGAGCCCCGAATCGAAAAGATATATACGCCCAATCCCTTCGGTATTTGGGAAAGTTTCATCTTGTGGATAGGTGACTACCCAAATGTTGTCTTCATCAACAAAGTCAAGCCCACTAAAAGCCGGCAACCAGTTTCGGCCATCGTCAAAGATAACTGTGTCCATCAATGGGACAAGGTCGGTATCACTGATCCTCATGTGCAAATCATAATATGCACCCGGCACTTCCTGGTTGGCCAGGCTGCCGATCACCAGGTTCCCGTCAGACAACCATCTGGCACCTATTGCACCATGATAAAAATAATTGGAGTTCATGGGAATTGTATTTACAATGTTGAGGTCATTATCAAACTCAATTAAGTTAACGAATGAAAAATCCCCAATAGCAAGGTACCCGTTGTTATCTGATTTGCAAAGAATTTCATTTCCATAATAACTTTTATAAAGGTCAGAAATAGTTGTGTTCAGCAAATCACCTGATTGGCTGAGTGTTGCAAAATAGGAATGTCTCATATCTCCTGGTAATGAGTCATCAAGGCTACCAAAAACAAATATTGTACTATCGGGCCTTATCAGCATATCAAATAAAGAAAACTTATCGTAAGCCTCTGGAATGGGGTACATGTTTTCTTTTAGGATATCTAAACTCTCGCTTATCTCAACAACATAGAGGTTCCTTTTATATAGCTCTACTTGGTTATCAATTGCACCAACGACCAAATAATTTCCATTTTCAAGTAAAATGCCATTACTAAAAACAGAAGTAGTATCATCCTTTACAAAAGTTTTAATTACCACATCATTTTCATTTGTAAATTTCATTATCAATGCATGCCTGTTGCCAGGTAATCCTGACCCGCCAAAAGAAATGAAGTTTCCAGACTTGTCAATAAATGTTGAAATACAATATGTATTTACTGAATCTGCTACACTAAACTCAAATACATCTTGGGCTAGTGTGAATGTGCATTGAAAAACTATTGCAAATAATAAGAACAATTCTTTTTTCATAGGTTATGAATATAAAACCAGAGTAGGGCACCATACAGATACCCTACTTCTAATTATCTATAATTCTGATGGCCCATCGCCTTCGCCATAGAATATTTTTAACCCATAAACAAAACTCGCTTTATGAAAATATTTTGTGGTTTCTTCTATTCCATTTACAAGTTTTTCATCTTCAAGTAAAGTTAATGACTCCACCGAATACCCATTTAAATTGTACTTGTTTGGCAGATAGGTATTAGGCAAATAATCGAACATCAAACCATTTAAATAGGTATAATAAGCATTCATTTCAGTGTATTCAAGGCATAAAACTTCATCTTCATCAAAAGGAATGGAACTTCCTTCAATGGAATAGTACAACCAATAGTCAAGGTAATTGTCAGGAGATGTATCACGTAACAAATCTGGCTCGCCCCCAAAAATTGAAAAACTAAATTCATTTATAAAATAGTAATTACCACTTGGATCGGGTATCAGACCTAAGGCTTCCTGGTAAAGGCGGTTGGCCGCATCATCATTAACTGTATAAGGTTCGTAGCAATAGCCCACATTTTCCCCATACCACCAGTCGTCACCTTCCTCAAATGGGCCATTGATCCCCGGGTCTGGTGGTGGTTCGTTACCTTTCTCTCCCGTAACAGTTTCCACGTTCAATGTTATTTCACCTGCTGATTGGGAAACCTCGCTAATGTCAACCAGCACAAGGCCTTTGTCTTCGTAGGTACTGTTGTAATAAACATCGGTTATGGCCTGTTTCATTTCAGTGTATTTCTGGGTCAAGTCATCCATATCTACTCCGCCATTTGCATTTTTGGGCACAACCAGGTTTAGGTCTTCGCTCTGCATTTCATCGTAGTACTCATTGGGGAAAGTATGGCTAAAATTAATGGTTGCTTCCAATAGCCAAAGTGCATCCTCTGCACTTACTACCTCCCCGCTCTTATAGCCGGGGTTTTCCTTGTATAGGGCTATTTTTTGTTTAAAGTCTTTTATTCGTTGGTTTACCTGCATTTCATAGGGTGTAAGTTCCACTTTATTTGCAGCCTGGTTATTTGTTTCCTCTTTCGAACATGACCAAACTATAGCAATAGTGGCCACTAATATACTTATTATTAAAATTATTTTCTTCATTTTTTATTTTTTGGTTTTATTAAGAAAAATATCCCCTGGGTTGTTTATTCCATTCAATGTTTAGTATTTGTCGTCAGAAATAGGAAAGTAACTGCAGGAAGGAGCTTATTCCACAATAAAATAAAATTCCGTAATATGCTGAGGGGGGGGCACTTAAATGCCCGGAAGGATCGAATTGATATGTTTTGCTTTGTCCTCTTGTTAGCATGGTTTATTGCCTGTAATATATAGTACATCCATTGGGAAAGGAAAAAGGAACCCTGAATTTTTATTTTTTTAAAGCAGGATGCGGTGCGGCTGGAGTTGTTGTAGGTGCGCGGTTTACCGTATATTTAATTTTGCCAACTGCATACTGCCAACTTTTCACTTCTTCCGCTCAATTGTAAAATCAACAAGTTTTTTCAGGGAAGTTTTTGAGGGTGAGTCGGGCAGACCTTTCAGAATATCAAGGGCTTCCTTATGGTAGGAATTCATTTTTTCAGCAGCATATTCAATTCCCCCGCTATGGTTAACTTTATCAATAACGAACTTAACTTTGGCAGGGTTGGTATTGTGGTTTTTAATGATGTTGATGATCTTCCTTTTTTCTGACCTATCCACATTGTTCAATAAATATATTAAGGGTAGGGTCATTTTCTGCTCCTTAATATCAATTCCATTGGGTTTGCCGGTTTTGTTTGCAGTTTGGTAGTCAAACAGGTCGTCTTTGATCTGGAAAGCAATCCCTACTTTTTCTCCAAAGTCCTTCATTAACTTTATGGTAGCTTCATCGCTGCCCACTGAAGCGGCACCTGCTGCACAACACGAAGCGATCAGGGAAGCTGTCTTTTTGCGGATGATCTCAAAATAAATGGCTTCGTCGATGTCGAGCTTCCGGGCTTTTTCAATTTGTAGCAGTTCCCCTTCACTCATATCTTTGGTGGCATCAGAAACTATTCGGAGCAACTCAAACTCATTGGAATTGAGAGAGAGCAGCATCCCTTTCGAAAATAAATAATCACCCACCAGTACCGCAACTTTATTTTTCCATAATGCATTGATGGAAAAGAAACCACGCCGCTCATTGCTATCGTCTACCACGTCATCATGAACCAGGGTAGCAGTGTGCAATAATTCTATCAGGGAAGCAGCAATATAGGTAGGCTCTTTGATTTCGCCATGAATGCCCGCGCTTAAGAACACAAACATCGGGCGCATCTGTTTGCCCTTTCTTTTTAAAATATACCTTGTAATGATATCGAGCAGGGCTACATTGCTTTTCATCGACGCCCTGAACTTTTTTTCAAAAATATCGAGGTGAGATTGTATGGGTGCTTTTATTTCGTTTAGCTTACTCATTTAATGAATAATTAACGCCAAAATTACTTCAAATTATTCAGCCCATTAAAAAAATATTTAGCTATGCTAAAATAACCAAATGGGCTAACTATATTTGCATCCTTATCAAATGTAATGACATTTTTATTCGAAGATATTATATTCGGGCCTGTTAAAAGTCGCCGATTCGGGGTATCGCTTGGGGTAAACCTTTTGCCAGTAAATTTTAAGTACTGCACATTCAATTGTATTTATTGCGAATGTGGCTGGACCCAAAAAAAGCAGTCTGAAAAGATAAAGTTGCCTACCAGGGATGAGGTAAAACAAAGCCTTCAGCATAAATTACAGGCAATGAAAGAAGGCGGTGATGCCCCCGATAATATAACCTTTGCCGGCAATGGTGAACCGACTATCCACCCTGAGTTTGACGGTATCATTGACGATACGATTGAATTAAGAAATTTATATTTTCCAAAAGCAAAAGTTACAGTATTGTCCAATGCTACCTTGCTTCATAAAAAGAAAGTATTTGCTGCTTTAAATAAGGTGGACAATAATGTGTTGAAATTGGATTCGGTAATTGAAGAAACTTTTCAAGCGATTAACCAGCCAGCCTCTTCCATTAAAGTGAAGACGATAATTGAACAAATCAAACGATTTGATGGGAACCAGGTAATTCAAACTTTATTTATGCGAGGAGTATTTGATGGGAAAAAAATTGACAATACAAAAGATGTGGAAGTAAATGCCTGGCTGAAGGTGTTAAAAGACATTAATCCGCAGTATGTTATGATTTACCCGGTAGAGCGGGATACGGCTGCGGAAGGGATTGAAAAAATTCCAAAACATGAGCTTCGGGTAATCGCTGATAAAGTTGAAAAGGCCGGGATTAAAACAAAAGTTTATTTTTAGCGTTGGTTTTTGATAGAATCTGGAAATAGCGTGTTGGAGGGGAAAGAGTTTAAGGTATAGGGGAAATAGGGTATAAAGGTATAAGGAAAATATGGGGAATGGTGTACAAGGGAATACGGGGAATAAAGGTTTATGGAAATAATGACACTATTCTAGTTAAAGAAATTTTTAATACCCTATACCTAAAGATACTCTGGTCAAACTTCATAGCACAACAGAAAGAAGACACAAAAAAACAATTCGATTATAGTATGCAAAAAGGACAATTAACCGAATATCCGGCAAAAATATTAGTTGCGTTTGGAGAAGCTATTGACGGGAATGATAAGATTTTCATGTGGTTACTAAAAAACGGGTATGCCGAACTGGCCGCTTTAGCAAAAGCAATTCGGGGAAGTGATGAAGCCTTTCAGTGGTTGATGAAAAACGGCTATCCACAATATGCTGCCCTTGATATGGCCATAGTAAATGACAAAAAAGCCTTTGAATGGCTTAAAAAATACAATTATGAATTGTTAATTCATTTTGCCCTTGCTACTCGCGGACATGTCCCTGCCATCAGGTGGTTTGCGATAAACGACCTTCAGATTTTTATCCGGTTATCAAAAAAGATCAAAGCCTTTACCGACAATCAAAAGTTTGATTACCATAAGTTGCATTTTTAAATTTCTTATTTTTGAGGTTCATTAATTGAGTCGTAAGAATTAATGCCAACACGGAGGTTATTTATATCTAGTACTGTCCTGCTTTCTTTTATGTTCCTTTTATTTTATGTGTCCTTATTTTCTCAGGAATATAGTTACAGACATTATACAGTAAAGGATGGTCTTATCCAGAACCAGGTTATCTCAATGTTTCAGGATAGCAGGGGATATCTTTGGCTCGGGACAAAAGGGGGTGTAAGTCGTTTTGATGGATTAAAATTCCAGAACTATACAGTAAATGATGGTTTGCTATCAAATCTGGTCCGCAGATTTTATGAAGATGAAAACGGAGGAATTTATTTTTGTTCGCTGAATGGTATCTCCAAACTTTATAAAGGAGTTCTTAATACAGTTCTTTTAAACGATACTTTGCCGCAAGATAAGAATACATTAATTATCCCTCACTTATCAAAAACTGATTTTTGTGTGCTAAATAAAAATCGGTTAGCCACTTATATAGGTCCTTATGATTCAGTATTAATTCAAAAGCTTTCTGGGTTTGTTGATTTGGAAATAGGATCCATTGTGGAGGAGAAAGCCTATAATAAATATTGGCTCAGGGGCGAAGAGAATGGATTATTTAGTATTGAAAATGATTCTATTGTTTACTTCAACAAAAAGATGAGGACGGGTTTTGTAAAAGATAAATCTGGAGGAATTTATTCATTTTATGAAAACACATTATATCAGCCTGATACAACAAACTTTACATTTAATGATTTGTATCATTTTCCAACAGAAGAATCAGTAACCTTATATGATTTTGACCAAAGTAAAAATGCTTACCTGGTTTCGGGGCAAAAGAAAATCCTTGTGTTCAACGGAAAAGAGGTAGAAGAGTATAAAAAGAAATTCAACTTTATCAACAGACTTCTTATCGACCGTGAAGACAACCTCTGGATAGCTACTGAAAGAGGGTTTTATAAAAAGATTAGCGATGTTTTTGAAAACTTTACTAAGGAGACAGGGGCAAATGAATATGTATGGAGCATTGTTGAGGATGAGCAAAAAAATATTTGGTTTGCGTCGTATGGAGATGGGTTAAGTAAATTTGATGGAGAAAATATTCTGGATATAAGGGATTACAAAACTGCATATTCGTATATGCAGGGCGATTTTTTTTACACTGGGGCAATTTTGGCTACCAACCATAATTTGTATTTCCCTGTTAAAAATTCCGGAATTTTAAAATTTGATGGAAGTCTTTTTTCAACGCTTCCTGAAATGCCAAAAGGATCGGTACTTGATGTGTACGAAGATAGCCTGAACAAAAGGCTAATGGTTGCTTCCACCGCGGGGTTGGTGATGTTGGAGAATTATCAATCTCCAATTATCTATGATAGTGGTTTTATTGAGCCTAAAAGTTATATCAAGACTATCGCACAAGACAGGTCGGGCAGGTATTGGCTTGGTGGGGATTATATGTTATGTATTTTTGATGGGCAACAATTCATTAATTTCCCCAATAAACAATACGATTACAATGCAGGGGCTATTTCTATTTTTTACGATAATAGAGAAAACCTATGGATTGGTACATCATCTGGCTTGTACTTTTATGATTATAATGAGTTTAGGAAAGTGGCCAGGCATGACCTGAAATCACAGGTTGTTTCCTTTGTAGAATTGGATTCAACCAAACTGCTTATGGGAATAAGCGAGGGCCTGGCAATATTTAACCTGGAAAAATTTTACCAAAATTGGGAGGAATCCCTTACTATTCTGGATGAATCACGGGGATTCCTTGGATTTGATTGTATCAGAAACGGTATATTAAAAGATTCGGAAAATAATATTTGGGTGGCAGCATCCGACCGGGTTGTGAAGTTTTATCCTGACAGGTTAAAACCAGATACATTAGAACCCAAAATAGTTATTCAAAAAATAACTGCATCCGGAGAAAAGGCTGACAGTACAATGGCATTTTATATAAATGAAATTACTGATTCAGTAATAAAACTGCCCTATTTTATGAAAAATATCAGGCTGGATTTTAATTCAATTCATTTTTATGCCCCGGAAAAAATCTCCTACAAATTTAAATTAAAAGGGTATAATGATAATTGGTCAGGACCTACTTCTGAACGATACGTTTCTTATACAAACTTATCACATGGAAAGTATAGATTTGAAGTAATAGCTGAGAATGCTGACGGGGTTAGGAGTAAAATTCCTGCCTCTTTCTTATTTGAAATAGTCCCTGCCTTTTGGCAAACATTAACATTTCGTGTGATTGTAAACCTGGTTATCCTTTTGGCTTTAATTTTCACTATCTATATAGTATGGAGTTTACGTAATAGAAGAAAACGACAAATTGAAGAAACGGAAAAACAAATATCTGAGCTTCAACTTAAAACTATACGTAGTCAGATGGACCCTCATTTTACATTCAATGCGCTTAACTCCATAAGCTCCGTCATCTATAAAGAGGATAAAGAAAAGGCTTACCGATACTTCACTAAGTTCTCAAAGTTAGTACGCTCTTCTCTTGAAGCATCCGATAAAATTTCCAGAACGCTTGAAGAAGAGATTGATTTTACAAGAAATTACCTTGAGTTGGAAAAAATCAGATTCAGGGATCAGTTTATATTTACCATAAATGTTCAGGATGGGGTAAACCTGGAGACAGTTGTTCCTAAAATGATAATTCATAATTATGCTGAAAATGCAGTAAAGCACGGACTAAAACATAAATCAGAAAACCGAAGATTAAAAATTGAAATCTATTCGTTGGATAATATTTTAAAAGTAATTATAGAGGATAATGGTATTGGCAGAAAACAAGCTGAAATACTGAGTGAAAACACTACAGGTAAAGGCCTGAAAATTATGAATAATATATACGACCTGTATTTTAATCTTTATAAAGTTAGGATAGAACAAAATATTGAAGATTTGATGGATGATTCAGGGAATTCTGTCGGAACAAAAGTTGGGTTGAAAATACCGGTATTAAAATGAAAACTTTTTTCCAATCCAATTTAATTAAGGGTATAACGCGAATTAGATATTTTGTAATTTAGAGAAATGAAAAAAATAACTGCAGTTATAGTCGATGACGAACCGGAAGCCAGAGATATTATGGAAAACCTTTTATGTGATTTCTCTGATATCCAGGTTTTGGCAAAGGTTGATAGTGTAAATAAAGCAGTAAAATCTATTCGGGAATTTGAACCCGATCTGGTATTCCTGGATATTGATATGCCAGGGAAAAATGGATTTGACCTTGTTCAGAAAGTAAAAGATTACGGACTGAACCCAACAATTATTTTTGTTACAGCCTATGATCAGTTTGCTATTGAAGCCATAAAAAATTCTGCTTTTGATTACCTGGTAAAACCGGTTGATATAGATGACTTAATAACCACTATTGATAGGTATAAAAAAGAGCGAAAGTCGATGGCCAGTCTTGATCGTATTAAAACCCTGATACAGGCTTTGCACGAGGAAAAGTTGAAATTCAGTACACGGACAGGTAGTATTTTTATAAGCCCATCAGAAATCATCTGGTGTCAGGCTGACGGAAATTATACTGACCTTTATTTGATAGGTGAAGAAAAACTTACGATTACAAAAAACATTGGCCGTCTTGAGTTATTTTTACCAAAGTCAAAATTTACTAAAATTAATCGGTCGGTAATAATCAATAAACAATTTCTGTCATCCATTAACAGAAAAGAAAAGAAATGTATTCTTCGGTATAATTCTAAAGAGGTAGCGTTTGAAATTCCCACCAGGTATATTAGTTTGCTCGAAAAAAGTTGATCAATTAAGATTTCCTAAAACACTTTATCCAAAATACCAGCATCTTCGTCCGCATAAATGCCCCCTTCATACAATAAGTCATAAATAATATCAATAAGTATATGCATTTCTCTATTTTTACCAAAGAGAGAGAAAAGAATAAACCTGATTATTATCCACCTCAATCATCAGAAAAAAACATTTTATTAATTTATAAACGTGTAAATTTCAAAAGCCTTTATATATTTATCTGATTCCTCTCACTGTTAAGCCATGCTTCTGCTCTGCCAAAGAGAAATACCAAACTGCTAAATTCAAACTTTCATTTTTCACATTAATCATTTTCCTATCTTTGCACCCAATTTTTTAGCTCGAAAATAACTTGAAAAACATACGTAATTTCTGTATCATCGCACACATCGACCATGGTAAAAGCACCCTGGCCGACCGGCTGCTCGACATGACGGGTTCAATTGAAGACAGGGACAAACAGGACCAGGTGCTGGATAATATGGAACTTGAGCGCGAGCGTGGCATTACCATTAAAAGCCATGCCATACAGATGGACTATGAGCAGGATGGCAAGAAATATGTCCTGAATCTGATCGACACACCGGGCCATGTGGATTTTTCGTATGAAGTATCCCGCTCTATCGCGGCTTGCGAAGGAGCTTTGCTCATCATAGATGCTACGCAGGGGATCCAGGCACAAACAATTTCCAATCTTTATCTTGCCATTGATAATGATCTTGAAATCATACCTGTATTAAATAAGATGGACCTGGAAGCCGCTATGCCGGAAGAGGTGAAAGACCAAATTGTTGATTTACTTGGGTGTGACAGGGAAGATATCATTGAAGCAAGTGGGAAAACAGGCTATGGAGTTGACCGCATACTCGAACAAATTGTGCTGAAGGTTCCTCCCCCAAAAGGGGACCCTGACGCTCCACTTGAAGCCCTGATTTTTGATTCAGTGTATAATTCATACAGGGGTATAGTGGCCTACTTCAGGATCATGAATGGAACTATTGGAAAAGGCGATTTTGTGAAATTTGTGGCCACAGGTAAAAAATACAATGCGGATGAAATTGGGGTTTTGAAAATGAAAATGGAACCCCATAAATCATTGAGTGCAGGTGATGTGGGATACATCATATCCGGAATTAAAACTTCTAAGGAGGTGAAAGTAGGCGATACCATTACACAGGTGGACAATCCCTGTAAGTCGGCCATCGATGGGTTTGAAAATGTTAAGCCTATGGTTTTTGCCGGGATATATCCCGTGGATGCAGATGATTATGAAGACCTCAGGGCCAGCATTGAGAGACTCCAGTTAAATGATGCTTCTCTTACCTTCGAACCCGAGTCTTCAGCAGCCTTAGGATTTGGATTTCGTTGCGGATTCCTGGGCCTGCTGCACATGGAGATCATTCAGGAGCGACTTGACAGGGAATTTGATATGGATGTGATCACCACTGTACCCAATGTTTCATTTAAAGTTGTTTCAAACAAAGGCGATATCGTGGAGGTCCATAATCCCTCTGGAATGCCCGACCAAAAATACATTGATCATATTGAGGAACCTTATATCCATGCACAGATCATTTCCAAGTCGGAATATGTGGGAGCCATTATGAATCTTTGTATTGATAAAAGGGGTATTTTAAAAAACCAGGTGTATATTGGAACTGACAGGGTAGAGATCAGCTTTGAGATGCCATTAAGTGAAATTGTTTTTGATTTTTATGATAAACTCAAAAGTATTTCCAAGGGTTATGCTTCTTTTGATTATTATCAAACGGAATTTAAACCGGCCAAATTGATTAAGCTTGATATATTGTTAAATGGTGAAACGGTAGATGCTCTTTCCTGTTTGATTCATTTTGATAATGCCTATAGTTTCGGGCGCCGAATGTGTGAAAAACTCAAGGAATTGATCCCAAGACAACAATTTGATATCGCCATACAGGCAGCTATTGGGGCTAAAGTTATTGCCCGCGAAACGGTCAAAGCTGTGAGGAAGGACGTAACCGCTAAGTGTTATGGTGGAGATATCACCCGTAAACGTAAGCTCCTTGAGAAACAGAAAAAAGGGAAAAAACGGATGCGCCAGGTTGGGAATGTAGAAGTACCTCAATCCGCTTTCCTTGCTGTGCTTAAGCTTGATTAAAACAAACCCATCAGCCCTGGAAGTTTTTCAGGGAAAACCTTTCTAATTTTCAAACGTTTTAAACAATATCGTGCCCGGAAATTTGTTTATTTTAGCACATTAATTGAAGTATTCCTTTCCTTGTAATAGGTAATGGCTAAACAAAAGAAAATAAAACAAATAAGAATTATACATAAAGCAACAGGATTGGTCATTCTGTTTCTTTTATTTTCTCTATTTGCTCAAGCGCAGTTTTACAACGGCATGCAAATGGCATTTGGAAAAAACCGGGTGCAATTCAAAGACTTTTTCTGGACCTATTACAACTATGAGGATTACGATGTTTATTTTTATCTCGGAGGAAAAGAGTTAGCCCTTTATACCGCAAAATATGTAGACGAACATCTTGGCGAAATTGAAGATAAACTCGACACAGGTTTAGATGATAAAATGCAATTTGTTATTTACAATACCCTCACCGACCTGAAGCAAAGCAATATTGGTTTACTCCAGAATGAAAGCTATAATACGGGAGGGGTTACTCATATTGTTGGCAAAAAGGTATTTCTTTATTACGATGGGACGCATGAAAACCTGGATAAACAAATTCGCGCGGGGATTGCCCAAACCCTGGTCAACCAGCTTTTGTATGGCAGTTCTATTGGCTCGCAGATAAAAAACACCTCACTATTCCCTTTTCCCGATTGGTATCTTAACGGACTCGTTTCTTATGTTTCTGAAGAGTGGAATCCAGAGATTGATGGACATGTTAAAGATGGAATTTTATCCGGAAGATTTGATAAGTTTAATCGCCTTAGCGGCGAAGAAGCCACATATGCCGGACATGCTTTTTGGAAATACATTGCCGATAAATACGGAGAATCATCTATTTCAAATATCATCTACATGGCCAAAGTGAGCCGTAGACTGGAAAGCGGATTTTTATACATCCTCGGAATATCCTATAAAAACCTCGTAAGTGAAACCCTGGCTCATTATAAGGATATTTATAATGAGAGTGATGAGGGCCGGGAATTCCCGGAAGAAACTATACTTAAAAGAACCAAAGATGATGTAGTGTATAGTAAGGTGAAGATCAGCCCTGATGGAAATACTGCATTATATACCTATAACCGTTCCGGGAAATACAAAGTTTTTTTACAGGATTTAAATTCAGGTAAAAAGAAAAAGCTTTTAAAATCAGGTTATCGTTTAGATGAAAAAATTGATTATTCTTATCCCCTGGTTGCCTGGCATCCCTCTGGAAAGATCATCGCCATTCATGTTGAAAAAAAGGGTGAACCGGTGATGTACTATTATCTGATGGACGAGAAAAAATTCGAAAAAGTGGTGCTTTATCAGTTTGAAAAAATCCTCGATTTTTCTTATTCGGATGATGGGCGGAGCCTCCTAATGTCGGCCGTGCAAAAGGGGCAGACAGACATTTTTATTTATTATCCCGGGTCTAATTCATTCGACCAGATCACAAAAGATCATTACGATGATCTGTATCCCCGATTCCTGAATAATTCGAAAGAAATTATTTTTAGCTCAAACCGATCGAACGATACCCTGCGCCTGGAGAGAAAATATAAAATGGAAGAGGTCCAGAAGAAATATGACCTGTTTCTATATAAACCTGGTCAAACAACCAATATATTAAGACGGGTTACCAAAACACCTCTGGCCAATGAAACGCAGGCCATGGAATATCAAAAAGGATATATTACTTATCTGAGCGATCAAAATGGAATTTATAACCGTTATCTTGGTTGGTTCGACAGTACAATCAGCTATGTAGATACTACCACACACTACCGATATTTTACTAATTCGTTTCCTATATCCAATTTTTCAAGGAATGTGCTCGAACATGATTTTGTACCTGAAGCCATGAAATATAGTCAGGTGGTTTATAAGGATAAAATGTATAAACTACAGGTTTATGACCAGCTGCCAGTGACCTCACTTGCGCCGGTATCCCTTGACAATACTAAATTTCAGGAAGCCCAGGTAAATCTTTTTGGAACGAAAACAATACGCATTACCAATGATGAAGGAGAAGTTGTAAAACCAGCGGGGACTAAAAGAAGAGGTTTTTCTACTGTAAGACAAAGCCAGGCTGTGAAGGAATATATGCAGGCTGATAGCGTGAACAAGTCCAAAGGATTTGATATTAATAATTATGAATTTGGATCGGGAAATGAAGATAAAAAGGAAATTGACTGGAATTTCACGACCATCAATGCTCCTGTTCCAGGACAGAAAGACCCCAATGAAGAACCCAAGCGCTTAAACTATAATGTAGAATATTTTATCAATGAAATAGTTTCGCAAATCGATTTTTCATTTCTTAACCAAACGTATCAGCCCTTTACTGGTGGATCCTCTCCAATCTTTTTAAACCCCGGCTTTAATGCACTTTTTAAGGTTGGGGTAACGGATCTTTTGGAGGATTACAGAATAACAGGAGGTGTGAGGTTAAACCTAAATCTTGCCAATAATGAATACCTCTTTAGCTATGCCAACCTCAAAAAAAGGGTTGACAAGGAGATAATCTTTCATCGACAGGCCATTGAAAATTCAACGGATCAGGGATATATTTACAGGGTATATTCTCACGAGATTTACTACATTGTAAAATATCCTTTCAACAGGATCATGGCACTTAAAGGGACGGCTTCTTTCCGTAACGATAATGCAGTATTTTTATCACTGGACATCCCTTCGCTTCAGGAACCCAATTTTTATAGGAATTGGGTAGGAGGAAAGGGGGAATTCATTTATGATGATACCAAAAACCTGGGAGTAAACCTGTTTCATGGAACACGTTTTAAATTATTTGGCGAATATTACCAGCTTGTAGATGAAAAAGGGGAAAACCTTGTGGTGCTGGGATTTGACTTCAGGAATTACCAACGCATTCACCGGGTATTGATCTGGGCCAATCGTTTTGCTATCAGCACATCCTTTGGCAACAACAGGTTGATATATTATATGGGTGGGGTAGATAACTGGCTGATACCAAGATTTACAACTTCAACACCTGTTGATCGATCACAGAATTATGCCTATCAAACCCTGGCAACCAATATGCGGGGATTTCCACAAAATATAAGAAACGGAAATAGTTTCGCGGTATTTAATTCTGAGGTTCGCTTCCCTGTCTTCCGTTATTTTGCCAATACTCCAATAAAATCAGATTTTCTGAATAATTTCCAGGTTGTTGGGTTTGGCGACATTGGTACCGCCTGGACCGGGCTGCATCCTTATTCGGACGACAATTATCTTTTTACAAATAAGATTCAGCAAGCGCCATTAAATATTACTGTGAAAGTGCAGAAAGATCCTGTGGTGGGTGGTTTTGGATTTGGAGCCCGCACCCGGCTACTGGGTTATTTTATCCGGGCTGATATTGCATGGGGTGTGGAAGACCTAAAAATTGTAACCCCTTCTGTTTTTTATCTTAGTCTTAGCCTCGATTTTTAAGAAGATAGTATCTTTGACAGGTAAATGCATACTTGATCTTATTTTCATGGCTAAAATTTCATTTCGTTTTCATTCTGCCGGCTGGATAATAATTATTGTATTGTTGACCCTGCTGGTTTATATCCCAACGTTTCAGAACGACTTACTCAGAACCTGGGACGATAACCGATATATTTTAGACAATCACCATATTAAGGATTTTGAGATCAACAAAATTCCTGATTTATTTACAGTATATTTCGACGGGCACTACCACCCCTTAACCCTGATATCTCTTGCTATTGATTTCAGTATTGACGGGGCCAATCCAACAGTTTTTCACATCACTTCGCTAATCTTGCATATCCTCAATGCTTTATTGGTATTTTGGTTTGTTTCGGTTTTACTAAAACCCAAAAACTATCTTATACCCGGAATTACTGCCCTTTTATTTGGAATAGCCACCATTCATGTTGAATCGGTAGCCTGGGCCTCGGAACGAAAAAATGTATTGTTTGCATTTTTCTTTCTACTCTCAATAATCAGCTATTTAAAGTATTTACGGTCCAATAAGAAGCTGTTTTATGGATTAAGTCTTATTGTATTTGGCTTTGCCCTTTTTTCAAAAGTAACTGCTATTAGTTTGGTAGCTGTTTTGCTTATTTTGGATTTTTTTGAAAATCGAAATTTAGTTTCCAAAAAAGTCATATTTGAGAAAATACCTTTTTTACTCCTTACTATTTTATTTGGTATCCTGGCAATGATGGCCCAAAAAAGTACCTGGGGCGAAAACCTTAGCCAGGAATATTTTCCATTTTATGAGCGGGCTGTTTTTGCTGCCTATGCTTTTTTCGCTTATGCCATTAAACTAATATTACCCGTAAATATGTCGGGATTATATCCTTATCCTCAACAGGCAGGAAGTTTTGTGCATATTGCAGGGATAGCCGCTTTAGTTCTACTGGCAGTAATTATTTATTTTCTGGCAAAAAAAGCAAAAGACAAACATGTTGTTTTTGGTCTTTTATTTTATTCAGTCAATATATTTTTATTGCTCAAGCTATTTGAATTTCCTGCTGGTGATTATTTAATGGCTGACCGCTATGCCTACATCCCTTCCATCGGGATTTTTATTTTGGCAGCTTATTTTTTGGACAAATTCATTCAGAAAAAGCAAAATAATAAAAAGGCCGGCCTTATCCTTATCTCTGTCTATGTTTTGTTTATATCGCTTATGTCGTTCAATAGGGTCTCGGTATTTGAAGATGACTTTAAATTTTACACCGATATCATTAATAAAACTCCTAACGCAAAAGTGGCCTATACCAACCGGGGTTCAATTTTCAGGGACAGAGGTAAATTGAATGATGCCCTGAATGATTTTAATAAAGCCATAAAAATTGGACCGGCTTCTTATAAAGATTATTCGAACAGGGGCGTGGTATATGTTGACCTGGGAAATTATACAAAAGCCTATGAAGATTTAAGTAAATCTATCAAGTTAAATCCTAAAAATCTGGAAGTAAGGGCAACGTATGCTTATGCATGTATGCAAACCGGTCGTTTACAGGAATCAATAAATAATTATAATGCTGTCCTGAAGGCCATGCCAGGTAACTTTGAAGCTTTTTCAAACAGGGGAACTGCCTATTATAATTTGGGTAATCTAGCCTCCGCTATATCCGATTATAGCAAAGCCCTGGAGCTTAACATGGATTATATGAATGCCTGGTTTAACCGCGGGCTTGCCAAAATACAATCAGGGGATTTTGAAGGTGCAATCAGGGACTTAAGCTATTGTGTAGAAAAAGACAGCACTCATTTTGAAGCATATTCAAACCTGGGTGTAGTGTATTCGAAAGCAGGGAATTTTGATGCAGCCTTTAGCAATTATAACCGGGCAATAGAAATTAATCCATCATATTCAGAGGCTTATCTTAACCGCGGTGTCGACTATTATTATTTACAGCAAAATGAAAATGCCCTGTCGGATTTTAACAAGGTTATTCAATTAAATCCTAAACTGGGTGCCGCCTATTATTTTCGTGGCCTTGTTTTACAATGGGATAAACAGGATCCCTGTCCGGATTTTTCCACGGCTTCAAAACTTGGTTTTCAAATGGCTGATGATATGTTAAAATTGTATTGTAAATAATTATCAAAAATTTTAAAAACAAACTAAAAAAATTATTTGTAATATGCAGCCCGAAAGTCTGTTGAACTCTTTGATTAGCGCAAATAACAATGGTTTGGCATTGGTTCGTTTTGTTTTGCAACAAACTGAAATTTTTATTAAGAAATTGTTAATAATTCACTTATCGACGAGCTACTAATTTTTAATTCAACCATATAGCAATTTTTCAACAGGATCGTGTTTAAAACTGCTTTTGCATACTAGCTTTTATTGGTTGTATCTTCGCTACCTTTAGAATTGAGGTTGTTGGATCATCTATCTCGCGCTTAGTCAGTCAATTACATAAATTTAAACACCAAATTTTACAGCTCATGAATGATAGTCTGTTTACTAATGTTGAAGGTAAAATAAAGGATAACGTACAGGGCAGTTATTATGACGAAGTTCTGGAAAAAAGAACCCGTCCGGAACTACCAGTGGAGGAGGGTGAATTAACTATTTCACATATGGAACTTGAGCGACTGCAAAAAGAAAAAAGGGAAAGAAATTTGAAAAAACAAGATCAGGATACAGTAAGGAAAATATCCACACAATATTTCAATGGAGATGAGTTGGCTGCAAATGTTTGGATTAATAAATATTCCTTAAAAGACAGTGAAGGTGAAATTTACGAGCAGAGCCCGGATGATATGCATTGGCGTCTGGCCAGGGAAATTGCCCGGATTGAAAAGAAATATCCCAATCCTTTAACAGAAAGGGACATTTATATTTTGTTAAAAGATTTTAAATACATCATTCCTCAGGGTGGCCCAATGGCTGGCATTGGAAATGATTTTCAAATATCTTCTTTATCCAACTGTTTTGTAATTGGCAACAAAGGCAACTCCGATTCTTACGGAGGTATCCTTAAAATTGACCAGGAGCAGGTTCAGTTAATGAAACGCAGAGGTGGTGTAGGGCATGACCTAAGCCACATCAGGCCTGAAGGCAGTCCGGTAAAAAACAGTGCCCTTACATCCACCGGAATTGTGCCTTTTATGGAGCGTTATTCCAATTCGACAAGGGAAGTTGCCCAGGATGGAAGAAGAGGAGCGCTGATGTTAACGATTTCAATCAAGCATCCCGACTCAGAAAAATTCATTGATGCAAAAATGACCAAAGGGAAGGTTACCGGGGCCAATGTTTCGGTAAAGATTGACGATGCTTTTATGGAAGCGGTAAAAAACAATACACCCTACGTTCAACAATACCCGATCGACTCCGATAAACCTGTTTTTAAGAAAGAAATTGATGCTCGTAAATTATGGCAAAAGATCATCCATAATGCATGGTCTAGTGCTGAACCCGGAGTATTGTTCTGGGATACCATTATTCGTGAATCTGTACCAGATAGTTATGCGAATCTTGGGTTCAAAACGGTTTCTACAAACCCTTGTGGTGAAATACCACTTTGCCCTTATGATAGTTGCCGTTTACTGGCTTTAAACTTATACAGTTACGTAGAAAACCCTTTCACGCCCAAAGCCAGCTTTAACTCTGAGCTTTTCAGTCAGCATGTGCACTACGCCCAAAGAATAATGGATGACATTATCGACCTGGAAGTGGAAAAAATTGATGCGATACTTGGAAAAATCAATTCGGATCCTGAAGAACAGGAGGTCAAACGCAATGAAAGGGAACTCTGGGAAAATATTCGAGAAAAATCTTTACAAGGACGCAGAACAGGAATCGGGATTACGGCTGAAGGTGACATGGTAGCCGCATTAGGAGTACGTTATGGGACAAAAGAAGCTACTGACTTTTCCGTTGAAGTTCACAAAATGCTGGCTATAGAAGCCTATCGGTCTTCTGTCGACCTGGCTGAAGAAAGAGGATCTTTCCCGGTATTTGATCTGGAAAAGGAAAAAAATAATCCCTTTATTCAGAGGATATCAGAAGCTGCCCCTAAAATCTACGAAAAAATGAAAAGGGTTGGAAGGCGAAATATTGCATTGCTTACAATTGCCCCCACCGGAAGTGTTAGTATTTGCACACAGACCACCTCCGGAATTGAACCGGCTTACATGGTTTCCTACAAAAGAAGAAGGAAGGTTAATCCGAATGATAAAGAGGTGACTATTTCTTTTACGGATGATGTAGGAGATACCTGGGAAGAATACAATGTATTTCATCCAAAATTCGAAGTCTGGCTGTCAGTGAATGGGTATGATGTGGCAGAAGTAAAATCCTATTCTGAAGAGAAGCTTCAGGAAGTAATAGAAAAATCACCTTATCATAAAGCTACCTCCAACGATGTGGACTGGGTTGAAAAAGTAAGGATGCAGGGTGAAGTACAAAAATGGGTTGACCACTCCATAAGTGTTACAGTGAATCTGCCTAAAGAAGTGAACGAAGAATTAGTAAGTACGGTTTACCGCACTGCCTGGGAAAGTGGGTGTAAAGGGATGACGATTTACCGTGATGGTTCTCGTGATGGCGTGCTCATTAGTAATAATGATAAGAAAAAGGAAGAGAAAGCTGTCTTTAAGGAGACAAATGCTCCCACAAGGCCAAAACGACTCAGGGCAGAAATTGTTCGTTTTCAGAATGATTATGACAAATGGATTGCTGTGGTAGGCTTAATGGATAATAAGCCTTATGAGATCTTTACCGGAAAGGCGGATGAATTTTATCTTCCACCATGGGTAAATGAAGGATGGGTTATTAAAAACAAAGATGAGAAGAACAGAGGACGTTATGATTTTGAATTCATCGATAAGGGAGGATACCCAATTCATGTTCCCGCATTATCGAGGTCATTTAATATGGAGTTCTGGAATTATGCAAAACTGATCTCAGGAATATTACGACACGGAATGCCATTACCTTATGCTATTAACCTTGTTGAAAACCTGACCTTCGATAACGAGTCGATCAATACCTGGAAAAACGGGGTGGTACGAGCTCTTAAAAAGTTCATTCCTGACGGGACAGTGGATAAGAAAAGCAGTTGTCCGGAATGCCATACAGAAGAAAGCCTGATGTATAAGGAAGGTTGTCTGGTATGCAAAGAATGCGGCTACTCTAAATGTGGGTAAAATATTAAGACCTAACAGGTTTTTAAAACCTGTTAGGTCCCATTTTTATACTAAGCCCGGGAAGTTCGGCAGTAGCTCACTTGTAATGTTTTTCATTTCAATTTCACCTTTCTGCGCTGCTTCGTCCAAAGCACGATTGATTAATGTAAGCAATACATCTTCCAGTTCTTCCTTGTTATCATTATGAATCAATTCACCGGAAATTTCGATGCTGGTTATTACCCTGTTAGCATTTGCTTTCACATGAATCTTTCCATCCGGTGAGGATTTTTCAACGATAAGGCTATTGAGTTTTTTTTTCGACTCTTCAATTTTTTGTCGTGCTTCCTGCAATTTGGAAAATAAGTCTCCTGTCATGGTTGATTAATTTACAGTAAAAGCGAGAGGGCCTCAAAAATACAAAAAAATAATCTATAGCTACTTTAAAACCGGAAAACTCAGACCAGGATTTGAAAATAGCTGTAAAATAACTTTTTCAGGGAAATCTTTGTCCAAACCATGTACAAAGGTTTTAAGCTCATCTGACTTTTTATCCCTTGTTTTATCAGAATTTACTATCTCTGTAAGCTTTTTTAATTCCGAAATTTTAAGTTCTGCTTCCAGTGCTTCCAGTATAATAGATATTGAAAAGGTATTATCCATTTCCTTTTTAGTATCTGGGAGGCCAAAGGTGTTTAACTCGTCAATAGAAGCCTGAATCACTTCCCTGCCTAGTTTTTTGCAGGTATCCATATAGGACGACTTACCTGAAGTGTCGCGAAGTGCCCAGCTGGAGTAATCATATTCAATTTGTTCAATTTGCCCGATCTTTGAGTTCTTTTCTCCAAATATCCTTGCCAGCAAAACAACCGTATACTGTTTCCAGGCATCCAGGTCGAAATCCTTTGCATCCAGTTTATTTATTTGAGCCTCCAAAAGTTTTATCTCTTTCATAGTAGAATTTTATTGAGATAACCAAAGATAACAAAATCATGATTATTGTTTTAAAAAATCTTTAGTACAAGCTAATTAGTGAAAAGTTGGTTTGTTCTATATCCTATGCTGAAAAGCATTGATATCATTGCCGTAGTTTTATTTTCAATAACATTGCCCGCCTTTAATATTTAAATAATTTCGGTCTTATTTTAAGTTTCTGTTGATAAAATGTGTAAATTTGGTACTAAGAGCAGGTTAATACGCTGATATTACCAAATTATTATACTGGGTAAACCAGTCGATGACTTCTTAAGCCCACCTATGAGATGTTATGAATTCCATCTCCTATATGAGCTGCTAATGTTACTATTTTGAATTAATGACCTATATCCGTTTTCCTTATGAAAATACTACTAATCTCTCCAACCATCGATTCTGAAAAAAGAACCAATAAAGGCCTTATGATGCCTCAACTCGCTTTATATATTCTTGCCGGACTTACACCTCAAAAGTTTGAGGTTAAAGTAATAGAAGAAGAAATTACACAGGTTAACCTCGACGAAGATTGCAGCCTGGTTGGGATCAGTTGCCTTACTGCCAATGCCCCAAGAGCTTATGAGCTTTGTCGTGAATTTAAAAAGAGAGGTAAAACTGTGGTTTTGGGTGGGGTACATCCAACCATTCTTCCTGATGAAGCCCTGGAATACGCAGATAGCGTAGTTATTGGTGAGGCTGAAGGAGTCTGGGAGAACTTGCTCGAAGATTTTAACAACAATAGCCTGAAAAAGAAATACCATAATCCTGAGCCCGATTTGGCGAAATATATTCCTAAAGATTTTAGCCGGATTATAAAAAAGAGATTATTTAATCTTATTCCGATCATGACCACCCGCGGGTGTCCATACGCATGTGATTTTTGTTGCGTAACTAATTTGTTTGGAAAAAAGATCAGGCATGTTCCTGTTGAAAATGTGGTACGTGATATAAAAGAATCAGGTGCCAAAAACTTTATTTTCCTGGATGATAATATCATTGGCCATAAAAAATATGCAAAAGAATTATTCAGGGCTATAAAGCCTTTAAATATTAAGTGGGTAGGGCAGGCATCGGTTTCTTTGCTTGTAAATGATGATGAATTAATTCAACTTGCTTACGAGAGTGGTTGTAAAACACTTTTCTTCGGAATTGAAAGTGTATCAGAAGAGCAGCTTAAAACCATGCGCAAAGCAATTAAAGATATTGAAGATTTGGAAATTGCCTTAAAGAAAATAAAAAAGTATGGCATCCTTATCCACGCATCTGTAGTATTTGGTTTCGATAATGATACGAAGGAAACATTTGATGAAACAGTCAAATTTCTAAAAAAAAGCAAAGTTAGCACAGTCTCATTTAATGTGCTAACACCCTATCCAGGAACTAAAACTTTTGAAGATCTGAAAAACGAAAACAGGTTGATTACATCCGACTGGCGATATTACGACCATAATACCGTAGTGTTTCAACCTATAAACATGTCGCCTTATGATTTGCAAAAGGGAAAAGTAAGGGCCAGGAAGCAGTTCTATACGCTTATGTCTGTACTCAGGCGATTTCCCGGGAACCTGTATAGCCCGTTTATTTATTTTGCCACCAACTATGGCCATATGAAGCAAGTCAGGGTAGAGGCCAAAAGATTGAATAAACTTAAAGCTGAAATTTTCAAATAATTTTTGCATATGAGATTGGTAAACAAAGAATAATCATGTTTCCTGAAAATAATAGCTTACCTTTGTAGCGTGAATAGGGTTCTTAAATTTTTGCTTTAGGCTAAATCCCCACCGCTATAAATTTATCCTTGTTTTCCGTTTTGCCCGAAAGCTTCTGATAAATATTTTATTTTATTATACCGGGATTTGGGCTAAATGAAACGCTAAAACCTTTTCAATATTAATTGATAGGGTTATATAAAGAATTTATGCGTATAATTAATAATCACAAATAAACACTTTTAATATTTATGGGTAGATCTCAGGAAACTTTCAACAAAAAAGAAGTAAGAAACAAGAAAGAAAAAAAACGTAAGGAAAAAGAGAAGAAAAAGTTAGCCAGAAAAGAAGGCGAGAAAAAAGGCAGTCTGGACGACATGATTGCTTATGTGGATGAAAACGGAATGATCACCGACACTCCTCCTGATCCAAACCAAAAGAAAACAGTTGTGAAACTTGAGGATATTGAAGTAAGCGTTCCCAAACGTGAAAATATTGAAGCCCCTGATCCAATCAGAAAAGGCACTGTTACTTTCTTTAACGATGCCAAAGGTTACGGATTTATTACTGATTCGGTGACAAAAGAGAGTATTTTTGTCCACATTAATAATGTGCTTGATGAAATCAAACAGGGAAATGCTGTAACATTTGAAATAGGTTCCGGCCAAAAAGGGCCCTCAGCCATGAAGGTTAAATTGTTTAAATAAGTTATACTTTTTCCATAATCTTTTTCACTCTATTCATGTGAATTTATGTGTGTAACACCTACCAACCTATCGAAATCTTCACCAATTTCCCGGTTATAAACCCAAATGGTATATTGGTTGTTGGTTTCCCAGTGGTTCCCTTCAATGAAAGTATCGTCTGTGAGAGATTGACCCCGGTTTTTTAGTACATAAATATAGTTGTAATAGCCCTGCTTGAGTAAAACCGATTTTTCATAGGCTTTGGTTTTGAAGTTATAATCAAGCTTAAATTCAGGAAGATAGCTCCAATCACTTAGTCCCCCAAAGATATAGATATCGGCATCAATCATTGGTGCAGGGTATGTTAACCTAAAGTGTACATTCACATATTCCGATTCCGTTTCAGTGCGATCCTGGTCTTCCGTTTTAATTTTAAAATACCCATTGATATCATCCTCTGTTTTGTAAACCTGGAATGTGCGTTTTTTGTCGGGCAATAAAAACACCTGGTATCCTTCGCGGGTATATTCTATCTGGCCAATATTTTCGGTTTTATAATTCAGGCTTTTAAAGTCGGCTGATCTAAATTCATTTACTCCGTTAAACACATTTTCATAATCATAATTATAGTCGTACCGCCCATTCACAGCCATTTTAGGTTTTAAATAGGTAATGGCATTATCCCAACGCTGGTTTTGCGTTATTGTAACCTTCAGATCGACATAGGGATTCAAAATTTGATAATTTGGTGAAATAATTTCAAAATCCACTTCCTGTTTATAATTGCGATCGTCGATGGTGGTGGCCTGTTTTACTTTTCCTTCAGTATTAACTTTTTGATCCAGGACCATAAACCTCCGTGTAAAAAATATGCTGTCTTCTGTGTCAACAAAAACTTTCAGCATATAATTCCCGGGCAGGGTGGGTTTCATAGCAGTAGTTGGGAAAAGTAATTCATAATGTGTATAAGGTACAATGGTATTTACTGAAAATTCATATTCATAAATATAATCCTCTTCGTAGCCATCGATATATTGATATTTTTCAAGAATGGAAGGCAGCCAGTTGGCATCGCAGTGCCTGATGGTAAACATAAATTCCTTTCCATCAGCCTCAAGATCATCAAAGGAAAGTACAAGTTTTTCGTTTGAATTCAGTTTGATCACAGGAGGGGATAAGTCCCATCCTTCCCGATAGAATTGAACCGTTTTAATCTTGGAATTGAATACCTGGTTGCTTAATTGAATGTAATCTATTGAATCGGCATTTTCTGTTTGACCTAAAAGGGAAATAGAAGAGGTAAACAGCCCAACAATAAAAAAGAGTAAGGAAAGAATATAATTTTTGATTGACATAGTCATTATTATCACTATTAAAATGAGTTAAATTGTGCACTTAATGCATGGCTCAATTGGGTGCGTCTTTCAATTCATTGATGGCTATCCATGCCATTAAGCCCATACCGGTTTTAATGCTTTCTTCATCTACATCGAATGTAGCTGTGTGTAGGTTTGAGTTAATTCCTTTTGCCTCATTTCGTGTGCCAATCCTGTAAAAACATGCAGGAATTTTCTGGGCAAAATATGCAAAGTCTTCAGCTGTGGTTCGCATTTCAAGGGGAACTACATTATTTGTTCCAAGATATTCAGTGGCACTTATCCATGCTCTTTCAGTAGTTACTATATCATTAACTAAAAATGGATATCCCGTATCAAATTTCACAATACATTTCCCTCCCATACTTTTAGCCAGGTTTTCAGCAAGATCCCTGATTTTAGTCTTCATTTCTTCCCGCCAGTTTTCATCAAATGTCCGCATAATCCCTGAAAGCTTTACTTCATCGGGTATCACATTGGTTTGACCTTCCCCGATTATCCTGCCAAAAGATAAAACTGTCGGCATAGCAGGATTAGAATTTCTGCTCACTATTTGTTGCATGGCAACCACAATATGTGAAGCGATTAAAACAGGATCAATATTTTTATGGGGTATAGCGCCATGGCCCCCTTTACCAATTATGGTTAAAAATATTTCATCCGTGGAGGCCATGTACTTTCCGCTTCTCATCCCCACTTTTCCTGCTTCAAGTTCAGGGTAAACATGCTGCCCAAAAATTACATTTACCGAAGGATTTTCTAAAACTCCTTCTGAAATCATCACTTTAGCACCACCCGGATATTTTTCTTCGGATGGTTGAAAAATAAGTTTAACTGTGCCTTCAAATTTGTCTTTCAATTGATTCAGGATTTTGGCTGCACCCAAAAGGCTTGCAGTATGAACATCGTGTCCGCAGGCATGCATTTTACCTTCATTTTTTGATTTGTAATCCACACTATTTTTCTCAACAATCGGAAGTGCATCCATGTCAGCGCGTAAGGCAATCACTTTATTGTCGGGATTTTTTCCTTTAATTAATCCCACTACTCCTGTTTTAGCTATGCCTGAGGTAAATTCAATGTCATTTTCGGCTAAGTAGTTCTCAATAAGCCTAGCGGTTTTATATTCTTCAAATGCAAGTTCGGGGTTAGCGTGGATTGTTCTTCTAATTTCAACAATATCCATAAATAAATCCGAAACAATTTCCTTAATTTCTGAAATGAGATGATCCATAAATATGTGTTAAGCGAACGAAACAAAGATAAAGTATTTCAGAGGAAAAAATAATCCATAAATTCTGCAATTCAAATCGATTATAAATAAGCTGATCTTCTTCTGAAAAGGATGTATAATTGTAATATATTCAGAGGGTTAGGGGTGGTATGCAATGATCAAAAACAATAATATGCAATTTGTCATTTCAAATATTGACAAATATCAATATTTCAATAAGAAGTATTTGAATAGATTTTATAATTTAGCGCCTTCAAAATTTATATCTAAGTAAATTTAATATAACATAACGATATAAAAAATATGTCAGAAGTTATTAAGATCAGGAAAGGCCTGGATATACATCTGCAGGGAGAAGCAGAGAAAAAAGTAAAAGAGGTCATTTCTGATAATTTCGCAATTAAACCCACCGATTTCCATGGTGTTTTCCCAAAAATGTTTGTTAAGGAAGGCGATAAAGTAAAAGCCGGTACTCCGGTTTTTTTCAATAAGTACCATGAAAACATAATATTTACATCACCTGTTAGCGGTAAGGTTACGGAGATCCATCGGGGAGCAAAAAGGAAAATGCTTGAGGTTAGGATTGAATCGGATGGGAAAATGGATTATGAAGATTTTGGAACCGAAGCCCCCAAATCCTTAAGCCGGGAAAAAATAGTTCACAAGCTTTTAAAGAGTGGTGTCTGGCCATTGATCAGGCAGCGTCCATATTCAGTAATTGCAAATCCTGAGGACGAACCAAAGGCTATTCATATTTCTGCATTTAGTTCTGCTCCATTAGCTCCTGATTATAATTTTATGGTGGATGGACAGGAAAAAAACTTTCAGGCAGGAATTGATGCTTTGGGATCACTTACAAAAGGGAAAGTGCATTTGAATTTGCCCGAAGGCGGAAGTGCTTCTAAAGTGTTTACTGGTGTTCAGGGTGTAAACTTTAACTATTTTAGTGGGCCTCATCCAGCTGGAAATGTGGGCATCCAGATTCATCACATCGATCCGGTGAATAAAGGTGATGTGGTTTGGTATCTTGATCCCCAGGCCGTAATCACTATTGGTAAATTATTCCTCGAAGGGAAGTATGATGCCAGTAAAATAATCGCTCTCGCAGGTTCTGAAGTAAAAAATCCTCAATATTATAAGGTAATTGCAGGTTGCAATATTTATCCTGTTATTAAAGAAAACAGAATTTCAGAAAATTTAAGGTATGTGAGTGGGAATGTACTTTCAGGTACAAAGATTGAAAAGGATGGATATTTGTGTTATTATGATAATCAACTCACATTGATCCCTGAAGGAAATTACCATGAGTTTTTAGGATGGGCCATGCCCAGATTTAACAAATTCAGCTATTCCAAAACTTTCTTTTCCTGGTTAACTCCGGGTAAAAAATACAGGTTGGACACCAACATTAATGGGGGACACAGGGCATTTGTTCTTACGGGTGAGTATGAAAAAGTTTTCCCTATGAATATTTACCCCATGCAATTGTTAAAGGCCATCATCGTAAAGGATATTGACCGGATGGAGCAATTGGGTATTTACGAGGTGGACGAAGAAGATTTCGCATTATGCGAATTTATTGATGCTTCAAAAACTGAGATGCAAGCCATCGTGAGAGAAGGCCTGGACTTTATCCGGAAAGAAATGGAATAAAAGAGAGATAAAAGTGAAGAATGAGAAATTGTAAGAAGCAATACATTTAAACTTTGAATATTAAACATTGAACTAAATAAATGAAGGCATTAAGAAATTACCTTGATAAAATTAAGCCACAATTCGAAAAGGGAGGAAAGCTTGAAAAACTTCATTCCACTTTCGACGCCTTTGAAACGTTTTTATTTGTTCCTGACAAAGTGACTTTTAAAGGCAGCCATATCCGCGATTCACTGGATATGAAGCGCACCATGATCGTTGTGGTTTTGGCTGTTGTTCCAGCAATGCTTTTTGGTATGTGGAATGTAGGCCATTTTCATTTCGCATCACTGGGTGAAACTGTGGGGTTCTGGGATAAATTCTTTTATGGATTTTTAAAAGTTCTTCCCATAATTGTTGTATCCTATGCGGTTGGACTAGGTGTGGAATTTGCTTTTGCCCAGTCAAGGGGCCATGAAGTAAATGAAGGCTACCTTGTTTCCGGTATTTTGATCCCCTTGATCGTGCCACCGGATATTCCTCTTTGGATGTTGGCTATTGCAGTTGTTTTTGCAGTGATTATTGGAAAAGAAGTATTTGGGGGCACCGGTATGAATATTCTTAATCCGGCCCTTACAGCCCGCGCATTTCTGTTTTTTGCCTATCCCCAGGATATGTCGGGTGATAAAGTATGGATATCCAATATGGCAGACGGTTATTCAGGTGCAACTCCACTAGGGAATGCCCTGGTAGGAAACTTTTCTCAATTGCCTTCGGCTTCTGATATGTTCTACGGATTTATTCCCGGATCTGTAGGTGAAACCTCTACACTGGCCATCTTAATAGGGGCAGTCATCCTGGTTGCCACGGGAATAGGAAGCTGGCGTATCATGTTGTCGGTGTTTGCCGGAGGTTATTTGATGGGGTTCTTGATGAATATTTTTGCTGTGAATGAATACATGGAGCTTCCCCCGTACTATCATTTTATTATGGGTGGTTTTGCTTTTGGTGCCGTATTCATGGCTACTGACCCAGTTTCTGCATCACAAACCAACAAGGGAAAATGGATCTATGGTTTTCTCATAGGAGTTATGGCAGTTTTAATCAGGGTACTCAACCCGGCCTATCCTGAAGGAATGATGCTTGCCATTTTATTATTGAATGTGTTCGCACCTCTTATTGATCACTATGTGGTTGAAGCAAATATTAAGAAGCGTTTAAAAAGAATAAAAGTTAAAGCTTAAAAGGAATTAAAAAAACATAAGCATATGTTTACTAACAGATACATATTTATTTATTCTTCGGTTATGGTGATTGTGGTAGCTGCCATTTTATCATCGGCTGCTGAGTTTCTGAAACCCATGCAGCAGAAGAATATCCGGACGGCAAAGATCATGAATATCCTAGGTTCGGTGGATATTCCAACGGAAAAGAGCGTAGCCGACGCTACCTATACAAAATATATTGTTGAAGAATATACCGTTAGCCGTGAGGGTGAGGTTTTAAGTTCATTCATCAATAATAATATGGAATCAGGTACTGTCCGGGCTTTCGATATTGACCTTAAAGCGGAACAGAAAAAGTTGAAAGATCTCAATGCCGGGGCTGGTGCCGAAGAGCCTGCATTTCCTATGTTTGTGTGCAACAAGGATGGGGAGAAGTTTTTTGTTATCCCAATGCTGGGTACCGGCCTCTGGGGTCCGATCTGGGGAAATATTGCATTAAAAGATGACTTCAAAACAGTTGTAGGTGTGAATTTTGGCCATGCCGGTGAAACTCCCGGGTTGGGTGCAGAAATCTCCACCCCAATGTTTTCAAACCAGTTCTTAGGTAAAACAATCTTTGATGAAAACTACAGTTTTAAGTCCATTAAGGTTGTTAAAGGAGGAATTGGCACTATGCCTGCTGCTGAACAAATACATGGAGTGGATGCCATTGCTGGCGGAACGATTACGAGTAATGGTGTTACAGCAATGATCAACGATTGCTTAATAAATTATGTTCCTTACATTAAAAAACAGATTTAGCTCATGGCTGAAGAACTAAAACAAAAGGAAGCTTTATTCTCAGCGAAGAATAAAAAACTCATATTTAATCCTTTAAACAAGGAGAATCCGATTACGGTCCAGGTGTTGGGAATCTGCTCGGCGTTGGCAGTTACAGCCAAACTTGAGCCTGCTGTGGTGATGTCAATTTCAGTATTAGCTGTATTGGCTTTCGCTAATGTTATAATTTCTTTGTTGCGCAATACGATACCGCCCCGAATCCGTATCATCGTTCAGCTGGTTGTTGTAGCTGCCCTCGTAATTCTTGTCGACCAGGTGCTAAGGGCAATAGCTTATGAAGTAAGTTTACAATTATCTGTATTTGTAGGCTTGATCATTACCAACTGTATTCTTATGGGACGGCTCGAAGCTTTCGCCATGGGGAATAAACCCTGGCCTTCTTTTTTGGACGGAATTGGTAACGCCCTCGGGTATGCGTGGATCTTGATTGTAGTTGCTTTTTTCAGGGAACTTCTTGGATCGGGTACCATTTATAACTTTCCGGTTATGGAATGGCTTGGTATTTATCAAATTGGCTATAAAAATAATGGCTTAATGATTCTTTCACCCATGGCATTAATTACTGTGGGAGTCATTATCTGGATTCAAAGATCACGAAATAAAGACTTAGTTGAAGATAAATAAGATTTATAAAAGAATATAATTCATAAAAACCATGCAAGAATTAGTTAACATATTCGTCAAGTCAATTTTTATTGATAACATGATATTTGCATATTTCCTTGGAATGTGCTCTTATCTTGCTGTATCAAAAACAGTAAATACTTCCTTCGGACTTGGTATTGCTGTGGTGTTTGTACTGGGAATTACAGTACCAGTGGATTATTTACTCAATAAATATGTACTTCTGCCTGGCGCCTTAGCCTGGCTGGATCCGGATTTTGCTACCGTTGACTTAAGTTTTCTTAGCTTTATCCTGTTTATTGCGGTAATAGCCTCGATGGTTCAACTAGTGGAAATGGTGGTTGAGAAATTTGCTCCTGCATTGTATACTTCACTGGGGATATTTTTACCACTTATTGCTGTAAACTGTGCTATCCTTGGTGGCTCCCTGTTTATGCAGCAAAGGGAATATCAATCCATAGCTGAAGCTACCTCCTTTGGATTAGGTTCTGGCGTAGGTTTCTTTTTAGCCATAATCGGCATTGCTGCCATCCGTGAGAAAATTAAGTATTCGAATGTTCCGGCACCTCTCAGAGGCTTAGGAATAACTTTTATAATAACCGGTTTAATGGGTATTGCCTTTATGAGTTTTATGGGCATTAAACTGTAATCAGAATAAATATAAAGTCTAAAATCTAAAATCTGAAATAATAATGATTTTACTTGTAATAGGAATTGGAACCGTAATTTTAACCAGTATAGCTGTCTTTTTGCTGGTAATATTATTATTGGTAATGGTTTTGTTATTCGCCAGGAAAAAACTCACCCCCCAGGGCGATGTTACAATTACCATCAATGGTGAAAAGGAATTGGTGACGAGTCCAGGCTCTACCTTGCTTTCAACCCTCTCATCTGAGAAGATATTTATCCCTTCAGCTTGTGGTGGAGGTGGAACCTGTGCCATGTGTAAAGTACAGGTGCATGAGGGTGCAGGATCGATCTTACCTACCGAAACCGGGTTTTTTACCCGCAAAGAGCAAATGAATGACTGGAGGTTGGGCTGTCAGGTAAAAGTGAAAGAAGACTTAAAAATCAGCATTCCACCTGAAATATTCGGTATTAAGAAATGGGAATGTGAAGTGGTATCCAATAAAAATGTGGCTACATTTATAAAAGAATTTGTGGTTAAATTGCCCGAGGGTGAATCCCTGGATTTCAAATCAGGTGGTTATATTCAAATTGATGTACCACCGGTAACAGTTGATTTTAGTAAAGATATTGAAGTAGACCAGGACTACCGTGGCGATTGGGATAAATTCAAAATGTGGGATTTAAAAATGAAAAATCCTGAACCGATCTATCGCGCCTATTCCATGGCCAACCATCCTGCCGAAGGGAATATTGTAATGCTGAATATCCGAATTGCCACCCCACCCTGGGACCGCTCTAAAAATGCATTTATGAATGTGAATCCGGGAATTTGTTCATCTTATATTTTCTCCCGCAAGCCAGGTGATAAGGTAATGGTTTCGGGCCCTTATGGAGAGTTTTTTATCAAACCCACCAAAAAGGAGATGATGTTTATTGGTGGTGGTGCCGGTATGGCCCCGATGCGTTCACATATTTTTGATTTATTTCATACAAAAAAAACGGAACGTAAAGCTACCTTCTGGTATGGAGGCCGTTCATTAAGGGAATTGTTTTATATGGAACAATTTGAAGACATTGAAAAAAATAACCCCAATTTTAAATTCCATATTGGTTTGTCGGAACCCTTGCCGGAAGATAACTGGAATGGATATACGGGTTTTATCCACCAGGTAATTTATGAGAATTATCTAAAAAACCATCCCGAACCGGAAGAAATAGAATACTATCTCTGTGGACCTCCTATGATGAACGATGCCTGTTTTAAAATGCTCGACGAACTGGGTGTTCCTGATGAAATGATCGCCTTCGACGACTTTGGCGGATAAAACGAAAGTTCTAAAATAATTTACTGATCCCGGAGAAATCCGGGATTTTTTTTCGGAATCTTATTAATATTCATTCCGTACAACATTTTCAGTATTTTTATTTTGTTTAAAATCTTAACCCAATGTTCCGAAATAATCGTAAAATTCTCCCCCTTTTGTTTGCTGCAATTATTGGTCTGCTTTCTTCCTGCTCATACCAGGACCGGGAGTACGACCTTGAATTTCAGTATGATTATAAAAAGTATATGCCGGACGAAACGACGGAGCAAATGATATATTCCGATTCATTTGGGAATAAGCTTGTTTTCGATATATACTCCTATGATTCGGGATACGAACTGGTATTTATTGATAGTGATGAAGGTGTGCATTATTACTACTATGGTAACTGGAGAAAGATTAATTATAGTGCTGATGGACATCCTTTTTTGCGGTACAAATACTATATTGAACACCAATATGGGATCCAGGTTGATGTTTTGAGTGTGCAGTACGGAAGCATCACAATGAATATTGCCTTGCCGGGCCATTATGACGATTACAACGAAGATCTCTATATGCAGTACGCTAACTTTCTCTTTATGGAAAATATGACAATCAATGGGCAAACCTATGAAGATGTATATTACCGGGAAAACCTGGATGGAGATAATGGTATTTATTATTCAGATGCCAGGATAATCGCTTTTAAATCTGAAGGCATTTATTATTTGCTAGATCAATAATAGGACCGTGAAATATCTTTTAATAGTAATTTTAATAAGCGGATATTTACCTGTTTTGGCCCAAGCTACCAGCGATAATCTTCCTAAGGATTCAGTAAAAGTTTTAAATCGCACTGAATCCATTGAAACAGTCAAACGAAATATCCTTTCGATGGATATTTTTGAGTTTGCCATATTTAACGAAATCGAAATTGACTATATCCGTTTCATTTCAGAAGATGCCAAAATCGGGATCCTTACCCGGCTTGCCTTTGATTTGCCCAGCAACCGGAAGATTGAATATGATTTTCGCAACCGATATTGTTTGGGCTTAGGTATGAACTACTATCCTGTGGGCCATCATAAATGGTGTTACTTTGCCGGGATAGAGGCCGTATTAGGCAGTGCAGAATATTCAAATTACATCACAGTTTACAGGAATTACGACCCAACCTACTATTATGTAAACGATAATTATTTATTCCTCAAAACCCTTATAAATAATGGTTTACTCCTAAGTCATAATAACTGGTTTTATGCAAGTGCAGTGGCAAGTTTTGGGATAAAATATTCATATCATTCAGATATCGACGGGATAAAACCTTCTTTTATATTTTCAATAAACATGGGGGCCAGGTTTTAAAATTACAAATGAAGCACTTAATTTATTCGTTGGTTTTGCTATTTTCCCTTTGCTCCGCAGCTTTAGGCCAGGATAAAATATTTTTCAAAGACGGGAAGATAAAAGAAGCAAAGGTTATTGAAATTTCATCGTCAAGGATAAAGTTTAAGGACTTTCACTTTTTAACCGGGCCAATGTATATCGCTAAAACATCAGAAGTAGATAAAATAATATTTGAAAACGGGCAGGAGAAAATCATTTCCAGAGCTTTCTTAAATTCAATGAATACCATGTCCTTGGGCCGGAATATCCTATCCTACCATATGTTTGATGTTTTATATGCTGAATTTACGGTTTCCTATGAAAGGATATCCAGGAATCAAAAATTTGGATTTCTGATCCCCTATTCTGTTGGGTTTAATCCCTCAAGAGAAAGACAGGAAGCATACTCCCCGAATATTTACAGTGGGTTTGGCTTTCATTATTACCCGCAAAAACAAAAACGGTGGTCCTTTTTTATAGGCCCTGAAATCATTTTAGGAATTGCTAGTAGAGAAGTTCATTACTATGACTATCATAATCCCCCATCATACAATAAAAAATATAATTACGTTTATGCAAAATCCTGGCTGAATAACGGGTTTCATTATATGCCCACAGAGAATTTCTGCGTTTCAGGTGTTTTTGGTTTTGGGGTGCGGTATTTTGATTACCCTGAGAAAGTGGATGGTGGTTTCAAAGGAAGTTTATATTTTAGCCTGACGCTTGGATATCGGTTTTAGAAAGATCATGAAAGTGATAAATTGTAAATAATAATACAAGACAAAATGCAAAAACAATTTATTAAAATACTATTGGTAGCTATATGCTTTTCCGTAAGCTTTGTCTACAGCCAGGATGTCATCCTACTTAATTCAGGAATGGAGATACTTACGAAAGTTACTGAGATTGGCAAATCAGAAATAAAGTATAAAGAATACAGTAATTTAAATGGTCCTGATTATGTGATCAAAAAAAATAAAGTAAAAAAAATTGTTTTCGAAAACGGCAAAATAGATGACCTTACAGGCGGTGTAAAAAATCAAAGTTATAATCACAATGCTTTTGCCTATCATATTTTTGATGTGGTTTACAACGATTTTTCATTTTCCTATGAACACATCAGCAAATCGGGCAACCTTGGTATTAAAATTCCGATTGCCATAGGCTATAACCTGAGTTCTTATGGATCGCGCGATTACAATAATGTTTTTTTCACAGGAATTGGATTTAACATTTACCCGACAGGACAGCACAGGGTAAACTATTTTATGGGCCCTGAATTGAATATTGGCCTGGGGCAGGATGAGGATAGCTACTATAATTATTTTGATGGTTCCCGTATTGAAGAAACCAAAGAGTTTTTTTACGGAAGATTAATAGTTAACAATGGAATGTCGTATAATCCTGTCCCTAATTTCAGGGTTTCTTTTGTTGTAGGTGTAGGAGTTCGGTATTACGATATTAATAGTAATTATTATTACCATTCGGGTTTAAGGTCAACTGTTTATGTAACCGGAAGTATGGGGTATATGTTTTAGGTGGTTATTCCTAATTGGGTCTCAAATTCACACATTATTATTTTTAGTTTTGCAAGCAGGTTAATATCTTCACAAATCCCCGCTCGCAATTTGATTATTTCCTTGGTATATTTGTAAAAATTTTCAAAATGAAAAAGATTCCTTATTTCATTGTATTCCTTTCAATAGTTTTCTGTTCTTGCAATAAAATGCTTGATCAGGAGCCTGTAAAATTTAATGGCGAAACCCAGGGAACCTATTACCAGGTAACCTATTTTGATAATGATAACAGGAATTTTCAAAAAGAGATCGACCAGGCCCTGGCCGATTTCGATATGGTTGCCAGTATGTGGGTGGATAATTCAATTATATCATTGATCAATAGGAATGCTACGGATGTAAAACCTGATCCGGTATTTCAGGCTCTATTCTCAATGTCGAAAAGTATTTACGAAAAATCCGGTGGAGCTTTTGATCCTACAATTGGACCGCTGGTAAATGCCTGGGGCTTTGGCTTTACTGATAGAATGAAGGTCGACCAACATATTGTCGATAGTATTCTTGAGTTTGTTGGATTTGATAAAGTAACAATTGAGGCCGATAAAATTACGAAAAAGGATCCTCGCGTTCAATTTGATTTTAATGCCATAGCACAAGGATATTCAGTTGATTTGATTGGCCAGTTACTTGAAAAAAATGGGATTAAAAATTACCTTATTGATATTGGTGGGGAAGTTATGGCAAAAGGAATGAAACCAGATAAGTCGATATGGAAAGTGGGGATTGAAAAGCCAAAGGATAATGCACAATATGGCGAAGGTTTAAAAGCTATCGTTGAATTAAAAAATAAAGCTATGGCAACCTCCGGCAATTATCGTAAATTTTATGAAGTAGAAGGTGTTCGATACTCCCACACCATTGATCCAAAAACCGGATATCCCGTACAACATTCTATTCTTAGTGTGTCTGTTATTGCAGATAGTTGCGGGATGGCAGATGGATGGGCTACAGCATTTATGGTAATGGGTTTTGAAAAGTCGATTGAGATTTTAGCAAAAGATAAATCTCTCGATGCTTACTTTATCTACTCTGGTAACGAAGGTAATATTGAAACACATGCTACCACCGGAATGAAAAAATATTTATTGGAAGAGATGGATTAATAATTGTTGTGGAGAAAACTAATCCTTTAGCACTCCATGGTGTTTTTCATAATTCACACAACTTTTCTCGTCGCCCTGATTATCGCACGTACATCCAATTCTTTTTCCGGTTGAAGTATCCACGCTACTGCAAGATTTGGTAAACTGTCCCCCTTTTTGAAGGAACATTTTAATAGCTATCCCCATCACAGCAAGGCCAAGCAGCAGAACCGAAAGAAGTATTACTTTAATTGTCATTTTATAACATTTGTTCGTAAAAACAGAACGCAAATTTAGGATAAATGTTTAATAAACAAAGCTAATTGGAGTGTTCTTTTCTTTTGAATTCTGCAAGCAAAACAGCGGTGGCAACTGAGGCATTCAAGGACTCTGCATGTGAACCGTCAGGTTTTACAAAGGAAGGAATACTAAGCTTTTTCGTAATGAAAGGTAATAAGCCATCTGAAATACCATTTGACTCATTCCCGATTATCAGGTAACCGGTTGAGGTGTCCACTGCAGTATACATATTAGCGCCATTTAATACTGCCCCATATACCGGCATTTGCAGTGCAGCTTTAGTAAAATATTCAATAAGATCGGTATAAAAAAGCCCAACCCTTGCGATTGATCCCATTGTGGATTGAACGACCTTTGGATTATAAAGATCGACACAAGTATTAGCACATATAATATTTTTTACCCCAAACCAGTCCGCTGAACGAATAATGGTGCCCAAGTTTCCCGGATCACGAATGTTATCCAGGACCAAAATTAACTCATTGCTGAAATTTGGGATAGGACTGTTATCAGGTATCTTAAATGTTGCCAATACCTGATTTGGGTTTTTCAATGCACTTATTTTGTTAAGCTCGTTTTGAGTTACTTCAAAACATTCGTATTTCTTAACAAGGCTGTTTTTTGAATTTAGCCATTCACTAGTTGCACAAATAAAATTGACTTCAAAAGTACTTTCCAATAACTCTTCCACAATTTTTGGCCCTTCAGCTAAAAACAGGCCAGTTTGCTTTCTGTATTTCAAAATAGGAAGAGATCGAATGATTTTTTCTTTGTTTTTCGACAGCATTTTATTCAATTTTTATGCGGATGTAAAAATACGAAAAAGCATTAAGTTCAGAAATTCAGAATAATACAAATATGCAGGAATCTCTATATCTAGTAGAATTCTGCCATTTTTTTTATCTGGTAGAATTCAGCTATAAATTTTCGATTTTTTTGCTATATTATTGCATCGTAATGGAAAAAGTAAAGTATGTAAAACATATTGAGGTTATTAAAGAGGGGATTGAATCCGGAATTTTTGCTATAAAAGCTACCGGGATTGCAAACCTGAATAACTTATTATCACCTGTTCTTGTTAATTCCGATAAAAATAAAGAACCTGCCAAAGATGGAATTTATGAGCTAGATTTTGTTCTTGGCTCCACTGGCAATAACGAAATGAATGTGGAATTGGAAGTTGATGTAGTATTTAAGTTTAAACAACTACCTGCCTGGGTTAAAGGAATAAAGGTGAACGCTGAAAAGAATTCAGATATTGAACTAATATAAGAAGGCCGAAGTAAAGCATCTAATTAAAGTCCGTCTGCTGCATTTTAGGGTAGCAGACGGACTACCAAACTGTAACTTAATGTTTATTGAGATGTCGATGTATATCCCTTTTGTTACGTTTTATCAGGGAACAATTTACCATATGATTAATATTCCAATAGTAGAAACACACTCCATATATTTGGATAGACTCCATTCAGTTCTTTTGGAGACAGCGAATCTTCAATTTGTTAATCCAATAAAAACCTGGATATATAAATGTCCTGAAATAACCGGACAAAAATTGGATGTTCTTCTATTGGGACGAAATGAAGAAGAGTTGAAAAGAACTGCTTAACTACCTGCACTGGCAGTTTGCTGAGACTTAATAAATGGTCCGTTAAAATGTGGATTGTTAAGTAATTAAAATTAAAATGTTCAGATTGAATTAGAAATACTTTGAATTTTTTGTATTTTTAGAGTTATCAATTTTAGTTAAACCTTTTAAGTTATTTTACCATGAATGATTATCAACCTTATTCGTGCCTATTTAAGAAAGAAGCAGAACCAGCAGAATTGAAGTCCTGTTTCATTGTTTGGGTTCCCCTGGGAAGAAAGCTTACAGGCCCTCGTCAAAATACCGTTGATGAAACTACAACAATTTCCTATACAGTAGTTTCTGATAGCAGTCAAATAATAGCCAGGCAGGAGGAGTATGAAAATATTATTGCCTGGGATGGAGAGGTACATTTTGTAAATATCATTCTTAAAGATTCAAATGGAATAGAATTGGGAAACAAAATAGATAGTACAAATAATGTAGAATAAAATATATAACAGGTGAATCAGATTATTTTTAAAAGAATTTTAGTACTCTTCATATTTATCCCTTTAGGGATGTTGGCGATTGAAAATAAAAAAGTGATCCAATTGTTAACTGACTTAAATGAGAGCAGGGAAGACAGTATTAAGTTCGAAATTCTAATGAATATTTCCGAAGTATATCTATCTACTGAACCAAATAAGGCGATTCATTATTGTCAACTGGCCAGGGAAAAGGCTTTGAAAATCGGATTCTGGAAATATAAGGTAGATGCGAATATTTTAAGTTCTGAATTATACAAAATTTTGAATCTGATGGATTCGTCTGCGATTTTTGCGGATAGAGCAATACAGTTTTGTGATACGAATAACTTAAAATACACCGGCAGGGCCTATTATCAAAAAGGCAGAGTTTTACGAAATATGAATGATATAGAACCTGCCATGAAAATGTATGAAAAAAGTATTCGATATTTAAAGCCGTTAGGTGAAACTGAGTATTTGGGTAATGCATACAATAGCAAAGCAATTGTTTTTAATATGATGGCTCAAAATGATTCTGCCATACATTACTATATTGAATCACATAAGATTTTTACCCTGTTGGGGGATAGTACCGGTATCGCAAAGGCATTGCTAAATACCGGGAACATTTATAGTGATTTAAAGGAAAACAAAAAGGCGATGGAATTTTACCAGGAAGCGTACCGTTTTGTTAAAAAAGAAGACTTACGAATCAGGGCTTTTGTTTTAAATAGTATTGGGTTAATTTATGGCAGAATAAACGAAAATGATTCTGCATTAAATTATTACGACAGGGCGATAGATATTTATAGAAAAATGGGAATTCTAGAAGAAGCTGGCTTTTATTTGTATCTGAATAAAGCATATGTTTATGAATCATTACAACAATATGATAAGTCCATGGAGACTTATCAAAAAGCCCTATCAATCGGAAACCACACTAAAAACGTTAATTTCATTTTTAAAGCAAAGTTTAATATCGCTTTTCTTTATGCGAATCGTTATAACAATATTGATACGGCATTAAAAATTTATGAATCAATATTACAACTAGCCAGGGATTACAAAATGACGGATAATGAGTTAGAGGCATATACGAATTTATACCAAACATATGCAGGAATAGGTGATTACAAAAGTGCCTATAATTATCAGACTAAATATATAACCCTATTTGATTCAATTTATAATTTAAGAAAAACTGAGGCAATAAATGAATTAGAAATTAAGTATAATATTGAAAAAAAACAAGCAAGCATTTTAGCATTAAAGAATGAAACACTAGAAAAGGATATTCTGATAAAAAAGAAAAATGCTGAAAGGAATTTGACCTTATCTACCAGTATAGCAATAATTATTATCCTTTTGTTATTATTCCTTATTAGCCGTCAAAAGGTAAAAAAGGAAAAGGAATTAAAGGAAAAAGAAATTGCGCGGTTGAAATTGGAAACAAAAGCCCTGGCCGCAAAGGCGCTGGTTGACGGACAGGAAGAAGAACGGAAGAGGATAGCTATTGAGCTTCACGACGGTTTAGGAGTTTTATTATCTACTGTTAAAATGCAGTTTACTAATTTTATTGATAAAAACCCTAAAAGCTCGGAACTACTGCAAAAAGCAACAGGTATTCTTGATATGGCTTCGCTTGATGTAAGAAGAATATCTCATAATATGATGCCTGGCATTTTAACAAAACTTGGATTAGTAGAAGCAATCGAAGATTTATTTGATGAAATAAATGTCAGTGAAAATATTAACGCTGAATTACTGGTTAATGGCTGGGCAGATCGTTTACCTGAAAATGTCGAAATTATGATTTATCGTATTATACAGGAAATGGTGAATAATACACTTAAACATGCAGAGGCTAATCAGATTTCGCTGGTGCTAAATCTACAACCAAATATTTTGCATATCCAATATAGTGATAATGGTAAAGGCTTCGAACCAAAGGATAAAGAGGGTAAACAAACACTAGGATTGCAAAGCATTAAATCACGGGTGCAATTTATTGGCGGTGAAATGGCTGTTGAAAGTGGTCCAGGTAAAGGAACTACCTTTATACTGCATTTACCGGTTTAATAGATAAAATCAGGTTGTTAATGGCTGAATTACTATAATTAAAATAAAATCATTTAAAATGATCAGGGTATTAATAGCAGATGATCATCAACTACTAATTGATGGAATTAAAACAACCCTTGAAGATGTGGAATGGATTAAAGTTGTGAAGGGAGTATTAAATGGGAATGATGTTTTGAAATTTTTAAAACGAAAAAGGGTTGATGTGATTTTAATGGATATTAATATGCCCGAATTAGATGGTCTGGAATGTACAAAAATAGTAGCCCGTGAATATCCCGAAATTAAAATTCTTGCCATTTCGCAATATGATGAAAGAAGATTTATAAGGCAAATGATAAAAAACGGAGCATCGGGCTATTTACTAAAGGACTCAGGTAAAAACGAACTGGTAGAGGCCATTAAAACGGCTGTTGATGGGCGCCAATATTTTAGTGATCGTTTGTCAGATAAAATACTTGGGAAAAGTGAACCAATAAATAAAAGAAATCCTCTCTTTATTAAATTAACAGATCGTGAACAAGAAATTTTAAGCCTCTTGTGTATGGAATATTCCAGCCAGGAAATTTCAGAAAAATTGTTGATTAGTTTTCATACTGTGGAAACACACCGGGCGAATTTAATGGCAAAATCAGGAGCAAAAAATAGCATCGGATTAGTGAAATGGGCACTTGAGAATGAACTGGTCTAAACCTAACAGTCAGAATTAGTGCGTATTATAAATATACATAACCTGGATATCTAGTAGAATTCTGCCATTTTTTTAATCTAGTAGAATTCAGTGATGTTTTTAAGTTTTATTCAGTATATTTTTACAAAACCAAACAATTAAGAAAAACACTTTACATTATCACCTGTTTTCCGGATAGGACACCCATTTTAAAACTTTGAGTTTACTATTTCAATAATTTTTTGTTGTGTTTCATTATTCTTAAGTAAAAACCTTTTATGTTTATCTATTACTATTTCATACATTTTATTAATGGCTTTGA